>JAUZRQ010000069.1 GCA_030950365.1 Candidatus Zhuqueibacterota bacterium | reverse complement strand
CCAAAACATTTTCTTTCATAATCCCATAATTCATTGTTTCTTTGCGTCTTAGCGGCTTTTCGTGAGATATTTATGAATTAAACAGGTTTTCATGATTTTCACCTATTTAGCGAAGACTTTCCCGTGATGCTCTGCGTTATCCCAGCCGCGTCGATCCGTGTGCATCCGTGGCTGAATAAAAATCAGTGCCAATCTGTGAAATCAGTGGTAAAATTATGCTTTTTTTTCGAGTTCCGCCGGCAAGCGGCAAGCTTTCGTAATGCATCTATTCCAATTCTTATAGCCAGTCTTAAATTCACCGCTCTCATGCTCTATTATGAAGCGTCCATAAATAAACTGACGTTAAAAAAACCAGCAGTGCGGTCAACTGATGCAGCGACGCCAGCACTACCGGCACGTGTAGCCAGATCGTCAGCACGCCCAGAACCACCTGCAGGGCGATCAATCCCCAGAGCAAATACAGGCTGTTTTTCAAGGCTTCCGGGATGCCCCGCCGCCAGATCACAATAGCAAATGCAAAGGCATACAGAAAAATCAGCACGCCAAACCAGCGGTGCATGAAATGAATGGTAAACGAGTTTTCGAACAAATTTTTGTACCACGGCTGCATGGAATAAATCAAATCCGGGATCCAGGCACCGGCCATTTTCGGGAACGTGTCCGACACCACGCCGGCTTTCAGGCCCGCAACCAGGCCTCCGAGGCCGAATTGCACAAACAGCAGCACCGGCATGGAACGGATGAAGAAACGCAGCGCCGACGCCGTTTCCAGCCGCGGCAAAGGATGATCCTTGCGCCAGAAATACAGGCCGGTGTGGAACGCCAGGGTCAAAAGCACCAGCGCCAGAAGCAAATGAATGGTCAGGCGGTAGTGACTCACCAGCGGCCGGTCCACCAGCCCGCTTTGCACCATGTACCAGCCGAAAAAACCCTGAAACATGAACAGCAAACCGATGGCCACAAACCGCGGCAGCTCGTTTTTCTGGAACCAGCCGCGCGCCCAGTACACGAAAAACGGAATGGCAAACAGCAACCCCACGATGCGTCCCAGCAGCCGGTGAAACCACTCCATGTAGTAAATAAATTTGAAATCGGATAGCGTCATATCCGGAAAGAGTTTCTGATACTGTGGGGTCTGCTGGTATTTTTGAAACTCGCCCAACCACTGCTCCTGCGTCAGCGGTGGCAGTACGCCGGTAATCACTTTCCATTCGGTGATGGACAGCCCGGAATAAGTGAGCCGCACCAGTCCGCCGACCACCACCATGATGCAAATCGAGGCGCTGACCCAAAACAGCCAGCGCGCAATGCGTTTATTACGATCCGCGGCCTGCCCGGTGGCCGGAACATCCACAGCCGCGGCTGAAGTCGATGGCGTCAAAATCACATCCCTCCGGTTCAAGTCATGTCGCAATCCATCTGAGACTCTCTCTGTCTATGCCGATTCCACCGGCGACGCGGTTTTCTTGCGGGCGGTTTTCGGCGTGGCTGCGGCCTGATGCTGTTGCGCCCGCAGACCGGCCAGCACTTTCGCCGGAGTGATCGGCAGCTCATCCACCCGCACGCCGATGGCGTCGAAAATGGCGTTGGCGATGGCCGGAATGGCCGGATGCAGCGGCCCTTCGCCGGCTTCTTTGGCGCCAAACGGCCCCATGGGCTCGTTCGATTCGATGATGATCGACTCGATGTCTGGCGTATCCAGCGCCGTGGGCATGCGATAATCCAACAGGTTCGGCGCGTCCAGCAGGCCGGTGTCATTGGCTTTCACCCGGTGCTCTTCCATCAGCGCCTCGGCCAAACCCATGTACACGCTGCCCTCGATCTGCCCCTCCACCGACACCGGCGACAGCGCCTTGCCGCAATCGTGCGCCGCCCAGATTTTTTCCACTTTCACCACGCCGGTTTCCACATCCACGGTGACCTCGGCGACGTGCGCGCTGTACGAATACGCCGGCGACGCGCCGATGGTCGCGCCGCGGTACTCGCCATGCACGCCTTCCTTGATGGTCTGCCAGTAGCCCACCGCCGAAAGCGTGCCGTGATCCTCTTCCGCCCAGATAAACGCCTGCGCAATGGGCACGCGCTTATCCGTATCGCTGATATGCAGCGCCTGGCCTTCGCCAAGAACGACTTCCTGTGGCTGGCACTCCCACCGCTTCGCCACCGATTGCCTGATTTGCGCCGCGAGCTTTTCCGCGGCCTGAAAGCAGGCCTGGCCGGCCATCAGAGTGATGCGGCTGGAATACGCACCGAGATCCACTGGCGTCAGATCGGTATCGGCCGCCACCACGCGGATATCGCCGAGCTCCACGCCGAGCTGTTCGGCCGCCACCACCGCCAGCACGGTGTTGCACCCCTGGCCGATCTCCGAAATGCCAGAGTAAATGGTCACCCGGCCGCTGCGGTCCAGCAGAATTTGCACGCCGGATTGCGGCATGTCGTTGGGATAAATGGGGTAGTTGGTGCCGCTGATATACGTGGAGCCAGCCACACCGAGTCCGCGCCCAAACGGCAGTTTGCCGTAACGCTGTTTCCAGTTACTGGCCTTTTCCACCGCATCGAGGCACTGCAGAAAGCCGTTGGACCGGGTCTGCATTTCATTGACCGTTTTAGCGAACGGCGGCAGCGCGTTCATGCGCCGCAGTTCGATGGGATCGATGCCCAGCGCATGGGCGATTTTATCGAGCTGCACTTCCATGGCAAACCGCGGCTGCACCGCGCCGTGCCCGCGTTTGGGGCCGCAGGCTGGCTTATTGGTAAACGCGCGCGTGGCCTCGAAGCGGAAACTGCTTAGCTGATACGGCGCTGCCAATAGCTGTCCGGAATAATAGGTGGTCACCAGACCATAGGAACTGTACGCCCCGCCGTCGATCAGGATTTTCGCATCCAGCGCGCGGATACGGCCAGAGCGATCGACCGCGGTGCGATATCGCATTTTCATCGGATGCCGGCCGCGGTGGGCGTAAAACACTTCCTCACGCGTATAGAGAATCTTCACCGGCCGCTGGGTGATCATCGACAGTCTGGCGGCACAAAACTCCAGATCGAACGGATCGCTCTTGCCGCCAAACGCACCGCCCACGTTGGGCTGAATCACCCGGATGCGGTTTTGCGGCAGCTCGAGCACACGCGCCAGTTCGCGGTGCAGGTAGTGCGGAATTTGCGTGGAGGACCACACGGTGAGAAAGCCCTGCGCGTCGTAATGGGCCACCGCGCAGTGCGGTTCGATGGCGCCGTGGGTGGTGCCTTGAAAGAAATACTCGCCTTCGATCACCACCTCGGCGTTTTCAAAATCCTCCTCCACCTGACCAAATTCCAGCAGCACATGCTTGGACACATTACCCTTCTTTTTGGGATTGGGATGAATCGGCACCGCGTCCGGCTGCAGCGCGTCTTCGGGCTCGAAATAGGCTGGCAGGGGCTCGTATTCGACCTTAATCCGCCGCAGGGCTTCCAGCGCCGTCTCTTCATCCCGGGCGGCCACCGCGGCCACCGCCTCGCCCACGTGGCGCACCCGATCCACGGCCAGCGCGGTTTCATCCTGGGTCCAGGGTAAAATGCCGTATTTGACGGGCAGGTCCTTGCCGGTAATCACACCATACACGCCGTCAAGCGCTTCGGCCTCGCGGGTATCGATGGATTTGATCCGGGCGTGCGCATGCGGAGAGCGCAGGATTTTGCCGTGCAGCATGCGCGGTAACATGATGTCGTCGGCATATTTGGCCTCGCCGGTCAGTCGCGGCATGCCGTCCACCCGGCGGTGGCGCGTGCCCACCACGCGCAGCGGCTGCTGCTCGGGCGCTTGCTTTGCCCCGGATTTATGATTTCCTGCCATGATTGCACCTGCAAAGTTTATAGAATCAGCTCTTTTTAGCTATGGAGTCCCGCACCTTGAAAATTATTATGTAGTCCCCGCCCCTTGTGGGCGGTGAGTTCAAGCAAAATTCTGGCCTTGTTCCCGAAAATCGAACAACCAATATCCTGCCACTGCTATTCGCCATCCGTGTTCCATCCGCGGCCTTGAACCATTATTGAAAAAGCCCCATTCTTTTTTAGTAACTGTTCAGTCTCCTACCCGTCATCGCGAGGATCCGCCAGCTGGCGGAGACGACGCGATCTTATTGTTCTATTTACAAAGAGATCGCCGCGCAACCGCCTTGCGGCGGCTACTCGCGATGACTGGCAAAATTGCATCAAACGGGAATAATTGAATAGTTACCTTTTTTATCCCAACCCACATCACACCTTTTCAAACACCACCGAAATGCCTTGCCCCACGCCGATGCACATTGTCGCCAGGCCGAATTGGCTGTCGTCGCGCCGTTTGAGCTCGTGCAACAGGGTGGTAGCGATACGCGCGCCGGAACAGCCCAGCGGATGCCCCAGCGCAATGGCGCCGCCGTTGGGATTCAGTCGAGGATCCTCCGGATCGATTTGCAAATCGTGCAACACCGCCAGCGATTGCGCCGCAAACGCCTCGTTGAGCTCGATCAAATCCATATCACTCAGCGAAAGTCCGGCGCGCTCCAGCGCCTTTTTCGTCGCCGGCACCGGCCCGATGCCCATGATGCGCGGCGGCACCCCGGCCACGGCCGAGGCCCGAATTTTCGCCAGCGGTTGCAGGCCGTTCGCGCGGCCATATTCCGCCGACACCAACAGCAGGGCCGCAGCGCCGTCATTGAGGGGGCTCGAGTTGCCTGCGGTGACGGTGCCGTCCTTTTTGAACGCCGGTTTCAGCGTGGCCAGCTTTTCCAGCGAGGTATCCCGCCGCGGACACTCGTCCACCTCCACCACGCCCTCGACCGTTGCAATGGGTACGATTTCATCCAGGAACCGGCCGGCATCGGTGGCCCGGATGGCTTTCTGGTGGGAATGCAGCGCAAATCGGTCCTGAGCTTCGCGGGGAATGCTGTACCTCTCAGCCAGGTTTTCGGCAGTCTGGCCGAGGGAATCGGTGTGTCCCAGTTGGATCATTTTCGGATTGGTGAGCCGCCAGCCGAGGGCGGTATCGTAACCGGTGAGATTGCCGCGCGGAAACGCGCGTTCGGCGCGAGGAATGACCCACGGCGCCCGGCTCATGGATTCCACCCCGCCGGCCACATACACATGCGCCTCGCCGACCATGATCGCGCGCGCCGCCTCCACCACCGCCTCCAGACCGCTGCCGCACAGCCGGTTCACGGTGCATCCGGCCACCTCTTCCGGAAAACCGGCCAGCAGCAGCGCCATGCGAGCCACATTGCGGTTGTCCTCGCCGGCCTGGTTGGCGCAGCCGAAATACACGTCTTCCACCTCTTTCGGGGCCATACCCGTGCGCTGCATCAGCGCTTTCAGCACATGCGCGCCGAGATCATCCGGACGCACTCCCGCCAGCGATTTGCCGTATTTTCCGATCGGCGTGCGAACGGCATCGATGACCCAGGCTTCGTGTAGCATTTCGCTCACTCGACTTGAATTCGATTATTTTCCGTTTTCAGGGGATTCGGCCAGCCGTTTTTGATTGGCCAGAAGAATGGCATCCAGAATTTTGCGGTAGCCCGTGCAGCGGCACAGGTTGCCGCTGATGGCGCGCGCGGCTTCCTCGCGCGTGATGGGCCGCCGCTCCTCAAGCAGTGGCACGGCGGACAGCATGATGCCCGGATTGCAAAACCCGCATTGCGAGCCGCCGGTCACGTCCATGGCGTCCTGCAGCGGATGCGGCTCACCCCCGATGCCCAGCCCCTCCACCGTGGTGACGTGATTGCCCTCCAGGGTGGCGGCCAACATCAGGCAACTCAACACGGGCTCGCCATCCAGCAGCACCGTGCAGGCGCCGCAATCGCCTTTATCACAGCCCTGTTTGGTGCCGGTTAAATAAAGCTGATAACGCAGCACCTCCAGCAGGGTCCAGTGCGCCGGAACCGAGACATGCACGGGATCGCCATTGAGGATGAAATCGACTTCGCAATACTGTTTTGGCCGGACGGCCGGTTTTATGGTGTGATGGTGATCGGCCATGGCATGCACCTTACCGTTTTTGATTGACGTCTCCCGGCTCGTGGCCTTCGTCGCTTACGGCATCGCTCCACAATTGTGTGCCGGGATGACGCATCCGATTATTGCATCTGGTAATTGTGCACCAACACGCGCGTTCCGTCTTTGAAAATCACCTCGATGTGTTCATTGGACAGCACTTTGTGAACGATGCCCACGCCGAACTTTTTGTGCCGGATGGCTCGCGCTTCGCTGAAATCGCGGTCAATGGCATACTCCACAATTTCTTCTTCATTCAGATCCGATTGCAAACTTTCCCAGTCTTTTTTCTTGCGTCCGCGTTTACTGGCGGTTTTTGCTGGTTTTTCGGCGACGGCTTTCGTCGCAGTCTGCTCTTTCACGCCTGCTGGCTCCTTATAGGTATGATCGTAATTACAGCCTTTGCACATCACCTTTTTGATCTGGCCGCTGGCGACCTTGGTGATCACATGGTACATGTCGGACTTGCATCTGCCACAATAAGTAAAAATTTCATCCCCTACATCGTACGTCTTCACTTTTTCTGCCATTCATGCTTCCTTTCCAGATAAATCGCTTATCAACACAGGACGTCCAGTCGCTATCTCTCCATTTTGCCTGTCGATCCAACGTTCCGCCCGGGAACAAACAGAGGCGTTCGATCGGTAAAGTTAAAATTATTGAAAATTTCCCAAAGAAACAATGATTTTTCTTCCTCAGTCGGTTTATTTTCGGTAATTGCTTTGTTGCCGAAATTGTTAATGCCACAAACGCCAAACGATAAGCCAATATGGTTGCCGGAGTGCATTGTTTCAATTTCCATTTTGACCCAATCCTGCAAATCCTGTTTATCTGCCAATAAAAATCGTTGGACGGAATGAACAGGATTTTCGAATTGGCCGATCGCGCCATTCTGCAACAGCCAATAGCGGAGTTCGGCTCCGTCATCGCAAGCGACCGCGATGCGATACCCATTCGTTTTATCACAAAATAGCGTGGCGCACCCTGTCGCCCTCATCCGCGTCCATCCGTGGCGAAAAACCCACTAACGATGGCCTTGCCGAAATCTCAAGCCACCTTCTCTGGCAATCCCGGACGCAGGGATTAACCGATCCTCTTCAATCGCTTCGGCGGCCCACTGCGAGCACCAGCTCAGTACCCGGCCGCCTGACCGTCCTTGCGCGATTCCGAGGCGCCGTGATACACGTCGTTTTTTGCATCGTACATGATGGCCTGATAGCCGCCGAAACTGCCGCTGACGAACCGAATGCGATGACCGCGATGTACCAGTTCGCGCATCACTTCCATGGGAATGCCCGATTCCAGCGCCACCTCGCCGCCGTCGATCATGATTTCACCCGTGGGCTGCGACGAACCGAAATGCCGGAATCGCGGCGCATCCCCTGCCTCCTGCACGTTCATGCCGAAATCGATGATGTTGCAGAGAATCTGCACGTGACCCTGCGGTTGCATGGCCCCGCCCATCACGCCAAAGCTGAGAAACGGCCTGCCGTCTTTGGTTACAAACGCCGGGATGATGGTATGAAACGGCCGTTTGTGCGGCGCATACACGTTGAAATGGCCATCTTCCAGCGTGAAGAGCGCGCCGCGGTTTTGCAGGCCGAAGCCCAGTCCGTCCGGCACCAGGCCCGAGCCGAAGCCGCTGTAGTTGCTCTGAATCAGCGATACCATGTTGCGCTCATCGTCGGCCACGGTGAGGTAAATGGTATCGCCCGACTCCAGCTTCGGATCGCCGGCCGGAATCTGACGCGAGGCCCGGCGCGGATTCAGCAACTTGCGGCGCTCGGCAGCGTATTCTTTGGAAATAAGCTGCTGGATCGGCAGTTCGTTGAAATCCGGATCCGAATAAAATTTGGCGCGATCTTCGTAAACGATTTTCTTGGCCTCGATGAGGTGATGTAAATAGTCCGCGCTGTTGTGCCCCATGGCTTTCAAATCATAGGCTTCCAGGATGTTGAGCATCTGCAGCACCGCGATGCCCTGACCGTTCGGCGGCAACTCCCACACATCATAACCGCGGTAGTTTGTGGATACCGGCTCCACCCACTTGGACGTGTGTTCAGCAAGGTCCCGGTACCGCAGGAAACTGCCCACCCGCTTACAATAGGCGTCGATGGTTCGCGCGATATCGCCTTTGTAAAAGACGTCGCGACCTTCATTGGCAATCATTTCCAGCGTGCGCGCCAGGTCCGGATTGCGGAAAATCTCGCCTTCGCGCGGCGCCCGGCCATTGGGCAAATAGGTTTTGACGAAATTCCGGTAATATTCTGGCACCTCCTTCATCGCTTGAATGCGCTTTTCCGCAATTTGCCAGTAATAGCCAATCACCTGTGTCACCGGGAAACCTTCGCGCGCATAGCGGATCGCCGGCGCCAGAATCTCCTTCATGGGCAGTTTGCCAAACCGCTTGTGCAGCTCAAACCAGCCATCCACACAGCCCGGCACCGAAACCGATAATGGCCCGAAGGTCGGGATTTTCTTAAGGCCGCGCTTTTTGAACTCTTCGAGCGTCAGCGCATACGGCGAACGGCCGCTGGCGTTAAGGCCATACAGCTTTTTGTCCTTGTTGATCCACACAATGGCGAACAGATCGCCGCCGATCCCGTTGCCGGTGGGCTCCATCAGACCGATGGCCGCATTGGCCGCAATGGCTGCATCGATGGCGTTGCCGCCTTTTTTGAGAATATCCAGCGCGACCTGTGTGGCCAGGGGATGGCTGGTGGCCGCCATGCCGTGTTTGGCGATCACCACCGAGCGCGTGGCGAAGGCTTTGCCCGTGAGACGATCACCAGCCACGCTGCCCGCCGCCATGACGAACATCACAATCGCTGTTATTGCAACCCATTTCATGGCTTCTTGACCTCCGGTTTGACGTTCCGGTTCAAAAACAAACGCTTTATGTTGAAGTGTAGGAGTTGCTTGCTCTTTTGATGACAGGATTTACGGGATAAACAGGAAAAAAGCATGGCAAAAGTGGATGAATCCCCGGGAATGAGAATCATCCTATCGATCCTGTTGATCCTGTCGAAGAACGACCCATACCAAACGATATAGAACCAAAATAAACACTCACCGGAAGGCCTGCAAATCTTTTCGATCCAGTCGCCATGGGGATGAACCAATTTCGGCGATCGGCGTTTAAAAAATGAACATCGCGATGAAAAAGCCGATGGGCTCGCATGCCGGTGGTTTTGCCGTGGCGCGAGCTGCACAATCCCGCCGAATTTGCACCTCAGGAACTGTTTGGAGGACGATATGCATCGAAGCACACTCTTTTTCGGCATTTTGCTGTCTGCCTCTGTCCTGTTTGCTGCGTGCAGCAGCGGCCGCCTGACCACCCAGAAAGCTTCGCAAAAACTCCGGCCGATCGCTCCCCTGCCCGAGCGAGAACAGGCGCAAATGCCGGTGAATCTGCACATCCAAATCGACAACGTGGCCGATGCCGGCAGCAGCTATCGTAATTTCGTGACGCTGTACATCAACGGGAAAGAAATTGCGCCGGACGCGCCTGAGCACAATCTGCAGTCGTCCTATGAGTATTCGCTGCGATTGCAGCCGGGCATTTATGAGGTCAAGGCGGAGTATCATGTGGTGGGATTCTGGAAAGAGCACGTGTATGCTATTGTCACCGATGAGCCGGTGAAGGTATTGCCCAACCAGCGGACGGAGCTGTTCATCCGCCTGCAGAAAAACGCCAGCGGTTTCCCGACGAAAAAGAAAAACTTTTTTTCGTTGCGTTATGTGCCGCTGAGCGCGTCCGCGCCGCAGATGACGCAAGCCCCGGCGCCGGCGCCGCAGCCAGAGGAACGGAGCCTCACCAGCAAGTCCCCCATCCTGACTCCGAAGCATCACGGCCATGAACATGTTCACACCTCATCGCATTCAGATGTACCGGTTATGGGCGCCGAGGCGGTGATTCTGCAAATCAATTCGGTTCCCGTTGGCGCGGATGTGTTTGTGGACGATCGGTTTGTCGGCCAGACGCCGATTCGCGCAACCGTTTCCCGCAAGGAAGGCCATGTGATTCAAATCACCCGCCGGGGATTTCGAGATTATTTAAAGGTTCTGGAGCCCGAGGAATTCCGCGGCCGTGATCACTTGAAAATCATCGTGAAACTGAATCGCATTGAGCGATAACCACAAATAAGCCCGGCGGTCGTGATCCGTTGGGCTTTTTACGTTCTAAAAGCGTTTTATTCCATGTAGCCATCGCCCCTTGTGGGCGGCTTGATTGGGCAGATACCGGGTCCAACAAGCGCCCCACAAGGGGGCGCGACTACAGAATCAACGCAAATCGCTTTCCTCTGCGCTCTCTGCAGCTCTGCGAGAGAATACTTTTTAACCCATTTGTGCAAAAAGCTTGTGTATTTGCTGAGCCTGTAAAACCACCCTTTCCTCATCTCCGAAGCAATTCACCTTTTCCCCGTTCGCCCACAAACTCCCCTTGCTCCACCAGCACCTGTCCGCGCAAAAGGGTGTACTCCACCCGCCCGGCGATGCGCATGCCCTCGTACGGCGACCAGTCGGCCTGGCCGTGCAGGTTTTCCGCCGCGATGGCCGTTTCCTCATTGGGATTCCAGATCACCAAATCGGCATCGGCGCCGACGCGGATGTCGCCCTTGCGATCGGTGAGACCGAAAATCTCGGCCGTGCGTTTCGCCAGCACCTGCACCAGTCGTGGCAACGCAATGCGCCCCTCGGCCACGCCGTAGGTGTACAGCAGCGGCAGCAGCGTCTCCACCCCGGGCAGGCCGTTGGGCGTTAGGTGGAATTTCCCACTGCCGGACTCTTTCTGCGCACGGGTGAACGGACAGTGATCGGTGCCCACGGTGTCGATATGGCCGTCGCGCAGGGCCTGCCACAGGGCTTCGGCGTCGTCGCGCGTGCGCAGCGGCGGCGTGGTGATGAAATAGTGTCCGTTCGGCTGCCTGTATTTCGACTCGTCCAGAAGCAAATACTGCGGGCAGGTTTCCAGCAAAATATCCACCCCCTGCTCGCGCGCCCGCAGCCCGGCTTCCAGTCCGGCGCGGCTACTCAGGTGCACGATGTACAGCCGCGCGCCCAGCTCGCCGGCGATCTCCGCCGCCTGCTTTACGGCCTTCGCCTCGGCTTCCGCGGTGCGGCTGCGCGCGTGGTATATGGGCGCCAGCCGGCCGGCATTTACATTCGCCGCCGTCTGCGATTCCACCAGCGCGTTGTCCTCCGCGTGCAGCAGCAGCAATCCGCCGTGGGCATGCACCTGCTGCAAAATACGGCGGAACTGCTCCCAGGTGACCATCATGCCGGCCTCGCGGTAGGTGGAAAACACCTTGAAGCTGCGGAAGCCTGCGGCGATGAGCTCCGGAATCTGCTCCAGCCAGCGTTCCGGCGCGTCGGTTACGTTCACGTGGATGCCGTAATCCACCGAGCAGCGGTCGCGGGCTTTTTGCAGGCGCACTTCCAGGGCTTCTTTCAAGGATTGTCCCTTTTCCTGTACGGTGAAATCGAAGATGGTGGTCACGCCGCCGCAGGCCGCCGCTTCGGAGCCGCTGGCGAAATCATCCGCCGAAGTGGTGTCTTTGATGGGAATGCCCATGTGCGTGTGCGGATCGATCACCCCGGGCAGCACCAGCCAGCCAGCCGCATCGATGACTCGCCGCGCCTCACCACCGAGGTCGGATTCAATGGCAACGATTTTTCCATCTTTCACGCCAATATCCGCGCGCCGTTCGCCATAGGCCGTCACCATCTGACCGTTGCGGATGAGAAGGTCGAATTGCTGTAGCGAATCCGCCATTTTTCGTATCCTTGTGTTAAAAATGCCGTGTGAGGCATCGCACGGTTCATCAGATGAATCGCACGACTCAGAATCAGCCACCCCGCCGCGCGATGAATCGCACGGCTCAAAATGGGAAGGACGCTGTAGCGCCCTATAATATTTTGTTTTTTCCTTTGTGCTCTTTGTGCCTTTGTGGTGAAAAAAATTCTCTCCGCGCCCTCTGCGATCTCGGCGGTTCAGAAAATCACAGGCAGAAATGCCTGTGTTACATCGTCAGCGCCATGATCGCCTTGGCGGTGTGCAGGCGGTTTTCCGCTTCCTGGTACACCACCGATTGCGGGCCGTCAATGACAGCATCGGTCACCTCGTTGCCGCGGTCGGCCGGCAGGCAGTGCATGTAAATGGCCTCCTGCTTGGCCAGCTTCATGCGGCGCTCGTCGCAAATCCAGTCTTTGTATTGCTCCGCAATGCGCAGCGCCTCTTCCGGCTTGTGGAACAGCGCCTCAATGCCCCAGCTCTTGGGATAGACGATATCTGCTCCCTCAAACGCCGCATCCATGTCATCCACGATTTCGAATTTTACGCCGGCCTCGCGGGC
>JAUZRQ010000068.1 GCA_030950365.1 Candidatus Zhuqueibacterota bacterium | reverse complement strand
TCAGGAAGATTCCCACCGAGACATCAAGATGTATTTTTCTGTATTCACGAAAAATTATCAGCTTGTCGTTCGCAAAATAGAGATCATTGCGCTTAATTTGGCCGCCGTTTTATCGCTTAAAGACTACCTCGGCCAGCTCACCTTCTTCCTCCAACCCGATACCTACCGCGTGGCGTTAGATATCCAGAGTCCGCAGACCAACCAGCGGGGGATGATGCAGATGCTGGTGGCGGTGCCGGAGTTTCCGCAAGACCGGTTGAGTATGAGCGACATCGAACTGGCTTCGATGGTGCGCCTTGCTACTGCAGAGGATAAAGAAAAAGGCTTTATCAAACACGGCCTGTACGTACGGCCGTATCCCTACCGCTTCATCGTGCGGCAGCAGCCCATCTTCGTGTATTTCGAGATTTACGGCCTGTTTCTGGACGAAACCGGCACGGCGCGCTACCGGGTGACGTATGAGGTGGAGCAGAAAGGCCCGTCCGGCGTGCTGGCGCTGCTGTCGGCGCTCAATCCGTTTGGCGGCAAAAAGTCCAGCCTGTCGCTGTCCTATGATTACACCAGCAGCAACCGGCATGTGCCGCAGTACACCTCGCTGGATTTTTCCGGCCTGGAGCCGGGGGAGCACACGCTGGTGGTGCGGGTGCGGGATCTGGTGGCGGGGCTCGAGGTTCAAAAGTCGATTCGATTCAAGATACTTCAGTGAAGGCCCGCTTATGCTGATCGTGGTGCCGGTGGGGTATCAGAGCGTGCAGGGGAAGCGCGGAGGGTAGAGTCTCTCGCAGGGATGCAGAGCTTTGTTGAATTTTGCCCCAGTAAGAAGGGCCGCAATGCGCAAAAGGGCAAGGCCTTACGTGCATGGATTGTTCGCCAAGAAAAAGGAGAACCAGAGAAGCCCCGTGAATCCTTGCTGTCTTGCTCGGATCGGCCAACGACCTGCGTTTGTGAGGCAGGCGGCCGCGCCGGTCCGACTGCTGGCGGATGCCGATCTGCTCGCATATCTGCATAAGATTAAATCGTCTCTGCCTGGCGCCGGAGACTCGCAATGACCGTGGTTTAGTGGCTGGACGGATACTTGAAATGGCTCTTTCCGGTGAACCTCTTTATGCTCGTCTAAATCTATTTCATCGCCATTCCCGATAAGCCGCATCACGGCGCGCTGGCGCCGAACAGCACGGCGTTCAGAAACAATCGGTCTGCGCCCCGCCAGTAGCCGCGGAAATTGGGGTCCTCCGCGAATAGAATCACCCGTCCCCGGCCATGCTTTTGTTCGTACAAAAACACCCCGCCCGCCGTGCGTTCGGCCACATCCGGCCAGATGTGCCCGGCCATGCGCAATCGGTTCGTTTTCGCGGTAAAGCGGGCCACGACCTTGCGCTGCGGCAATATAGTTGGACCGTTAGGCGGCAGCAGGATGCGTGAGGAGTACACCAGCGTCGGGAAGTCGCCGGCATAGCCGGCAGTGAGCCAGTGGCCTTCGAGCAGCTCCGTGCGCAAAAATGCGCCCGGCGTGAGCATGGGCAACTGGTTGCGCGCCGCGGGGTTGTCCGACGTGTCGGCCCAGGATTTCACGGCAGCCAGTTTGAGGTCTTTGGCCACGAACAGCGCCGCATCGCCAATGGCCACCAGCACGCCGCCGTCCTGCACCCAGTGTTTCAGCCGTTGCATGCCCCGCTGGCCGAGCACCCGCTTGAATTCGCCGCGATTCAGGTGCGGCAGAATGAGCGTTGAATAGCGCTTGAGCGGCGCCGAGGGCAACGCCCAGGCCCGCAGCACCGTCACCGGAATTTCGTACTGGCGGTCGAGCACGAACCAGGCATGGCCGAACGAATAGCCGCTGATGGGATGCTCGCCGACGATGGCGATGTCGTTGGGTTTGACCGGCCGCACGTGTTCGGAGCCCAGCGCCGGATAGCCTTCATCGCTGAGGCCGGTGTGCACCGGATACACGCGAATGTGATATCGCTCCGCCAACGCCTTTACCGCCTCGTGAATGTCCTCCGGATTGTCGCCCACGCGCACCACGCCCGAGCCGCCGGGAAAGGACTGTCCCTGAATGCGCGTTTCGCGAAAGGTCATGGACACGCGGTAGCCGCGTACGGCCAGATGGTACAGCGCGGCCATGGTATGCGCCTGCCTGCCGTCCAGAATGTATGCATAGCCAGCGCGGTCAAAAGCCATGGCCACCGGGCCGGGTGCGTCGATGCGCTCCGCCGGCAGGCGACGGCCGTCAGCGGCAGAGTAGCCCGGAATGTTGAACAGAAGCGGCAGCGACCAGGCGGTGATGTCGTAAAAGCGTGGATTTTCGCCGCGTTCGGCCCGCAGCCGGGCTTCGTTCAGGAACGCCTGCGGCAATGGCGCGTCGGGTTCCAGCAGCACGCGCACCAGCCGGTTGCGCGGCTGCGCCGCTTCAATCACGTAGGTTCCGGCCGGAAAGCGATACTGGCCCACGGTATGCCCTTCGCGGTCGCGTACCTGCGACAGGGTCACCGGTTCACGCAGGCGGTGGACCTCGATGCCGTTGCGCAGCAACAAGGCAACCGCCTCGACAGTGAGGCCGGGATCGCCGCCCGGGGGCAGCAGATACCGCCGAATGCCTTTGCGGCCATCTTCCAGCGCATCCATATGGGCGTGATAATACTCGGCCAGCAGCGTCGCACGTTCGCGGGCCGCCGTGCGCAGGGCCGTCAGCGCGCCGAGGTAATGATGCTGCATCGCCTCCGCCAGGGTGCGCACCGATTCGTCGCGACGCGTGATGGCCAGACCGCGGCTGGAGCCCTGCTCGAACAGCATGCCTGCCGCGCCCTGGTAGCTGGTCCACGACGTGGTGTAACCTGGATAGTAATAATTGTAGCGTTCGCGGGTCATGAATTCAAAACCGGCGGAATCGAACGCGGCGGCATAAGCGCGGCCGAAACGTTTCAGCCAGCGGCGCGCGTATTCGGGATAGTACACATGGTTGGGCTGCGTCGCCGGATCGAAATAAAACTCGAAATCGGAGCCCATTTCATGCGCATCCACCGCAATTTGCGGATGCCATTGCAACACGGTTTTGATGCGGTTGCGCGTTTCGATCTGCGTGTGCGCAAACCAGTCCCGGTTCAGATCGAAAAAGTAGTGGTTGGTGCGGAATTTCAGCGCTTCCCAGCGCCGGAACTGGTTGTTCCAGTCCTCACGCCGGGGATTGGGCTCGCGGCCAAGCGTCTGATGGTTGTACTGGGCAAAGGCGTCGCGGCCATCCGGATTGAACATGGGATCGATGACCACCACCAGGTTCTGCAAAATGGTGCGCGTGTCCGGATCGTCGCGGGTGGCGAGGCGCTCGATGAGCTTCAGCATGGCTTCGCTGCCGGAGAGCTCGAATCCGTGGATGGAGCCGCCTAAATAGGCCACCGCCGGCAGCGAGCGGATTAATTGATCGGCCTCGGCTTCGCTGAGCAGCCTCGGATCGGCCAGCCGCGCAATGCCCCGCCGGATTTCTTCCAGCCGCTGGTGGTTTTCCGGCGCTGTGATGATCACCGCGTATTGCGACCGCTGCTCCCACGTCCTGCCCTGATGCACGACTTTGACCCGCGGCGAATGCTCGGCGAGATACTGCACGTATGCCTCCATTTCGCGGTGCAGACTGATGCGCTCGCCGAAATCATGCCCTGAAATTTCGGCAAACCTGCGGAGGGATTGCGCCTGCATGCTGGACAGAGCGGATAACACCATGAATAGACTCACAAACGTCCAAAGCCAATGTTTGAATTGCATGGTATGCCTCGAGGTTAATGGAATGGAATACTGCCATAGGTTCAAAAGATCAATCGAAAATTTACAAAGGTCGAGTGTGCAAAAATGTATGATCGTTTGTGTTGGCCGGGCAAGTAGAACTGTACCAGAACACGTGAATGGGTGGAAATTGATGGGGGAGGTGCTGTCTGCCTCAATTGGCCTGAGACATGACAGGGGGGACAGGTGGGGTGTCTATTTTTTGATAGCCACGGATTTACGTGGATGGAACACGGATAACCGTGATGGATGATGGTTGCCGTGTAGCCCCGCCCCTTTGTAGGGCCGGGGGCATATAATGTTTCTGCAGACAAGCCGCCCCACAAGCTCGGCGGCTTCACAACGAGAATATACCTCTGCGAGAATTTTATCCTATAACGCAAAAAAATACAAATCACCACCGGCTCAGCGCATCGATGACCGATTTCAGCATGCGGTCGATGGGCTCGTAGTGGAAATACACCTTCTTCATGTAATCGATGGCCCCGGTGTACAACTCGAAATACTGGTTCAGTCCGGAAAAAAGCCGCTCTTCCTCCTGAAACCCGCCGCGGCCAAGATGTCCGGCCAGATCGGCATACGCCTCTTTGCCTTTGGTCTGGTAAAAATCCATCACCCCGATGCGCTGTACGTATTCGCGGAACATGCCGGTCATGAACAGTGTGAAATCGCCGATGTGCCGCAACACCAGCCATTCCTCGTGCTGTTTCAGCAGGATGTCGCCCTGCCGCGCCGATTCCAGTTGCAGCAAAATTTCCACCACCGTTTCGAGTTTCCAGTCGGGCAGCGATTTGATGCGGTAAAGATGATCCGTACGGGCAAAAAAGGTGAGACGATCGGCCAGATAGACGTGGGCGTCGCGGTGCGCCTGCAGGTTCAAATCGTAAAAGGCCAGGCCGAGCATTTTCTGAAAAAACTCGTGCAATTGCCGTAAAGAGTCCTCAGTCCCCAGCCGAAGTATTTGGCGTATCCTGTCCATGCTACTTGTTTTAACCGCAAAACGGGCCAAAAGGTTGCCGCTTGCATTTCGCTGGAAAATTAGGTACATTTTGAAAGATGATTCGTAACTGTAACTATTCAGTTATTCCCGTTTGATGAAATCTTACCAGTCATCGCGAGCAGCCGCCGCATGGCGGATGCGCCTGTCCGACTGCTGGCGGACGGCGATCTCTTTGCAAATATAACAATGAGATCGCTTCGTCTCCGCCAGCTGGCGGATCCTCGCGATGACGGGTAGGAGACTGAACAGTTAAAATGCTTCCGACCTGCGCACGATCCATTGGCCTCAGCGCGAATGGATCCGATTTTTGGCTCTTGTGACTATTTTTATGAGTATTTCTTTAAACATCGAACGCATGGTGTCCAATCGCAACGTTCAATCAATGGCGTGAGGCTTCTGTGAAAAAAGTTCAGAAAAAACTGGCCGAGCTGTTTGAACGCTGGGCCGGCGAAACGGCGACCGGCATCGCGCCACTGCCGGCGCACGGCTCAGACCGCAAATACTTCCGCATCACCGGAAAAAGCAAACGCGCCATTGGCGCATACAATCCCGACCGGAAGGAGAACATCGCATTCCTGACGTTCAGTCGCCAGTTTCGCGATATCGGTCTGCCGGTGCCCGAAATTTATGCCGAGGATCTCGATCAAAATATCTACCTCGAGCAAGACCTCGGCGATGTGACTCTGTTTTCATATCTCACCGAAATCCGGAAGCAAGAGGGTTTCAGCGACCGGCTGATCGAGACCTACCGCAAGGTCGTGGAATGGCTGCCGCAATTTCAAATCCGCGCCGCCAAAGTGGTGGATTTCAGTGTGTGCTACCCGCGCGCCAGTTTCGACCGTCAATCCATGTTGTGGGATTTGAATTACTTCAAATATTATTTCCTCAAACTGGCCAAAATCCCGTTTGATGAGCAAAGTCTGGAAGACGATTTCCAGCGGTTCACCGATTTTCTGCTGCAGGCCGATCGCGACTTTTTTCTGTACCGCGATTTTCAGTCCCGCAACGTGATGTTGGTAGACGGCGAACCGTATTTCATCGATTACCAGGGCGGACGTCGCGGCGCGCTGCAATACGACATCGCTTCGCTGCTGTTCGATGCAAAAGCCGATATTCCGCAGGACGTTCGCGATGCGCTGTTAGAGCATTACATCGCTGCGGTGGAGCAACTCATGCCCATCGACCGCGAAAGCTTTTTGCAGTACTATTACGGCTATGTGTACATCCGCATCATGCAGGCGCTGGGCGCGTACGGCTTTCGCGGTTTCTATGAGCGCAAAACGCATTTTCTGCGCAGCGTACCGTATGCCATCCGCAATCTCGAATGGCTGCTGCGCACAGCGCAATTGCCCGTGAAGCTGCCGGCGCTCACCGACGCCTGGAACCGCCTGGTGCGTTCGTCCATGCTTCGGCAAATCGGTAACGCCGATCTCCGGCTTACGGTGCGCATCCAGAGTTTTTCGTACAAGCGCGGCATCCCGTGGGATGACAAAGGCCACGGCGGCGGCTTCGTGTTCGATTGCCGAGCGCTTCCGAATCCCGGCCGCTATCCCGAATACGCCAATCTCACCGGCAACGACGAGCCGGTGATCGCCTTCCTGGATCGCGAAGAAGATGTGCATCAATTCCTGCGCCACGTCAATGCGATCATCGCGCAGGTGATTCAAAATTACCAGAAGCGCAATTTCACCGATCTCATGGTCGCGTTCGGTTGCACCGGCGGTCAGCACCGGTCGGTGTATTGCGCCAACCGGCTGGCGCGGATCATCAAGGAGCATTTCGATGTGGATGTGGAGGTCCGGCACCGCGAACTGGAAATGCAGGAGCAGTTTCAACCTATGGTGGGGGTCTAGCCGGCATGAAGGCCATGATTCTGGCTGCGGGACGGGGCACGCGCCTGCGGCCGCTCACCGATCGCATCCCCAAGGCCCTGGTGCCGCTGGCCGGCAAGCCGTTACTCGAACACGTCATTCTCCGCCTCAAAAGCTTCGGCGTGGAAGAAATCATCATCAATGTGTACCATTTGGCCGAGCAGATTATCGAATTCGTCCGCGAGCGCGACGCCTTTGGGCTGCGGATCGAATTTTCGGTGGAGGAGGAGCTGCTGGACACCGGCGGCGGTCTTAAGCGGGCGTCCTGGTTTTTTGATGATGGTCGGCCGTTTATTTTGCACAATGTGGATGTTCTCACCGATCTGGATTTATCGGCCATGCTGGCCGCACATGACCAGCGCGGCAATCTGGCCACGCTGGCGGTGCGGCAACGCCAAACCAGCCGGTATTTGTTGTTCGACGCCGATCTGCGGATCATAGGCTGGCGGCATGTGCAGCTTGGCGAAGAGCGGCTGGTGGTGCCGGATGCCGGCGCCGTGACGCCGCTCTCCTTCATGGGGATACACATCATTTCACCAGCTATTTTCCCGCTTCTTCCCGATGAGGTATGTTTTTCGATCGTGGATGCTTACCTGAAATTGGCGGCCTCCGGCGAACGTATCGCGGGCTACCGCGGCGATGCGGCGCGCTGGATCGACCTCGGCCGCCCCGAGCAATTGAAGCTTGCCGAACAAACATTTCCGTTGGATCAATAAAAGTTGGTTGGCCGTCAGGGACGGCCTCTATCCGGAATGGAACATATTTTTGGTTAGACGCGGTCCCTGACCGCGGCGATTTGTGGTTGTTTTATTTTCACCGCGAAAAACACGAAAGCCGAAAAGGAGGGCGTTTTTATGTAGCCCCCGGTCCTTATGGCCGGTTGGGTTTTGCACGTATTGGGCAAAGCAACAAAAGCGAACACGGAGGACGCGGATCGGCACGGAATGCCTGCACAAGAATTGGTGAGGAAGGGGATGTTTGTGTTTTACGCCACGGCTCATGAATGCCACGACGTAGCCCGCGCCCCTTGCGGGTGCCTGATGATTGAATTATCGTTTATGTAGAGGATCGAATGCCATCCCTGACGGTGTTTTGGCGAGTGTAGTCTCCGGCCCTTGCGGCCGGGAACGAATGCACGGGTTCAGTCATCGTAAATCAAATCGAATCTGGTGGCCTGGATGCCCCGGTTCGGCACCACCTGTGGCCTCACAAACTGGAAGCTTGTGCTACTGCTGTTTCGGCGGCCATTGCAAGAATTGTCTGTCCAAACCATCGGCCTCACGCTAACAATAAAAAAAGCGCATCGCCTGGAAAGACGCGCGCTTTTGATGCGTTTCATTATTCATTCAAGCCATGCGGTTCACCGCTGCGTCTGGTTGGCCGCCTCGCTCTGGGCCCATTCCGGGATAATTACAATGTCGATGCGGCGGTTTTTGGCGCGGCCTTCGGGAGTATCGTTGCTGGCGATGGGCCGCGATTCGCCGTAGCCCACGGCATGGATCCGGCCCGGGCTCCAGTTCATATTGGCCAGCAAATACTGCCGCACCGCCTCAGCCCGCTGTTCCGATAGCGACTGGTTTTGCTTGTCCGAGCCCTGCGAATCGGTGTGGCCCTCGATGATCACATTGGCGTTCGGAAACTTGCGAAGCGCATTTTGAACCTTGGTGAGCAGCGAGAAAAACTGCGGTTCGATGATCGCGTGGCCCACTGGAAAGGTGAGGCCATACAACCGGATGATCACATGATTGCCATCGCGCAGCACCTGTGCCTCGCTGCGCGTGAACATTTTCGCCACTTCAAAAAAGGTCATTTCCTGCCGGCGCTGACGTTCCAGCTTTTCCTGCAGCGCCTTTTCGGCGGCGGTCAGGCTGCCCAGCCGTCGCTCCATGGAGGCAATCTGTTCCTGCAGCGTTTTGATTTCCGCATTGCGCTTTTCAATCACTTCCAGCGCCAGCCGCAGTTTGTCCTGTAAATCTTTGATTTTGTTGATGATCTTTTCGGTGGGCGGATCGTAGCCTTTGTCGAACCGGGTTACGATATCCAACGTGCCTCCGATTTTCTGCAGCGGCTGCTCAGCCAGCAAAAATACGTCTTCGAAATCGAGATCGGCGTCCTTGTATTTGTCGATCAGGTCGTTGAGAAAGATGGCATGGGCGGCTTCGTATTTGGCCTCCTGCGCCAGTTGTCGCGCTTCATCGTTATCGTACCGATTTTGCCGTAGCAGATCTTCCGCTTTTTGCGCCAGTTCCCGGGCTCGGGCCAGAGTGCGCGGCGCATTGCGTCCAACCTTCAGGCGGTCGGCCTTGTCGAGCAGGGTCCAGGCCGGGGTGAGGAAATTGGCCTTAATGGCTTCCAGTTCGGCCTGGCGGTACAGCTCCTCGGCTTTTTTACCGCGCTTCATGGCATCTTTCACATCGCCCTTTTCCAGCTCCTTGGCCGCTTCGATGAGCTTCTCTTCGGCCTTCTCCCAGGTGGCGCGGGCGAACTTGGCTGCATCCGCGCTGATGGCATCGTTGCGCGCTGCGGTAACCGAGGAAAAAGTCACTTCCGCCAGCTTGGTGGCCTCGATGGCTTTTTTGAAATAAGCCTGTGCTTCGCGGATGCGCTTGCGAATATCCTGCAGGTTGCGCCCCTTGCGCAGGTCCTGCTCGGCGCGTTGATAGGCCTTCATCGCCTTGCCGTAGTTGGTGGGCGCCAGCACATTGGCCTGCCGTTTCTCAGCCTGCGCTTTGATGGCATCGACTTCGGAGAACAGTTGGGAGCGCAGATTGTCCTGAGCCATCACACCGTTCGCCAGAATTCCCGCACACACCAAAAACAGCACGCCAAAGCGTTTTTTCAATTTCATTCTTAAACTCCTTTTCCGCGATGTATGGTCCTGCGTGATTTTCGAATCGATGCCCCAAATATCAAAGGTTATACATCACCTGCAAAACGTATGCCATCATTCTCGATGGCCGATCGGTCCGATTCGCTGAGAATATAAGCAGGAATATTGAGATTAGCAACAGAATAAGCGTAATCAGCCTCGATTTACACGTTCTTCATTCGAAATTGTAATTGCCGAATCAGGTGTGTATGTAAGCCTGCAATACAGGCGCGGTAAAAGAGGGCCTGCTGAGGATCAGGCGCACAATGCGTGGATCGAACTGGCTGCCGCTACCGGCCAGCAGCGCCATAGCTGCCTGCGCGGGGCTCATAGCCTTACGATACGGACGGTTTGACAGCATGGCGTCCAGCGCATCGGCGATGGCAATGATGCGGCTGGGAAGGGGGATGCTACGGCCTGCCCGGCCAAACGGATAGCCGCGACCGTTGAAATGTTCGTGGTGGTTGAGAATGGTAAAGGCGATTTCGGGATCACCGCCGAGCGAGGCCCAGATTTCCGCGCCGATTTGCGGATGCAGCCGGATGATCTCTTTCTGCCGGGCAGTCAGCCGTGTGGGCTGGTTTAAAATAGCCGGGTCCACAGCGATTTTGCCGACGTCGTGGAACTGCGCCGCCAATGACAGATGCTGCAATTCGCGCTGGTTCAATCCGAGCCGTGTGCCGATTTGCACGGCGAGGATTCGCACCCGCTCACAGTGTTTTCGGGTTTCGCTTTCCAGATTGAGGTACACCTTCAACAGATTTTGCATGCGTATGGCCTTCCCGAAATTCGCCGGTCACTTCCGTTTATCGAATCGCGTTCCCCTTCTGTCCCCGTGTCCTGGAATCCTGTGTCGCCTTATGGATGCGGATGCAAAGTGGAAAAAACAGCAGGCATAATGGAATGGAATGGAAAATGGAGCAAAATCCTGTTGCCCAAAAAATATGCCATCGGCAAAAAATTTACAAAAAGTTTACATAAATATAAACGCCAATTTTTAAAATGGCAAGCAATTTTTCACAAATCGTGGAAAAATCTTCGCTTGTGCGAATCGGCGAATAAAGCCTTCAAACAACGATAAAAGCCAGCACTCCGAAGTCTCATGCCTGGTTTATTCCATACGGTACGCTTCGGGTAATTTTTGCCCCTACGCATTCACGGCTGGATTTTCTTGAACGCCTTTTTCGAAAGCCTGTCCGATTGGAAAGACCCTTTCGGACGGACTACCTTGCCATGCAAATATTTGATGCGTATTTTGTTTGTACTTGCATTTGGGGAATCAATAGACAGGAGGAATTGCATCGATGACAGTGATGAAACGGCGACTCGGACTGTGGAACGGCCTGCTTGCATTGGGTTTGCTTGTGCCTTTGATGGCCCGGGCGCAGACTGACTCGAATGCGCAGCCTTACCTGGAACGGGCTACCAAACTGATCGACCGGGCGCTTCAGGAGCGCCAGGCCTATGATATGTTGCGGGAATTGACGCTGACCATCGGGCCGAGGCTGAGCGGTTCGCCCCAGGCGGCGGCGGCCGTGGAGTGGGGGCGGCAAAAGCTGGTGCAAATCGGGGCGGATAGCGTCTGGCTGCAGCCGGTGATGGTGCCGCGCTGGGTGCGCGGCGAGGTGGAGGAGGCCGAAATCATCCAATCCACCATTGTGGGCGATCATCCGCTGACCGTGTGCGCGCTGGGCGGTAGTGTCGGCACTCCGGAGATGGGCGTCATCGGCGAAGTGATCGAGGTGCATGATTTTGATGAGCTGGCCCGGCTGGGGAAAAAGGCCATCGCCGGCAAAATTGTATTTTTCAACCGCCCCATGGATCCGGCCGAGCGGAACACATTCAGGGCGTATGGCGGGGCAGTGAATCAGCGCACGCGCGGCGCGGCCGAAGCGGCCAAATACGGCGCCGTGGCCGTGCTAGTGCGGTCCATGACCACCCGCCTGGATGATGTGCCGCACACCGGTGGCATGCGCTACATCGCAGGCATTCCCAAAATTCCGGCCGCGGCCATCAGCACCCTCGATGCAGAGTTTCTGAGCCGCCTGCTGAAGCGTGAAGACCATGTGCGCGTGCGGCTGCGCCTGAGCTGCGAAACCCTGCCGGATGTGCCGTCGGCCAATGTCATCGGTGAAATCCGCGGCAGTGAAAAACCAGACGAGATCATCGTCATCGGCGGCCATCTGGATAGCTGGGACAAGGGCCACGGCGCCCATGACGACGGCGCTGGTTGCGTTCAGTCCATTGAAGCGCTGCGGTTGCTGCGTGCGCTGGGATTGCATCCGAAGCGCACGATCCGCGCCGTGCTGTTCATGAACGAAGAAAATGGCTTGCGCGGTGGCAGGGAATACGCCCGCGTGGCGCGCCAACAAGGCTGGCGCCACGTGGCGGCCATCGAAAGCGACCGCGGCGGCTTTGCGCCGCGAGGCTTTTCGGTGGATGCGCCTCCAGCCGTTGTAGAGAAACTGGCACGCTGGGCGTATTTGTTTGAGCAAATCGAGGCCGGCGTCATTCGCAGGGGCGGAGGCGGCGCCGACATATCTCCGTTGAAACGCCAGGGCGTGCCGACCATCGGATTGATGGTGGATTCGCACCGCTATTTTGACTACCATCACTCGGATAACGATACATTTGACAAGGTGAATGAGCGCGAACTGGAATTGGGCGCGGCCATGCTGGCCATCCTGTCTTACGTGCTGGCGCAGGAAGGTCTTTGAGCCGACTTGATTATTGCATTTGCAAAAGTGCGAGGTGATCCTGAAAAAGTTCAGAGGGAAACGCCTGTACATTTGAACTATAGAACATAGCGAAGGCCATGCCAGGATTAAGGAGATAGCCAATCGGTATAAAATTCGCAGTGATAGTAGGTGGCCTGAATGACCTCGGTTCGACCCGTCAGGAGACAAACCTGGCGGGTTTTTTTGGTTGGAATCATGTCGAAGGCTCTGTTTTTAAAATGTAAACGAATGAAAGAAAAAAGTATTGACAAAGCGCATTTGTGCATGTATATTTCGCCTTATTGTTAACTAAAATTAATATAATTGTTTAGAAATAACAAAGTTAAGAAAGTAGCCGCGCAATACTTCAATTGCTTGGTGTTTAGCCATGATTCCCGTCCTCGTTTTTATCTTGTCGAAGACGGAAACGGTGGCTTGATCGGTATGCAATGCCGTTTCAAAATCATTCAAGTGCCTCTCTCATGACATCGAAGCATCACTCACACATTAGAACCAGAACAATCTTAGCTGTTCTTTATTTAACACAATTTAAAATACCTCAATAAATTTTAAACTTATTAGCATTATGCCCCCAGAGGTAATCATAATGTCAATAACACGAATGCCGAAAGGAGGTGGGAGCGCTAACATGCGATGTTCTTTTTATTTAATGTCTATATTAAATGAAACCATTTCCTAAAGGGAGGGAAAATGAGTCGGAAATTATTTTCCATTGCGACGATCGTTATTCTACTGAGCTTTTCGCTGGCGTTTTCTCTGCTGGCACAAGACAAAGGCACCATCAGCGGTAAAGTGACGGTTGCCGAAAGCGGCGAGCCTTTGCCCGGCGCCAATGTGATTATCGTTGGTACCCTGCGTGGTGCCAGTACCAATCTGGACGGTGAATATCATATCAGTATCAGCCCGGGGGTGTACACCTTGCGGGCCAGCTTTATCGGTTACTCTCCAGCCGAAAAGGAAGTCCGGGTCAATCCCGGCGAAACCGTGACGGTCGATTTTGCGCTTTCCGAAAGCGCTCTGCAGGTTGGTGAAGAGCTGGTGGTTTTGGGGTCACGTACCGCGCGCACCGCGGTGGAAACGCCCGTTCCGGTGGATGTGATTACGGACCTGGAAGTCCGGCATAGCGGTCAGGCCGAAGTGAACCAGATTCTCACCTACCTGGCGCCCTCGTTTAATGCTTCTCATCAAACCATTGCCGACGGCACCGATCACATCAATCCGGCCAGCTTGCGTGGACTCGGCCCGGATCAGGTGCTGGTCCTGATCAACGGAAAGCGGCGGCACACGAGCGCCCTGGT
Organism: Candidatus Zhuqueibacterota bacterium; assembly: GCA_030950365.1. Lineage (GTDB taxonomy): Bacteria > Zhuqueibacterota > Zhuqueibacteria > Zhuqueibacterales > Geothermadaptataceae > Hydrothermovivens. The sequence goes on along the minus strand of JAUZRQ010000068.1, from coordinate 21,310 downwards.
CCACGTGAATGGTACCTTCGGACGCGGTACCGTGGGCGTGGATCTGAATGCTATTCCGGTTTCCGCCATTGAGCGCATCGAGATTCTGCGCGATGGCGCAGCGGCTCAGTACGGTTCCGATGCCATCGCCGGTGTGATCAACATCGTGCTGAAGGAACAGACCTCGAGCATTCAAACCAACACGCTCGTAGGGGTGACGGGCGAGGGTGATGGAGAGGAAGTGAAGCAAGATGTCAATTTTGGATTCAAGATCGGCGATCGCGGCTATTTCAACGTGACTGCCGAGTTCTTGAATCGCGAGCCCACCAACCGCTCTTCTACATACACGGGCCCGATCTTTTTTCCCAACGATCCTCAGGCTGATGAAGCCGAATTGCGGCGCCGCGGCCTCACCCGCGACGACTTCTCCATGAAGATCGGCCAGTCCAAAGCCGTGGTGGGTGCCACGTTCTTCAACTCCATGGTGCCGTTGAGTGAAAACGCCGAGTTCTATGCCTTCGGTGGTTTTTCACACCGCAAAGGCCGCGCCACGGGATTTTACCGTCTGCCGTATCAGGAAGCTCGCGTGAATCTGAACGTGTATCCGAACGGCTTTCTGCCGGAAATCCACACCGAGATTGTTGATCGTGCGCTTACGGCCGGCATCAGCGGCACGCGCAACGGCTGGGATATCGACATGAGCATCACGCATGGCGGCAACTCGTTCCAGTTCAATATTGAAAACTCCATGAATGCCTCCATGGGTGAATCCAGCCCCACCTCGTTCGACGCCGGTCAGTTGCGGTTCTCGCAGACCGTCGGCAACCTGGATCTGGTGCGGCTGATCGATACCGGTGGCAAGCTGAAATCGCTGTCGCTGGTTCTGGGCAGTGAGTTCCGGGTGGAAAACTACCGTATCATTGCCGGAGAAGAAGCCTCGTGGCAGCTCGGCAACGGTGGCGATCGGCCGGGCATCGATTTCGATACCACCTCCACGGGCGCGCCGAAGAACCCCGGATCGCAGGTGTTCCCGGGATTCCAGCCCTCCAACGAGGTCAATCGCTACCGCAACAGCATCGCGGTTTACGCCGGTCTCGAAAGTAACGTCACCGATCAGTTCATGCTGGACGTGGGCGGCCGGTTTGAGAACTACAGCGATTTTGGTAGCACGGTGAATGGCAAGGTGGCGGCTCGTTTTGAAGTGGCGCCAAATTTCGCCCTGCGCGGTGCGGTGAGCACCGGTTTCCGTGCGCCGTCGCTGCATCAGGTCTGGTTCAACAACGTCAGTATTCAGTTCCTGTTGGATCCGGCCACGGGACAGCTCGAACCCAAGCGCGTGTTGACCGGCAACAACAGGAGCGCCATTACCAAGGCCTTCGGCGTGCCGGATCTGAAAGAAGAAACTTCGCTCAACGTCAGCGCTGGCTTCACGGCCAAACTGCTAGAGAACCTGCGTTTGACAGTTGACGGATACATGATCAACATCGATGATCGTATCGTGCTGTCGAGCCGGTTCAGCGCCGGCCATCCGACCATCGGCCCGGTGGTGGCGGAAATCCTCAAACCGTTCGCCAAGCTGGGCGTGAGCCAGGCGCAGTTCTTCGCCAATGCGGTGGATACGGAGACCAGGGGTCTCGATATCGTGGCCTCGTACGCCAAACCGCTGGGCGATGCGACGCTGAGCATCACGGCGGCGGCCAACTTCACCAAAACCCAGGTAGTGGCTACCAATGTGCCGGCCGAAATGGTGAAAATATTCCGTGAAATTGAGGGACGTGAGCCCACGGCGGAAGAACTGGAAGGCTTCAAGACCACGCTGTTCAACCGCGAAGAGCGCAACCGTTTGGAAGATGCGCTGCCGCGCAAGAAATTCACCCTGGGGTTGCGTTACGCCACGGCCAAATTGCAGGCGATGGTGCGTGCGACCTATTTCGGTGAAATCTATTACAAGCCGACCAACCCGGCCAACGACGAGGTCTTCTCGGCCAAGACCATTTTCGATGTCGATTTGGCCTATGAAGTGATGAAGGGGGTGCGGCTTTCGGTGGGTGCGAACAACCTGTTCAACACCTTCCCGGATAAGCACACCAAGCCGGCCAACATCAGCAGTGGTCGGTTCCCGTACAGCCGTCGCGTGACTCAGTTCGGCATGAATGGTGGTTTCTACTACGCCCGCCTATCGCTGGACCTGTAATCGCGGCACTGGATTGCGGACACAAAAAAGCCCGGCATCGATGGATGTCGGGCTTTTTATTTGGCAAATCAAGAAAAACACCGGACACCTTTAAGGTGCCTGCTGTTTTAAAACAAAATTGATAACGTCTTGCTGTCAATTAAGCCAGTGCGTCCGCGACGAGTTCGGCCAGGTCTTTGGTTTCTTCTACCGCGGCGTTGAGCATCATCTTGCATTCGGGACACGCCACCACCAGCAGATCGGCGCCGGTTTCGCGCACATGTTCCTTGCGCACCTGATCCACGCGTTTCGGAACTTGCTGCTCACGCGCAAAGCCGGCATTGCCGCCGCCGCAGCACATGGCTTTGGCGCCGTGTCGCTCCATTTCCACGAAATTCACCCCGGCGGTTTTGAGAATATCCCGCGGCGCATCGAACACGTGCTCATACCGACCCAGGTAACACGGATCGTGGTAGGTGGTTTTTTTGCCGTTCCACTTCTGGGAATCCAGCTTGACTACGCCCTTGCGAATCAGCTCCAGCAAAAATTCTGAATGGTGGATCACTTTCGGACGGAACTCCGGCTGCAAATCAGGATATTCGCGCCCGATGGTGTGCAGGCAGTGCGGGCACGGAGCGAGGATCTTTTCCGCCTTCACCGCCTGCATCGAATCAATGTTCTCCTGCGCCAGGGTCTGGAATTGCATCTCCTCACCCTGCCGCCGCGAATGATGCCCGGAGCAGGTCTCGTTTTCTAGCACGCCAAAGCTCACCCCTGCCGCTTTCAGCACCTTCACCATGGCTTCGAGGGACGAGCGCGCATCCGGGTTGTAGCTCCATACGCAACCCAACCACAGCAGGTATTCGGTTTTGCCTTGCTCGTAATACGGAATCTCCAGTTCCTCGATGAGTTGCTTGCGGGCGTCCTTCGGCTTGCCAAACGCATTGCCGTAGCGTTCGATGCTCTGCAGAAATTCCGTGGCCACCATGCCCGTGCCGATGGCCAGCGCTTGCGCGCGTTTGGCGCCCGTCAGCACCTGCAAATGCTCTATGCCCACCGGACAGATGTTTTCGCAGGCGCCGCAGCTCGTGCACTGGCCCAGCGCGGTTTCGGAAATGACGTTGCCGATTACCGGCTCACTCTCCGGCAGCGAAAAAATCGCCTGGCGGCCCTGGAGAATAAATCCTCGCGGGTCGAGCTCTTGCCCGGCGAGATTGGCCGGACAGTGATCGGTGCAGCGCCGGCACTCCACGCAGGTGACGAAATCCAGCCGGTTTTTCCAGGAGAGGTCTTCCAGCTTTTCCAGGCCCAACGACACCTCGTCCTCGGATTCCAGCGCCTCGAGGTCCAGATTGAGCGGCAAAAGCTCACCCAGCCGTTCGGTGCGGAAGAAGATGTTCACCGGCGCCATGATGATATGAAAATGTTTGGAACGCAGAATCAGATGTGGAAAAATCATGATTAAACTGGCATGCAGCCACCAGTTGGCTTTGGCCAGCGTGCTGGTCGGATCGTGTTCGGTTTGCGTGTAAAGATAGGTCACCATCAGCAGGAGAATCATCAACGCCACCACACCCGATTCGTAGGATTTCGGATTTGGCGAATATTGCACAAACACAAACCGGCGCAACGCCAGCCCGATGATGCCGATGCTGACCAGAATGGCCCAGAAGGTGACAATGCCTTTATAAATGTAAACGTGTTCGCCGAACAAAACCTGCAGAAAATGCAGATTGAACGGCCGCAAAAAGTGATCGATAGTTTCCAGCGAGAAAAACACAAAGCCACCAAACACGGCCGCGTGCATGGCTCCGGCCACCGGGCGGCCACCCAGCACGCGCGATTGAAATAGCACTTCTTTCACCACTCGCGCCAGCCGCTGGCCAATATCGTTAAAGCGCGGACGGTCGGATTTCCCCTTCAATACCACCCGCAGCTTGTTGATGAAATCCCGGGTGAATATCCCAATGGTCAAAGCAAGGAACAGCAATAGCAGATAGCGCTCGAGACTGGAATATGTCATCATGTGTTCCATGGTATCCCTTCCTTACATGGTTCATATCAACCGGTCGTTTTTTCCATGCTTCGGCATCCAACATGCCCGTATTGTTACAGATTGCTTTATGTTAGTCAAAACTTGCCTTGCAGGCAAGCGAAATCAGCTGGATGCAATTGTGGTACATGCCCGGCCAATCCATCGCAGCGCTTTGCGTTACGGTCTGGCGCCATTTTATATGATCACCCGATCCTGAATGTTATGCTTCGCGCCCGAATACGCGTTCGATGGCCGCAGCCAGCTCATCGAAAATGGCCGGTCGGTCTTCGGGCGAAAGATTCATCTCCAGGCTTTTCATCAGTTCGCGATAGTACCATTCCTGCTGATCGCGTGCGCGGTGAAAACGCTGCCACACTTCTTCGCCCTGCACCTCGCGGTCCTGCAAAATGGACAGCAGATTGTGCAGCTTATCCGCGCAGGTGACGATTTTTACCGCCAGCGGCGCGTTCTGCACATACTGGATGGTATGCTCCTTGCGCTGCTCCCACGGCCGGCTGCGGTGTTCGGGCTCGGTGCAGCCCTCGACGATGTCGGCCACGGCATTGCCGAACTCCCGCCGGATTTCATCCAGGGTGACGTGCGTGTCTTCGATGGTGTCGTGCAGCAGCCCCGCGATCACCCAGTCCAGCGGATAGCCGTACTTTTGCAAGATCATGGCCACGGCCACTGGATGGGAGATGTACGGAATGCCGGAACCTTTGCGAATCTGTTTCCGGTGCGCGGCGGCGGCGAAGCGAATCGCCCGGTCCAGCCTCAGATAGTCTTCGATGGAGTGATGCTGGGCGTTCTTCATGATGTTTTCCGGATGCTGAATGGGTTCGCAAACAGCCAGGGGATGTTTACGCGCGATAGCCGCGTCGGCCGGATGCGGCGCTGGAAAACGGCCACGCGGTACACACCGGGCTCGCGAATGGGCCAGGTGATGCTCGCCTGGCGGGAGCTGGCAATACGCACGCCATCCAGGTAGAGATAAGTCTCGAAGGCATGCTGCGCGGGCAGCCGGAGCTGAATCCGAAGCGAATCGAAAGAGGCCGCCTGCACGGTTTCGCCGGGCAAATACGCCTGCGAACCGGACTGCAGCCACAGGTTTGCCATGCGCAGATCGCCGAGGCCCGAGAATCCAAAAGCGAGCCGGCCCCGGCGCAGGGCTTCGAGAATTTGCGACCGCGCGCGATCCGGCTCGGATGCTAGTGGCGCACGCAGATACAGCACGTTCTGAATCAGCGCGAAAACCCGGTCGTACGGCGGAAATTTCCAGTAACTGGTTTTCGACAGTTTGATTTTCGCATGCGCATCCACGCTGGCCAGACCGACGAAGGGGCGCTGCACCGTCAGGCTGTCCCACATGCGCAGTTCCCGCCGGGGAACATCGATGAGCGCGTTCATGGCGTGCCGGAAAAACGGGTACGCGAACAGCGTGCCGAGCAGTTCCAGCGGGGCATCGTTGCGCCACTCCACGTCGGCGTTCAGAATCTCCATGCCCTGGATGCGGGCATCCACCGAATCGCGCCAGCGGATTTTGGGATGAAACGGATGCGCAATCAGCGCCAGTCCGTGCCGCTGCTCGAGGCGGTCCAAAATGCCGCTCAGGCCGCCCATAGCTTGCTCTGAGGTCCATTCCGAAAGGCCGTATTCGAGCAAATGGCCGGGCCGCAGCGACAGTTCCGCGCCCACCAGCACCAGCGGTCGGCCCCGGCCGTCGGTGCTGTCGATCAGCGCCAGGGTGTTGTGATCGCTGATCCAGACGAAATCGAGACTGTTGGCGCGCGCGGCGGTGAGGATGTCTGTTAGCGTGCCGGAGCCATCCGAATGACGCGTGTGGATGTGGGTGGCGCCAGTGACTTTATAAACGGCCGGGCCTTCGTCGGGGGCAGCTGCCGACCACGGGCGCAGAAAGGCGATGTTGAGCAGACTCGCCAGGAGGTGCAGCAGCATCAGCAGCAGAACCACCGCGAAAATGAAGCCCAGCGTTCGTCTCAATGCGATTTCCCTCCGTAGCGCTTGAGAATGGAAGCGATGACGTCGCTGGTGGCGCGGCCCGGGGTGAGCGGGATGCGCTCCACGCGCCCGCCATGCGCTTGCACGATATCATGGCCGACGATTTCTTCGATACGGTAGTCCGCGCCTTTGGCCAGCACGTCGGGTAGAATCGCGCGGATAAGCGTTTCGGGCGTGTTTTCTTCGAACAGAATGACCCAGTCCACCGGCTTGAGCATGCTGATCAGATAGGCGCGGTCTTCCTGCGGCACGATGGGCCGTTCCGGCCCTTTAAGCCGTCGCACCGAAGCATCGGTGTTGACGCCCACGACCAGCGCATCGCCGAGCTGCCTGGCCTGCGCCAGGTACTCGACATGACCGCGGTGCAGAATGTCAAACACGCCGTTGGTGAACACCAGGGTTTTACCCTGCTGGCGCAGTTGTTTGCGAATCGGTAGAAACGTGTCGAGGTCGATCACGCCGTTCATGATTTCGCTCCCGATGCGTAAAAGCGGATGGATTCGATGAGTTTGTCCGGCGTGATGGGCACCGCGCCCACCTCGCCGACCACCACACCGGCGGCATAATTGGCCAGCACCGAGGCTTCGAGAATCGATGCGCCGGACGCCAGCGCTGCAGTGAGCGTACCGATAACCGTGTCGCCCGCGCCGGAGACATCGTGCACCTTGCGCGCCCGCGTGGGGATGGTGTGATATTGGTGATCGTCCGCCAGCAGCAGCATGCCCTGCTCGCCGAGAGTGATCAGCACATTCTGGCACTGCAGTCGTATCTTCAATGTTTGCGCCGCCTCCTGGATGTCCTTCATATCGGCGAATTTCATGCCCAGGGCCTCTTCGGTCTCCTTGCGGTTGGGTTTGAACACGGTCACGTGCTGATAGTCGAAAAAATGGTGAAATTTCGGGTCCACCGTGATGCACAGGTCGCGCTCGCGGGCCAGCGCGATGGCTTCCCGGACTAGATATGGCGTGAGCAGCCCTTTGTTGTAATCTTCCAGCACAATGGCATCCAGATCGGGCAGAATGCCCTGCAGAAATTGCAGCAACTTTTCAGCGGTATCTGGAGAAATGTCATCCTTACGCTCGCGGTCCACGCGTACAACATGTTGATTGTGAGCGATCACGCGGGTTTTGGTGGTGGTGGGACGTCCGTCATCTATGACGATGCCGTCGGTGGGAAAACCGGATTCGCGCGCTAATTGCAGAAGCCGGTTGCCGGCGGCATCCCGGCCGATGACTCCCAGCGGAATGGCCAGTGCGCCCAGCGCCCGCACGTTGTTGGCCACGTTGGCCGCCCCGCCGAAGCTGTCAGACTCGGATTCGACTTCCACCACTGGCACCGGCGCTTCGGGAGAAATGCGGACGACGGAACCCCAGATGTATCGGTCCAGCATGAGATCGCCGATGATGGCGATTTTCTTGCCCTGGAATTGTTCAACGTGTGCGATCAGGTCCTCAGCGCGAATCGAATCCATGTGCGGGGCGTCCCATTTGACTTGTCGTGTTTGAGGGGTTACAGTTTAGCCGCTTTTAACGCAACCTTTCAGCCTGTGCTTTAAATGGATTATTGCGGGCTTCAGCAGTTCCTTGAAACCAGCTTTCCAAATGACCGTACAGGTTGAATCGTTTCGATCCATTTCTGAAATCGGTGTCAAGTTAAGTTTACAAAAATAATGAATTTCTCCGCGCAATGCAATTTGAATTTCGGGCGTCCGAACCACGCGCCAAATGCACACATGCAGTCGTTCGTGATTTGTTGGCTTTTTCTCGATGCCGTGTTATATTGCATCAAGGGGATGGCATGATCCTCAATCATGGGCAAAGCATCCGGCTATCCTTTCGAAACAAAAAAGGATGCTCCCAAATTGGCTTGAAGGAGTTTGACATGACCGTTCTGTTTCTCCACTCCGGCACAGATGAATCCCGAACCGCGGCGGAGTGGCTGCAAACCAGCGGGCTGCCGTTCTCTGTGGTGGAGCGGCTGCCGGAGCGGATGGATCCCAGACAAACGGTGATCTGGCTGCACGCCGAATCGCAGGCGGTGTATCGCCACATGATGCCGGAAGCGCAGCAAATGATCGCCCGGCACCTCCGCGCCGGTGGGCGGCTCCTGCTCACGCTGCAGGCTGCGCTGGCCGTGCACGATCTCGGCCTTGAACCGCGGCTGCCAGATATCATCGCAGAAACCACGCACACGCGTCCCCACGATGAGCACGGCATGCTTGGACTGCTGTCATTCCTGCGGCATCCGCTGTTCGAGCCGTTTCACGGCGGCGTGTATCTGCACAATCCGCAGCCCGACGATCCGCTCACGCAATGCGGCTATGCCATGCCGCCCGGACCGGAACACGGCGAGGCGGTGGCGATTCATCGGGAGTACATCGGCAATGATCCCACGCGCGTTTTGATGTGGGAATATCCCGAGCCCCGGGTGCTGTGCGTGGGCGCGCATGTGCATTTCGACGTCGGCGATGCCATTTATCAATCGGCGCGTGAAACGTTTTTGCGCCACTGTCTGGACTATCTGACCGGGCCTCTTCCCGAACGCCGGCCGGTGTGGCCGGTGCCGGAGATTGGCGTCGAAGTGGTGCCGCTGAAAACGCGCAAAAAACGCCCGATGAAGCCGTTGACCATGCCGCAGGCTGACCTGCCCCGCCTTTCCGCTGATGCGCATCGCGATCGCTTTTTCGGCCTTACCGGCAGACGCATGGTGCTCATGGGGCGGCTGGGCCGCGGCATCGATGAAGTGTGGGCCTATCCGTTCATGCTGCTGCACCATCTGACGATGACCGTCAACGGTCGCAATCTGTCAGAATTCGCCGAGGGGATCGAAGTAGGTCCAGAGCGGGTGCGCTGGCAGGGTCGGTTGGATGGTCAGCCTTTCGAGGTCTGGCTGGCGGTGCATCCGGAGCTGCCGGTGGGATTGCTTGCCGTGCCTGATTTCCCGACCGATCAGGAGCTGGTGATCGAATTTTACAGCGACCTGCGCATCATGTGGAATTATCCCATGGGTGTGCAGGGGCGGCTCACGGTGGCGCACTATCGCCGGGAGGCGCGCGTGCAGTCGCAGCATGCGCCCCATCTGGCCGGCTTTCGCGTCGATGCGACCACCGTGGAGTCGCAGGTTGATGAGGCGTCCGACGAGCAACAGAGCCGGGTCAAAATCCGTTTCGTGGCTTCACCATCCGGGTCCGGGCAGCCGCTGGTGTTCCTTTTTGCCGGAGCCGCTGGTGAGGATGAACAGCAGGCGTTGGCATCCTGGCTGAGCCTGTCCCCACAGCGCATCCTGCGGGACGCCACAAAAGCAGCGGTGCAGCTACAAAAAAGCGTGACCTGGCTGGAGTGCCCGGACGCCGAGGCGCAGGCGGCCGTCGCGTGGGCCGTGCACCGCATGAACAGCTTCTGGGCGCGCACCCCCGGGCTGGGCGAAGCCTACCTCGCCGGATTCATGACCACGCGCGCCGGCTGGAACGCCACCCGGCCAGGGTATGCTTGGTATTTCGGTCGGGATTCGGTATTCACAGCGCTGGCCGCGCTGTATCTCGGCCAGTTTGACCGGGTGGCCGAAAACCTGCGCTTCCTGGCGCGGTTCCAGCAGTTCGATGGCAAGATTTTCCACGAGTGCACCACCAGTGGCATCATCCACTACGATGCCGCCGATGCCACGCCGCTGTTCCTGTGGCTGCTGGCCAAATACGTGCATTGGAGCGGCGACCGAGAGCTGTTGCGCGAACTGTGGCCCGCGGCTCAAAAGGCCATGGCGTTTTTGTTCAGCACCGACCGTGATGGCGATGGCTTCATCGAAAACACGCACGTGGGGCACGGCTGGATCGAGGGCGGTCGCTATTACGGCGCGCACGTGACGTTCTATCTGGCCGGTCTCTGGATCGCCACCCTGCGCGCAATGGCAGAAATGGCCGCCGAGCTCGCAGAAACGGATACCTCGCGCGACTGGTACCGCCGGGCAATGGAACTCATCGGGCGGCTCAACTCAGAATTCTGGATGGACGAAGACCAGCACTTCGCGCTGGGCAAACGGCAGGACGGTAGCCTGATGCGCTTCGTCACCCTGATGCCATCGGTGCCGATCTGGCTGGATGTGTGTGAAAAGGACCGGGGCCGGAAGGTGGTGCGCCGGCTGCTGCGCCGGGACATGACCACCGACTGGGGGGCCCGCATGGTGTCGGAGTTCGATTCCGGCTACCGGCCTACCGGCTATCATGACGGCAGCGTTTGGCCGCTGTTTACCGGCTGGCTGTGTCTCGCTGCCTTCCGGGTGGGACAATCCCGGCCAGCGTTGCAGGCGCTGCAGCAACAGTGGCGCATTTTTCAGCCCATTTCGCCGGGCAATATGCCCGAGGTGTTGCACGGTGACGTGTTCAAAATGGCCGGGGTGTGTCCGCACCAGGCCTGGTCGGAGGCCATGTGTTTGGCGCCGGCGTTGGAAGGCCTGTGGGGCCTGGACGCGCGGTTCGGCCGCCGGATGATTTTGCAGTCGAAATTGCCGGCGCACTGGACGCGGGCGCGTCTGCGCCGGGTACGAATCGGCCAATCGGTGGTGGAAATCGACTACCGCCGCACAGGACGGAAGCTGCAGTGGCGATTGCGATTGCAGGGCCCGGCCATCGAGCTGCATTTTCATCCGCAATTGCCGTTCTTCGCTGCCATGCGGCGCTTGCGCATCGACGGGCAGGATCGGCCCAGCCTGCCGCTGGTGACCGAACTCGCCCCGGGCGAAACCCGCATCGAGATCGAGGTTCGCGGCCTGTTTGATGTCGTGCCGCCGGAGAATCCGCTGCAGCCGGGGCAATCCAATACCGGGCTGGCGCTGGTGGAAACGCAGACCATCGGGGGAAACACCGTGCGGCTTATTTTTGAAGGACTGGCCGGACACGACTATACGTTTTCGACGGTGCATGCCGGAATCGAGGTGCAGCCCGTGGCTGATCTTACGATGGAGCGGGAGGACGGGGAACTCCGCACCTGGCGTTTGCAGTTGCCGCCTTCGGATAAAAAATATGCCCGTCAGGCGGTGGATTTCGTGCAAGTGTAACACAACCGCCTCTTGCAACGCAAGCAACCTGTTTACGCAGAGAAAATTTCTGTCCGGCTACAGCCAGTCCCTACACTGTATTGCTTGCATTTGCCTGCATTCCTGAATTTGGCTTGATTCTCTATCCCGTTTGGTGTAGATTAGATATTCTCATTTAAGATGGATACTTCATTTGAAGCAGAGGACCTTGAAAGGCAAACACATACCGGAACGTACCTGCATCGGCTGCGGCGCCAAGCAATCCAAATATGCCATGTGGCGCATCGTGTTTCATGCGCCGGACCGCCTCGTACTGGATCGTAAGTACCGGGAGCCGGGGCGCGGTGCGTACCTCTGTCCGAAACCCGACTGTCTGGAAACCGCCCTCAAACGCAGGGCCTTGCATCGCGCCTACCGGACGCAGGTTCCGGCGGAGTGCTACCAGCAACTAAAGGAGGCCTTTTACGAAGCCCTTGAAAAAGACGCCATTGACACACGATAAAGTGTATTACTTGCTCAGCCTGGCCGCCCGGGCCAGAAAGCTGGCTTTTGGCTTGACCGCCGTGCTGGCCGCACTGCGGCGCGGCAAGGTGCAGCTTATTTTCCTGGCTGCCGATGCGTCTGAAAATCTGGCCAGGAAAATTCGCCATCATGCGGGTGACTGCCCGGTGGTGGTGTACGGCACCAAAGACGAATTCGGAGAACTGTTTTTTCGCCGCGAACTGGGGGTGATCGGCGTGCTGGATCAACATTTTGCGAACGGAATGAGGTCGGCCATTGGAAAGCAAACACAGCGGAACGATTCGGAACGGAACCGATAGAGACATTGACGGGGCCAAGCGGCGGCTGCGGCGGCAGGCCCTGGCGTGCCGGCGGCAATTGTCCGCGGAAGAGCATGCGCGCAAGAGCCAGCGCATCCGCCAGCGGCTGTTTGACTTTGTGCCGTTTCGCCGAGCCAGGCGCATTCACAGCTACGTCTCTCTTGCCGAAGAAGTGGATACGCACGCCATCCTCCAGGCGGTACTGGCCGAGCACGGCGTGATTTCGGTGCCGCGCGTGCGCCCGGGCACGCATGTGCTGGACCACTACGATGTCCACCAGTTTTCGGATCTCGTGCCGGGGACGTTCGGCATTCTCGAACCGGATCCGCAGCGCTGCACCCCCACCCCAATCGAGCAACTTGACCTGATCATCGTGCCGGGTTGCGCGTTTGATCGCCGCGGCAACCGGCTGGGCTATGGCAAGGGCTTCTACGACCGTTTTCTGCAGAAAACGGTCGCCCTGCGCATCGGCCTGGCGTTCGCCTGCCAGCTCGTCGAGCAGGTGCCCATCCACGCCTTTGATGTGCCCATGGATGTGGTCATCACCGAGGACGAGTGGATTCTTACCGGGGCACGCGACCTGCCCGAGCTATCCGACCTGAAATTCTGAACGCTCTCATTCTTTGTCCGGCTGCCAGCCAAACCGCCGGAGATCGATCCGGTCGTTGGCATCGAAGTGCACGCCCTCGCTGAGCAGGAGCTGCTTTTGCAGCTCGTACTGGCCGAATTTCGGCAGCGAAATTTGGCCGCGGTGATTGATCACCCGGTGCCAGGGGAGCGCGTCGTCGTCGGCCATCCGTAAAATGCGTCCGATGGACCGCGCGTGTCGCGGGCCGCCGGCCAGTGCGGCAATCTGGCCGTAGGTGGCAACTTTGCCGCGAGGAATCCGGCGCACCCAGGCCAGCACCCGTTCGCGAAAATCTGTCGGAAGCCGATAGGTCATATCCGATTCAGTCCTCTGCGTTGCAAGGGATGGTGAGGTGCATGGCGGCTATTCTTTCTGGCACTGTCATGGACAAACCCATGCAAGTAGCGCTTTCAGAAATCATTGTGACGCAGCTCCATCCGGGTCCCATGTTCTCCCTGCATTCGCGCTCCTCTATCCATGCCAGCCGGGAGATTTTCTTTGGTGAATCTGCTACGGAGTTGTATATTACAAAATCGATTTGCGCCCATTACGATTATTGATCTGTCCAACGGGGAAGGATAGGCTATGGCACTCCGAACTTGGCTCATTCTGATTTTCTGGGGATTGGCTTCATCGCTCCTCGCTCAGAACGATACGTACACCCTCATTCAGCAATCCATTTTCAACCGCTATTGCGTGAGCTGTCACCAGCCCGGAACCTCGTTCGCGAGGCAGTCGGGCCTGGTGCTGACCGCCGACTCCAGCTACGCTCAGCTCGTGAACGTACCGCCCAAAAACAGCGCCGCGCGTGAGGACGGTCTGTTCCGTGTCAGCAACAAGGGGCTGGCCGGACTGTACAAGAGCTTCCTTTGGGAAAAAGTCAATGCGCCGGATCAGGAGCATTTTTATTCAGATCATCCGTATTATGGCGCCATCATGCCGCTGGGAGGGCCAGCGCTGACCAACGGCGAGCTGAAATTGATCCGCGAGTGGATCATCGCCGGCGCGCCGCGGCAGGGGCAGGTGGTCGATCCGGCCGTGCTGGATGATACCACGCGCTACACGCCGCCCGAGTTCGTGGCGCTGGAGCCGCCGCAGAATGGTATTCAATTTCACCTCGGCCCCTTTCCGGTGCAGCCCAATTTTGACCGCGAATTTTTCTATTATGAACCGCTGAATCATAACGAAGACCGGTTTATCAAACGCATCGAAATGCGGTTGCGTCCGGGAAGCCATCATTTCATTTTGTACACCTACCGGGATGACACGCCCTATTTCGTGATGACCGGCATTGAGACGCAGGCGCGCACTTACCGGGACATCCGCGATGCCAATGGCAATTACATCGGCGCCAATCTGTTTCCGATGCAATTCCAGCAATTTTTTGCTGGCACGCAGTGGCCGGCGTTAAACTATCATTTTCCACCCGGCGTGGCGCTGCGGCTGCCGTCTGGCAAGGGCTTCGACCTGAATGCGCATTACGCCAATCGCAGCAGTTCGGAGATTCAGGGTGAGATTTACGTGAATTTGCATTTTGCCGATCCCTCAGAGATCGAGCACATCGCCGAGGTGCTGTTTTTGAACAACACGGACATCTATTTACCGCCGCAGCAGGTCACGACGCTCACCAAAACGTATTACACCCGGGAACGCATGCACATTTTTCAACTGTTCTCGCATGCCCACGAACACATGACCGAATTCCGTGTGGAAATTGCCGGTGGGCCGCGCGATGGTGAGCTGATTTACATCGCTTACGACTGGGAGCACCCGCCAATCCTGGAAATCGATCCGCCGCTGACCCTGGAGCCCGGTCAGGGCCTGCGGCTCATCACCACCTACAACAACACCACTGACCGTGCGCTGGGCTTCGGCCTGCTCAGCTCGGAGGAGATGATGATCCTGTTCGGCTACTATTACACCGATCAGGTCACCGGCGTGGCCAACGACGACTTGACGGCGCTGCCGGATCGGTTCGCCCTGCGGCCGAATTATCCGAATCCCTTTAATCCCGAAACCACGCTGGAATTCGAATTGCCAGTGGCCACGGAGGTGCGCCTGGCGATTTACGACGCAACCGGGCGAGAGGTGGCCGTGCTGGCGCAAGGGCTGTTCACGGCCGGTCGCCACCGGGTAATCTGGAATGCGGTGAACCAGCCCTCGGGGATTTATTTTGTGCGTCTGTCGGTAGGCGGGCATCACTGGTCGCAGAAGCTGCTGCTGGTACGGTGATCCGCCAACCGGTTCACTACAAGCAATGTGGTTTCACGGGGCGGAGGAGCGAGTTGTCGCCATGAACCGGCATTAGCCGGCCTTGTGGCGCAATACCTGGCCCAGCACCAGCCCTGCGCTGCTGATCAGCAGTAGAAATCCACCGAATCCCAGTTTCATATAGATGTCCCACGTCGGCCCCACCCGCAATGCCGATTGTTCTGGATTGGCCGGATTATAATGCACGGTGACGGCCTTGCCTCGCGGAAACGACTTCACCACCTGATCTGCGGTTTCCAGCCGTTTGGCCTTGCCGCCAAACGCCGGTATATGCAGATCGGTGGTATCGGTGTACCGGCGGCCATTGATTTCATATTCGTACAGAATGCTGGGCATGAGCGCGCGGCTGGTATCGATGCGCGCCTCGATCACGTATCCGGTCACCGTGGGCCAGGCGCGTTCGGTGAGTTTCTCCTGCAGATGACGGTATTCCAGTTGCAAAAGATAGCCGCCGGCCAGTGCCAGGGCGGTAAGCAGGCTCATCACCGAAACGGGCAGATGCCTAAACAATGCGGTGCGCGACAGCAGCCAGCCCACAAGGCTGCCAACCGCGATGAGGATGAGAAACATCAGAAGCAGGGACATGGTTTCTCCTTTGAATTTTGTATGATAAAATGGGCGCAGATTAGCTCAAGCATGGCGGATTGCTACCTCGCTATTAAAATGCCTGTTGCCTACACACCAAACATCTCCAGCCACCGGTTGAAAATGGCCACTTTTCCCGGGCCGTACTTCGCCAGTCGCCGTCGAATTTCATCGGGGGTTTTTTCTTCGTAGAGATGGTTCGGATGCTTGGTGTAGAATTTGTCCGCAAAGGCGATGATTGTTTCTTCCAGGGTTTGTGGCAGCATATCTCGCGCTGGTAGCGGCAGGCCGTGCCGTTCGATCTCCTCACGCGTGATGCCGACGCCCACATGGGTTTCACACACGATAGCGTGCCGCGGCAGCCCCTCTTTTTCCAGCAGTTCCCGGCCGAGATAGCCGTGGCACACATAAGGCCGGTCGCCATGGCAACCGATTTGCGGCTCGTTGACGTACAATATGCCGATATCATGTAGCAGCGCGGCCTCTTCCAGAAAGCGCATATCCAGATCATTTGCGCCGATCCGTTCGGCAATATTTAGCGCTTTTTCGGCCACTCGCTGACTGTGTTCTACTAAAATGCGATACGCCAGTGATTTCGGCTGGTAGTATTTCTGTATCAACTCAAGTGGGTTCATTGGTTCCCGTCGTCAAAATGTTCAGAAATGAACGCAATGCTTAGTTTTAATCAGGTCACGAAAGCCGGATGCGCAGCCGGTACAGCTCGTGGCCGCTGAGCCAGTATTTCCTCTCAAACGCCGAGATCGGTGTGTCCGGCGCAAAGGTCTCCACTTCAAGAGAGCGGCCGGTGACAAAAGCCACCGCGGCCGCGAATTCCTCCAAATAGATGCGCCAGTTGCTGCGCAGCTCGAGGTACGGACTGAGTCGCAGCATGTCGAAAAACGCCGGATGGCCATGAATGCGCCGCTTGAGATGACGTTTTTTGGGCCAGGGATTGGGATAAAAAATATAGTGCCTTTCGAATCGCCAGCCTTCCCGGGCGGCCAGCCGCCAGAAATCAAACAGATCGGCGCGAAGCAATAGCAGGTTGCGGTTGTGTTCGGTGGCAAATAGCGGATTTTTTTGCAACCGCGCCAGCGACTTGTCCACGCCCAGCACAAACGCATCGGGATGGCGCTCGGCCAGCGCAAGGGTGCTTTCGCCGGTGCCGCAACCCGAATCGAGAATCAGCGGCGCGCTGATGCTGGTCAGCCGCTGCCGGGCATACTCGAATGCTTCGCGGGTGTGGCGCGAGACCGGCTTGAGGTACGGTTTTTCGCGATGTTTTTGGAGAATGTTGAACAAATCCTCGTGAATGCCGGTCTGATTGCTGCGAACAGGGCGACTTTTGGTGGTAATGCCCATGCAGCTCCTGTGTGATTGATGCCATGGTATTTTGCTCGAATTGACAGAATATAACACGCATTTGGTTCGAAGTCAATCACAGGGATACGATGCGCCAACGCAGCAATTGATGCCTGCTTGCGAAGGAAACCATTCCTCATTGGCCTATCTTCCATCATATTGTTCATCCCGGCTGAAAGTGCTTGCCGTACCCCTGGTATATGTGTATTTTACCTGGAAAACTTAACAAAATTCAGAAAGGAGAATGTCATGCGCCGCTTTCCCCTGTTCTTGCTGGCTTTGCTGTTGGCCGGATGTAGCTCCAAAACGCAATACGATGTGCTCATTAAAAACGCCACGATTTACGATGGCAGCGGCAGCACGCCGTTTCGCGGCAGTGTGGCCATCAATGCGGATACTATTGCCGCGGTGGGCGATATTGGGCCGGCGCACGGCAACATTGAAATCAATGCCCGTGGGATGGCTGTATCGCCCGGTTTCATCAACATGTTGAGCTGGGCCACCGAAACCCTCATCATGGATGGCCGCTCGCTCAGCGATATCAAGCAGGGTGTAACTCTGGAGGTGTTCGGCGAGGGTTGGTCCATGGGGCCATTGAATGACACCATGAAACAACAGGCCAGAGAGCGCCAGGGGGATTACAAATACGACATCGAATGGACCACGCTGCGTGAGTATCTGGAATATCTGCAAAACAGGGGCATTTCGACCAATGTGGCCTCGTTTATCGGCGCCACCACGGTGCGCATTTATGTACTGGGTTACGAAGACCGGCCACCGACCAAAAGCGAGCTTGAGCAAATGCGCCAGTTGGTGCGCGAGGCCATGGAAGATGGCGCGCTCGGTGTGGCTTCCGCGTTGATTTATGCCCCCGGATTTTATGCCAAAACCGATGAGCTGATCGAGCTAGCGAAAGTGGCGGCGGAATACGACGGCATGTATGTATCGCACATGCGCAGCGAAGGCAATCGGCTGCTGAAAGCTGTGGATGAACTGATCACCATTGCTCGCGAGGCCGGTATTCGTGCGGAGATTTACCATTTGAAGGCGGCCGGGCAAAACAACTGGGATAAACTGGCCAAAGTGTTCCAAAAGGTGGAAGCTGCCCGCAAGGAAGGATTGCACATCACAGCGGACATGTATTGCTATACAGCCGGCGCCACCGGTTTGAGCGCCACCATGCCGCCCTGGGTGCAGGAAGGCGGTTTCGATGCCTGGAAAAGCCGGTTGAAGGACCCGGCCATCCGCAAAAAAGTCATCAAAGAAATGCGCACGCCCACGGACGAGTGGGAAAACCTGCTGCTGATGTCCGGCGGCGCAGATAATGTTCTGCTGGTGGGATTCAAAACCGATTCGCTGAAACACCTCACCGGCAAAACCCTGGCCGAGGTGGCGAAGATGCGCGGCAAATCGCCGGAGGAGACCGCCATCGATCTGGTCATTCAGGACGACAGCCGGGTGGAGGCGGTGTACTTCATCATGTCCGAGGATAACGTACGCCGTAAAATTCAAACGCCGTGGGTGAGCTTCTGCTCCGATGCCGGTTCCCTCGCCCCGGAAGGCGTGTTTCTGAAGTTCAATCCGCATCCGCGTGCGTATGGCAATTTCGCCCGCCTGCTGGGGCGTTATGTGCGCGATGAGAAGCTGATTGCGCTGGAAGAGGCCATCCGGCGACTAACCTCTTTTCCAGCGCAGAACCTGCGTATCCAGAAACGCGGCCTGCTGAAGCCTGGCTATTATGCGGACGTTGTGGTTTTTGATCCGGACCGTATTCAGGATCGCGCCACCTATGAGAAACCGCACCAACTGGCGGTTGGCGTTGAACATGTGTTCGTGAATGGCGTCCAGGTATTAAAGAACGGCGAACACACCGGTGCCACGCCGGGACGGGTGGTGTATGGCCCCGGTTTGAAGCGCTGAATTTGGATTTGTTTTAATGATCAGGGGGATGCTGTGTCTTCCTTACTACATGGATTGGGTGAATTGAGAATCATGATATCTAGTGCGTTGACAGGAGATGGGAATGCGTGGTTTTGGACATGTGATGGTCATGTTGTTTGGCCTGTTAACAATGCTCTGGCTTGCGCCTTCCGAACAGGCATTCGGTTTGTATGGTGTTTCCGTCTATAAAAAAGATATGCTGAATCTGTATCTGGATTGCCGCGGTTGCTACCGCGAATACATCCGTACGGAACTGAATTTTGTGAACTATGTGCGCAACCGTGAGGATGCCGATGTTCACGTATTGATCACCCGCCGGCGCACCGGCAGCGGCGGCCGGGAATACACGCTGGTGTATCTGGGCCGCGGGGTTTTCGGGAGCCTGACCGATACATTGAAAGCCGTGTCTTCGAATACCGACACCGAAGATGAAATCCGCCAGAATTTGCTACGCATATTGAAAATGGGGCTGATGCGGTTCATTGCCCACACCGATGTATCGCAATTTATCGATATCCGCTATACCAGACACAAAACCGCGCCGGCACAGGCGATCGAGGATCGCTGGAACTACTGGGTGTTCCGCATCTCCGCCGACGGCCGGTTTCGCGGCGAGAGTTCGTCGAAATTTTTCTCGCTGAACGGCTCGTTTTCGGCCAACCGGATCACCGAGGCATGGAAAATCCGCCTGCACGGCAATGCCGGCTACGATCAAAGCGATTTTGATATCGGTGGAGGTAAAATTTCCAGCTTTTCGCGAAGGTATTTCGTTTACGGCGTGGTGGTGAAGAGCATGGGTGAACATTTCTCGGCCGGTGCATACGTGTTTTCGCAGTCTTCAACCTACGACAATATCCAGTTCAGCGTTCGTGTGGCGCCGGCGGTAGAGTACAATCTTTTCCCGTATTCGGAGAGCACCCACCGAGAGTTGCGCATCCAATACCGGATCGGCACGGATTGGGTGCGCTATTTTGAGGAAACGATTTTCGACAAACTGCGGGAGAATCTGTACGGCCAGCAACTGGAAGTGACGTATGAGACCCGCCAGCCATGGGGCGATGCCGAATTTTCGCTGGAAGGGTCGCACCTGCTGAATGATTTTTCCAAGAACCGACTGCGGGTCTCGGGAGAATTGCGTTTGCGGCTGTTCCGAGGCTTTTCACTGCGCCTGGATGGCAATTTTTCGTTCATTCGGGATCAGCTTTCGTTGCCGAAAGGGGAGGCTTCCACCGAAGAAGTGCTGCTGCGGCGCCGGCAACTGGCGACTTCGTTCCGGTACTGGGGCGCGGTGGGCATTTCATTTACGTTTGGTTCGATTTATAACAACATCGTCAATACGCGTTTTGGTAATTAATTGATGATGCCGCTACTACAATAATAAGGAAATGATAAAACGACAATCAAAGGGGTACACCGGAGAAAGCGTGTATGCCATATCTATTGGATGTTTCCTGTAGTTTTGGAAACGAAAGGATGAGGCGATAGCGTATGGCTGCGGATTGTTTCGTTGGATCGTATCGGAGCAGCCGTATGGTATTGCTTTTTGAATTCCTTTTTAAATCCACGTTCTTTTGCAGGATCAATCACCGACAGCATGCATCACAAAGTTGAATTAACCGCCAAGCGCATCCTGGATGATTTTTTCGGCCGCAGCCACATTTTTGGCTTTTTTCAAAGCATGGCGCAGGTGTTGCAATACTTCAAGGTCTTCGACCGGTTCAATTTTCTGATACAGGTTTTTCCCGGCCTCGCCAAACTTCAGCTCCAAAATATCCTGCAAGGCCATTTTGAGTCCCGCAATGGTCCCGCGCTGAATTCCCTGCTGAATTCCTTTTTTCTCGGCTGTGGTTAATACCGGCATGTTTTTCTTCTCCTCAAATTCGGTTATTTCATTGAACAACTGATCTTCTAATAGTGTCGGCAAAGTCATGATCCAATCAATGAACTTATACAGCGCCAGCACGATTTCCCTGCTCAGGCCGCGCGTGTAAAGTTCTATCAGGAACGCCTTTTTCCAGCTATAGCGTTCCTGGTGCCGGCCTCGGGTTTCCAGGGTTTTTAGAAAAGCCCGCACCGCGATGGCGAACGGATTATGGTGCGAGGCCAGCACTTTCCACTGATTTCGATACTCCAGCAGTTTGATACTGGGAAATTCAAATATCAGGCGAAATCCCCATCGCTGGATTTCAAATCGATGCGGCCGGAAATGAGGATTATCGTCAGTCAGGAGCACCAGAGAGACGACATCCCGATTGAACTTATCGAAGATGCGGTAATTGTAAACGAAAATCCGGCGTGCGAAAGCTTTTTCCTCATATCCCTGTATCTCGATATGCAGCAAAAGCCATTTTTCACTACCGTTTTTCAGGAAAATTTTGACCAGCTTGTCAACAATCCGCTTTCCAGTCTCGCTGCGTTTCAGGATTTGCCGCAGCTCTTTGTCCAGAAATTCAAAGCCCCTGTTGAAG
>JAUZRQ010000067.1 GCA_030950365.1 Candidatus Zhuqueibacterota bacterium | reverse complement strand
CATGCCAGCCCCAAAATGGTAAAAATCGCATGGAGTTGTGCTCAAAAGCGCCCCGTCATGGCAGGATAAAGTAGTCGAAAGTGTGGAAGGTGTAGAATATTTGACAGTGGATTGTGGAATATTCTACAGGGGGAAGTTGGCTTGGTGGTTAGGAAGTTTTTCTCTTTCCGTTGTTCAAATTAGAAGAAAAAGAAAAATCACTCCTTCGTGGTTTTGTTTTGGGTTTCAAAAATGTCCTCCCATTCAGAAATAAGCTCACAGGGGGCCAGCTCCGCCTGTTCTGCTCGGGCTTTGTGCATCTTTCGAATCTTCACTTTCTGCGCAAGCTTCGCTCGGGCTTCCGCCAGGACTTTCTCGCCAATATCCAGCCCCAGCATGCGCAGTTCGATAATGGCGCAGATTTCATCGGTGCCGTACCATTTGGCATATCCCTTGATCATGTTCTTACCACGATAGGTCTTGATCCAGTGCGCCGCCGATTGCAGCCGCGCCTGGCGGGACATTCGCTTGCGCCTCGGCGTGTTGTTTTTGGATGGCTTTTTTCGTTTCAATAGGGACTCGCTGTTTCAGGATTCAGGGTTTCGCCGTGACAGCATCGCCGGGTTGCTTTTTTTGTAGGGTTCGGCGTTTGCCGCAAGTTGCGAATTCCGCTCAGTCGGTAGAGCGACACAACACAGATCGAAATTGCGGGTGTGGCGGAACCGCTGCGCTTACTCATCCACATAAGGAATATGGTGCTCTTCGCACCACCGGCGGGCGATGTCGCGAAAGCGGGCCTCGCGGAACTGGTGCCATTGGTCAAACAGCCCAAATCGGTCGATGGTCTTTCTGAAGAGGCGGAAAGCACCCGATCCGTGGATGGCATCGAGCAGCTCCTCGCTTTTCCGGTCGTCGGAAAGGCTGAGGGCAAAGTCCTGCATGATGGACCATTCGTGGATGTCGAATTGCGTGGGCAAAGCGATGTAACGCTGCTCATCGGTATCATCCAGAATCTCCCGGGCTTTTTCGATGAGCGGCTGCTGCCAGTCGGGGTAATCCTCCACGGGATTTTCGGATTCGGCCGCATCCATCTCTTCCTCGCTTAACATGTGAATCTCCCCCGTTTGGCGATCGAGATAATGCGAATGCATGGACGATTGCATCTCCATGGCTTCGACAATGTCGCTCAATTTGACTTTTACGGACATGGCTCATGCCCAATTTGGTTTAGGTGACTGCGCTGCATCCGGTAAGTGGCTGTGCGCATGCCTGATTTAGAACAATAAAGATATGCGTCCAGAATTATTTTTGTCACCGCAGAGGACGCGGAGTTCGCTGAGAATGTATTATGCAAGTATGAAGCATTATTTCATTTCATTCGTTTTCTATAAATATCTCGGCGATGGCCAATGGCATGGATAATAATCGTCTTTTCATCTGAGAGTATTTCATAGATAACTTTATAATCACCAACACGAAGCTTAAACAAGCCCGCAAGGTCGCCTGACAATGCCTCGGGACGAATCGCTTCAATGTTCGCAGCTAACCAGTGAATTCGCTTTACAATACGGCGTCCAATCGATCGATCCAAATGCTCCAAATCCCGGATAGCCGCCTTTAGAATGTGAACCTTATATTGCGCCATCATTCCAGACCAAGGCGCTGGGCTACATCCTTCAATGGTTCGTCGCGTTCCCCCTCGGCTACCGCCTGCTTTTGCTGCAGGAGTCTTTTACGGAGCGCCTCTCGAATGGCCAGCCCTTCATCGGGATCGCCTACCCATTCAAGCAATTTCTGTTCAATGATCGTTTCGATCATCTCTCGAAGTTCTTCTTTGGTCATCTGGGCTACGGTAGTTGCCATGCTTGCCTCCATCATTTATCGCCATTGGTAACAATTCAGCCAAAACACAAATTTCGAGATTTACTTGCTCATTCCGGTTTTTTGCCATTCAGCGAATGTGGAATGGTAAAAAATACCAAAATCTTTAATATATCGAATGATCCGGGTATGAGATTCCGGCATTTCAGCGGCTCCATTTTGTCGCCGCTGAAAGCCGGAATGACAAGCGCTGCAAAAGTTGCCTAATTATTGCAATTGCATGATAGACGAGATGATTCTTTATGATTATGTTGAAATCCAGGCATCCAGAGAAATTCGGATAAAATGACGCATACCGCAAAACCATTTTTTGCCGCTGAGGACGCGGAGGTCGCTGAGAACCAATCTGCCGTTGCCCTTTCCTTTTAAGGACCGGGATCCGATCCTGCATGGTTTCTGGAGATGTACGGCCATTCATCATTGTTTGCAGCGAGACACCGTCGGAGACGGTGTCGGATCGGATGTCCGTTCCTCCGCGCTCCCGGCGTACTCCGCGGTGGTATTCATCCCATGCAACGATCATCCGCGCCGATCCGCGGCTTCAAAAATTTCCGTTTCCCGCAAGTCAAAAGCACCGTCGCAGACGGTGCTGGATCTTTGGGCGTCCAACATCGCCGCGTTACAATTTACGAAATTCACGCCAGCACGCAAGCATAAATTGCGCCGCTGTGACGGGTTCACGGCTGTTCCGGTTTCCGCTCAATTCGCGCCCCCAGCCGCCGCAACCGCTCGTCAATGGCCTCGTAGCCGCGGTCGATGAGCTCGGCGTGGCGGATTTCGCTGCGGCCGCGGGCCCGCAGCGCCGCGATGAGCAGCGCAATGCCGGCGCGGATATCCGGGCTGCTCAGGGTCTGGCCGCGCAACATAGTGGGGCCGGAAACCAGCACGCGGTGCGGATCGCATACGGTGATGTTGGCCCCCATGGCGATGAGCTTGTCCACGAAATACATGCGCGACTCGAACATCCAGTCGTGGCAGAGGGTGGTGCCCCCGGCCTGGGTGGCCAGCACGATCATCGGACTGAGCAGGTCGGTGGGGAAGCCGGGCCACGGCGCGACCTGAATCTTGCGCGCGGGCGCCCGCAACCGCGCCGGGCGGATGTGCAGCACGCGCCCGGGCTCGAACCGGAAATCTATACCCATTTGTTGCCAGTAGTACGCCGGCATGCGCAGATGCGCGGCTTCGGCGCGGTGGATGACGAGTTCGCTTTGCAGGCAGGCGGCGGTGATGGCAAACGTGGCCGCTTCGATGTGATCGGCGACGATGTCGTGCTCGAAGCCGCCGAAATGCGCGCTGCCCTCGATTTCGATGCGGTTGGTGCCGGCGCCGGCAACACGCGCGCCCATTTTCGCCAGCACCTGCGCCAGGTCCACCACATGCGGCTCGCAGGCCGCATTCTCGATCACGGTTTTGCCGGTAATGGCCGCGGCCAGAAGCAGCGCGTTTTCGGTGGCGGTCACCGACGGCTCTACCAGAAAAAGGTTAGCGGCTTCTGGCCGGGGAACCGTGGCGCGGAAGCCGCTTTCCAGCGATTCGAACCTGGCACCCAGCGGCTGCAGCGCTTCGAAATGCGTTTCCAGGCCGCGGCGACCGATGACACATCCGCCCGGCGGTGGCAAGGTGGCCTCGCCGGCGCGCGCCAGGAGCGCGCCCAAAAGCAGGATCGAGGCGCGAAGCTGACCGGCGAGCGCTTCGTCCGGAGTGGTTTTGCGGATGTCGCCGCGGATGCGCACGGCGTTGCGGTCGAGGCGGTCGACCGTCTTGCCGAGACTCTGCAAAAGCTGCAGCATGACTTCCACATCGCGGATGGCTGGCAGGTTGGTCAGGATGCAGGGCTCGTCGGTGAGCGCGGAGGCAGCGATGATGGGAAGGGCGGCATTTTTGTTGCCGGCCACGGTAACTTCGCCTTGCAACGGATGGCCGCCTTCGATGATGAACGTTTGCATGATCTATCCCTGTGCGAAGCGGTTGATTCGGTTTCAGCGTCAAGGCCGAACCGCGCCGCGGCAAACGGCGGTGCGGCCGATGCAATTTTCTTTGTGAAAAATAGGCTTTTTCATTTTGGGGATAACGCTGGCAGGGACGGCAGGCCCTGCCAGGGTGGACAATCGCTATTTCCCTTCAAAGCCTACCAGTTCCACTTCGAGCGGCAATTCGATTCCCAGCCTTTCGCGGGCGGCTTGCTGTACGGTCTCGATTAGCGCCAGCACGTCCGCGGCAGTGGCCTGGCCGAGGTTTTCGATAAACGCCGCATGCGTGGGGGCGATGCGCGCGCCGCCGATCTGCCGGCCCTTCAGTCCCAGCACCTGGTCGATTACGTAGCCCACCGAGGTGGTCGGCAGATCGAGCCGGCGCTGCTGCTCCGGCGACAGATTTTGAAAAATGCAGCCGGCCGAGCGCTGCGGCTGGTTGGATTTGTACGCCGCCCAGGCTTTCACGAATCGGCGCGCTCGCGCCACATCGCCGCGGCGCAGTCGCAAATCCACCTCGAGCACGATTTCGCGGGTATCGTGCAGCACGCTCCAGTCGTAGCCGAAGCGGAAATACTCGCGATCCACGAATTTGAACCGGCCGTGGCGGTAAAGCAGCGCACGGTGAACGAGATCGCCGAAAAACTGCGGCCCGCCGTGCAGATTCATGAACACTGCGCCGCCCACCGTGGCCGGAATGCCGGCGAACCACTCGAGGCCGGTGATGCCCTGCTGGAACAGGTGCTTCATCAGCGGCATGAGCCGGGCGCCGGACGCTACGCGCACCAGAACCGCTGGAGCGTCCGCATCGTCTTCCGGACACGGCAAGGCAACATCCAGAGGCGGCGGTGAAAACCGCGTATCGTGGCCGGACGCGGCCGGCGGTGGCATTTGCGGCAGTTCGTCGAGAATCTCGAACGCATCGGCGAGGTTGCGGATGACTACGCCGCGGAAGCCGGCATCGGCAAAAATGACGTTGCTGCCGCCGCCAAGTAAAAAATAGGGCACACTGGCGTCTTCACAGACCGCCACTGCCTGCCGGATTTGCTCTACCGTGCTTGCTTCGATGAGCACATTGGCCGGCCCGCCCACGCCGAGGGTGGTGTGGAAAGCCAGAGGTTCCTGAAAACGGATGCGGTGGCAAAGATGCTCGAGTGCCTGTGCGATAGAATGTTCCCGGGTTAACATGAAGTAGCGATCCTGGTCTCAAGGGAAAAGATGTCGATACTTTCGCAACACCAGGTTTCTAAATGGTAAACAATCCGCCCGGGAAAGACAAGCAAAAAAATGGAAAGGTTTCGGCTATCACGTTCCTGTGTAAATCCCAAAGCCTTACCTGAAAGTTTCCAGGAACCTCTTGCAGCCAGGAAATTGCCCGGAAATGGGGGCAAAGGCGTCTCACCCGGAACTTCCTGTTTTCGTTCGTTTTATCTCATATCTAACCCGGGAAGTGAGGATAATCCAGGGGAATTGGTACGGACTCATTTCTAACTTATCCATGGATATGCACTGTTTCTGACTACCAACGCCCCCCGGAAGTGGAATATGAAACCATGTGATCCACTTTCCAGCTCTTTAGTAAGAATAGCCAGCAATGCACCGCTTTCTGAACTTGAAACTTTCTTTGCGCGGAAATTTTTGGTGAAGCTTCCTCCCTTAAAAATCTGATCAAATTTTTTGTACAGAAATACTTGACAATCGGCTTTGTCTGTTACAACCTTGTATAAAATTTGTTTCACTTTTTTGATATGTTGAAAAAAATGTTTCTAACCTGAAAAGCACTGAGTTTGGAGCGAAATGTTTTTCAGTAGTAATGGAGGGAGCCAACCGTTAAAGAGGAACTTTCCTGGGCACTTATTCCGATCTTCTGGAAACAGGGTATCAGCAGGGTTCAAATGATCGCAGAGACTGGTATCCTGCTGGATGATGAGGAAGGGGGGTAAAGTATGTGGACGGTTACCTGAACGATGCAAAATCTAAGATAATCAGGAGGGAGGTGATACAGAGTTTACCACAAACTCGATTTCAACTCATGGAGGAATTCATGGTCAAAAGTTAATTGGGAGGGTGCACGAATGGCACGCAAAATGATAGGGTTTTTACTGGTGGGATTGATCGCATTCCCACTCACTGTATTGAGTCAAGAAGGCACAACCATAAAAGGTACGGTTAAAGATAACGAAGGAAATCCCTTACCTGGTGCCAATGTGATTATCGAGGGCACTACTTACGGGGCTGCCACCGACATGAATGGTCAGTATTCTTTCCGGGTTCCGGCCACCTTCGCCAGAGGACAGGAGGTGCAAATGCTGGCTAAATTTATCGGTTTTAAAACCGGGTCGGCTTCCATCCGTCTTGATCCGGGTGAGATTGTTCAGGACTTTCAACTGGAGATCGACGTGATCGGTCTGGAAGAGATCGTGGTAGTGGGATATGGCACAGCCCGCAAGGAAGAGCTGACCGGCTCTATACGGGTGGTGCGATCGGAAAAAATGGAGCAATTGCCCACTTCTTCCTTTCAGGACATTCTGCAGGGTACACCCGGTATGCAAGTTGTGGCCAACGACGGAGCACCCGGAGCCGGAATTTCCGTCCGCGTCCGTGGTATTGGTTCGATTTCCGCTTCGAATGAACCCCTCTATGTGATCGACGGGATTCCGGTGATTTCGGGCAGTGTTTCGTTTACGGATTTTGGTAACGGAGGCCGGAGCTCAAATGTCCTGGCGGCTCTTAATCCGAATGATATCGAAAGTATAGTGATCGCCAAAGATGCCGCCTCAACGGCCATATATGGCTCGCGAGGGGCCAACGGGGTTGTCTTTATCACCACGAAAGGGGGCGTGGCCGGAAGTGCCATTCAATGGGCCAGGGGGCCGAAACTGGAAGCCAAGTTGCAGCGGGGTTATTCCAGTTTTGCTTTCCCCAATTTGCTAAAAGGCCTGAACGCACAGCAATACAAAGAACTGTTTATCGAAGGGTATGTCAACTCTGGCAAGCTGAGTGCTCAGGAAGCGGAGGAGCGGTTCCAGAAGTTGTATCCGGAGGCCGATCAAACCAATACCATCTGGCTGGATGAAATCACCCATACTGGGATCACCGATCAGCTTGATTTAAGCGCCCAGGGAGGCGGTGATCGGTTTACCTATTATGTATCTGCCAGTTATTTCAACCAAGAAGGTGTGATCATCAACAATTTCTTCCGGCGCTATTCTTCCCGGATCAATTTAACGGCGAACCTCACCGACCGCATAAAAATCGCAAACAATTTGAATTTATCCTACTTCAAACAACGCGGCATCACCGATGGAACGCGCTGGCAGTCGCCCATGTACAACACCTATCTACTGGCCCCGGTCATTCCAGTGTTTGATGAGCAGGGACAGTATTATGCCAAACATAAATCGTTCTTTATGGGGGGAAATAATCCGGTGGGGCATCTGAACGAAGACAAGCGTGATCTGGAGCAAACCCGCATTATCGATAATTTCTTGATTACCTACAACCTCGCTCGTGGGCTTGATTTTCGCGCCACTTTCAGTTTCGATATTTTAAATGTGGATGAATATCTCTATGTCAATCCCCGCTATGGTGACGGCCGGAATGTGGGCGGAGCCGCTAACGAATCCCGCACCGATATCATCAACTGGCAGGTCAATGAAACCCTGAATTATACCCGTTCCTTTAATCGTGTACACAATGTCGATCTTCTGGTGGGATTTGAGCAACAAAAGCTATTTACAGACAATGTGGAAGATGCCGGAGAAGGCTTTCCGCATCCGTCCTTGAAAACGTTGGCAAGTGCGGCCAATCCCACTCTGGCTGTCAGCCTGCGAAGTGAATCGGCCTTTCAATCCTTCTTTTCCAGAGCTAATTACAACTATGCCAACAAATATTTTGTCTCGGCTTCGTTCCGCCGTGACGGGTCGTCCCGGTTCGGTCCTGAACGTCGGTGGGGTAATTTCTGGTCATTTGGACTGGGATACACCCTTACCGAAGAACGCTGGTTTTCCAATCGCATTAAATTTTTCGATTATCTGAAGCTCCGCGGCAGCTACGGAGAGACTGGCAATGCCGAAATTGGTAACTTCCCGTGGGCGGGCCTTTACGGATTTAACCGTGAATATGACGGTCAACCTGGTGCGGCTCCGTCACAGATCGGTAACCCCTTCTTGACCTGGGAAAAGCAACAAAATTTGAACATCGGGGTGGATTTCGCTTTCTGGAATAGCCGTATCACTGGTACAATTGAGCGCTATATCCGTAACTCAAAAGATTTGCTGCTGGACCGTCCGCTCTCTCTCACCACCGGATTCCGGGAAATAACCCAAAATGTGGGGGACATGCGGAACAGCGGCTGGGAAATCTCTTTTGAAGCCGAAGCCCTGCGCAGGAAGAATTTCAACCTGAACATCAATTTTACCATCACCACTCTAAAAAATAAGATTACGAGGTTGCCCGAGCCCCTGCAGGCCGGCCATTTTCGGCGTGAAGAAGGACGGGATTTCTATGAATACTGGCTATATGGCTGGGCGGGCGTCGAACCTGAAACGGGTGATCCTCTGTGGTATACCGATGAAACCAAGACCGAAGTCACCAATAACATCGGCAAGGCCAAACGTTTCTATGATGGCAAAAGTGCCATCCCGGATTATTTTGGTAGTTTTGGCCTGAATGTCCGCTACCGCAGACTCAGTGTAAGTGCTCAGTTCAATTACCAGTTCGGAAATTACCTGTATTACAACCCGGGCTGGGTGATTCATGGCGATGGACGTTTCACCCCGCGGAGCACCTCCTTGTTTGCCTTTCAGAACCGCTGGCGCAAACCGGGTGACAAGGCCCTGTTTCCCAAATTCATGTGGGGCGGCAACAAATCCTCCAACGTCCGGAGCAGTTCCCGCTATCTGTTCAAAGGCGATTTTATCCGGCTGAAAACGCTGCGGATCGCTTATCGGCTGCCCGATATTTACGCCTTCCGGATCGGAGCGAAGTCGCTGGAGGCCTATGTATTTCTTTACAATTTCTTTACCTGGGTAGCGGATCAGTACCTGCACTTCGATCCGGAACAGGCCCCCAACGGCATCTACAATACTGTCACCCCCATCAGCAAAACATTCACGTTTGGTATCAATGTTGGCCTGTAGCTTAAACCCGGTAGTGCAAACCAATTATTCGAGGAGCAATCATGAAATCGCTTAAACCATGGAAACAAACTCTTATCATAATGAGCCTGGCCTTGGTGGTTTTTGGCCTGGGCTGTGAGAAAAATTTGCTGGATTTGACTCCCCATCAAAGCGTATCGGATGAGGAGTTTTTGAAATCGTTGTCCGATTTTCAAGCTGCCATTATAGGAGCCTATGACCAATTGTCCATTCCCGACTGGTATGGTCGGTATATGCTACTGGTCCCGGATGTGATGGGCGAAGACGTGAAGCAGAACGCCCAAGCCAATCGAGCGAAAGAATGGGCCGAATACAACGGATCAATCACCACCACCCACCGGATTGACCGGGAATTCTGGGCGGAAATTTATGAAGGGATTCACATGGTGAACCGCATCATCAATGCTGAGTTCGAACCTTCTGAAGCGGTGCGGGACAAATACAATCAGGTTCTGGGGGAAGCCTACGCAATTCGCGCTCTGGCCTATTTCGACCTGGTCCGCCTGTTCGCCCAGCACTACACCTATACGCCCGATGCCTCCCATCCCGGAGTTCCCATAGTGCTTGAATTTGATATTAACCAGAAGCCGGCGCGAAACACGGTGAAGGAAGTATACGATCAGATCATTTCGGATTTTGAAAAAGCCATTTCTTTGATGACCATCGATCCGCCGAACGCCGGACGACTGTCGAAAGAAGCTGCCCAGGCGCTTTTATCGCGCGTCTATCTTTACAAAGAAGACTGGGCCAAAGCCGAAGAACTGGCTACGGCGGTGATCAATAGTGGCAAATACACCCTGGTTTCCAGAGATCAGTACCTGACCATGTTTTTCCCGGGGCTTTCTTCAGAGGCCATCTTTGAAATGGTGTACACCATCGCCGATAACCCCGGCTCCAATCATCTGGGCGGTATGTACAAAAGCACAGGATATGGAGATTACCTCCCATCGAATGATCTCATTAGCATGATCGATGATAACGACATCCGCAAGGGACTGTTTATCTACGATCCCGAGTTGCCGGGTGGCAAATGGGGCAATTTGAGGGTGAACAAGTATCCCAGTTCTGGCGCCGAAATTGCCACCGACAACATCCCGGTCATCCGGCTTTCTGAAGTGTACCTGATTCGGGCCGAAGCGCGGGCTCATCTGGGTAACGAAGCCGGAGCCATCGAAGACTTGATGACCATCCGCCGCAGGGCCTGGCCAGAAGCACCGCAAGTTACAGCCACCGGCCAGGAGCTCCTGGAAGAAATCTATAAAGAACGCCGTATCGAACTATGCTTTGAAGGGCACCGTATTTTCGACATCACCCGGCAGAAAAAAGATCTGGTCCGGAAAGACTGCACCGCTCCGGTGTGCAATGTACCTTATCCCAATGACCTGTTTATCCTGCCCATTCCTTTCGAAGAGGTGAACGTAAATCCGGATATTGCCCAGAACCCGGGATATTAAACGTTCCTGATCCTTTACCCCTGCCCTTTAGCAAAAGCCCCTTCCTACCGGGGAGGGGCTTTTTTATTTTTCTGTGGCGCTTAAAAGAAAGCATCCCCCTTACCTGTAAAAACAAAACGCTCGAGGAGATGGAAAACGCGAACGAGATCAACCGAAGTTGTCTTATCTTCATTCCGATGGCCCATCAACAATCCATGTGTTTCAGCTTTGCATCATTAAAACCATGGCTTGTTCATGAAAACAGAGAACGTTTTAGAAGAATGTGACAATGCTGTGGATTTAAAAACTACCTGACCTGAATAATTCATAAAAAACAAAAAAAGTTCGATGAAATTTCGGTTTAAATTGTTATATTAAAAGCAGTTAAAGGTCAGATAAACCAAAAATTAACCTCAAACGTTATGATGAGAGAAAAACGTACATAAAATTCTGGATTGAGTCAAAGTTTAAAGGGTTCAGAGGTGCAAGACAAACGAGTTTGCCTTGATTTTGATGATGCGAGGATTTCGTCGGATGGGGGCTTGTTGATGCTTCGGCAGGTTGAGGAAGAGCTTGGTTTGATTCACGCATTGGCTTCGGTGTTGAAAGATAGCCGTCACCCGAGTTATGTGAAGCATCGGATGGATGAGCTTTTAGGCCAGCGGCTCGTTCAGATAGCGTGTGGGGATGAGGAGGCAAATGATTGCGATCAGTTGCGGTCGGAACCGGGGCTCAAGATGTTTTGTGGTCGGTTACCGGAGACGGATTTGGATTCAGCGAGTCAACCGACACAGAGTCGGTTTGAGCATCGGATTTCTCGCCCCATGTTGCACCGGTTGGCCGAGGTATTTGTGGCTGTTTTTCTTCGCTCCTATGCTGAAGCTCCGAAGGTGATTGTATTGTATTTTGATGATACGGAGGACAAGGTCTATGGGCATCAGCAACTGGGGCTTTTCCATGGTCTTTTTGACGAGTATTGTTTCATGCCGCTTCATGTGCGTGAAACATTGAGTGGACATTAGATCACAACGATTATACATCAGGAAATTGATGCAGAAAACATTGCCAACTGGCTACTGCCTACAGGAATGAATCGAACCTGAAAGGAATTCCCATGCGTTTACAATTATCTCTGATTCCGCTCAATCCCAAAACCGCCGTTCCCATCAATTACAATTATCCGCTTTCCGCGGCTATTTATAAAATCATCGGGCGGGCGGCGCCGGATTATGCGCAATGGCTACACGACCATGGCTATGTGGGGCCGACAGAACGCCGTATGAAGCTGTTTACGTTTTCGCGGCTGAACATCCCGAAGGTTCGCATGGAGCATGGGACCCTGATAGCCGGAGATGACCGGCCCTGGCTTTTGCAAATTGCGAGTCCCATGGAAGATGAGTTTGTGCAAAATTTCGTTTTGGGCCTGTTTGAAAGTCAAAAGCTTGAAATTGGCGGGCCACGGGCCGTAGGCCGTTTTTTGATTGAGAGCGTTGAAGCCTTGCCGATGCCTGTGTTTCGGGAGGAAATGCGCGGAAAAACCCTGTCACCGATTGTCGCGTCAACCATGCGAGACTATCAGGGGAAACTCCAGCCTTATTACTATCGACCTACCGACGCTGAATTGCCGGAAGCCATCCGCAAGAATCTACTGTCAAAATACGAAATCGTTTTTGGCAAAGCATGCTCTGTGCCGGAAATACAGGTTCAATTTGATATGGATTATTACCACCGCAAACAGGGCAAAGTCACACGGTTGTGGCGCATCAAAGAAGGGACGCCTGAGGAGACCCGGGTCAAATCCTTTGAGATGCCATTTAAGATTCGCGGCAACCCCGAGCTCATGCGCATCGCCTGGGAATGTGGCCTGGGGGACAAAAATTCGCTGGGATTCGGGATGGTGGCGTTGTGGTGA
>JAUZRQ010000066.1 GCA_030950365.1 Candidatus Zhuqueibacterota bacterium | reverse complement strand
GCGGCTTGCCATCTGCGAAATCATCATTTGCAACTGGTTCGGGTCGTTCACCTGTTGAATCCGGCCGATCATCATTTTGACCATCTGACGAGCCTGTTCCGGCAGCGCAGCAATGGCCGGGTCCTCGGGCGCGGCCGATTCCTTGCGCGTGTAGATCAGCACGTTGCGGTTTTCCTGCGTGAGATATTTCTTGGCCGCCCGCTGCACGTCTTCGGCGGTAACAGCCTGTACTTTCGGCGGATAGGTGTTGATATAGCTCCAATCGCTCAGGACATCGTAGATGGCGAGCTGAATCATCAGGAAAAAGTTGCTTTGCAACCGGCGGAAATTCGAAGCGGCGTACTGGTTCTTCACTTTTTGCAGTTCGTAATCGCTCACCGGCTCCGTTTTCAGCTTTTCGATCTCCTCGTAAATCGCCTGTTCCACTTCCAGCGGACTGTGCCCCTCTTTGGCGACGCCCACCACCTGAATGAGGCCCTCGTATTTACGCGCATCGATGCCGGCAGAGACGCTGGTGGCGATGCCCTTTTCGAGCACCAGCGATTTGTACAGCCGGCCGGTTTTGCCGGACAGGAGGCTGGTGAGGATATCCAGCGCGGGCTGATCCACATGGTCGTGCGCCACGCCGTGGTACCAGATGCGCACCTGCGGGGTGGTTTCGGCCTCGGCGGCCATGCGTTTTTCGGCCAGTTGCGGCACTTCCATGGTGATCACCTCGGGCGGCTCTTTGCGGCCCCGCGGCAGGCGGCCAAAGTACCGCTCCGCCAGCCGGATCGTCTCGTCGTAATCGAGATCGCCCACCAGCACCACTGAGCAATTGTTGGGCGCGTAATACGTGTTGAAATACTCATGGGCCTGTTCGCGCGTGATGGCGATCAGATCCGATGGCCAGCCGATGACCGGCCAGTTGTACGGCGATGACTGCCAGAACATGGTCTCGAACTGTACATCGTAGCGGCCGGTGGGCGTGCTTTCGATGCGCAACCGGCGTTCTTCATAAACCACGTCCCGCTCGGCGTAAAATTCACGAAACACCGGATTGAGCAGCCGGTCGGACTCGAGCCACATGAACAGTTCTAGCTTGTTGCTGGGCACATTGATGATGTACACCGTCATGTCTTCGCCGGTGAAGGCATTCAGCCCGGTGGCGCCGTGTTTGGTATAGATGCGGTCCAGCTCATCTTTGATGATGATTTCCCGCTGTTTCTGGATGAGCTGATCGAACACTTTTTCCAGCTCTTTGTAACGTTCGGTCCAGTTTTCGCGTTTGCGCATATCGTCGATGAGGCCGTGGCGCATCATTTCACGCATTTTGCTTTCTTCCTCGCGCATCAGCGCCTTGACGCTATCAAGCTGGGCGATGATGCGTTTGTCGGCCTCGTAGTCCTTCGTGCCGATGGTCTTGGTGCCTTTGAACATCATGTGTTCGAACAGATGCGAGATGCCGGTGATGCCCGGCCGTTCGTTGACCGAACCGACCCGGAAGGCGAGACCGCAGGCGATGCGCGGTTCATCGCCGCGTTTGAGCATGATGAGCCGGAGCCCGTTTTTGAGAGTATGCACCCGCGGTTTCACATTTTGCGCCAGGGCGGCCTGTGAAAACGCGCCGAGCGCCGTCCAAACAACCAGAAATCGCAAAAAACCTTTGTACATAGTCCCTACCCTTAAATTAATGGTGAAAATGGATTATTGAATTTGAATGAAGTGGTTTTGAGATATTGGGTTTCCTCCCTGGTTTTAGGTTGATCCTTGTTGCCGTCGGGGATGTGCAAAACCGATGGGCCCTGCGGATGCGCGCACGGTTGTAAAGCTGCTTTTGTCCCACGCCCCCTGTTATCCCCGATGGAAAATGAACGCCATATACGCAATGTACATGATCAGCAGCACCACCCCATTGCCCCGGCTGATTTTGCAGCGGCGCCGAAAGCGCATAAATCCGGTAAGCGCAAATGAGGCAATGATGAGCACCCCCAGGTCCACATTGATGCGCGCTTCAAAAGGGATATCGCGCACCAGCGCGCTGACCGGCAAAATAAATAATGAGTTGAAGATGTTGGAACCCACCACGTTGCCGATGGCGATGTTGTCCCGATGGCGCAGGGCGGCCACCACCGACGTGGCCAGCTCGGGCAGCGAAGTGGCGCCGGAGACCAGAGTCAGGCCGATGAACGTTTGTGTGACGCCGAAGTACTCGGCAAAAAAGATGGCCTCAGTAACCACCAGCCGGCCGCCCCAGAACAGCGCGATGAACCCTCCAGCGAGATAAAATACGATTTGCCAGATGGGCAGTAT
This sequence comes from Candidatus Zhuqueibacterota bacterium, assembly GCA_030950365.1. GTDB lineage: Bacteria > Zhuqueibacterota > Zhuqueibacteria > Zhuqueibacterales > Geothermadaptataceae > Hydrothermovivens. The sequence continues at coordinate 20,830 of JAUZRQ010000066.1, read as the reverse complement.
TTTGAAATCGAGGTCAATATCAATGGTGACGCGGAAGCCGCGCAGAAATACGAAATAGCTGAACAGGCCAAAAACTGTTAACATTTGCAGGGCGTCGCTGCGGGTGATGTGGCCATCCTGATTGAGCGAGGGTAAATAATCGTTGGCAGCAAAACCAATCATGAGCACGGCGATGATGGAGAAGGAGATTTCGGTGATGACCGTATCGCGTACCACTTTCAGCTCGCGGATCAAGGCGCCGATGCCCAGAATCAGCAGCACGTTGAACAGATTGCTGCCGATGATGTTGCCCACCACGATGCCTTCGTTGTTGTCCACGGAGGCGATGAGGTTGACCATGAGCTCGGGGAGAGATGTGCCAAAGGCGACGATGGTGAGGCCGATGAACAACTCCGATACGCGCAGGCGTTTGGCCAGCGACGCGGCGCCGCGCACCACGGCCTCCGCCGCGAGAATGACCATGACCACACCGAGAATCAGCCAGAACAAATTCAATAGCATACACACTCTCCCCAATGAACCGGCAGGGAACAGGAGCAACCTTGCTTGCAAATAATTGTAACACAAGCATCTTGCTTGTGCTCATTGTCGCAGGCACAAAAAGCGAACACGGATGACGCGGAAATCCACGGATACGGCTATTGATTCAAGTTTCATGGTGCCGATCGGCTGTAACACAAGCATCCTTGCTTGTGGTTTTTGCAGAACGGCTCCAAAAGCGAGCACGGATGATACAGATGACGCCAAATCTGGGCATGAATGCACGCAATAATCTGGTTGGCTACGGCTTCAGACCCCATGATGGCTTGATCTACTTCACATGCCATAAGCTCTGCGCGGTATCTCGCATAACCAGTAGCATACCTGCCCAGGTTGTTTCCGGAAATTGCCGCAATGCCTTTATAATCCGATCATGAATCTTCTTTCAGTTCGGCCGGCGAAGCTGTATAATGAGAATACCATAATGCGACTGCATGCGATACTGCGCGAATCCTTTATCTGTCGTAATTAGCAGACGCTTTTCCTGCTGAGCCAGATTCCACAAAGCACTGTCCGTCATGCCCTCCTGATGAATCCCTCGAATGTCTCTGACGTCATGCCCCATGCGTCGGAGTTCTTTCACCGTCATGAGTGGGATGTTTTCATCAACAAGAATGTTCATTTTTCCTCAGCCAGCATCTCTAGCGGCGTGATTTGTTCTTCAGCAAGCGATGCTGCATAATCAAGGCAGGCCAAAATATCCTCACGCGTCATCGAGGGATACTCTTTCAGAAGTTCTTCAATGGTGTCGCCGCTGGCCAGCATACGCAGGATTTGATGTACCGGGATGCGAGTCCCCTTAATGCACGCCTGACCGTGGCATATATTGGGATCTATGACAATTCGAGGATTCACGGTGAATACTCCCTGGCAATTGTCGACTATTTCATTGCTTTTTTGTCCATATCTATAAAGGCTGTATCTTGTTATAATGAGAAAAGCATGAATCGTTCAATCAACACATCAACACCCAGTTGCAATAACCGCCTTAAACAGAAACATGCTTTAAAAAGAACGTGAAACCTGTAACACAAGCATCCCTGCTTGTGGGGCCGAATGTTGCAAGCCCACGTTCCAATATGCCCCCGCAGCCGGACAAACGCAAGCCGGAAGGAACCAGTGGCGGCTATTCGATCTCCAGCAAGAACGCATGCAAATACCGCCCCTCGGGATGATACAAACTGAACGGATGATCTACCGGGTGCGCATGCTCTGATAACACGCGCGCCGATCGCTTTGCATCGTGCGCCGCCGCGAACAAGATTTTCTGAAACAAGTCCGGCGAGATGTGCTGCGAACACGAGCAGGTCAACAGCAGTCCGCCGACTGGCAGCCGTTTCATGGCCTGCAAATTGATGTCCTTGTAGGCCCGCGACGCCCGTTTCACATCCTGCCGGTGGCGCGCGAACGCCGGCGGATCGAGAATGATGATATCAAACATATCGGTGACCGTGCGCAAATAATCGCCGACGTCGGCGGCGACAAAATGTTCGGCCGGCAGTTGAAAACCGTTTTCGCGCACATTCTTCTGCGCCAGCTCCAGCGCCTGTTTCGAGCTATCCACACTCACCACCGTCTCGGCGCCACCGGCCAGGGCGGCCACTGTAAACCCGCCGGTATAGGCAAAGCAATTCAACACCCGCCGGCCGCGCGCCAGTTGCCGGATGGTATGCCGGTTATCCCGTTGATCCAGATAAAAGCCGGTTTTTTGCCCGCCAACAATATCCACGTAAAAAATCAGTCCGTTTTCGGTGATGCGCACAGCACCGGAGTTGAAATCCCCCAGCCGCGTACCCACGCTGGCGGGCAGGCCTTCGGCCTTGCGCGAAGGCACGTCGGATTTCTCGTAAATGGCTAGCGGATCGAGTTCCTCTTCCAGCGTCTGCAAAATCTCATCCCGGCGGCGGTCCATGCCGGCGTGGCTGATTTGCATCACCAGGATGTCGCCGTACTGATCGACGATCAGCCCGGGCAGGCCGTCGCCCTCGCCATTCACAAGGCGATAGGCGTCGGTGTTTCCGGTGATCCAGCGCCGGCGCAGACGGATGGCGCTGCGGATCCGCTCCTGCAAAAACGCCGCATCGATGGGCTCGTCCTGCCAGCGCAGCAGCCGGCAGCGGATGGAGTGGTGCTGCGAATAGAAACCACGGGCCAGAAACTGGCCAGCGGCGTCCAGCACGCGCACTTCATCCCCGGATGCCGGCTCGCCTTCGATGCGCTCAATGGCGCCGGAAAACACCCACGGATGCCTGTGTTTGACGGATTTTTGCCGTCCGGGTTTCAAATAAAGCTGAGTCATAAAACCTCTTGGTTGATGATGGTGTGTATGCCGCTTGAAACCGCGGCTGTGAATGCCCCGCGTTGGCGCAATGGAGTGGCCACGGGCGTCGGCCGCTACGAGAACAGCGTTTCAATATCCTGTTTGGAAAGCTGTTTAAAGAAAGCGCGGTCGGTGGTGATCAGTTTTTCTACCAGATCCCGTTTTCGCTCCTGCAACTGCAGCACCTTCTCTTCCACCGTGTTGCGGGCAATGAATTTGTACACAAACACATGCTTTTCCTGTCCGATGCGGTGCGACCGGTCCGACGCCTGTGCCTCCACCGCCGGATTCCACCACGGATCGTAATGGATGACGTAATCGGCGGCGGTCAGGTTCAGGCCCGTGCCGCCCGCCCGCAAACTGATGAGAAACAGTTTGATGGCGTCGTTTTCCTGGAAATTTCTCACCCGCGCCTCGCGATCGCGCGTGCGCCCGTCGAGATACTCGTACGGGATGCCGGCTTTATCGAGATGGTTCCGGATGATGGTCAGCATTTTGACGAACTGCGAAAACAGCAGAATTTTGTGGCCCTCAGACAGGATTTCTTCAATGTGCTCGATGAGCGCGGTGAATTTGCCCGAAGGCCTGTCGGTGTTCGGCTCGATGAGGGCCGGATGGCAGGCGATCTGCCGCAATTTCATCAGGCCTTCCAGCACCTTCATCCGGCTCTGGTTCAGCCCTTTTTGATCGATCTCCTTCAGAATGGCCGCGCGGTAGAAATCGCGCCAGGTGTTGTAGAGCTTTTCCTGCTCCGGCTCCATGGAGGTGTAAATCACGGTTTCGGTTTTCGGTGGCAGGTCTTTTTCCACCTGATCTTTGGTGCGCCGCAAAATGAACGGATACACCAGCCGGTGCAGAAACCTGGCCGTTTCCACATCGCCCTTGCGCTCGATAGGGGTGGCAAAGGCGCTCTGAAAATAGCGCCGGTTGCCGAGCATGCCCGGATTCAAAAACGTCATCAGCGACCACAGCTCGAGGGTGTTGTTCTCCACCGGCGTGCCGGTGAGCGCCAGGCGGTGGTTCGCCCGGAGTAGCCTCGCCGCTTTGGCCGTTTGCGATGCCGGGTTTTTGATGTTCTGCGATTCGTCCAGGATCACGTAGTGGAACTGCACCTCGCGCAGAAAGCCGATGTCGCGGCGCAGGGTGCCATAAGTGGTGAGCACGATGTCATGACCTTCGAACGCCACCGCATCGCGCGTGCGATCGGGGCCGGTTTGCACATGGATTTTCAATTCCGGGGTGAACCGCTCCGCCTCGCGCTGCCAGTTGAACACCAGCGATTTCGGCACCACCACCAGCGAAGGCAGAGTGTTGCCGCGTTCCTTTTCGTGTAGTAGCAGCGCCAGCGCCTGAATCGTTTTGCCGAGCCCCATATCGTCGGCGAGGCAGCCACCGAAGCGAAATTCCTGCAGAAACACCAGCCAGTTCAATCCGGCGCGCTGGTATTCACGCAGCTCTCCGCGCAGTCCTTTCGGGGGCGCAATTTCTGCTATGCCTTCAAAATGCCGCAGTCGGTCCAGCATTCTCATGAATTCGGGATCGGCGTGCATCTCGTCCACCTGCTCGGCCAGGGTGTCGATGAGCGAAGCGTGCACCCGCGACAGGCGCAGGGTGTTGTCATCCGCGCGTTCACCGATTTTCAGCAGGTGGTTGAATTGGCGCAGCCAGCTTTCCGGGATTTTCACGAAGCTGCCATCGGCCAGCTTGATGAACCGGCGGTTCTCTTCCAGCGCCTTCTGAATCTCGGCAAGGGACACCTTCAAGCCTTCCACATCCACCACCAGTTGCAGATCGAACCAGTCGATGCCGCTGGAAACGACGATTTGGGTTTGCGGCCGGGCGCGTCGGACGCGCAGCTTGCTGAGTTTTTCCTCGCCGTAAATTTCAAATCCATGTTGCGCCAGCTCCGGAATTTTGGCCAGCAGCCAGTCCAGGATATCATCGGCCGCCGGCATGAAGCTGTTGGCGTCGATTTCGGTGACGCCGCTTTTCAGCAAGCGGTTGCGGAAGTGGGCTTCCTTGTCGAAATCACGGGGGATTTTCAAAATGTGCTGGTTGTGCTCGGCCGCTGCAAATAGGTGCGGCGAGGGGCTCTGCGGCACGATTTCGTGATCGCCATAGGCGAATTTGAGTTCAATCTTCAGGGTTTCGCCATGCTCGTTCAAATAGAGTCGCGGCTTCGGCGGTAGTTTTGTTTCTTCAAGCGACAGACTTTCTGGCACCTGCAAGTTTTGCGAAATGTCTTTCAGCGGACTGATGCTGCGCAAGAATTTGATGAAGTCCTTTTGGGGAATGGTCAGGGAAAAATTGGGCAGAGTGAACGAATGCAAAGCCCGGCCATTGTGCATGTTTTCAATTTCAATGAGCTGATCGTCGCGTAAAATCCACACCGGTTTCGAAGTCAGCACAAAATGCGCTTCGCCCAGCGGCTCTTCTTCGTCCGCGAATCGGAGAAAAGGCCGGCAGATCAGCCCGCTGCGGCTCTTTTCCACCCGGAACAGGATGCGGCCTTTTTCGCGTGCGAAATGCAGCGGCCGATACAGATAATTCGATGTATCCAGTTCGATAATACTATCTCTCAACAGCGAAAACAGAAAACCGCATTCGTCTCCCAGAGAGAAATGGATTTTATCGATATCCGAGGTGTAATAGTACCGGTAGCGATTGCGGTGGGCGTTCCATTCGCTCTGTGCCAAAAAATAGCCCAGCACCAATTTTTCATTGGCGGTCACGCGAACGCTTTCACCGGCCCAGTTATCCAGCGAAAAATGGTTGCGCCGGCCCAGGCTGCCGTCCTTGCGGATATAGGCCTTTTCCACCGAGAGGGTGGCAAGCATTTTGGACACTTTAAGCCGGAACACCAGCACCCATTTGTGCTGATCCGTTTCCTGTTGCTGTACGTTTTGAATTCTAAGAATAAAATCTTCCCAATTGGACAGCCGCCGCACCCGGGCGCGTTTGGGCTTTTCAGCAGGTTGGGGTAATTGATGCAGCAGGAGTTCCACTTTCAGCATGGTGGCTACGAGGTGCTTGCAGAACCCCGGATAGGGGCAGTCGCAAAAATATTCGGTCCCGCTGTCCGTGAAATTGATGTTGACAGAATAAATCATCTGTCCGATGACTTCGGCGCGCACTCTGCTTTCGTCAATCGACAGGATGTTGACCCGATCGTTGAGAAAATACCGGCGCCCGCGATTGTAAATCACATCTCTTGCAAGGGCGCGGATATTGCCTTTGTTAAATATCTTGAAAAATTTCGACCGGTCGATGTCCAAAATCATGTTCATGCGCATGGGTTCAATTTATCGGGCTCACCTTAAACGTTGAATATAATGAAATTTTTTGATTAATTCAAAGTTTTGCATGAGATTGCGGAAATATTTTGCTATCTAATCTATTGATTCGAATAAGCTCCTTGCTTGCGGACTTCTGCCAACCGCCGGACGCGCCATTTCAACGGCTGACAGTCAAATGAATTGCCTATCGTTCTCGGGTTTTTTATATTGATTATTTATTAGGTTAAAACCATCTGGCGCAGGATGCGGGCTTCCCCCGGTTTTGAAGCCGGAAAACGACAGCATCACCGTAGATGCCAACCTGCCTCGCATTGCTAAAAACAGGCAAATTCGGTTATGAAAAGACGGAACGGATTCATTTGCATTGCATTCATTGGATTTTTGGCGGTACACCCGTCCCTGGCTTTTTCTCAGCCGTCCGGGCCGAAAGTAGGACTGGCGCTGAGCGGCGGTGGCGCCAAGGGCTTTGCCCACATTGGCGTACTGAAAGTCATCGACGAAATCGGTCTGCCGGTGCATTACATCAGCGGCACCAGCATGGGCGCCATCATCGGGGCCATGTATGCCATTGGCTACCATCCGGATGAGATCGAGCGCATTGTCAAATCAACGGACTGGCAGGACCTGTTCAGCGATGAAGCCGATTACCGATTTATTTCCATGACCGAAAAGGCCTGGAACAGCCGGTATCTCGGCCGATTGTACCTGCAAAATGGTTCGTTTCTTTTGCCGGCCGGACTCATCGAGGGGCAGAAAATTTCCAGCATGCTCTCGCGCCTCACCTGGTCGGTGCACCATGTGACCGATTTCACCCGTTTCCCCATCCCGTTTGTGGCGCTGGCCACGGACATTATCACCGGCCAGCCGGTGCCACTGGTCAGCGGCTATTTGCCTGACGCACTGCGCGCCAGCCTGGCCCTGCCGTCGATTTTCACGCCGGTAAAGCTGAACGGCAAACTTCTGGTGGATGGCGGGCTGGTGCGCAACCTACCCGCACAGGATGTCCGCGATCTCGGCGCCGATATTGTCATCGGTGTGGATGTGGGGCAGCCGCTGCGCAGCGCCGAGCGGCTAAAGAGCTTCGTGGAGATCATCGATCAGGCGCTGAGCCTGTCGGCCGCGTTCTCGACGCGCGAACAGCGCGAATTGTGCGATATCCTGATTGTGCCGCAACTGGATGATTTGAGTTTTTCCAGCTTCAATCAGGCCGACCGGCTGATCCGTCTGGGCGAAGCGGCTGCTCGGCGGCAATTGCCGCAATTGCTGGCGCTGCGCGATTCGCTCAGGGATGCCTCCGCGCGTGAAAGGCGCGAACATGCGTCTATCGCCCGGATTGATTCGTTGTATATTGTCGATGTGGAAATGCATGGATTGCGCCGGGTGTCCAAAAGTCTGGTTCAGGCGCAGCTCGGTTTGCATCCGCCTATGTGGGTCACCGAAACCATGCTGCGGCACAGCGTGGATCGCATTTATAGCTCGCAGTTTTTTGAACACGTGTTCTATCGGCTGAAGCCCGGTCCGCGGGGCACACGCCTGATTCTCGATATTCACGAAAAAAGCGCTAATCTGTTTCATTTCAGCGCCCGGTATGACAATCACGTCAAATCCACGATTCTTTTCAACGTGACCCTGCGCAATCTGACCGGCCAGAGTTCGATCCTCAGCGTCGATATCAAACTGGGCGGCATGACGGAAGTCTCCGCCGGAATTTACCTGCACGGCGGACTTCCGTATCCGCTGGGCCTCAAGCTTCACGCTGGCTATGTCGATTCGGTGCTCGACCGCTATCAGCAAAGTATCCGGGTGGCGAGGCTGCGCGTGCGCTCGCTGCAGGCCACCGCTGCGGTGGGAACCTATTACTCGAACCGCTTGCTGCTGGAACTGGGGCTGAAACACGAACGCGGCCGGCTGGTCGTGGATATTGGCGCACCAGAATTTGCCGAACCGACCAGCGTACTTACCGGCCTGTTCGGTCAGGCGCTGCTGGATACGCGCAACCGCAAATTGTTCCCATCCGCCGGGCATGTGGGCCTCCTGCAGGTGGAACATTTTCCGCGATTTCTCGGCAGCGATGTGGCCTTTCAGCGCGTGTACTTCGACTGGCAGAGCTTTGTGCCGCTAAGCCGGCATGTCACTTTGCTATCGCGGCTGACCCTGGGCAATCTCATCGGTGGGGGACGGTTTCCGGCATACAAGCGGTTTACCTGGGGCGGATTGTCTGAATTTGCCGGCATGGATGCCGATGAATTGTTCGGAAGAGCCTTGCATTCTCTGCAATTTGGTCTTATGTTTGAGCTCTGGCCGCGAGTACCGCCGAAGAAATTTCTCATCGTCCACTGGAACGTCGGCAATGCGTTCGATCGCTGGAACCTGCCCGGGCCCACCACGCCGTATTTTAAGGGCTTCGGCATCACTCTGGGCTCGCTGACGCCCATCGCGCCTGTGATGATGTCGCTGAGCCACAGCCGGCGGCATACACTGCTGTTCGAGGTTCAACTGGGATATCCTTTTTAGACGGAGCGCAATTCGATGTTCAGGAACAGTTATTTCACCCAGATTCGTCGAAGATACCGGAAGCAATTACGCCATATGCACATTCAGTTCGTGAAGTACGCCCAGGCATATTTCATGCGGTTCAAGTCCACCGAACACATGTTTATGGTGGTCGTGGCGATTTTCATCGGCTTGCTGGGCGGCTTTGGGGCGGTGGGCATTCAATTTGCCATCAAGCTGTTTCAGAAACTGTTTTGGGGCGCGTGGAACCTGTCCACGAACTATTTTTATGAACTTTCGTGGTATCATAAACTGGGGGTGCCGGCAGCCGGTGCGTTGGTGGTTGGTCTGATTATCCAATACTTTTCCCGTGAGGCCAAAGGACACGGCGTACCGGAAGTCATGGAAGCCATTGCCCTGCGCAACGGCATCATCCGGCCACGGGTGGTCATTGCCAAATTGCTGGCCTCGTCACTGTACATCGGCGCGGGCGGCTCGGTGGGGCGCGAAGGCCCGGTGATTCAGATCGGTTCATCGGTGGGCAGCACTATCGGCCAGTTTCTGCGCGTCAATCCGCAGCGCATGAAAACCTTTGTGGCCTGCGGTGCGGCAGCGGGCATCGCGGCTGCCTTCAATGCGCCGGTGGCCGGTGCGCTGTTCAGCGTCGAGGTGATCCTTGGCGATTTCGGCGTGCCGCAATTCAGTCCCATCGTCATCTCCTCAGTCGTGGCCACGGTGGTATCGCGCTCGTTCCTTGGAGATTTCCCGGCCTTCGTTGTGCCCAAATACCATCTGGTCAGTCCGTTCGAGCTGATCCCGTACGCCATTCTGGGCATTTTTGCCGGCTTCGTCGCGGTGATGTTCATTCGCACACTCTACCGGTTCGAGACGTTCTTTGATCGCTTCAAAAGCCCGGAGTACGTCAAAACCCTGATCGGCGGCATCATTGTCGGCACCATCGGCATTTTCATTCCGCATATTTATGGCGTCGGCTACGACACCATGGATCGCGCGCTGCAGAGCGACATGATGTGGCAGTGGCTGTTGCTGTTGATTTTTGTGAAAACCCTGGCCACGTCGATCAGTCTGGGCAGTGGCGGTTCCGGCGGCGTGTTTGCACCGTCGCTGTTTCTCGGCACCATGACTGGCGGTTTTTTTGGTGCGTTCGTGCATGAATTTTTACCGAACACCACGGCCGAGTCCGGCGCTTACGCGCTGGTGGGCATGGGAGCCGTGGTCGCCGCGGCCACGCATGCGCCCATCACGGCCATTTTAATCATTTTTGAAATGACCAACGATTACAAGATCATCCTGCCGCTGATGATTTCCACCATCATCGCCACCCTGATCAGTACCAAGATGCAGAAGGAGTCCATCTACACCATCAAGCTGGTGCGCCGCGGCATTGATATTTTTAAGGGCAAGGATATCAACGTGCTGCATGCCATCAAGGTGCGAGATGTGGTGGAACAGGACTATCAGACTGTGCAGGAAGGGCTGCCGTTCCGGCGGCTGGTAAAGCGTATCTGGGAGAGTCCCAATCCGGAGTTTTTTGTGGTGAACCGAAACGGCGATTTTGAAGGGGTGATCACCCTGGCCGAGGTGCGGCAGGCATTCCAGGATGAGGAGGTGCTGGGCGATATCGTGGTGGCCAAGGACCTGGCTGTGACCGATATTCCCACCATCTCGGTCGAAGATACCCTGGATAACGCGCTCAAGATCATGGCGCAATGTAACATCGATTTTCTGCCCGTGGTAGATAGCAAAAATCCGCGTAAGCTGGTGGGGCAGGTGCGCTGGCGCGATGTGATGGAAGCATACAACCGGGAAGTCGCCCGGCTGGACATGACGTCGGAATTGGTGCACTCGGTGAAGCTATTGGAGCGCGCCAGGACGCTGGAATTTGTGGACGGCTATGCGCTGGCGGAAATTCCCTGCCCGGCGCCGTTCACGCGCAAATCCATTCGTGAACTCGATTTGCGCGCGCGGTACAATGTGCAGATCATCATGATCAAACGGCCTGGGCTGCGGCAGAAAGAGATGACCATCGTGCCGAATCCATCGGAAGTGCTGCGCCCAGACGACCGGCTGATCATCGTCGGCCCGGAGAAGGCCGTGGAGAAGGTCAAGAATATGTGAACATGGGCACATAGGGTTAATCACGGATATCACTGATTTTCATGGACGGAATTAATGATTATTCAGCCATGGGCTTTCTGGTCATACGGGCTGGTTCCGAAAAAGGAGTCCGTTGTTTCCGGCCCATTCCGGCATACGGCACCCACCCGCAGCCCTCCTGGGATGGGAGCGAAGAAAGCCGAAGTCCTGCAAATATTCATCTGTACGCAACCATATTTTATCTCAACACCGTGAATAAAATATTGTCCCCCTTGTTGCACTGTCTTTTTAAAATCTTAAGAGCCTGGTGATGGCCAAAGAGACTACCAAATGAACCGTTTGACGGTTGGATTACGCATCCTTTTTGATTTTCCTCTGCCGGCGCCACAGCCAGCCGCCCAGTGGCAACAGGATCGAGGCCCACAGCCATTGCCAGTTTTCTCCTACAAACTTGCCAATGCGTTGCCCCAGAGTCACCCTGATCCGAATGCTGCGTTCAAACACCCGGATCACGCGCATCGACGTATTGCCGTGGACCTCGATGGGGGCAGAGAGAGTGAGGTGGAGCAGCGCCACGCCCTTTTTCAGCGGCCGGATTTGCCATTTCCATATCGTGTGTTCCATGTGCGAAATCAATTGCTCCGCCGGCGTGAGCGCGGCGATGTCGAAGTCCTTGCTGATGAGTTCGGCGCGCATACGGGGAAACACCCGAATGCGGGCCCCCAGTTTTTTCCCTTCCGCCCGAACCCGCTGCTTTAGTGAGTCCATCGGAAGATGCATGTCCAGCAGCAGCTTAATCACCTGGGTTTCTTGCAAGGTCATGGTTTCGGGGTGGTTAAACGCAATGTTCCCCCATGGCGCTGCCTGTAAAATCCGGTCCAGCTCATTGATGGATGCAGGAGCGGTGGTGGACGGCAGAAATATAGACAGGGTATCCGATTTCTTTTGTTCCTGTGGAGCGGGCTTCTCCTTGCGCGCCGGCGGCGTTTTGAAAAGCGGCTGCGAAAGCAGGAACAGGACCAGAATCAGTAACGGCAACACGATCCATAAAAACCTTTTTCGTCCTGAAGATGGGGTCATACGGATTGCCCATTTGGAAGATTAGAGAAATAGCCCGTGTCCGATCTCCCACATAATGAAGAGGCCGAAGATCACGGACAGCGAGGCTGCAACGAATTGCACTGAACGCTGCATTTTGTCGAACCGTGAGCCGATGAGCGCTACGGGCAGGGCCAGAAAAAAGCTCATCGCCATCATTCCGCCGATAGAGCCGACGCCAAAAATCAAGATGTAAGCGATAGCCAGCCAGGTGGAGGAGATGGTGGTCAGCACCAGCAGCATCAGCGCGGCGGAGCCGGCCATGCCGTGCACCAGGCCAATCAGCAGCGAACGGTGGTCAAACGAAAATCCGTGGTGCGTGTGCGGCGGGTCCTCGACCCCCACTTCGTGAATATGCCAATGCGCATGTCGGTAACCGTCGTGTTCGTGGACATGAAAATGAATGGTGCGCGCCCGCCGCAGGCGAACAAATAACCGCACGCCCAGAAACACCAGCATCACCCCCACAGCAAATTCCAGCAACGAAGCCACGTGATCGGGAATCCGGGTTTTCAGCAGAATGACGCCCAGTCCCACCACCAGCAGCGCCAGCGTATGTCCGAGGCCCCACATCATGCCCACGGCCGAGGCGGCCCGGGCATCTTTCTTTTCGGAAACGATGGTCGAAATGGCGACGATGTGATCCGCATCTGTGGCGTGCTTGAGGCCGAGCAAAAAACCGAACCCCAGAACCGAGATCATTTGCGGCGTTGCGGTTTCTTCAAGGCCAAACCACTGCAATAGCATCACGGCAACAGCAAGCATCAACATAGTCATGATCATCTCCCTGTTATGCTACACTTTCGCAACGAATGATATCACATGGGTCTATCGAATCCACAATCACACTTCCGCCCGCGCCGCCGCCGTCAGCGGTCGATGGCATCGCGGGGCAGGGGGCGCGCTTTAATTTCTTCCAGCAGGCCGCCGTGACCCAGTTCAAGAATCGCCTCGCGGCCGATGCGTTCGCCGGTCAGCACGCGCGGCAAAATCAAATCGATGGCATTGCGGCGCTTCGAGCGCGCGCAGCCGGGAATGCCGACGATGGGCATGTCATCCACATAGGCCAGCAGCGTCAGGTTGCCGGGATCGACGGGAAAGCCGTAATGCACATTGTCGGCGCCGGCCTGCTTCACCGCCTGGGGCACCACGTCTTCCGGATCGATAATGGCGGACATGCCGACAATAAACACGCACTGCATGCCAGCGGCCTTTTGTGCGCGGATGGCCGCGGCGATGTCATCCGGCTCATGCCGGCAGTATTTCGGTTCGGCCAGCGTGAAATGATAAACGCGCGCGCGGTACTCAAGCCCGGGGCGAAACCGCCGCGCGATGCTGTCGTGGTCCGGGTGGTTGCTGCTGACAATCAGGCCAATGCGCTGAAGTTTCAGCGGCTCGATCTGCAGCGCGGGCGCACCGGCTGCCAGTCGGTTTTCGATGTCGCCAAGGGCGTGCTGCTCCAGACCAAACCGAATGATTTTCACCGTGGCCACGAGCTGGTCTTTTTGCACAAAACTGTGCTGCACCAGGGTGGCCAGCGAAATGCCGTGGCCGATGGCGTTGATCTGCAACAGGGCATCCACATTCACCCGCAGGACGCCGGGACATTCCGCGCGCAAATTGGCGCGACCGGTGGCCGGGCGCTTGAAATACAGCCGGTCGCCTTTGAGCAGCGTGGCCAGCCGAGCAGCGGCCTCATCTTCGTGCAAATCGCCGGGTTCGAGTTGCGCCACAAAAACCGTTTCGTGCCCGGCTTCCCGCAACGTATCGAGGTGCTGCGGCGCAATCGTATCGCCCTTGGCCAGGATGCGCTTTCCCTGCGGGTGATACAGGTTGTGCGCCGAGATAGCGCCCACGGCATTTTCGATCGGAATGCGCAGAAATTTCATTAGCCGAGACCTGGTTATGCGTGTTGAGACGGCACTCGCATTTGGCGGCGGCGGTGACTCATCCCGGAAAGCAAACGCCCGAGCTGTTCCAGCGATTCCAGATTGTGCACGGAGAGAAAATCGTCCACATAGGGCAACGCCGCCTGCATGCCGCGGGTAAGCGGCTCGTAGCCCTCAAAACCGAGCAGCGGATTGAGCCAGATCAGACGGTAACAACTGCGCGACAGCCGCGCCATTTCGGTTTCCAGCAGGCTCACGTCGCCACGGTCCCATCCATCGCTGATGATCATGACCACGGCGCCGTTGCGCAACACCCGTCGCGCCCAGATGTAATTGAAATCCTTCAGCGCCTCGCCGATTTTGGTGCCGCCGGCCCAGTCCTGCACCGCGCGCGTGACTTCATCCACGGCCTGATCGATATCGCGGTGCTGGAGATGCCGGGTGATGCGCGTGAGCCGGGTGCCGAACACGAAGGTTTCGATGCGCTGCATGCCGGCGGTGAGGGCGTGCATGAAGTGCAGCAGCATACGGGAATAGCGCTCCATGGAACCGCTGATGTCGCACAGGATGATCACCGGCCGGGGTTTGCGATCGTGTCCGAGCCAGCTCAGCCGCACGAGTTCCGCATTGTGGCGCAGATTGCGGCGCAGGGTGCGGCGGAAATCCAGCAGGCGGCCCTTCCAGTCGGAGGTGCGCCGCCGCGAGACGTACGGTTCAATCGGCCAGCGCAGCGAGGCCAGAAACGCCTTGGCCTGGATGACTTCTTCGGGGGTGAAATCGGCGAAATCTTTTTTGCGCAGAATTTCATCCGGGCTATAGGTGAAGATCAGATCGAGCTGCTGTTTTTTGACCTCATGGCTGGGCTTCGGACGCGGCGTCGGCGTCAGGGTTTCTTCCTGAATGGCCTGTTTAACGCGTGGCGAGGGCTCGTTCTTTTTTTGATGCGATACTTGAACACAGGGCAGCAACAACTGCATCATTTGCGGCAGGCGGGAGGGCGCGCGCCAGAACAGATGAAACGCCTGATCGAAAATCTCGCGCTGATCGCGGCGGGTGACGAACGTGCTGTACAGCGCCTGGTACACATCATCACGGTTGCGCACACCGATGACCGTCAGGGCGCGCAGGGCATCCATGATTTCGCCTGTGCCGATGTTCAGGCCGGCGCGCCGCAGAATGCGGCCAAAGGTCATGATGTGTTTGGCAAGAATGTGGTGTCGTTCGGATGAATCGCTCATGGCCATCACCACGTACATTGGAATTTGGCGTCACTCCGCCGCATTGGTTTGTTCGCGGATTTTTTCCACCAGCCGCGCCGCCTCGGAGCCTTTGATTTTCACGATGTCGTCCTGATATTTGAGCAGCGTACCGAGGGTGTCGTCCACCAGCTCGGGATACAGCTCTTTCTCGGACAGCGCCAGCAGCGCGTTGGACCAGTCCAGGGTCTCGGCGACGCCCGGAAGCTTGTACAGATCCATGTTGCGTAGCTCCTGTACGAACGCGACCACCTGCCGGGCCAGCCTGCGCGAGATGTCTGGCACTTTTTCCATGACGATCTGAAATTCCTTTTCCGCGGATGGATAATCGATCCAGAAATACAGGCAGCGGCGCTTGAGCGCGTCGTGAATTTCGCGGGTGCGGTTGGAGGTAATGATCACGACGGGCGGATGTTTGGCGCGCAGCGTGCCGATTTCGGGAATGGTGATTTGAAACTCCGCCAGCAATTCCAGCAGGAACGCCTCGAACTCCTCATCCGCGCGATCGAGCTCGTCGATGAGCAGCACCGGGGTGGACTGCGCGGCATCGTCGATGGCCTGCAGCAGCGGCCGTTTGATCAGGAATTCCGGGCCGAAGATTTCATGCAAAATTTGCTTTTCGTCCCGGTGGCCGGTGGCTTCCATCAGGCGGATTTGCAAAATCTGCCGGGCGTAATTCCATTCGTACACGGCATTGTGCACATCGAGGCCTTCGTAGCATTGCAGGCGGATGAGCGGCGTGTTCAAAATGTGCGCCAGCACTTTGGCGATTTCGGTCTTGCCGACGCCGGCCTCGCCTTCGAGAAAAATGGGGCGCTGCATTTTGAGGGCGAGAAAGATTGTGGTGGCCAGGCTGCGCTCGGCAATGTAATGCTCCTGCTGCAGGGCTTTTTGCACGTCTTCAATGGTTTTGAAATCCGGCATGGACGTTCTCGGGTTTGGTCATATCTCCGCGATCGCTTGTGGAATAAATATGCTTCGAATATGGGCAAAAAGCAACAGGAAAATGGTGCACAAGCAACTCTGCTTGTGTGGAGGAGTGTGGCGCAAGCATCCATGCTTGCGTCGCAGGCCGTAGGTCTGCGCAATATGAAGCGGCCGTTCAGAAGATTTTGGCTATCTTGCTAATGCGTGTTGCTTGCAACTGCTTCCGGTTTGTGTTGCGTGAGTAGCGCAATCATCTTGCTTGCGCATGGTGGGATATTCGCTTGAGGCTACAAGCCACAAGCTGGAAGCTTGTGCTACATGAAAAATGGGAGCTGCCCCGCACCCAGGCCTATCGCCTGATGGCTAAAGAGGGCTGAACCGCTTTGTGCCAGAACGCAACGGCACTGACCATCTGACGCTGCAGGCACATCAATCTCAGGACAGCTCCCATGTTTTGTATCATGCACCTCAACCGCGGGCGGCTTGCACCGCGCGCTGCAGGGCGCGCCTGCTCAGCACCGAGCATAGATGCGCCCGGTACTCCGCCGATGCCGAAATGTCGCTCATCAAGTCTGCGGGATCGGCCACATCCTGAGTGGCATCGCTGATGGCCTGTTCATCCGGGGCCTTGCCGGTAAGCGCCTGCTCCACCTTCGTCGCGCGGAACACCGACGGACCGGCGCCGGTGATCGCCACGCGCACCGAGCTGCAGTTGCCGCTGCCATCCAGCGTGACCATGGCCGCCACGCCCACCACTGCAAACCGCGAGGCGGGATGCGAAAATTTTTCATACGCCGCGCCGGTTCCCCTGGTGAGCACCGGAAAAGTAACCCGGGTAATCATTTCGCCGGGTTGCAGCGCGGTTTCGAACATGCCGACGAAAAAGTCATCGGCGGCAATGGTGCGGCTGCCGGACGGTCCGGTGGCCTCGATCTCCGCGTCCAGGCACAGCGTCAGCGCGGGGTAATCCGCCGCCGGGTCGCAATGCGCCAGGCTGCCGCCAATGGTGCCGCGATTGCGCACCAGGGGATCGCCGATCAGCGCGGCCGCCTCGGACAGCACCGGACAACTGCTCTTCACTTCGTCCGATGTTTCCACCGTGCGGTGCGTGACCAGCGCGCCGATGTGCAGCCGGCCGCCGTCGCGGTGGATGCTGGCCAGGTCCTGAATCCCGCTGATATCAATCACCGTTTCCGGCGCATTGAGCCGCAATTTCATGGCCGGAATGAGGCTGTGGCCGCCGGCAAGCAGCCGGGCGCCGTCGCCTTTCTGCGACAGAAGCTGCAGCGCTTCCTGCACGGAATTGGCGCGAATGTATTCAAAATTATTCGGAATCATGTCCGTTTCTCCTCGTTTCAATCAGGGTTCACGAATCACCGTTCGACACGATTACTTGCCGTGAATGGCGCGCCAGACCCGTTCCGGGGTCAGCGGCATGGGGATATCCTTGATGCCGAGATGCGAGACCGCATCCACCACGGCATTCACGATGCAGACCGTGGAAGCGATGGTGCCCGTCTCGCCGGCTCCTTTCACGCCGAGCGGATTGTGCGGACACGGCGTCACCGTGCGGTCCACCTCAAAGTGTGGCAGATCGTCCGCTTTGGGAATGGCGTAATCCATCATCGAACCCGTGAGCAACTGGCCGTTTTCGTCGTACACCGCACCTTCCCATAGCGCCTGACCAATGCCCTGCGCCAGGCCACCGTGAACCTGGCCATCCACGATCATCGGATTGATGACGTTGCCGACATCATCCACGGCCACGTAGCGGAGAATTTGAACCTTGCCGGTGTCTGGATCGATTTCCACCACGGCGATGTGGGTGCCGAACGGGAATGTGAAATTGGCCGGATCGTAAAACGAATTTTCTTCCAGGCCGGGCTCGAGGCCTTCGGGATAATCATGCGGCACGTAGGCGGTGAGGGCGATTTCGCCCAGGGTCAAGGCGCGATCCGTGCCTTTGACCACCCATTTGCCGTCCTCGAACACGATATCGTCTTCGGACGCTTCCAGCTTGTGCGCGGCGATCTTTTTGGCTTTTTCGCGGATTTTTTCCACCGCCCGCCAGATGGCGCTGCCGCCCACAGCCAGGCTCCGCGAACCATAGGTGCCCATGCCGAACGGAATCTGCGCCGTGTCTCCGTGCACGACCTCCACGTTTTCTGGTGAAACCCCCAGCCCATCGGCAACGATTTGCGCAAAGGTGGTTTCATGCCCCTGGCCGTGCGAATGGGAGCCCGTATAGACGGTCACCTGTCCGGTGGGATGCACGCGAATGCTGGCGCCTTCATACAAACCGGCGCGCACGCCGATAGCTCCGGCCACCTTTGAGGGCGCAATGCCGCACGCTTCAATATAGCACGACAGGCCGATGCCGATAAGCCGGCCCTGATTGCGGGCCTTCGCCTGCTCATCGCGCCATTTTTGATAATCGATGATTTGCATGGCTTTTTCCAGGGAAGCTTCGTAGTTGCCGCTGTCGTAAGTCAGTACCACCGGAGTTTCGTAAGGGAAGGCGTCCGCCGGGATGAAATTTTTGCGGCGCAACTCGGCCGGATCCATTCCCAGTTCGCGGGCGGCAGTGTCCATCAGCCGTTCGACCACAAACGTAGCCTCAGGCCGGCCCGCGCCACGGTAGGCATCCACCGGTGTGGTGTGAGTGAAGACGCCCTTGGTTTGCACATAAATATGGGGATATTTGTACTGACCGGCCAGCAGCGTGCCATACAACCAGGTGGGAATCCCCCCGGCAAAGGTGGAGAGATACGCACCCAGATTGGCGATGGTGTTCACGCGCAGGGCCAGAATGGTGCCGTCTTTGTCGATGCCCATTTCAGCCACGGTGTAGTGATCGCGGCCATGCGCATCCGTCAGGAAACTTTCGCTGCGTTCGGCGGTCCATTTCACCGGGCGTCCCAATTTGCGGCTGGCCCAGGACACGATCACTTCTTCAGGATAGTGGAAAATTTTGCTGCCGAATCCACCGCCCACATCGGGCGAAACGACCCGCACTTTGTGTTCGGGAATGCCCAGCACAAAGGCGCACATCAGCAAGCGGATCAGATGCGGATTTTGTGAGCTGGTGTACAAAGTCAGCTCGTCACGAGCAGGGTGGTAATCGCCGATGGCGCTGCGTGGTTCCATGGCGTTGGGAATGAGCCGCTGATTGACGATTTCGAGCCGGGTGATGTGGGCGGCTTTGCTCAGGGCATCGTCGGTGGCCGCTTTATCGCCCAGCTCCCAGGTAAAGGAGATGTTGTCTGGCGCTTCATCGTGCACGGTGGGCGCGCCTTTTTCTATAGCCCTGGTCGCGTCCACCACGGCCGGTAAAATTTCGTAATCCACCTCGACCAGCTCGGCGGCATCCTTGGCCGCGGCCCGGCTGTTGGCAATCACCACCGCGACGGGATTGCCCACATAGCGCACACGATCGACCGCCACCACCGGATGCGGCGGTTCGATCATGCTATCGGTGATCTGCCAGCCGGTCGGCAGCGGGTTCACGCCATCATCCTGCAGGTCTTTCCCCGTAAACACCGCCACCACGCCCGGGTGCGCCAGCGCTTTATCGGCATGGATCGCCTTGATGCGCGCGTGCGCGTGCGGGCTGCGGACAATGTAGGCATAGGTCATATTGGGCAGCACGATGTCATCGGTGTACGTGCCCTTTCCTGTAATGAACCGGCGATCTTCTTTGCGTTTTAAAGAAGAGCCTATGTAATTTGCCATGGTTTCGCTCCTTCATTTACGGGTTGGGAGGAGAATGCCACTTCATCACCATTACATGGACTGCGCGGCTTTTTTCACCGCTTTGACGATGTTTTGGTAGCCGGTGCAACGGCAATAGTTGCCTTCCAGCGCGTGGCGGATTTCCTCTTCGGTGGGATTCGGATTGCGCTTCAGGAAATCGTAGCTGGATATGATCACACCGGGCGTACAGAAACCGCACTGCAGGCCATGCTCTTCCCAGAAGGCCTTCTGCAGAGGATGCAGATCACCATTGGCGGCGAGGCCTTCAATGGTGGTGATTTCCCTGCCATCGGCCTGGACGGCAAACATGGTGCAGGACTTGGTGGCCACCCCATCCACCAGCACCGTGCAGGCGCCGCACTGGCTGGTGTCGCAGCCGATATGGGTGCCGGTCAGCATGAGCACTTCGCGCAGAAACTGCACGAGCAACATGCGCGGCTCCACGGTGGCTTCATGAGTGACCCCATTCACCGTGACTTTAATTGTGTGCCCCATACAAGCCTCCTTCTCTTGAAGTGTTGTATGAATGATGACAAAACCCAATTACACGGGGATGCATCCTTTCATGCGAAAAGAAAAAGCCATCCGATTTCCGCAAGGAGGAACCGTTTTTAAAAAGACAGGATAAATCGACTCGCTGCTGGAATGCTCAGGTGGAATTGGATTGCAGGCGTTCTTCGATTTTTTTTCGCAATGCATCGAAGCCGCGCTGGATCAGCATTTTGGCGGCAGCTTCGACCAGGCGTTGGCCGATACGAGCCATCATGCCACCGACATTGCCCTCGCCTTCATAGATCAGGCGGGTCTGATGATTTTCCGGAACCAGCCGAATCGCGGCATCGCCGCGTACGAAGCCCCCTTTGCCTTCCCCTTCGATGTGCAATCGGTAGCTTTCGTAAGGTTTCTGATCCTGAAGAGCAAAGCGAGTCTGATAGCGACTGGAGATGGGACCGACCTTCGCTTCAATGATCGCTTCGTATTGGTCGGGACCGATTGATTTGAGGTCTTTACAGCCGGGAAGGATTTCCGCAATGATCTGGGGATCCAGAAGCAAATCCCACAATTTTTCGGGCGCAGCAGGCAGGACCACTTCTCCTTGAATCTTCATCACATCCTCCGCAGATTGGCTATGAATGCCGT
>JAUZRQ010000065.1 GCA_030950365.1 Candidatus Zhuqueibacterota bacterium | reverse complement strand
CAACCTGTTTGATGCCAAAAATCCGGTGAATGTGTTTGGCGATACGGGGCAGCCGGACTTCACCCTGAACATGCTGCAAGCGGTCAGCGCCGATCCGAGCTGGTTCGTGCGCCCGGATTTTTATTCCGAACCCCGCCGCGTGCAGCTCGGCATGACCGTGAGTTTTTGAGGAGAGTGTGAGAATTTGCTAAGTTTGTCATTCCGGTTTTTTCGCGATCATGCTCATGCATGATCGCGAAAAATACCGGAATCTCATACCCCGGATTTAAGGGGCAGCATGGTCTGCTGGATTTTGAGCAATTCGCTAATGGGGTAGTAAGTATAGTCAATTCAGAGCAATATCGCCAGAAAACATGAAAACTTATTTTGTTTACATGATGGCGAATAAATCGAATTCTGTGCTTTATGTGGGAGTTACTTCTGACCTTGTTCGAAGGGTTGAAGAACATAAATCAGGCAAGGTAGAGGGATTTACCAAGAAATATAAATGTCATAAATTAGTTTGGTATACCTCCTTTGACTATGCAAACGACGCCATTGAATTTGAAAAGCGAATCAAAAAATGGAAACGCGCATATAAAGAGAATTTGATCAATGAGGTAAATCCGGATTGGCGAGATTTATCGACCGAGCTTTTATAAAAGGTCTGTTCAAGTTAGCAGCTGTTGAATTAGAGAAAATGCCTGGAATTTTATTTTGAAGCATAATCCACGGGTATGAGATTCCGGTATTTTTCACCGTCCTGCATTGCAGGACGGTGAAAAAACCGGAATGACAAATGTTGGCTTGGGGCTAAACAATTGAGCGCTTTTGATGCGAAATCACCAATTTCTCTTGTTTTGAATTAAACGTATTTCAAGGATACCCAGAATGAACCTATCATTCCTCAAAACCATCATGACGGACTGGAAGAGACCTCTGGCGCTGGGCCTGCTGGCCCTGGGCGTGCTGTTTGTCTGGAGTGAGGCGCCGGCGCAGCCCCGGAAGCACGTGCCATCCGATCATCGCGGCGATCCCAATTTCCGGCGCAAATCCAACATCGATGGCAACAATGTCCGGGCCACGGTGTTCAACTTCGGCTTCAGCGGGCGGACGGCGGCGGTGCCGGACGAAATCCCCTACGAGTGGCCGAAAAACACCGGCCGCAATTACATCGCGCTGGCGGCTATCTGGCTGGCGGGCGAGGTGGTGGATGAAGAAGGCAACGTGATTCAAATCGTCGATTTTCCGACCTTCCGGCAAAGCCCGACCGGCGACTCCTGGAACCTGGAGCCGGTGCCCGGCTTCGCCAATCCGGATGCCAAATCCATCGCCCGCAGTGATGATCCTAACACCTGGCCCACGGAGGCGCAGGGCGGCTGGCGCGACAAACGCGACGATCCCCTCGATCCGGGCTGGGTCGGCTCCTGGAACGGCTTCTTCGGCAAAAACGTGTTCAACGCCGATCAGGAGCTGTTTTATCAGTGTTCCGATGATCTTTATTCGCGCTACAACTACATTCCCGACGAAACCGATCCCACGCGCCGCGGTCTGGGTTTGCTGATGGATGTGCGCGCCTTTGCCTGGTCGCAGATCCTCATCAGCGATGTGGTGTTTTTCATTCACGACATTCTCAATGACGGTACCAAACGCATCCCCAAAACTTCTTTTTTGATCTGGCTGGCCGACATCGTGGGGAACGATGCCGCCGATGATCAGCCGTTCGTCGATTTGCAAACCAGCGTGGCGTTCCTGACCGACGCCGATCGCCGCGGCGACGAGGCCTTTGGCGACGAGCCGGTGGGAGTGGCGTCGATCAAGTACCTGGAAACCCCCGGTAATCAGGTGGATGGTATCGACAACGATGGCGATGCGGACCTTCACCCAGACTTGATCGCCCGCATTCAGGGCGATCCCAATGAACGCATTCCAGTGTTCACGGAAGACGATTTCCAGCCGCGTTTTTTGCGACCGGGCGACAAAATCGTGCTCATCGATTCAACCACTTTTGCGCGCATCGTGACCACCTATCCGGAAAACGGAGGCACCGTAAAATCACTTGGCCGCGTTTTTAATTTGCCCCCTGGGGGAACCGTCTTGGAAGAGGATACCACGGCCAATCTGATCGACGATGATCTGGACGGATTGATCGATGAGCGGCTGACCCTGCATTTCGAGCGCTTCGATGAAATCTCCGGCACCATCCGGCCGGTACGCTACATCAACTACCTGTCCTTTGCGGTGGGCGATACCATCAAGCGCGGTTTCATCGTACCGGGCATGGCAACTCCGCAGTCCTATGCCACCGTGGCGCCAATGATCGACGAGGCGCGCGACGATGGCTTCGATAACGATGCCGACTGGGATCCGCTGCAGGATGACACCGGTCTGGATGGCGTGGCCGGAAACGGCGATCCCGGCGACGGCGACGGCCAGCCCACCTCGGGCGCGGGCACCAACTTTCCCGGCGAGCCGAACATCGACAAAACCGATGTGACCGAAACCGACCTCATCGGACTCACCAGCGCCATTCAGGATCCGGCGTTTGGCATTAATTTTAACACCGTGTCCGATGGCTACATCTGGCGCAAGTTCATGACGCCGGGCAATTTCTATCTGCCGCGGCCTATTGGAGAATACGATACCTTTGTTTCGTCGGGCTTTTTCCCGCTGGAACCGGGACAGCGCCAGCGCATGGCTATCTCCATTGCGCTGGCCGGCGGTGGCATTTCCAAAGAGGCCGATCTGGAAAGCGCGATCGCCAAGCAGAAGCAGGCGCGCGTGGCCTATGAGTCCGATTACCAGTTTGCGCAGGCGCCGCTGCAGGTTACCGTCACCGCCGTACCCGGCGACGGCAAGGTGACCCTGTACTGGGACGACGTGGCGGAAGAGTCGGTGGACCGGTTCATCCTTCGCCTGGGCGGCAATGCCAAAGATTTCGAAGGTTATCGCATCTACCGCGCCACCGATGCCGCTTTTCTGGATGCCAAGGTCATCACCGATGCGCAGGGCAATCCCACCCTGCTGCGGCCCATCGCTCAGTTTGATAAAAAGGATGGCATCACCGGCCTGCATCCGGTGGATATCAACGGCGTCAAGTTCGACCTCGGCCGCGATACCGGCATCGTTCACACGTTTGTGGATACCAACGTGGTGAACGGCCAGCGCTATTTCTACGCCGTGACGGCGTACGATTTCGGCTATGCGGCCGGCAACATTCCGCCTACCGAAACCCCCATCAAAGTCGATGTCGATCCGCAGGGCAACATCAAGACCGGCAGCAATGTAGTGGTGGTGCGGCCGAGGGCCCCGGTGGCCGGATACCTGCCGGCGGAAGTGAAAAAGATCGAACATGTCAAGGGCAGCGCCACCGGTGAAATTGGCTTCAGGATCATCGATCCTCGCAAAATCCTCGATGGGCATGTGTATGAAATCACCTTCGAGGACACGGTGCGCAAGGGGAAGGTGATCGATACCCTGACCACAAAAAATTTCACTCTGACCGATGTCACCACCGGCGAGGTGAAACTGGAAAAGAGCACGCTTTTCAATCGCGGCGATGAAGTGCCCATCGTGGATGGTTTTCAATTGACGTTCGTCAACGAAGAGCGCGTGGAACTCAATCGCATCATCAGTGGCTGGACCAGTGAAGAGGTGTTTCCTTTTGAATTCACGCCGGTGCAATTTCTCAACATCCAGGGCGAACAGCGGCCGAACGATTATATGGTGATCATCGGCGAGGTGGGCATTGCCACATCGAAAGACACCAGTATTAGTTTTCTGCCCTTACCAGCCAAGCCGGTCAATTTCAAGGTAATCAATGTATCCGAAGACAAACCGGTGCAGTTTGCCTTTGCCGAGATCGACGGTTCCAATGGTAAGTTCAGCATCAATCCGAACGATGCCAACAAGACCGATACCATCTACTTGCTGGAAGAAGGCCCAAATGGTCAGCTTGTGTACACCTGGCAAATTATCCTCAATCTCAAACCCAATGGCCGTAATCCACAGCCTGGTGATACTTTAAAGCTCTTTCTGCGCAAGCCGTTTCTATCACGTGATGTGTACCGTTTCGAGGTCAAAGGCGAGAGCATGGATCCGGAGCTGGCCAAACAGCGGCTGGATCGCATCCGGGTGGTGCCGAATCCGTATGTGGCGGCAGCGAGCTGGGAGCCGCGCAATCCGTTCAGCAGCGGCCGCGGTCCTCGTGAAATTCATTTCATCAACCTGCCGCAACGCTGCACCATTCGCATCTTCAATGTCGATGGCGTGCTGATCGATACCATCGAACATGACAGCACGCTCGACAACGGCGAAGCCATCTGGGATGTGCTGAGCCGCGACCGGCTGGAAATCGCCTATGGCATTTACATTTACCATATCGAAGCCCCGGGAATCGGTGAGAAAACAGGCACCTTCGCGATAATCAAATAGCGAATCGATCAATCTGGAGACATAGAGCATGATGTTTGTGAAAAAAAGCACCACCGCCATGTTGGCGCTGATTCTGTTTGTCGGCCTGATCGAGGTGCCCGCCGGCCAGGCGCAGCAAGTGAAAAAAGTCGGCACATCGGCTGCAGCGTTTCTGCGCATTCCTGCCGGCGCGCGCGGTACCGCTATGGGTAGCGCATTCGTAGCTACGGCCAATGATGCCTCGGCCATGTACTGGAACTCTGCCGGCTTGGCCAATCTCAGCCGCATCTCGCTTCTGGTGGATCATTCTTCCTGGCTGGCCGGGCTAAATTACAATTATTTTGCCCTGGCCATTCCGATGGGCGATCAGGGCACGGTGGGCATCAATGTCGCGGCGCTATCCACGGAAAAGATGCTCGTGACCACGGTTGAGCAGCCCATGGGCACCGGCGCCACCTTCGACGCGTCCAGCGTCGCCGTTGGCGTGGCCTATGCCCGGGCGCTCACAAACAAGTTCTCCATCGGCGCTAATGTCAAATTCATTCAGGAGCGCATTTTCAACTCCAAAGCCATTGGCTTTGCCATCGATCTGGGAACTCTGTATGTCACACCGTTCGATGGCATCCGGCTGGGGATGAACATTTCCAATTTTGGCACCGATCTGCGCATGGATGGGGAGGACCTGAACATCCGTGTGGATGTAGCGCCGGAACAGGAGGGCAACAACCAGAGCGTGGTCGGGCGGCTGAAAACGGACAATTTCAGCGCGCCATTGCTCATGCGCGTGGGCCTGGCCTGGGACGCCTTTGCCAGTGAAAGCCAC
>JAUZRQ010000064.1 GCA_030950365.1 Candidatus Zhuqueibacterota bacterium | reverse complement strand
GGTATTCGTACCAGCCCATGCCGGCCAGCGCCTTGCCATTGAAAAAGCGAATCGGCGCCAGACCGGTGCCTTCGAGCAGCGCCCGCGCCGGTTCGGGGTCGCACCAGTAGAACAGCAGCAGCGCCGTGGCGTCGTAGTACAGAATCGGAAACGGCGCTTCACCAGCCGAGGTCTTCAGCGTGACCTGCGGCACGTCGAAAAACGATTCACGTACGATCATGTCGGTTCCTCTTTAAACCACAGATTGAACAGATTGTTACGGATTTTGAAAGGCATTCCGCCTGATTTGTTGAATGATGGCAGGATTTCTGTTTTCATAAGCAATCGGTTTGAATCCAGAATTTCAAGAATCCAGCCGGGTTCGCTGAAAAATACTCTCGCAGAGGCGCGGGGATTGCAGAAATATTTTTGGCGCTGATTCGGAAAAATGCTGCTTCCAGCCATGCGATGCTCATCCGCGTTGCATCCGCGTTCATCCGTGGCTTCAAACAATTAATGCCAATCTGCGAAATCTGTGGTTTTCTGCAGCCCATTTCAGATGGCACAAGCATGGATGCTTGTGCTACTTTTTGCCATGAATCTGCCGCCTACAAGGGGCGGGGGCTACAGTTTTTCAAGCCGCGCCGTCATGCGAGACCGCGAACGTTTGCGATAATATCAATTCCTCATCCGCGTTGCATCCGCGTCCATCCGTGGCTTCAAACAATTAGTGCCAATCTGCGAAATCTGTGGTTTCTTTTCTACAAGCATTGCCGCAGGCGACGGAATTTGATCCATTTCGCGTTCTCCAGCCAATGTCTATGATTCTGGTATCAAGGATTCCAACCATTCCGCCTGGTCTTCGATCACCGCCAGTCGGTTGATGTCGTTGGTGCCTTCGTAAATCTGCGTCAAGCGGGCGTCGCGGAAGGCCTTTTCCACACCGGATTCATGCAAAAAACCGTGATTGCCAAGCAAGTCCATGGCGATGTTGCACACATCGACGGCATGATCCGAGCAGAACACCTTGGTCATGGACGCCTTGGCCTGGTTGGGCCGCCAGGTGCGCGCATGCTGCCAGATCATAGCACGCATGGCCGAGGTGAGCGCCAGCATTTCGGCGACGGCAAGCTGCACGTCCTGGTAATGAATCAGCGGCTTGCCGCCCAGGCGGTTGCGACAGACGAAGCGGATGGCGCTCTCCATGGCGCCGCGGGCGATGCCCAGCGCAATGGCGCCCACCGGGATGCGTGAAAAATTCAGCGTAGCGCGGTTAAGCGCCCAGCCCTGCCGCAGGCTGCCGATCACGTGATCATCCGGAACGAACATATTCTCGAAAATCAATTCGCTGGCTGAAGACAGCCGCTGGCCCATTTTGAGCTCATTGCGGCCGCAGCGGAAGCCCTGCATGCCTTTTTTCACCAAAAAGCAGGTCCATGAGGCCATGCCCTCGTTTTCGAGCGCGGCAAACACGGTGACGGCGTCAGCAATATCGCCGCCGGAGATGAACACCTTGCGGCCGTTCAATTGCCAGCCGCCGTGCACGCGCCGGGCCACGGTCTCCGGACGGTGCGTGGCCGCGCCGTGGGTTTCTTCCACATCCGAGCCGCCGGTGGGCTCAGTAATGGCAAACGCGAACAGGGTGGGCTGGCCGCGGCGACTGCGCGCGTAGGCCGGCACCACAAACCTCAGTAACTGGGAAACCCGGCCGGCGAGCAAAATCGGCATGGTGCCCAGCCCATTGGCGCCGATGAGCAGTCCGGCGCCGCCGCACGCCGCGCAGAGCTCCTCCATTTTGATGCTGTGCTGCCAAATCAGGGAACGCAGCATGACCCGCGGCGAAGCCGATCCCAGCGGGAAGGGGAGCAGGTCGGACAGATACCCGGCGCGGCCGGCCT
This sequence comes from Candidatus Zhuqueibacterota bacterium, assembly GCA_030950365.1. GTDB lineage: Bacteria > Zhuqueibacterota > Zhuqueibacteria > Zhuqueibacterales > Geothermadaptataceae > Hydrothermovivens. Next base: position 2,064 of record JAUZRQ010000064.1, on the reverse strand, counting down.
CTTGCAGAATGCGCTGGCCGATGTCCCCGTGCGGATCGAGATCGCCCTGCAGCGCCAGCGGCCGGATGACGCGCTCGGCAAAATCGCGCACCTGGCGGCGATAGCGGCGCAGCGCCCGCGGCAAGGTGCGCGTGTCGTGCTCCCAGAGTTCCATCGGCGTGCGCTCGGTCAGCGGCCGGACAAGCGGCGACAGCCGCCGGTACGCCACAAACGGCCGCAACGGATCGTCGTGCGGCGAAAAGCCTTCGATGCTCATGCCATGCCTCCGGATTCTGCGAGAAACAATTGAAGATCGCGCGGCGTACCGCCCAGCAAGCGCAGGTGGTTGGTGTCGCGCACGATTTTTTCGATGCCCATATCCTGCATGTAGCCGTAGCCGCCCATCACCTGCATGGCCGCATTGGCGGCCTCGCAGAGCAGCGGGTGGGCAATGGCCTTGCAGGCGAGACTGGCCTGCAATTCACGAATTCCCGTTGCCGGCGCTGCGGCGGCCAGCATGGCCGCTACGGATTCGATGGCCGCGGTCATTCTCCCGAGCAGAAGCTGCACCGCCGCATGCTCTCGGATGGCACGCCCACCCTGCCTGCGCCCGGCGGCATAGTCCCGCACAATGGCAGCCGCCCTGCGGGTGGTGCCCAGCGCGATGGCCACGGTGCCCAGCGCCGCGGCGCTGAAAATTTTCAGAAAAAACGTTTCGGTTTCGGCGGATGAAACGGCCTCTCCGTCGTTTGCTTCAGGAAGATGGTCGATGCGCCACAGGGGGAGTTCATTTAGTCCGTGCGCATGCGAAACGCGCTGTACTCCGATGGATTCACGCGGCAGGATACGCCAGTGCAACCGGTCATCGTCGCGCAGACCGGCGAAGACCACCGATTCCCAATCCACCGGCGCATGAAACAGCAGTGGCCGCTCGCACGGCCCGGCCCACGGGAAAGTCGCCCGCAGCCGCAGCCGCTCGGATTCCGAAAGCGGATGCGAAGCGAGCCATTTGGCCAGTGCGGTTCCGGCAAAGCCGGCCGATCCCGGCGGCAGAAGCACGGCCGATTTGGCAGGGTGTCCGAGCTGGCGGGCCGCCACGGCTCCCAGCGCCGTGACGTGCAAGGCCATGGCCAGCGCCGCATTGCATTCGGCGATGGTCTGCAAAACCGAAAGGCTCAGGTGTAGGCCGTCGGTTGAATCCAGATCGGCCCACAGTTCCAGGCCGGTGAGCTCCTCCTCCGGCAGCAGGCCTAGCCCGGAAATTTTCTGAAAAAGCGCCGAAAACGTGTCGTCCGCCATCGGCTTTTCCGGATGCCGGAACTCCGGCTCGAGCACCTCCCGGCTGAAATCGGCGACGGTTTTCAGCAATAGCTGGTGTTCTTCGCGATCGAAAGTCGCTGGAGGGATTGCAGGTTGAGACATGAAGAAAATCCGTTTTTTTCTTTGTATATCTGCCGGAAAGAAGATAACACAAATCGCTGCGAACGCAAGAAAAAAACGATAGCCGGATAGCAATTTGCCGTGCGATTTATTTCTGTTCCAGGATGATGAAGCGATGGGAATAGCATTGGGAGGTCGGGCAGCAATAGTTGGTTTTCGTCTCTATAAGCAGCTTGAAAATGCATTGAATGAAGCCAGATGGCATAAGGGATACTTGATGCCAGATTTCATCAGCGTGTGGTGAGAAGCCAGGGCGGATGAACGAGCGACTCGGAGAGGTGCTTAACCGGAAGGAAGCTGGGATTCACCATGATAGAAATGTATCAAACCTAAATATAGTGATTTTTTCGAATCCACAAAAAATCGCCCTGACAATCGGGCGATTTTGAGCCTTGGCTCGGTGATTTGGGAATTGCAATCAGGTTGATGCACCTGCAGCTTTTGCGCATTTTACATTCTGGCCCATATCTCGTTTGCTCAGGGCATACCCATCCTGTAACATGATTTGACGTCTATGGAACTTGATGATTTTTAAAGAGCGTGAATCGATGACAGAAGGCCTATTAGCCGGTATTCAACAACAGCTCGGGCGTCAGTCCACAGAGCCATTCCCACAAGCGATCGATTCGCAAATGGTCCCAGACG
>JAUZRQ010000063.1 GCA_030950365.1 Candidatus Zhuqueibacterota bacterium | reverse complement strand
TCCCTGATGATGTACCCATATCCTTTGGTGTCGTTGAACCATTTGACTCTGCCACGGACCATGCTGCGGTTCCCTTTTGCTGCTGGGTTCATCATCATCTCAAAAGAACAAACTTGCTCATCAATATACTGATTAAATGCTTGTTTGTCAAGCATCAAGCACGGGACCTGTTGCTTCCATGCCGCACGCAATGGTTGCAAGCATCGGAATCGTTGCAGATTCCATCGGTCACACGACGAGGGCTGCGGCGCTTTCGGCGGCTTTGCGCAGTCGCCGCACCGCTTGCGCCGGATCGCTTTGCGAGAAGATCGACGACCCGGCCACCAGAACGTTGGCCCCGGCTTTCACGGCACCGATCGCCGTCGTCTCATCAATGCCGCCATCCACCTCGATGTGCGGAAAAGCCTGGCGCGTTTCGCATAGCCGTTTCAGCCGCCGCACCTTATCCAACATGTTGGCGATGAACGCCTGGCCGCCAAACCCGGGATTTACCGTCATGATGAGCACCAGATCCACATCCGGCAGGATTTCCTCGACCGCCTGCAGTGGGGTTGCCGGATTGATGGCCACCCCGGCCAGCATGCCAGCCCGCTTAATCTGATCCACCAGCCGGTGCAGATGCACTGTGGCCTCCGCATGCACGATCAGCCTGTCGGCGCCGGCATCGCGGAAAGGCTGCACGTACTGCTCGGGCCGGCTGATCATCAGATGCGTGTCCAGCGGCAGCTCCGTCACCTTGCGCACCGCCGCCACAATCATCGGCCCAAAGCTGATATTGGGCACGAAATGGCCGTCCATCACATCGCAGTGGATCCAATTGGCACCGCCGGCCACCACCGCTTCGACCTGCTCCTCCAGTCGGCGAAAATCCGCGGAAAGAATCGACGGTGCAATAATGATTTCCGGCATCAATGAAGGCCCTCGTTTTCAGGCAGCATCGAGACCACCAGGTCGATGGCCAAATGGTCTTTTTCTTCCTGGCTAAAGGTCGTTCCGGGTTTGATGGACTGCTTGATTACCGTTTCTGGTAGGAGCTCCTTCACGGCTTCATAGCGGATGCGGCCGATTTTGAATCCGGCGCGCTGAATGATTTCACGGGCATCATCCAGGGTGCGGCCGACCACCGATGGCACCATGAACTGATCCGGCACCGAACCAAGGCTGATCACGATGTCAATCTTCGTGCCCATGGGCACTTCCACCCCGGGCGAAATGGACTGCCGCATCACCACACCAGATGGGTTAATAACCGAGTATTCATAACTCCTTTCACCCAAAACCAGTCCGAATTTGGATAACAATAACTTGGCATTGCGCTCAGAAATGCCTACCAGTTTGGGCACCGGAAACCGGCGTGGCCCTTTACTCAAAATAACATAAATACGCCGGCCTTCTTTCACCTGTGAGCCCGCGCGGGGTGTCTGTTCGATCACATAACCGTGTGGATACTGCGAATCGAACCGTTCTTCCATTTTTACAATCTTGAAACCTCGAGATTCGAGAATGTCACGCGCGTTTTCGTAGCGTATGCGCGTGACGTCCGGCACGGGCACGGCCTTGCCGTGTTTGGTGTACGCCGGCATGATGATCTGATCCATGATCAGGGCCAACGCCATCAACCCAACAAAGCCGAAAAACATCTTGCGGAAAAGACCAATGTGCCAGAGTTTGGCAGTAAATGTTTTTAATTTTTTCCAGAATGACTTCATCCTTATCCTCGTTTTCTCATCCTTGCGGCAAACGTGCCATCCACCTGATGTCGGTGCGGAAACGTGCGTACAAATCCATCCGGGGTAACAAACGCCGCATCCACAAATTCGGCTGCGTTTTCCAATTCAAACTCGGAATGTGCCTGCAAAAAGGCCTGCACGACGCGCTCGTTTTCTTCAACATCGATGGTGCAGGTGGAATAGATCAGCCGACCGCCAGGCTTCACGAGCTCACCGGCGTGCGCTAAAATTTCGGTTTGCAATCGCGTTAGCGCGGCGAAATCCTCCGGCTGGCGTTGCCAGCGCAAATCCGCCCGCCGGGCCAGCACCCCGAGCCCGCTGCATGGCGCATCCACCAGAACCGCGTCGGCCGGTTCCAGCTCCACGAACCGCGCATCGCCCTGCACCGCTTCAACGATGATCGTTTGAGTCCGCTGGCAATTCTCGCGGATTTTTTGCAACCGCACCTCGGCAATATCAACGGCCACGACGCGTCCTTGCTGCTGCATCCGGTGGGCCAGCGCAATGGCTTTTCCGCCCGGCGCGGCGCACAGGTCGATGATCGACTCTCCGGGCCGCGCATCCGCCAGATCAATGGCCAGTCCAGCGCTGGCATCCTGGACGATGCAACGCCCCTGCCGCCAGAGCTCGAGCTCATGCAGCGCGGTGCCGTGCGGCACGATGAAATAGGACTCAAATTTCGGCACCGGCTCCAGGGACGGATTGTCCGGCGCAATGCCGCCATCCAGCATGCGGATCACCGTATGCGGCACACGGTTGTTGGCTTTCAGCCAGGCCACCAGATCGTCACGGCCAACCTGTTCGACGAACCGCTCCACCAGCCACAGCGGATGCGAATAGTACCGGGCCAGGTCTTTAAGATTGTCCTTCGGCTCTGGCGGCGTGTACGGCTTGCGCTGATAATTGCGCAGCACCGCATTGACGAACGAGGCTCGCGCCGGATCGAACAGGCTGCGCGCCAGTTTCACCGATTCCGAAATCACGGCATACGGCGGGATGCGCCGCAGAAACGCCATTTGGTACACCGCCAGCCGCAGAAGATTTTTCAACAATACCGGCTGCTTCTTGTAATTGCGGTGCACGTACTGCTCGATGATCCAGTCCAGATACGACCGCTTCCGAAGCACCCCGTTGATCAGTTCCAGCATCAGCGCCCGGTCTTTGGCCGCAAGCGATTTCACCGCGTCCGTGGTTTCGATGAGATGATCCACGTAGCGGCGGCGGATTTCAGAACGTGTGAGAATGTGCACGGCCAGCGACCGCGCCGTGATGGTGCGCTTACTCAAAACGATCACCCGCCTTCACCGGATAGCCGCGCAGAAATTCGGCGGCCTGCATACGGCGCTTCCCCTCCGGCTGTACTTCTTCGAGCAACAACGCGCCCTCACCGGTTTTCACCATAAAAACTCCTTTTTTGGCGTCGGCCTGTACAATCTCTCCGGGGGCTCCGCCAGAATCGTGCTCAGCCGTTCGGCAACGATAAATTTTCAACCGCCGGTCGTTCCAATGCGTATAGGCCGCGGGCACCGGCGACAGGCCGCGAACCAGATTGCGGATGCGTTCCGCCGGTTGGTTCCAATTGATATATCCCATTTCGGGCTTGATTTTCGGCGCTCTGGTGGCGGTGCCAATCTGCTTGCGCGGATGAAGGCTCCCTTCTAGCCACTTGACCACGGTTTCCACCAGCAGCTCCGCGCCGATGTGCTTCAAGCGTTCGTACAGCTCGCCGTATGTCTCGTCTTTGCCAATGGGTACCGTCTTCTGCAACAGGATGTCTCCAGTATCCACATTTTCATTGATCAAAAACGTGGTGACGCCGGTTTCACGCTCGCCCTCGATGATCGCCCACTGGATTGGCGCGGCACCGCGGTATTTGGGCAATAGCGACGCATGCAAATTCAACGTGCCCTTACTTGGCAGAGTGAACACCTCCCGCGGCAAAATGCGAAACGCCACCACCACAAACAGATCGGCATCCAACTCATGCAACGCCTGCAGGAAATGCACGTCCCGAAGGTCTTCGGGCTGCAGCACGGGTAAATCGTGCTGCCGGGCCCACTGTTTCACTGGCGATTCTTTCAGGGTAAGACCACGTCCGGCAGGCTTATCCGGCGTCGTGACCACGCCGACGATGTTCAGTCCGGCCTGCCACAGCGCCCCAGCACTGGCCACTGCAAAATCGGGCGAGCCCATGAAAATGATGCGCCCCAGGTTGCGGTTATCCGACGCCATGCAACTGCCTCTCGACCAATTCCTTTCTGGCCTGCTCGGCAATGGTCCGCAGCTTTTTAGACAGCAGCCGCCGTTTCATGGGCCCGAGCCGGTCGGTGAAGAAAATACCGTTGAGATGATCGAACTCATGCTGGATCACCCGGGCGAACATGTCTTTGAATTGTCCTTCGTGCACCTGCCCTCTGATATCCTGATAGCGCAGACGCACGGCTTCCTTGCGTGCCACATCCTCGGCGACGCCGGGAATGCTCAGACAGCCTTCCTCCATGGTTACATCCTCGCCGAATTCGTCGAGGATTTCCGGGTTAATGAATGCCTGTGGCCGGGCGCCTTTCTCCAGCAGGCCCACATCCACCACAAACACGGCCTTGGACACGCCCACCTGCGGCGCAGCCAGGCCGATGCCCTCTGCGGCCTGCATGGTCTCGATCATATCGTTTACAAGAGTGGCCAGCTCGTCATCGAATTGTTCCACCCGGGCGGCTTTCTGGCGCAACACCGGATCGCCATATTTGCGGATGTATAACACGGCCATAGCTTACTCCGACTGATCAGCCTTCTTTAAAATATGTCCTTTCAAAACCTCAACGCGGGTGTTATCGGCAATCTGTACCACAAAGGTATCTTTTTTCACGTTCACGATTTTTCCCACCAGCCCTCCGGATGTCACCACGCGATCGCCTTTTTTCAAACTTTGAATCATCAACTGGTGCGCTTTCTGGCGCTTCACCTGCGGTCGAATCATGAAAAAGTACATGATGAAGAAAATAATAATCAGGGGCAAAAACATGGCAAACGCGTTCGGTTGTCCCTGTTGAGGCGTACCGCCCATTAGCATCAAGAACCAGGTCAGAAGCACAGCATCCTCCTTGTCAGCGAAATTGAATAAATAAATGGCAGTTTGGGTTCTGCCAGATTGATTAACTGTTCAAAGTTTTAAAATATGAAATTAAAACTTCATTTTCAAGCCGATGTGTATTGCTTTGCATGGATTTTTGTGAAGGTCGTTTTTGCTATTCAAAATTGCAAGGGCATTTCATGGTACCCTACATTCCATATGCAGGTGCGGAAGCACTACGTGAGTGGCTTTTACCTCCCCATTCAACTCTCATCCTGGTACGCTTTCATATCCGTGCTGTTGTTCTCCACCGGATACGACTGATAAAACTCCCTGCGCCATGCCTCAAACCGGCTGTCCCGGATGGCCTGACGGATGGCCGCCATCAAATCCTGATAAAACCAGATGTTGTGCAAACTCACCAACCGCAATCCCAGAATCTCCTGCGCCTGAAACAAATGCCGGATGTAGGCCCGAGAAAATCGCTGGCACGCCGGACACCCGCACCGTTCGTCGATCGGCCGAAAGTCTTCCTTGAATGAAGCATTTTTTACGGTCAGCGGACCCTGCCAGGTAAACGCCTGTCCCTTGCGGCCGTTGCGCGTCGGAATCACGCAATCGAACATATCCACGCCCAGGGCCACCGCTTCGACGATATCCTCGGGTTTGCCAACGCCCATCAAATACCGCGGCCGGTCTTTGGGCAGGTATTCTGTCACCAGCCCGGTCATATCGTACATCATAGGTTTGGGCTCGCCCACCGACAGCCCTCCGATGGCGTACCCGGGCAGGTCGAGCGATACGAGCTGCTCGGCGCTTTGCTTGCGGAGATGCGGATACGTCCCGCCCTGCACGATGCCAAACAGCGCCTGCGGGTGGCCATACTCCGGTTCCGCCTCCTGCCACACCTTTTTGCAGCGCTGCGCCCAGGCATAGGTCAGCGCGTTGGATTCGGCCACGTAGCCCTCCGTGGCCGGATATGGCGTGCACTCGTCAAACGCCATGATGATGTCCGCGCCGATGATCCGCTGCATTTCCATGACGTTTTCCGGCGTAAATTCGTGAAAGCTGCCGTCGATATGCGACTGGAACACCACGCCGTTTTCGTGGATTTTGCGCAGTTTGGCCAGACTGAACACCTGAAAACCGCCGCTGTCGGTCAAAATGGGCCGGCTCCAGCTCGCAAAGTGGTGCAACCCGCCAGCCTTTTGCAGAATCTCCAACCCCGGTCGTAGGTAAAGGTGATAGGTATTGCCCAGAATGATCTGACTGCCGGCCGCCTCGAGCTCATCCGGACTGAGCGATTTGACCGTGCCCTGTGTGCCTACCGGCATGAACACCGGTGTGTCGATATCGCCATGCGCCGTATGAATTCGCCCAACTCTTGCCTGCGTCGAGCGATCGGTCGCGATCAATTCAAAAAAGCCGCTCAAATGCCTCCTCCAGTCGTGCGCATTCCAGGGTGTCGATGGTTTTGGGCAACGACAATTGTTTCTTGCCCGTTCTGGGAATCACCGCCTGTTTGAAACCGAGTTTCGCCGCTTCCGTCAACCGCTTATCGAGATTGGGCACGTAGCGAATTTCGCCGGTGAGACCGATTTCCCCGATCAGGATGGCGTTGCTGGCGATGGACAGGTTTTTGAGCGAGGACGCAATGGCCGCGGCCACGCCCAGATCCGCGGCGGGCTCCACCACCCGGACCCCGCCAACCACGTTCAAAAACACATCGAAGGTGCCCAGCCGCAGGCCGATGCGTTTTTCCAGCACGGCCAGCAGCAACGCCAGCCGCCTGGCGTCGAAGCCGGTGGCCGTGCGCTGCGGCGTACCATAACTGGCCGAGGTGACCAGCGCTTGCACCTCGACAAGAATTGGCCGCGTGCCTTCCACGGTGCAAATCACCGCCGTGCCCGTAGCGTGCTCCTGGCGCTGCGACAAAAACAGCTCCGACGGATTCTGCACGTCGCGCAGACCGGTTTCCGTCATCTCGAAAATGCCCATTTCGCGCGTGGAGCCGAACCGGTTTTTCACCGCGCGCAAAATGCGGAAAAACTGGTTGCGATCGCCCTCGAATTGCAGCAGCGTGTCCACCATGTGCTCCAGCACCTTTGGCCCGGCGATGAAGCCCTCTTTGGTGACATGACCGACCAGAATCACCGGCACGTGGGCCGATTTGGCCAGGGTCAAAAACGCCAGCGCGCATTCGCGCACCTGCGAGATGCTGCCGGGCGCGCTTTCAAACGCCGGCTGATAAATGGTTTGAATCGAATCGATGATGACCAGTTTGGGGTTCAGATTTTGAATGACATTGAGGATGTCATCCAGATTGGTTTCCGCCAGCAGGTACAGATGGTCCGAACGCAGGCCCAACCGCTGTGCGCGGATTTTCGTCTGCCGCTGAGATTCCTCGCCGGACACATACAGCACCGGGAATTTCGGGCCGGCCAGAAAGGACGATTCCTGCAGCAGCAGTGTGGATTTGCCAATGCCCGGATCGCCACCGACCAGCACCACGGAGCCGGGCACCAGTCCGCCGCCGAGCACCCGGTTCAATTCCTCGCTGCGGAACCGGATGCGCGCGTCATCCTGCGCGGTGATGTCGTTGAGTGGCACGGGTTTGGAGCCGGACGCCACCTGCGTATGCGCTCGTTTGCCCTTGGGCTCCGGCGCCACCCGCTCTTCCACAAAGCTGTTCCAGGTGCCGCACTCGCTGCACCGCCCCAGCCAGCGGATGCTGACGTAGCCGCAACTCTGACAGACGAACTGAACCGTGTCTTTTTTCTTTCGTGCCAATCGACTCGCTCGCTACCTCGCTTTTTGCAACACCGATTCCGACAGGTCCGGCGACTGGCTGCCGCGAATGAATTGCTGGATAATCGGATTGTCGCTGGCCTGAATTTCTTCCGGGGTGCCGGTAAAAATCACTTTGCCCTCTTCCAGCATGGACATTTTGTCGCCCACCTTGTAGGCGCTGGCCATGTCGTGTGTCACCACCACCGAGGTAACGCCCATAGCTTCGTTGATTCGGATCATCAGCTCGTTGATGGAATCCGCCATGATCGGATCGAGGCCGGTGGTGGGTTCATCGTACAGCACATATTCAGGCTCCATCATCAGAGCGCGGGCCAGCGCCACGCGCTTGCGCATGCCGCCGGACAGCTCCGACGGAAACATGCGCTGAATGCCCGGCAGGCCCACCATTTCCAGCAGCTCGGCCACCCGCCGCCGAACCTCCGCATCCGGGAACATGCGGTGCTCCCGCACGCCAAGCGCGATGTTGTCTTCCACGGTCATGGAATCGAACAGCGCCGAGTTTTGAAACAGCATACCGATCTTTTTGCGCACGCGGTACATGTCCCGCCGTTTGAGCCGACTCAGGGCGATGCCATCCACTACCACGTCGCCTTTGTCCGGCCGCAGCAAGCCGATGATGTGCTTTAGCAACACGCTTTTGCCGCAACCGCTGCGCCCGATGATCACGTGCGCCTCGCCCTTGTGAATCTGTAAATCCACTCCGCGCAGCACCGGATTGCCATTGAAAGATTTATGCAAATCAATAATTTCGATCATGGCTAAAAAATAATCGTGGCTAAGATGTAGTCATTGACCAAAATCAGGGCGGCCGAGAGCACAAACGCCTCAATGGTGGACCGGCCGACCCCCTCGGCACCGCCGTAGGTGCGAAAGCCCACATAACAGCCAACGATGGCGATGGTGCCGCCGAACGCCAGCGCCTTGGCCAGTCCTCCGAACACGTTACGAAGCCGGAAAAACTGCTGCACGCTGTCGAAAAACATGGCCGTGCTCACGCCGAGTAACTGGTTGGCCACGATGAACGCGCCCATGAGCGCGATGAATTCCGAAAAAATCGTCAGGATCGGCAGCATAGTGATGGACGCCCAGTAGCGCGGCATGGCCAGATAACGCACCGGGCTGATCGCCAGCGACTCCAGCGCGTCGATCTGTTCGGTGACTTTCATGGTGCCGAGCTCCGCCGCAATGGAGGCGCCCACGCGTCCGGCCAGCACGAGCGCGGTCAGCACCGGTCCCAGCTCGATGAAAATCGCCAGGCTGGTGGCACCGCCCAGCACCGACATGGACACGAAGCCCTCGAACTGGTATGCCGCCTGCCAGGACGACACCGCGCCGGTGAACAGCGAAGTGATGAGCACCAGCGGCAGCGACCGGACGCCGATGAGTTCCATTTGCTCCAAAACCAGCCGCCGGTCTCGGATGATGGATTTTGATTCAAGGAGAATTTGCACCAGCAGCATGAACATGCCGCCGGATTTTTCGATGAAGTCCAGAACGTGTCTGCCGAATAGCCGAATCGGCGCAAGCAGCATTTGAATCGCCATACTCCTTTGCTCGGTTTTAAACAGAATTGAAGATAGCCAATCGGAGCTGGGAAAGCAAGCAGAATCTTCTGCCGACAAGGCTGCCAACCTCTCGAATTTTTTGCAGTTATCGAAGAAAACAAGTAAGTATTCTGCCGCATCAGCAATTCCGAGACACAGTTTGTCTTTCAGGTACCGGCCAACCGCCATGCGGGTCAAAATAACGTGTGGATAACTCCTATCTTGTTTACTTCATAAATTTCTCACGCAAAGACGCCAAGTCCCAAAGAAATTAGGCCTTATTAATTCATTTGATAAAAAACTTAGTTTGTAACTATTCAGCGAATGGTGAAAAACGCATAAGGAAGAAAGGCAAACCTCTCGCAGTAGCGCTGAGATCGCTGAGGTTTATTTTTAAGGATTTCGGAACCGTGAAATCATCATTTCAAATTTTCAGGGAGACCATCCGCGTCAATCCGTGTGCATCCGTGGCTCCCCGAAAATCAGTGCCAATCTGTGAAATCTGTGGTTTTTGGGGGGCGATATCCAAATTCATGAGCAAGGCGTTTCTTGACCGTTCAAAATGGCTGTGCCCGATTTGTGCTGAATATTTACGAAAAGAACGATTCTCTTGCACAGGTACGGAGCCCGCTGAGATCATTTTTGTTGCTCCAGGCTGGAGCATCTGGCAGGCCACCATTTCAAACGAAAACGGATAAAAGGGATCACATGAATTTTGGCGGATTTTTTGCATCCGCTTCCATTGTGCGGATGTAACTATTCAGCTATAAAGATCAAGATCGGCATTCACCCGTCATTGCGAGGATCCGCCAACCAGCGGAGACGACGCAATCTCCCTGAGCAAGGTATGGAGATCGTCATCCGCCAGTTGTCGGACAGGTGCCTCCGCCGGCTAGCGGAGGCTCGCGATGACGGGTCCCATTGCAATTTATTGACAACTGAATAGTTACGTACAGATAGCTGCGATTCGACGGATAGTTTTCAGTTTGGCTTCGTTTGAAATTACAGAAGCCAGATTCTGCTACTGGCCACGTGAATAGGATTTTCAAAGGGCGAATCAAAAATCCTCTGCCATGACTGATTTTAAAGCTGAGCAGCAACCAGCATTCGCGTTTGCTCCGTGTGAATCCACGGCTTCATAAAATCCGAGGTCTGTGGTGGCAGATGCGGTTTACCCACAAATAAACATTCTTTCTTGCATTCCATTCACAAATCGCCTAATTTGTGGCACATTTTCCCAGAAATACCATCAACCCAATCCGACAAGCAAATTTATGGAATCAAACAAACGTTTCTGGAGGGTCGGGCTTTTGCTGGTGTTGTTGGCAATGCCGCTTCCCGGATGCCGCAAAGTCGAGCAGCCGCCGGCCAGGGGCCTCACCCTGCAGCAAATCGCCGATGTGTATGCCGAGGCGGTGCTCATCCGCTCGGTCACCGACAGTCTGCAGGCCATGGCCCGGATCGATTCGATGATGCGCAGCCGGGGTATCACGCGTGATCAGATCGAAGCAACGGTCGAAGCATTTCGGAAAGATCCGTCAAAGTGGCTTCTGTTTTTATCGCTGGTGGAAAAAAAGCTGGAAAACGCCACCAGCGTGAAGGTGGTTGGCGGAAAGGCCAGAAAAGATACAACAGCGAGGCGGTCAGTCAATCCGTTTGCGAAATAAATTCAGGATTGCCAGAAAACGTTGGGCGTTTCTAAGGTAGAAACAGCAACCATTCTACTGCCCATTCTCATACAGCTCCTGCAAGCAGTGTACCGAAAACGGCTGTTTTTGAATGAACTCGATGGCCTGCACGGCTGCGGCTGCGGCCGACAGCGTGGTGAGACAGGGAATGTTGCGCTGCAACGCGGCCGCGCCGATGGCGTATTCATCGTAGCGGCTCTCGCGGCCCAGCGGTGTGTTGATCACCAACTGGATATCGCCGTTGATGATGGCATCGGCGATGTGCGGCCGGCCCTCGTTGACCTTGTGCAGAATGCCCACTTCCAACCCGGCGGCGCGGAGCGCCTGAGCCGTGCCCCGCGTGGCTTTGAGCCGGAATCCTAGCCGCGCCAGCTCTCTTGCGATGGGAATTACCGTGGCCTTGTCTGCATCGTTGACGCTGATGGCTGCGGCGCCAAACAACGGCAGCCGGAATCCCGCGCCGAGCTGCGCTTTGGCAAACGCCTCACCAAACGTATCGCCAATCCCCATCACCTCGCCGGTGGATTTCATCTCCGGTCCGAGATATACCGGCACGCCGGTGAACTTGTTGAACGGAAACACCGGGGTTTTGCAGCTCATGTGTCGGTGGTTGGACGTATCCGGCAGCGAAAACTCGCGCAATTGGCGACCGGCCATCACCTTGGCCGCAATTTTGGCCATGGGCACGCCCGTGGCCTTGCCCACGAACGGCACCGTGCGGCTGGCGCGCGGATTCACTTCCAGTACGTAAATCTGCCCATCTTTCAGGGCGAACTGGATGTTGATCAATCCCACCGTGTTCAGCGCCTTTGCCAGGGTTTCGGTTTGTTGGCGTAAAATAGCCTCATCCGCTGCGGTGAGCTTGTACGGCGGCAGCATGCAGGAGCTATCGCCGGAGTGAATGCCCGCCTCTTCGATGTGTTGCATTATCCCGCCAATGAATACCCGCTCGCCATCGGCAATGGCATCCACATCAAATTCGAAGGCATCCTCAAGGAATTTGTCGATGAGAATCGGATGTTCGGGCGACACCTCGGTAGCGCGGTCGATGTAGGCTTTGAGCGCATCGGCGTCGTACACGATTTCCATGGCACGGCCGCCCAGCACGTAGGATGGCCGCACCAGTACCGGATAACCGATACGTTCGGCGATCGCTTTCGCGTCGTCGAACGAAAATGCCGTGCCGGCCTCGGGCTGGCGAATGCCCAGCGAGGCCAGCAATTTTTCGAACCGCTGCCGGTCTTCGGCCAGATCGATGCTTTCGGGCGAGGTGCCGATGATGGGCACGCCGGCCTTTTCCAGGCGCAGCGCCAGTTTCAGCGGCGTCTGCCCGCCAAATTGCACGATCACGCCGTCAGGCTTTTCGAGGTCGATGATGTTCATCACGTCTTCGAACGTCAGCGGCTCGAAATACAGCCGGTCTGCGATATCGTAATCGGTTGACACGGTTTCCGGGTTGCAATTGACCATAATGGTTTCGTAGCCCTCGTCCTTCAGGGCCAGCACCGCGTGCACGGCGCAGTAATCGAATTCGATCCCCTGCCCGATCCGGTTCGGCCCGCCGCCGAGAATCATGATCTTCTTGCGATCGCGCGGCGCCGCTTCGTTTTCCAATTCGTAGGTGGAATAAAAATACGGCGTTTGCGAACGGAATTCCGCCGCGCAGGTGTCCACGGTTTTGTACACCGGCACGATGCCGGCCTGTTTGCGCAGCTCACGAATTTCGTCCTCACTCATGCCGGAAATGTGCGCCAGTTGCACATCGGAAAAGCCGAATTGCTTGGCGCGCCGCAGCAGCTCCCGGTGCTTGGGCAACTCCAGCTTCCCGGCCTGGCGCAGCTCATCTTCCAGCGCCACAATCTGCTGAATCTGCTGCAAAAACCAGCGATCAATGCGGCAGAGCTCGTAAATCTCATCCACGGAAAAGCCGTAGCGGAATGCGTGGCGGATATAAAAAATGCGTGCGTTGGTGGGCACGCGCAACCCTTCTCGAATTCGCTGCCTGGACTGCTCCGGATGCGGATCGTCCTCCGGAAACGGCGGGAACCGGTCCTTGCCGTCGGCGCCGAGGCCATACCGCTCTTTTTCTAGCGAACGCAAGCCCTTTTGCAGCGCTTCTTTGAACGTCCGGCCAATGGCCATGACCTCCCCCACCGACTTCATTTGCGTGCCGAGGCGAATGTCGGCCAACGGAAATTTCTCGAAATCCCAGCGCGGAATTTTCACCACCACGTAATCGAGCACCGGTTCGAAACAGGCCGGCGTCTCGCCGGTGATGTCGTTTTGAATTTCATCCAGGGTCAGTCCCACAGCAAGTTTCGCGGCCATTTTGGCGATGGGAAAGCCGGTGGCTTTCGATGCCAGCGCGGAGCTGCGTGATACGCGTGGATTCATCTCGATCACCACCATGCGGCCGGTATCCGGATGCACGGCGAACTGCACATTGCTGCCACCGGTCTCCACGCCGATTTCACGCATGATGCGGATGGCGGCGTCGCGCATGCGCTGGTATTCTCGGTCGGTGAGGGTTTGCGCCGGCGCCACGGTGATGCTGTCGCCGGTGTGCACGCCCATGGGATCCAGATTTTCGATGGAGCAAATGATGACCACGTTATCGGCCAGATCGCGCATCACTTCGAGCTCGTATTCCTTCCAGCCGAGGATGGACTCCTCAATCAACACCTCGCCAATGGGACTGGCATTCAGGCCGCGCGTGACCAGCTCTTTGTACTCTTCGACATTGTAGGCCACGCTACCGCCGGTGCCGCCCAGGGTGAACGACGGTCGGATGATGGCCGGATAGCCGATCTGATGCACGATTTCCATTGCCTCATCCAGCGATTTGGCAAAGCCGCCTTTCGGCATTTCCAGCCCAATGCGCTCCATGGCCAGCTTGAACAGCTCGCGATCTTCGGCGCGTTTGATGGCTTCCAACTTCGCACCGATGAGCTCAACGCCGTAGTTTTCCAGCGCGCCCGACTCGGCCAGCGCCACGGCGATATTCAGGCTCGTCTGTCCGCCCATGGTCGGCAGCAGCGCATCCGGGCGTTCCCGGGCAATGATGGTCTCCACCACCTCGGGCGTCAGCGGTTCGATGTAGGTGCGATCCGCCAGCTCCGGATCGGTCATGATGGTCGCCGGATTGCTGTTCACCAGCACGATGTCATAACCCAGTTCCTTCAGAGCGCGGCAGGCCTGGGTGCCGGAGTAGTCAAATTCGCAGGCCTGTCCGATGATGATCGGACCGGCGCCCACGATCATGATTTTATTCAGGTCTTTCCGTTGTGGCATGGTTGGTTCGGCCCTATTCGCTTCGATTCAGCACCATGTTTTGCAGTTCATGAAACAGATACCCCGAATCATGGGGGCCCGGAGAAGCCTCGGGATGATATTGGACGGAAAAAATCGGCAGGTTGCGATGCCTGAAGCCCTCGAGGGTGTGGTCGTTCAGGTTGACGTGTGTCAGTTCGATTTCGTTTTTCGGCAGGGTTCCGGGATCCACCGCAAAGCCGTGGTTTTGCGATGTGATTTCCACTTTGCCGGTGAGTAGATTCTTCACCGGATGGTTGCCGCCGTGGTGGCCGTATTTCAATTTGAAGGTTCGTCCGCCAAGCGCCAGTCCCAGCAACTGATGGCCGAGGCAGATACCGAACAGGGGTGTCTGCCCAATAAGCTGCCGCAGCGTGTCGATGACATAGGTCACCGGCTCGGGGTCGCCCGGACCGTTGCTGACCAGCACCGCATGCGGCTTGCGGCGCAAAATCTGGTCGGCGTTTTCGAAAGCCGGCACCACTGTGACCCGGAAACCGATGCTGCGCGCCCAACGCAAAATATTTTGTTTGACACCGCAATCAATGACCACCAGATGCCGCCGTTCGAAAACGTGCGCTTTTTCAAGCCGCTCAAAGGCGCTATACCAGGTTTCGGGCAGGGGTTCGGTCCATTCGTAGGCTTCGCGACAGGTGACATGCCGCACCAGGTCCTGCCCCTGCATTTCTGGCAAGGTTTCGAACCGATCGCGCAGCTTTTCCGGCCGCACCTCTTCGGAGGAGATGATGCCGCGCTTGGCGCCGTGTTCCCGGATGTGCCGGGTCAGCGCCCGTGTATCAATCTCCTGGATGCCGACGATACCAGCCTGCTGCAGGTATTTGTCGAGGCTGTCGCCGGCGCGCCAGTTACTGGGCAGGGTGCAGCCTTCGCGCACGATAAAGCCTGACACCTGCGGCCGCACCGATTCCACATCGCTGGCATTAATCCCATAATTGCCGATGTGGGGATAGGTCATACAAACAAGCTGGCCTTTGTAGGAAGGATCGGTTAAAATCTCTTGGTAACCGGCCATGCTGGTGTTAAAAACAACTTCTCCCCCTGTGGTTCCAACAGCACCAAACGCCTTCCCCCTGAACAGCGTACCATCATCGAGAAGCAAAACCGCGTCTTTGTAATCCTTCATTCTGTTGTTTGCTTGGTTTCTTCTTCTTGAATCAAATGCTCCAGCAATTCCACAAGCTGAGCGCGGGATTTAGGCGACTCAAAATCGAGAATAAAAATCTGATAGGCGCCATTGCGATTCGAGCTAAAGAACAGCCGCTTGCCGTCCGGTGCGTAGCATGGATAGAAATCCGTGGCCCGATCGGCGGTCAGTCGGCGCAATCGGCCATCATTTAGTTCGATTTCGTAAATATCGATGTTGTCGTTTTTCTTCATGAAAAAGGCCAGTTTGCGGCCATCCGGGGATACCGTCAGCCCGGATTTCGGTTCGCTGCCTTTCAGGAGCACCTGTGTGTCACCGCCAGGCTTGCCGACCACAATTTCGTACACGCCCTCTTTAATGCGAACCCAGGCCATGCGGCCATCGGGCAGCACCGCGGGCGAGGTGTTATCCCAGGCATCCTGGGTCAATGCCTGGTAGCTTGAATCGCTAAAGGAATACAAAAACAGATTGCTATGTTTCTCAAAAAATTTCACCGGCCGGTTATCGCCTTCTTCGGATACATACACGAACGACAGGCTATCACCGGCAGACACCGGAAACCAGTCGTCGGCATCGTTTTCGGTCAGGCGCACCGGCGAACGGCCGCCAATATCCAGAAAATACAGCTCACGGTTTTTCTCACCGCGCGCTTTCGGCGTCAGATCGTCCCGCGAGGACGTGAACACCACGGCTTCGCCATTCATGATAAAAGCCGGCATTTCGTCGTCCGCCAGGCTCATAGTAAGGGCCTGCGGCAAACTGCCGTCGGATTGCGCCATGAAAATGTCCCAGTTGCCTTCCCGGTCGCACTGCCAGACGATTTTGGAACCATCCGGGGAAAACCGTAGCATGATGTGGTTCCCCGGCCCCAGCTCGAACGGCTGAATATCGAACGGCGAACCGATCTTTGCAGCCATTGGCGCCACATACTTCTCCGCATCCGGATGCCGAAACAGCGCCAGCAGAGTTTTCAGCTTCTCCACCGATTGGCCTTGCTTGTCCAACAAATCGGCGCGCAGCAGATAGGCCACCAGATACCGCGGATCGTCCTGCAGCACGCCGGTCACAACCACCAGCGCGGTATCGGTTTTACCCAGGGCCGCCTGCGCTTTGGCCAGCTCCAGGCGCGCCTTCAAATCGTCCGGGTTTTCTTGCACCCGCTTTTCCAGCCGGCTCAACGATCGGCTCGCCTCTTCCTGAGACATGGAAACGGTGACTTTTTGGCCGCTGGAACAGCCGAACAGGATCAGGCCTGCGATGCAAAGCGAAGCTGCGTGTTTCAGCATAAGCTATCCTTTCCTAAGGTGTTACCGTCCTCTGGCTTCCCTAATTAATATCCCTATAAACCTTCGGCTGCGTAAGCGCTAATTTAGAATTTATTTTCAAAAGAGCAAAATGATTTTTCGGTTATCAAATTTTCTGGTCCGCCCCGAATTTCAAGCATATCCAGGGGGATGTGAAAAGCGATTTTGCCAAAATCTATTTTAGTTTTCCCCAGAATGATTTTTTGCCATGAGATGCCGGCATTTTTATCAATCTGCATTGGCTATTGGCACAAAAGTCGGATTGCCAAAATGCCTATCAGGATTCGAAAAGATCATCGAATCGTTCCGTGCCTGCTGCTTAAAAGAGCGGGCACTTTCGCGGATAGCGGTCAGAATTCGTCGTCCCGTGAGTGACTCATTTTCAATCATCTGGCCGATTTTGGACATTTTTTAGCCCGGTCTAACTTCGACATCAAGCCTTGTTTTTATTCAGGTTATCCAATTTTTGAAGATTGGCACTCAATTTGCTGAAGCAAGTGCCGATGGTTATTGATGTACGGTTTCTAAAGGATTAGATTTTTACCAGCAAGGACGCTGTCATGAAGAACATCACCACGCGCTTGCATCTCTGGATTCAATGGCTGGTCTTCCAAAGGGCGTATGGAAGACTGCAAAAAAGGATCAATAACCATCGTAAACGATCCTTGGATCTCCGGGGCGAGCATCAATCGGTTTTCATCTAAGGGAGATCGTCGGTAAGGAGGGACTGACACGCAACTCGCACTGCATCTTCGGCGTCAGTCCCTTTTTTATTTCTGATGAGTAACCATTCACTATCTTACCCGTCATCGCGAGGAGCGGAGCGACGACGCGATCTCATTGTTATATTTGCAAAGAGATCGCCGTGCACCCGCCTCCCGGCGGCTACTCGAGATGACGGGCAAGATTTCATCAAACGGGAATAGCTGAATAGTTACTCTGATGCTCCTGAGATGCCCATTTTCCCGGGAATCCCTTTTCCATCCAGCGACGATTCCAGGCCTACCCCCGCGTTTCAAAGCTTTTTAAAGGCTATGCAATTGTGCCTGTTTAGCGCCCTACAAAGGGGCGCGGCTACCTCAAAAGCATAATTTGCTGTAAATTCCAATCATCCCATCCCCCATCCACCATCCGCGTTCATCCGCGGGTTCAGGAAAATCAGTGTCAATCTGTGAAATCTGTAGTTTCTTCCATTAAAAACTATTAGCCGGACTTCTTTCCGCTTGATATCCGCTTCGCCGCACGCTTTTGCAGCTCATCCCCCACCGCATTCAGCGGCACGCCGCGCTGTTCCAGCAACACCAGCAAATTATAAAGCAAGTCGGCCACCTCTTCGACGAGCCGGTCGTCTTTTTCCTGCACGGCGGCCAGCGCTACTTCCACGCCTTCTTCGCCCAGCTTTTTGGCAATTTTCAAAATGCCCGCCTCGAACAGTCGGGTGGTGTAGCTGCCTGCCGGCCGTTCCAGATTCCGCTGATGCAGCAGCACCTGCAAATCCCGAAGCATGCGAAACAGCGCGGCCGGGTAAGCCGGGGCCTCTTTCACCGCCGGAGCGTCAAAGCAACTGAATGATCCGGTGTGGCACGCCGGTCCTTCGGGTTGCACCTGAATCAGCAACGCGTCGCCATCGCAATCGTACTCGATTTGCTTGATGAGCTGCCGGTTGCCGCTGGTGGCGCCTTTCTCCCACAGCGTCTGCCGGCTTCGGCTCCAAAACCAGCAATGACCGGTTTCCAAGCTCTTCAGCAAACTTTCGCGGTTCATGTACGCCAGCATCAGCACCCGGCCGGTGGCGGCATCCTGCAAAATGGCCGGAACCAGGCCGCTGGGGTCGAATTTAACAGTGTTGAGCAAATCAGGATACTGTTCGAACAGGGATGCCATGATGTTTCATTGCCTCTTTCAAGTCACGTATGCGCAATTGCCGGAAGTGAAACAGCGACGCGGCCAGCACCGCATCGACGCCGGCATTCTGGATGGCCTCGATGAAATGCTCCGGCTTGCCGGCGCCGCCGGATGCGATCACGGGAATGTTCACCCGTTCAGTAATCGCCCGGAGCAACGGCACATCAAAGCCGTCTTTTGTGCCGTCGCGGTCCATGGACGTGACCAGCAGCTCGCCGGCGCCGCGCTGCTCGGCTTCCAGGGCCCATTCGACCGCATCCAACTCGGTAGCCCGGCGGCCCCCGTGCGTGTATACCCGCCAGTGGTCGCTGTGCCATTTCGCGTCGATGGCCACCACGACGCACTGGCTGCCAAATGCGCGGGCGCCCGCGGCGATCAGCTCCGGATACGCCACCGCCGCCGAATTGATGGAAATCTTGTCCGCGCCGGCACGCAGGATATCGCGCATGTCATCCACCGTACGCACGCCGCCGCCCACGGTGAACGGCACGTGAATGGCCGCGGCCACCTGCTTCACCATCTCGATCAGAATCGCCCGGCGGTCGGCCGTGGCGGTGATGTCGAGAAATACCAGTTCGTCGGCGCCCTCGTCGTCGTAGTATTTCGCCTGCTCCACGGGATCGCCGGCATCCACTAAATTGACGAAGTTCGTACCTTTCACCACCCGCCCGGCGTCCACATCCAGGCAGGGAATCACGCGTTTGGCCAGCATGAGTTATCCAAATTGTTCGATGGCGTCTTTCAGCTCAAATTGGTTCTCATACAGGGCGCGTCCCAGGATAGCGCCGTCGATGCGGTCGGCGGGCAACTGCTGCAACTGCGCCAGGTCTTCCAGACTCTGCAGGCCGCCCGAGGCGATGAACCGCATGGGCACGTTTTGCGTCAGCTCCCGCAAACCGTCGAAATCAAGGCCGGTGAGCATGCCATCGCGCGCAATGTCGGTATAAATCCCAATTGGCACACCCAGCTCAGCCATCTGTCGGGCAAAGTCGAGCGTGCTCAGCTCGTGGGTTTCCAGCCAGCCCTGAGTGGCCACTTTGCCTCGGTGGGCATCCAGCGCCACGGCGATTTTCGAAGCGCCAAACCGCGACAGCGCGTCTGCCACCAGCTCCGGTTGCCTGACCGCCACTGTGCCCAATACCAGGCGCTCTACGCCGATGTCCAGCATCACCTGCATGTCCTCCAGCGTGTGGATGCCGCCGCCGTTTTGCACCCGCACGTCGGGATACGCACGCACGATTTCGGCAATGACCGTGCGGTTGTCCTCCCGGTCGCCGAAGGCGCGGTTCAGATCCACCACATGCAGCCATGTCGCGCCCTGCTCGACGAACCAGCGCGCCGCCTCGATCGGATTCTCAAAATACACGGTTTCTTTTTCGCGGTCGCCGCGCTGCAAGCGCACGCAGCGCCCGAAATGCAAATCAATGGCCGGATACAGATTCATAACTCGATGAAATTTCTTAAGATTCGCATGCCCACGCGGTGGCTTTTTTCAGGATGAAATTGCACTGCAAACAGATTTTCTTGTTCCACAACGGCCACGAAGGTCTGGCCGTAATCGCAGGTGGCGGCTTCAAACGGCTGCCCGGTGGCGGGCACGCAAAACGAATGTGCGAAATATACATAATCGCCGGGTTCCACGCCTTTTAAAATGCGCCGCTGCGGGCGCGGCTCGATTTGATTCCAGCCCATGTGCGGCACTTTGAGCGCGCCGCGGAACCGTTGGACCTCTCCGGGCAGAAGCTGGAGGCCGGTCTCGCCGGGCGCTTCTTCGCTGGCAGCAAACAGCAGTTGCATGCCCAGGCAGATGCCCAGCAGCGGCATGCCCGCCTGCACCTGTTCGCGCAAAAAGGTATCGAATCCGGTACGACGGAGGTGATGCATGGCATCTCCGAACGCGCCAACCCCGGGAATGAGCAATTTGCCGCCGCGGTACTGCTCCGGCGCGATCAGCACTTCGGCTTGCGCGCCCAGCGCATCCAGCGCTTTGAGCACGCTGAACAGGTTGCCGCCGTTGTAATCGATCACCGAAATCACAGCATCCCTTTCGTGGATGGAATACCCGGTTGTCGCGGATCGTGCTCGACAGCGCGGCGAATGGCCTGCCCCAGCGATTTGAACACCACCTCGATCATGTGGTGCACACTGCGGCCGCGCAAAATATCGCAATGCACCGTGACGCGCGCGTTGCTGGCAAACGCGTGCAAAAAGTCCTCGGTCAATTCCGCCGGAAATTCACCGGCCCATTTGCCGTCGAGTGGATGTTCAAACACCAGATAGCTGCGGCCACAGAAATCGATCACGGTGCGAGCCAGCGCCTCATCCAGTGGCACATAGGCCGTACCGTAGCGGCGAATGCCGGCCTTGTCACCCAACGCCTGCTCAAAAGCCAGCCCCAGACAAATGCCCACATCTTCCACCGTGTGGTGGAAATCCACGTGCAGGTCGCCCCTGGCCTGCACCTCGAGATCAATGAGGGCGTGTTTGGCCAGCAGGATGAGCATGTGGTCGAAAAAACCGATGCCGGTGTCGATCCGGCTGTCGCCCTGTCCGTCGAGGTTCACTTTCAGGGTGATCTCGGTCTCGCCAGTTTTGCGGTGAATATCCGCTTCCCGCGGGCCCGGTTGATGGTCTGCTTTTCGTTTCATACCGTTTCCCACTGTTGGAGTCGCCGCAGCAGCCGCTGGTTTTCGGATTCCGTGCCGACGGATATCCGCAAGCACTGCTTCAGCATCGGATAGCCGGTGACATCGCGCACCAGAATGCCGTCTTCGAGCAAAAATTGAAACAGCCGTCTCGGCTCGTCGGTGCGGATCAGCACGAAATTGGCGTCGGATGGATAGGCGCGAACGCGCTTAAGCGGCGCCAGCGCCTCGAGCAATTCCTGCCGCAGCCGGATGATGTCGCGGATCTGTTGCTGTAAAATATCGAGGTGGTCGAGACAGACCTCGGCCGCGGTCTCCGCCATGAGGTTGACGCTGTACGGCACGCGCGCCTTTTTGACCTGCTCGCACAGCGCCGGCGCGCCCAGCAAATAGCCGATGCGCAACCCGGCCAGCGCAAACGCCTTGGAAAACGTGCGCAACAGCAGCAGATTCTCGTACCGTTCCAGCAGCGCCAGCGCGTCCTGCTCACTGAACTCGCGGTACGCCTCGTCCAGCACCACCAGCCCGTCAAATTCCGAAATGAGGGTTTCGATGTCGGTCAGCGAAAATTGGTTGCCGGTGGGATTGTTTGGACTGCACAGCACCAGCATCTTCGCCCTCGGCTCGCGAATTTCCCGGCGCAGCGCTTCCAGGGGTAGTGCAAACGTTTCCGGCTGCAGGCGGCACGTCCGTACCTCCGCGCCGAGCATGCGCGCAAATTGCGCATACAGCGAAAAAGTGGGCTCGGTGACGATCATGCGATCGCCGGGGGCCAGCACCACCCAGAACAGTGCCTGAATTAGCGAATTTGAGCCGTTGCCCACCACCACGCGCTCGGTGAGCGCACCGGCATAGGCGGCGATGCGTTCGGTAAGCCGCTGCATCTGAAAATCGGGATACCGCGACCAGTCGCGCGCTCGCAACCGGCGAAGGATCTCCTCGCGCAGCGGCTCCGGCACCCCGAACGGATTTTCGTTTTGATCCAGCTTTACGACGTATTCATGTTTGGCCAGATGATAGCCCGCAATGGCGAGCACCTCCGGCTTGATCAGGCTATTCCAGTTCACGTTTTTCATAGCGAATGGCGATGGAGAGTGCATGGTTGAACAGCGCCTCATGTTCGGCCATTTTCACGGCCAACGGCCCTTCTTTTTGCAGGGCTTCCGGGGTGTACGTCACCACGTGCTGACGACGCAGAAAATCGAACACGCTCAGCGCGGATGAAAACCGCGCGCTGCCCAGAGTCGGCAGCGTGTGATTCGGTCCTGCGATGTAATCGCCCAATGCCGTGGGCGTGTGATGACCGACAAACACCGCGCCGGCGTGCTGAATGCGCTCGAGTGCAGCCCGCGGTTCGTTCAACATCAATTGCAAATGCTCCGGCGCGAAGGCATTGATAGCCGCGGCCGCCAGCTCCACCGTTCGGGCGTGCACAAATACCGTGTTTCGTGCGCAACTTTGCTGCAGAATTTCGCTGCGCGGCAACCGCGGTAGAATATCCTGGCAGTGCCGCCTAATGGTTTCCAACGCCCGGCGGTGCGTCGAAACCAGTAGTATTCGGGTGTTGGGATCGTGCTCCATTTGCGCGAACATATCCTGCGCCACCCAATCCGGCGGCGCGGTTTCATCCAGCCATATGGCCAGCTCCGTGGGCCCGGCCAGCATGTCGATGCCCACGCGGCCAAACACCTGACGCTTGGCTTCGGCTACATACGTGTTGCCCGGTCCGACAATTTTGTCCACAGCCGGGATAGTCTCGGTGCCATAGGCCAGCGCCGCAATGGCCTGCGCCCCGCCGAGGCGGAAAATGCGATCAACGCCGGCGATGTTGGCAGCCACCAGCAGCGACGGGTCGATCCGGCCGGTTTCGCGGTCTGGCGGCGACACCATGATGATTTCGCCCACGCCGGCGATGCGCGCCGGAATCACCGTCATCAGCACGGTGGACGGGTATTTGGCCCGGCCTCCCGGGATATACACACCCACCCGCTCGATAGGCAGCAGCCGCTCTTCTAACAACACCCCGGGCCGCTCGACATGAAAATCCGACGGCATCTGGGTCGAATGGAATGTTTCGATGTGTTCGGCGGCGGTGTACAGCGCCTGCACCAGCTTTTCTGGTAATGCTTTGGCCGCGGCCCGGCGTTCTTTTTTGGTGATTTCCAGGCGTTCCGGTTCTATCCGCACGCCGTCAAACTTTTCGGTCAGTTCGATGCAGGCCGCGTCGCCGCGGTCCCTCACTGCCTGTACGATGGCCTGCACATCAACTTCGAGCTGACGATTCTTCTCCACATCCACCGCGAAAATGGTCTGTAGAGAGGTCAGGTCTTCCGCGTGTTTCAGTTCGAAAAAGGTCATTGCACACTCAGCAATCGATCGATCAGGTCCAGTTTCAATTTATGGCTCGCCTTGTTCACGATCAGCCGCGCCGACGACGCAAACAGCTCCTCGTGCACCACAAGGCCGTTTTGTTTCAACGTCGTGCCGGTTTCCACGATATCCACGATCACATCCGCCAGCCCGGCGGTAACGCTCAGCTCCACAGAACCGCGCAGCGCGATGATATCCGCCTGGATGCCGCTGTTCTGGAAATGCTCACGTGCGATGTTTGGGTATTTCGTGCCCACGCGCACCAGCGAGCGAAACGGAAAACGCTGGTAGTCGTCGTCCGGCCGCCCGGCCACCACCATTTTGCAGTGGCCGAAGTCCAGCGCCCGCGGCTGAAACACATCCGCGCCGCTTTCGCGCAGCACGTCGTAGCCCACAACGCCCGCATCGGCGATGCCGTATTCCACGTAAATGGGTACGTCGTCCGGTTTGACCAGCAGCGCAGTCACGCCGCCTTCGCAGGCCGGCACCCTGAGTTTGCGGCTGCGCGACAGGTCCTCGTCAAACGTGTACCCCACCCGCGACAGCCATTCTATTGCCGGAGGCAGAAGCTTGCCCTTGGCCAGAGCGATGGTGAAGTTCCATGTGCTTTGGCTCATGAGGCGCCCCCGCTCTGACTGGCATTGCGACTGGCTTCCACCAGCAAATCCACATCGAACGAGAAGCCTACGGCCGGCATGGCACGGCCGAACCGGGCCACCAGGTCATCGTACCGGCCGCCGCTGCCCACCTCCTGCCCGATGCCGGCGGCAAAGGCTTTGATCATGATGCCAGTATAATACCCCATGCCTTCGACTTCGCTGAGATCGATAAACACCGAATCCGCGCCGGGATGCTCGGCGATATTCTGCCACAATTTTTCGAGATGCTCAATGGCGGCAATAGCCGACGGCTGCGCGGTGATCTGGCGCGCCCGCTGCAAAATGCTGGCGTCGCCATGCAGCGCCGGAATCTGCATCAGGGCTCGTGTCAATCCGGATGGTAAATCCAGTTGCTCGCACAGCAACCGCAGGCCTTCCACATCCTTGCGCTCGATCAGGTATTTGATGTCCCGCCGCGCTTCGGAAGCCAATTTTACCGAGCCGTTGAGCACGCCATCGAAAAAGCCGATGTGGCCGATTGCAATGCGCACCTGCCGCAGCGACAGGGCGGCAAACGCATCAAGAATGGTGCAAATGGCCCTGGTGTCCGCCTCAAAGCCGCCATCACCGAGAATTTCAAAGCCCACCTGCCACTTTTCGCGACTTTTGCCAGCGTGCTGCGCCTCAGCGCGGAACACTTTGCCGGAATAATAAATGTGGATTGGTGGCTCCATGCCCTGGAGACGGGTCGCCGCAATGCGCGCAATTTGGGCGGTAAAATCGGACCGCAGCGCCAGAAATTGGCCATTGCGGTCGAGGAAGCGGTACATTTTTTCAGGCAGGCCGTTTTTCAGCTCCTCTTCGCGGCTGGCCGCCAGAAACACCTCACCGTATTCGAACGTCGGCGTGATGATTTCCTGGTAACCTCTCTGTTCCAGGAGACCGGTCAGGAGCCGCTCCACCTGTCGCCGCCGCCGCGCTTCTTCGAACAAAAAATCTTTAACGCCGGGCGGAAGATGCCGTATTTGGTTCATTTCTCAATTCGTTTCAAAAAATTTGAAGCAAATTCCAACTTCACAGCTATCCAAACATCACCATTCGGCCATGTCGCTGGTGACTCATTTTATACATCCGCGTTCAATCCGGGTCCATCCGTGGCTCAAAACATTGTTTCAACTTTTGGCTCATCATAGCCGTCATTGCAACAAACGCGCATTATTCAATCGCCACGATGCGCATTTTTTCGGGAATGGCATTGTAATAGCGATCCATCATGTCTTGCAGGCTCACATCCACCAGCTCGCCGATGCGCAGCCGTTCGCCGCCCACCTCGCCGATGACCCGCATGGCGACGTTGTATTCGTTGCAAATCTCTGTGAGCCGTGGCAAATGCGCGCCTTTCAAAGACAGCACGATCTGCGATTGGCTCTCGCCAAACAGGCAAAAATCGGCGCGGAAATAGCCCGTGAGCTCCACGCTGGCGCCCAGCGGCCGCTCGCGATTCATGATGCAGCTTTCCGCCAGCGCCACAGCAACGCCGCCGTCGGCCACATCGTGCGCCGATTGCACCAGTCCCTCACGAATGGCCTTGAGACAGGCCGTTTGCACCTGCAATTCGCGCTGCAGGTCCAGTTGCGGGCAATCGCCAGAGACTTTTCCGTGAATCACCGCCAGATATTCGCTGCCGCCCACCTCTTCCAGATTGCGGCCGAGCAGCACAATCAAATCGCCCTCCTGTTTGAACCACGCTGTGGTAGCATGATTGATGTCTTCCAGAATGCCCAGCATGCCAATGGTGGGCGTCGGATGGATGGCCCCGTCGGGATTCTCGTTGTAAAAGCTCACATTACCGCCGGTCACGGGTGTGCCGAGATAGCTGCACGCCTCGCGCATGCCGGCAATGGCTTCTTTGAACTGCCAGTAAATCTCCGGGTTGTACGGATTACCAAAATTCAAGCAGTTGGTGATGGCCACGGGCTCGCCGCCAGCGCACACCACATTGCGCGCTGATTCCGCCACCGCGATCGCCGTGCCGCGCCGCGGGTTCAGATACACGTACCGGCTGTTGCAATCGGTTTTCATCGCCAGGCCTTTTTTGGTGCCTTTGATGCGGATCACCGCCGCGTCCGCGCCCGGCGCCACTACCGTGTTGGTGCGGACGGTGTGATCGTACTGATGATACACCCAGCTCTTGTTGGCGATATTGGGCGATTCCAGCAATTTCAGTAATGTATCGGCCAAATCCAGCGGATGGGGCAACGCTCTCAAATCTTCCCCATGCAACCGCTCGATGTATTCCGGCCGCCGGCTCTCGCGTTCGTACTGCGGCGCGCCGCCGCCCACCACCAGCGAATCCGCCGGAATATCCACCACCTTCTTGCCGTGCCAGAAAACCTGCAATTGCTGGTTTCTCTCCGTGACCTTGCCGATTTCGGCAGCGTGCAGGTCCCATTTCTCGCAAATCTGCTTGATTTTCTCCTCTTTGCCCGGCTTCGCCACCACCAGCATGCGCTCCTGCGATTCGGACAACAGTATCTCGTACGGAATCATGTCCGCTTCACGCAAGGGCACCTTGTCCAGTTCGATCACCATGCCGGCGTGGCCCGCCGCGGACATCTCGCTGGTGCTGCAGGTTATGCCAGCCGCGCCCATATCCTGAATGCCAATCACGCAGTCCTCTTTCGCCATTTCCAGGGTGGCTTCCAACAGCAACTTTTCGGTAAACGGATCGCCGACCTGCACCTGCGGCCGTTTTGCCTCGGATTCCTCGCTGAGATCCTCGCTGGCGAACGTGGCGCCATGGATGCCATCGCGGCCGGTGGACGAACCAATGAGAAATACGCGCGCGCCTTCCCCCCGTGCCACCGCCCGCACAATGCGATCGTGCTTGACGATGCCCACGGCCATGGCATTGACCAGCGGATTGCCCCGGTAGCTGGGATCGAAATACACTTCCCCGGCCACGGTGGGCACGCCGAAGCAGTTGCCGTAATCACCGATGCCGTGCACCACGCCGCGAAACAGGTAGCGCACGTGCGGATCGTCGAGACTGCCGAAGCGCAGAGAATTCAGTGCGGCTACGGGACGCGCGCCCATGGAAAAAATATCGCGCAGAATGCCGCCCACGCCGGTGGCCGCGCCCTGATACGGCTCCACGGCGGACGGGTGGTTGTGACTTTCGATTTTGAACGCCACCGCAAGCCCGTCGCCGATGTCAACCAGTCCGGCATTTTCCTCGCCCGCTTTGGCCAACACATACTCGCCGTCTTTGGGCAGTGTTTTCAGCAACAAAATGCTGTTTTTATAGCTGCAATGTTCCGACCACATGACCGAGAACATGCCAAGCTCGGTGTAATTGGGCTTGCGGCCAATGAGTTTTTGAATTTGCTCGTATTCCTCTTCACTCAGCCCGTGCTGCCGGGCAAGTTCGAGAGTGACTTCGGGTTCCTGCATCGTGCCTTTCATGCTTGGAGTTCCTCACAGCACCCTGATGTTGTGTTGAACGGTTTTGTGAAAATACTTATAACTGGAATAAGTGGCCGAAATTGTCATCCGCACCCGATAGCTGCCGGGCAGTAGCTCCGGATAGCCGCGGATCATCTTTTCCGGATAGGCTTTTTGTCCATTTTCGATCCGGTATGGCAGGAGATGCCAGTTTCCGGCCAGCCGCTCCACATTATCGCCCGCCGCACGGCGCACGTTCTTGAGCACCGTGGCGAGAACGCGCTTCTTATGATTCAAAATTTCCAGGGTCACAAAACTGGGCTCGGTCAAAAAATAGCGAACGGTCAAATAGCCCTGACTGTCCGCAACGGCCTCGAATTGCTTGATGTCCGTGCCGATCCAGTAATACTGCGCGGCCTCTTTTTCCGCAATCAGCACCTGCCCGAACCGCTTGTAAATGGCGATGCCCCGCGGCTCAATAAATTCTTTATCTCCTTTACCTCGCCGCCCGAAACTGTCCAAATAACGTAAATGACGATCGAACTTATGAATACAATGATTCGCCCTGTCCGTGACCCAGACCTGGCTGTAAAAATCGATCGCCGCGTACTGCAAATCCGCGTTGGGATAGCCAAAATCCCGGCTGTACACGGCGCCGGCAAACGTGCCATCCGGTAAAAACTTTTGAATACGCTTGCCATCAAGGTCCACCACCACCACAAAATCGTCTCTGTAAAACGTCCACCGGTCGCCTTTGCTGGTAGCCGCCACTCCGGTGGGATTCCAAACCCGTCCCTCTTCTTTCCCGGGCTGCGCCACGACGCGCACCAGGGTATCCTGTCGGAAAAGCAACAGCCGCGAATGGCCGGTATCGGTGACGTAAAGCGAGCTATCGCCGGTGATCGCCACGCCCACCGGTTGCAACAGACCGTCGCCGCGCACCGAGCTCACAAATGTCAACTTGCGGCCCGGATTGAAAAAGTGCGCCACCCGGTTGTTGCCCGTGTCGGCCACATACACATCGCCCCACGGCGCGGCCGTGATGCCGTGCGGCGCATTCAGCCGGCGCTCGCCGCGTTCGTTCAATCCATAAATATCGATGGCAGTCATCGAGGTGTTGTAAATGATCACATTCTCGCCGGAATTCACGCCATAAATGGTGATCTCGTCGTCGTCCTTTTCGCTATCGGGATCGTCCCAGCTATCCAGCCGCGTCGCCGCGATGCCCTGCGGATTGTTGACCTTGACCCGGTTTTGCACATACAGAAAAAGATGAAATTTCGTCGCTTTTCGGACGCCATACGTGTGTAAAAAGGTCGGGAACACCAGGGTCGTCGGATCGTACTTGCCATCGCTCCATGGCAGGAACAGGGGCAGGATCAGGAGCCATACCGCGATACTCGACAGGCAACGCTGCTCGCCTCCTTCGCTGATTTGTACCCGCTC
Source organism: Candidatus Zhuqueibacterota bacterium (assembly GCA_030950365.1). Taxonomy (GTDB): domain Bacteria; phylum Zhuqueibacterota; class Zhuqueibacteria; order Zhuqueibacterales; family Geothermadaptataceae; genus Hydrothermovivens. The sequence goes on along the minus strand of JAUZRQ010000063.1, from coordinate 10,095 downwards.
TGCCACCCTCACGATTCCACCTTTACCGCGTGGAAATAATCCCAGATCGCCTGCGCCAGTTCTTCATTAATGCCATCCACCAGCAGCAAATCGTCCACGGACGCCTCGCGAATGGCCTGCACCGAACCGTAGTATTTGAGCAGCGCCCGCCGGCGCGCCGGCCCGATGCCCGGGATGTTTTCCAGTTCCGAAACGGCCGTGCGCTTTTTTCGCAGCTCGCGGTGAAATGAGTTGGCAAACCGGTGCGATTCATCGCGCAGCCGCTGCAGTAGTTTCAACCCGCTGGACGTGCGCGGGATGTTTTGCGGCTCCGACTGGCCGGGCACAAACACCTCATCGAGGCGTTTGGCCAGCGCCACCACCGGGATGTCGGTTTTGCCGACCTCCTGCAGGGCCTGCAACGCCGCGCTGAGCTGGCCCTTGCCGCCATCCACCAGAATGAGATCCGGGAACGGCAATTTCTCCGCCAGCGAGCCGCCGTAGCGCCGCACGATCACCTCGCGCATCATGGCAAAATCGTCGGGGGTTGCTTTGCTGCGGATTTTGAACCGCCGGTAATCGGATTTTTTGGCCACGCCATCCACAAAGCACACCATCGATGCAACTGGATCCGTGCCCTGAATGTTCGAAACATCGAACGCTTCGATGCGCCGCGGCGGACACGTAAGATGGAGATCACGCTGCAGCGCCTGAACCGCATGCGGCGGCCGGTCTTTGGCTTTGGCCTTTTGCAACTGCAATTCCTGCAACAGCAATTGGGCATTCTTGCCACACATAGCCACCAATTTGGCGCGCTCGCCCTGCTTCGGCACGATAATCTTCACCGGCCCGCCGGCGCGCTCGCCCAGCCAGGTTTCCACCTGCTCCTGTTCGGGGATCTCCGCCGGCAGATAAATTTCTTTGGGGATGAAATCCGCTTTGAGGTAATATTGCTTCACGAACGAAGCCACCACCTCATCGAACGCGTCTTTGAACACACCGTTAAGATAATAGTGCTGCCGCCCAATGATCTTGCCCTCGCGGATTTTGAAAATCACCCCGCATGCATCCTCATCTTCCAGCGCTACCGCCACCACATCGCGATCCATGAAATCGTCGGTGACGACTTTCTGTTTGTACTGAAAATTTTCAATAAACTTGATCCGGTCCCGGATGCGCGCGGCTTCTTCAAATTTGCGCCGAGCCGCCAGGTCCTTCATCTTCTCGGTCAGCTCCTGCACGACGAGCTGATCCCGGCCGTTGATGAAATTCACCACCTGATTGACGATCTGCCGGTACTCCTCTTCCGAGATCAGCCCTTCGCATGGGCCATCGCACTTTTTGATATGATAATCCAGGCAAACCTTGTATTTGCCCTTGCGAATCGTCTCTTCATTGATGTCGTAATTGCAACTGCGAATCGGGAAAATGCGGCCAATGGTTTTCAACAGCGCGCGCATTTGCGACACATCGGTGTACGGCCCGAAATAGCGCGAGCCATCGCGCACGATCTTGCGCGTCGGGAAAATGCGTGGATACGGCTCGTTGGTGACACGGATATATGGGAAGCTCTTGTCATCCTTCAAATTGACGTTATAACGTGGCTTATACTCCTTCACTAAATTCATTTCGAGGATGAGCGCTTCCATCTCCGAGTCGGTGACAATGATCTCAAAGTCGGCAATGCGCGAAATCAGTCGCTTAAGTTTTGGCCCTTCCACGCGACCGGCCTGAAAATACGACCGCACGCGGTTGCGCAGCACCTTGGCCTTGCCAATGTAAATGATCTTGCCCCGACTGTCTTTGAACAGATACACGCCGGGCTTCTGCGGAAGCGCGTCCAACTTTTCCTGCAGTTGTTGTGGCAACGACCTCATTTTTCCACGAGTTCGATGAGTACTCCGCCGGTGGATTTGGGATGCAAAAAGGCGATGCGGTGTCCGCCGGCGCCGCGATCATCCTTTTGCGGAATGATTTCGAGTCCGGCCTGCTCAGCCTCTTTGAGAACGGCATCCATATTTTCAACAGCCAGGCAAATGTGATGGATCCCTTCGCCGCGTTTTGCAATATGACGGGCAATAGGAGAATCCGGGCCCAATGGTTCCAGCAATTCGATGGAACTGTCTCCGGCGCGAAACATGGCCACCTTGACGCCCTGTCCCGGCACCTCTTCAACATGATCGGGCTCTTTCTGCAATAAAGCGCGATATTTCGGCATCGCCTGCTGCAGGCTCTGCACCGCGATGCCAATATGATCCATTTTGACCGACATGGCAATCCACCCTCGCTCGAATGATGCGAAGCCGGTGAGAATTCTATTTCATGGTTTCCAGCTTCGATCGCAACTGTGCATTCAAAGTTAATCCGTAAAATAAGCCTTTCGTGTGGGATTTGCAATAGATTTGTCGGGGGAACAACAATTCGCTTGGGAGGCTATAATGCGGGGATGGGCAAAGCAGAGAACACGGCAGGAAGCAAGCTGGTAGGCTGGAAAATCTTTGGGTGGTAAACAATCGAAAAAAAAGCTATATGCTGAATTGTATAGGTTGCTTCTTCAGCTTTAGACGGGATTAACAGGATAAACAAGAAATATTCAGGGTAAAAAAGCGAACACTACGAATAATGCTCATCCAGTCAATCAGGTTTCATAATCAAAGAGCCTTAACCTGGATAATTCATCAAGCAAAAGCGCAACGAGCACAACGTGTTGAGCAAATTAACGATTAAAATATTGATCTTTCATTGAGTTTAAGAAATAAGTTTTTATTCTGCGCAATCATAAGGCTCTATTTCTTTGCGACTTGGCGGCTTTCCGTGAGAAATTTATGAATTAAGCATGTTCAAATGATTTTTTGGTTTCTTCCCTATACATAGATTCCATTATTCGCAAAATATCGAAGTCTATAAGATTTGTTGGATACAAACCTGAAGCGTATTTGTTGCGCCATCTGCTATCCGCAGGGCAAAAGTTTCAAATCTATCCAATCAATCCTGTTGATCCTGTCATAAAACACCCCCAATAAAAACATATGATTCGCCAAAGGCACCTGGCGGCAGCGCTATCGCTCGAGGACCATCTTTTTTGAGAATTTCAGCTTGCCAATTTGCAAAACAGAAAAATAAACACCGGCAGCCACATCGGCGCCGCGGAAGTCTTTGCCGTCCCAGGTTACCTCATAATAGCCGGGCGGCAGAGCACGGTCAATCAGCGTGCGCAGCAAACGGCCGCGAACATCGCGTATGAACAATCTAACTGGCACGGCGATTTGCTGATTTTTCGCAGCCACCGAAAAGGCAATGCGCGTGGATGGATTGAACGGATTCGGGAAGTTTTGTTGCAGCAAATGGCTTTGCGGCACCTGAATATTGACCGCAATCTCGGGAAACGTACCAATTTCACCTGTTTTGAGCACAAATAGCAGCCGGTAGAAATAGCTGCCGACTTCCTGCACGTGATCTTCATATTGTTGATAAATCCATGAGCGGCGCTCTTTCGAGTAGGAAAAGGCGGTCAGAGTTGTCCATTCTCCATGCGGAGCACGGCGTTGAAGGCGCAGGAGCTGAATGCGCCCCGGTTGCCCGATCAGCCACTTCAGCAGCACACGGTTGCCTTCCACGGACGCGCTGAATTCCATGCTTTCGAAGCCGACCACGCTGGCGCCGGCCACATTGGAAAAATCAGACCAGTTGCCAGCATCATCTGCCACCCGCATCATGAAAAACAAATTGCTCGGATTGCTCAAACCAGTAAGAAGCAGGTTTTCCTTCTGGCCTGGCAATGCTGGTGCATTGACAAAGGACAATGGGCTGGCGAGCGAAAACCATTCTGCGTTGCTTTGTCCGGGTTCGGAGCCGGAATAACGAATATCGTAGCGATAGGCCGGTCCTCCGGCATCGCCATCATCGGCGCTGGCGGTCCATGATAAATACCAGGAATCGCCCTCGCGGGTTAACTTGAGATCCTGGATGGCCGACGGAGGTTCCATATCCAGCGTCCTGAGTGTTTTTATTCCGGCTTGCGATTTCCAGCCGGGATTTTGGCTTTTGCCGGCGTAAGCGCCCCGGATACTCGCGGAATGCTTCTCGCCATTGAAATCGCGATCCCAATCAATGAATCTGGAAAAAACGGCCGCATCAACTGTCGGTCCGCTCAAATTGGCCTTCGCTTTCGGGAAAAGGTCCAGGTTATCCAGTCCGCCAAATGGATTGTTCAGATAATTCGGAGCCTCGCCATAGGCGGCGGTAAAATTGTTGCGCTGGTCTCCGCCGCCCAGCGGCTGATCGGCAAAAACGAGATTTCCCTCAACCTTCTGCTGGTAATTGGCATCGGCACCGCGAACAAAAATCCCCTCTCCTTTCGCAATAACCGTATTGAAAAAGATATGAATGTTTTTGGGCACATCATTGTGCCGCTGAATATGGACGGCGTCGCCAAAATGGTTGACCATCAAATTGTGATGGAAGGCAATATTTCCTTCACCTTGAAACAGAGCCTCGCCTGGATTTTGATAGAAAAAGTTACCATAAATTTGATAAACATCGTTGCTCCCGGCGCCCGACAGCGGCCAGTGCCCTACCAGCAAATTGGGACGGGCGCTGCCTCCGATTGAACTGTTATCCCCTTTAATGAACACATTGTGCCGGATGATGGTGGTGCCTTTTTCCGGCATTCCTTCGATGGACGGCCGACCAATTTGATGTTTGATTTGCATATTGTAGCCGATCGTATTCATGATCACATTGTATTCGATCAAGCCGTTCACGAAGGGAGCGGTACCGTCGGAATTGCCCAGATAAATGCCCGTTCCGGCCTCGATGATCACACAGCGGCGGATCACCCAATTCCATGCCGGCGCTTTGGTGCTGATGCCAACGATCTGCTGATCGCTGCCGACACCATAAATTTTCAAGTTTTCCAGAGTAATGTGATGCGCGGTGCCCTGGGCTTTAACGCCATCTCCGCCGCGATCGCGCCCGTTGATTTCGATGTTGCGAATGACGATGTAACGAGCGTTATCGAAACGCACCGTATTATGAGTGGCTCGACCCAGAAAAATCGGCAAATCGCCGGTCTCGGGACCAGTAATCACGACTGGTCGTCCGGGTTCCCCGTGCATATTAAAAATAGGCAGACCGGGCACGTCGTTGGGATCATCATACACGCCCGGTTCCAGAAGCAGCGTATCTCCGGGCGAAAGGCCTCCCCGCAAAAGCGACAGATAATTGTTTGGATTGGCGCGAATGATTTCGGCCATTACCGATGAGATAGAAGTCAAAATGAAAAAGCCCACGACCACCCAGAGTATCAATGCGCGGTGGTGTAATGGGCTTTGCAACTGTATCAACATGGTTCGACTGCGCTTAATGTACGCCGTCCTGCGCAAAATTCTTTTGATGTCCATCATCTGCTGCACCTCGATTTTAGCCAATCCATAGCTAAACACGCTTCTTTAGCCGTCTAAAAAAAGCCCATCCCGAAAGGCCCACACCCATGAGCAAAAAGGTGGTGGGTTCCGGGATGACGCCCGGCGTAACATCGCCGGTGATGGTGATTTCATAGTCGCCGTGATCGATTTTGGTAAAATTTTCGCCCACCGGGTAAAAGCTGCCAGAATTGAATCCGGAAAGGGCTTCGCTCAGTGAAAAATTCGCCGCGCCAATGGCCAGAATATAATTGCCCGGTGCCAGGTTGCGTGATAGATAGGCATCGTTTTTGGAGATCGAACCGTCTCCGTAAGTCCGGGTGGAATTGTCATTGCTGGCGATGAGATCGGAGGCGTCCAGAAATCCATCATCCACAAACAGATAAATATGCGTGTTAAAAAAGGCGATTTCTCCGTCGCCATTCACGTCCACAAACTCGTCGGTTATGCCATTGCCATTAAAGCGATCTTCCGAGTCTTTTTCCCACGATTTCGTGTCGATGGTCACGCGACCGTAGCTGTTCACGGTGAAATAGATATAATCGACCGAACTTCCGCCCGCCAATCGAATAATGCTGCCCGAAACGATAAACGCCTCCGCGCCTGAGGCCAGCAGAAAAAGCCCACACAGGGCCAGACCACACACAAACCCCGAATACCCCCTCATGCCATGTCCTCCCACATATCATTTTAATGTTTTGGAATGAATGGTATGAATGTAATTCCGGGCGAACCGCAACAGCTTGCTTCTCACCTGTTGCTGATCTAAAATGACATCATCGTTGAGGGTGTTTAGCCGGAAAAAATACACCGTTATGCCGCGTCTCAGAAGCCGATTTTTCAGCACCTCCAACTTTAATTGATAAATGTTCTGAACGATTTTCCCGTTGATCATGAACCAGTAAAGCACATTTTGAATCTGTGTTCCCTTTTTGATATTCAGCAACGTGGCATACAAAGGCACATATCCGTTTTCCTGCACGATTTTTTCCCGACGAATGATTTCCCAGCCAGAGCCTGGCAAGCAATGCAACGGCGAATGCACCTGGGCTTCAAATTTCTGATCCTGAAAACGTACAGTCACAGCCTCGATGTTCAGGCCGCCTTCACGGTATTTATGGATATAGCCTTCCTGGGTTCCCAGCACAGATTTGGTCAATGAATCCAGCTCTCCCATGTAAAAGCAGGTCCAGCCGTCAAACATGATGGGGTCTCGTCCGAAATCATAAGCCAATGGCGCAACTTTTGGCGTATCCTGCACCCAGCTCATGCCGGCTTTGGTCAAGATCAGCAGAATGGCAATCAGGCCGGCTTTTCGCAATGATTTATCCATAAAAAAATCCGGTTCAACATCAGCACAAACGCAAGTCCTAAAATGAACACCATGACTCCGGCCCCCTGGTGCATCAAAACATCATCAATGGACTCGGGATTTCCAAACAGTCCCATCAAGGCGGTGAGCACCAATCGGAACGAATTCACAATGATGGCGATTGGAATGGCTGAAAAAAATAGAATGAATTTGCATGGCAAGCGCAAGGAAGACATGTAAGCGATCGGTGCACTTAGTGCCAGCAATACCATAATTGATCGCAATCCGCTGCACGCTTCGATGACCTCCAACGAAAAATTCGCAAAACGCAGAATATTGCCTTCTATGATACTGGCTATGCCCATCGCGGTGATTATTTGATAGGCCAAATAGGTCGATAGCCGCTGCAATGGGAAGGTCATGGCATAATAAACCACATATGGCAGCGGGATCATCAACCACAGATAATTCATTGGAAACCAAATCCGCTTATAGTTGCCCCAACCGATGGCATACAGCACCATACCGTGCAAAAATAGGGCCATGGATGACCGCAGCATAAACCACTCTGCGGCCGCGCTGCCGAGGACCGCCCCGATCATGCCGATCAGCATGATGCCAATCCCGGGCCAGGCGATTCCATTTTGGTTACGGGGCAGGTCATGGCGCCGGAGCCAGAGAAAATACATCGAAATTACTGGAATCAAAAATCCGTGACTGTAATTGGGATCGATCGACCAGTCGCGATACAGCTCACGCATGGGCGCATAGAACGTAATAACGAACAGAAGTGCAATCAGGCCGATCAAATAAAAGACCCGATTGTCGTGAATGTATCCCTGGTCAGGAATGGATTTGATCTCTGGCATGGTGGTCATTCATTGGAATAAAAATCAGGTGAGCCAGCGGAAAACGGGAGCGGCCGCCTTGTAGGCCACGTATTTGACGAATTCATGAACGATCAGCCGTTTTCCAGGTGCTGGTGGAGAAAGGCCCCCTTCCGAAGTAGCTGCACAATTTTCCGGAACAGCGACCGGGAAAATATCGATATTGCGTCCTTTACAGATCGATCTTAAAATTTCAACTGCACGCCGGAGATGGAAATCCGAGGTGACAACCATGAGCCGCTGAACGTGCAGTTCTGTCAATAAGGGAATCAGCGCTTTGATTTCGGTGTATGTTCCAAGACGCTGCTTTTGCACCCGCACGCTGCGAGTCTGATGGCGATCCATAATGACAAAAAAGTGACGGTCTTTGTAATACGTGGTCTGCACCAGATCATACAGGCCACCGGTGTTTTCAGGAAACATCCGAAGAAACGCTCGCCACTCGAAGCGTCCAACGCTGAAAATGATGCGATCGGCCAGGCCACGCTGATATAGCTCGTAGCCATACGTTTTGCGCTCCGGCCTGCCCGCAAATACAAAGATGCTATCGGCCGGCTTCGGCTCCTTGCCGATATCCAGAAAGCCATGCATGGCTTTGACAACAAGTCGTGGAAGCCGGCCTTTCATGCGCAATTAAAACAGGGTGTAAATAAAAGGGGCCAATGCGCTGCTCTGCGTGGTCAGGATCAAAAACCCCAGAAGCACGAGAAAAATCATGATGGGCGCCAGCCAGTATTTCTTCCGCACCCGCAAAAATTGCCAGAATTCTGCCAGGATGGATATTTTCGACATAGCCACCTCGTTTGTTATGCAATCAAAATTGACTTTCCACCGAATATTTGCCACTATGACTTTTCTCTTTCGGAACCCAATAGGTGGTCGCATTGGGGTCGTATTTCTGCTTCAGCACATCAAGACGCAGGAGCCGGAGCACAATCCCACTGGGGACAAAGGCAATGAGAAAAAAAAGCGTCAGCAGCACCCGGGTCATCATGTAGCCCATCGTCACGGCAAAGGTCATCCAGTATCGGTGTACGGGGCGCAAAATCGTGGGCAACAGCAATCCTGCCAGTAAAAATGCCGCTGCAACTCCCGCCAACGGAAGGAGGATTGGATTTTGTTTGTAATACGCCAGCGCGGCAAGCAGCCCTAAAGCAATACCAATGGTAATGCCAAACTTACGCAGATCGCTGCGGCTTTGGCTGCCAATGATGGTTTTGATTTCTTCTTTCAGCATGTTCCACCTCGCTCAATCCAGTTCATACACCTTGCGCCAGTCGATGTCGTGCTCCAGAGCCTTCTGCTGCGTCTTGTCAAGCAGGAAATTGCCCATGACCAGATAATCCATGTTGGTACGCATGAAGCACAAATAGGCGTCTTTCGGTGTGCAGACGATGGGCTCGCCGCGTACGTTAAACGACGTGTTGATGATCACCGGACAGCCCGTTTTTTGATAAAACGCGTTAATCAGTGCATGGTACAACGGATTGGTCCCGGAATGGACTGTTTGCAGCCGCGCAGAGTAGTCCACATGCGTTACCGCCGGAATGACCGAGCGTTGCACCTTGAGCTTATCAAGGCCGGTTGCGTGCCCGTCCGGACTCTCGATGCGCTTGTCTTTGCGCACCTGCGCTACTAGCAGCATGTATGGACTCGGCCGGTCGATATCGAAATATTTTGAAACATGCTCTTCCAGTACAGAAGGCGCGAATGGGCGGAAGCTTTCGCGGAACTTAATTTTCAGATTCATCACCGATTGCATTTCCGGCGATCGGGCATCGCCGAGAATGCTACGGCTGCCCAGCGCACGGGGACCGAATTCCATGCGACCTTGAAACCATCCCACAACTTTTCCCGAAGCAATAAGATCGGCCGTGGCAGAAATGAGCTCCGCATCCGAGAGCTTCTTTGAAGGGATATTTTCATCACGAAGGAACTGTTCGATTTCCTCATTGCTGAAGGCCGGACCGAGATAGGAGCCTTTTTGGAAGTCAGTTTTATTGTCCGCCTTGCGCGGATTCTCAAGATATTGATACCACACATACAACGCCGCACCCAGCGCACCACCGGCATCGCCTGCCGCTGGCTGAATCCAGATATCTTCAAACGGGCCTTCGCGAAGGATGCGGCCATTGGCCACACAATTCAAAGCCACGCCACCGGCCAGCACCAGATATTTCATGCCCGTTTCTTTATGCACATGCCGGACCATACGCAGCATGATTTCCTCGGTTACTACCTGAATGGAACAGGCAATGTCCATCTCCCGCTGCGTAATCCTGGTTTCCGGCTTGCGCGGAGGGCCACCAAACAGACGCGCGAAACGGTCGTTGGTCATGGTCAGCCCGGCGCAATAATTGAAGTATTTCATATTCATGCGGAACGAGCCGTCTTCTTTCAAATCAATCAGCTCGTTGTAAATCAGATCCACATACTTCGGTTCACCATAGGGCGCCAGGCCCATGAGCTTATATTCTCCGCTGTTGACTTTGAA
>JAUZRQ010000062.1 GCA_030950365.1 Candidatus Zhuqueibacterota bacterium | reverse complement strand
ATGAGGTATGCCATGCACAGAAAACAGGGCCAGCGGTTGAGCACGTTCGAACAGCCACAGGCGCATTGCCAGGGCGTGTTTTTCCCGGATATCCTCGGCCAGGGTGGCTATTCGCTGGTTGAGCTTATCATGGTCATCGTCTTTATAGGCGTGGCGTTCGTGGCTACCATCGGCATGATGACCGGCAGCATGCAAAAAAGCGCCCAGTCCGAAACCCTGACCCAGGCCATCTTCCTGGCCGAGCAAAAAATGGAAGCCATTCGCAGCGACAAGAACAGCCTGGGATATCAACACCTCATCGACGAGAATTATCCAGTTGAACAGGAAATCGACGGCTATCCAGGATACACCCGGACCGTCACCATTCTGGATTTCGGCAGTTACAAAGAAATCAAAGTCACGGTCACCTATCCCGGCTTCAGGCCGGTGACGCTGATCACCCAGATGACCAATTATTGAGCGGGGAGAACCGGATGATCATGCAGCGTCAACATCAAGAAAGCCAGAGGCCAGCGAGTGCAAACGTGGGACTGAACGAGCGCGGCCTGTCGCTGATCGTGGCGATCTTTCTCGGCATGATCCTCAGCTCCATCGGCTACATCACCCTGCATGAAATCGTGACCGATCTGAAAACCACCGGCGATTACGCCAAAATGGTGCAGGCCTACTGGCTGGCCGAGGCCGGTATGGAGCGCACGTTCCGCTATCTGCGTTTTGCCAATCCGCCACCAGGCGGGGTATCGCCGATCACCTTTTTCGATTCGGAGCCAGCGGGCAGCGGCTCGTTCACCGTCATCATCGATCCGGATGATGATAATCCATCCAATTACATCAAAAAGTACAAAATCACGTCCACCGGCGTGGTCGGTGACGTCACGCGCACGCTGGAAGCGTATGTGAAGACCTCAACGTTTGGTAAATACGCCTATCTCAGCGGAAATGAAGGCGGTTCCATCTGGTTTACCACCGGTGACCTGATAGAAGGCCCTTTGCATTCCAATGATCAAATATCCATCGTCGGTTCACCAGTATTCAAAGGAAAGGTGACCAGTAGTGCAAACTCGTTTATCAAAGGAAATCCCTTCAACCCGGATTTTCAAGACGGCTATCAATTGGGAATACCACCGGTTGTTTTTCCAAATCTGCAAACGATTCTGGACAATTTTCTTCTGAAGAACGGGAATACTTCGCCACTCACCATCGATGCACGGTTCAATAGAGATGCCAAAATTGTGTTCAATCCGGACGGCACCCTCACCTATAGCGTATGGAGATATAATTGGTGGGGAGGAATCACCTATCTGGTTAAGGATAAAGTCGTGAATATTAGTTCTCTTAATGGTATGCTACTGGTCAAAGGCGATGTAGCAATCGAAGGCAAGATGAAGGGCCAGCTCACCATTGTGGCCACAAACAATATTTACATCACCGACGATCTGGTTTACGTGGACTCCGATACAGATGGGAAGCCTAACCCAAGTAGCACCAATATTTTAGGGCTGGTTTCTACAAAAAATATTATTGTAGCCTATACCAGCCCCAATTTGTACGATATCAAAATAAATGGTGCTCTTCTGGCATTAGGCAATTCTTTTACCGTAGAATATTACAATTACGGTAGCCCGCGCGGCAAACTGACTCTGTACGGTTCACTGAGCCAGAAGGTGCGCGGTCCGGTGGGCACCTTCAACTCATCGGGAATCCAAACCGGCTACATCAAAGACTACCATTACGATAATCGGTTTCTCAACATGTCGCCGCCGTATTTTCCCATAACCGGACAGTATGAAGTGTATAGCTGGCAGGAAGTGGAACAATAACTCAGAGAGGGGTCCATGAAGCGGGTATGGTTAGCTATGTGCCTGTGCTTCGGGCTGGGACAGCCAGTGCTTGCTGGAACGTTATCCGGAGTGGTTAGTGGAACTTTGGAACGCTCGGGAAGCCCATACCGGGTTATCGCCGATGCCACCGTTCCGGCCGGCGACAGTTTAGTCATCGAACCTGGCGTAGTCCTGCAATTCGACAATGCCACCAGTCTGATCGTGAAAGGCGTGTTGCGGGCGGTGGGCTCGCCGGAAGATTCAGTGTATTTCCAATCCGTCAATCCGCAGCCACAGGCCGGCGACTGGAACGGTATCTTTTTTCAGGATTCCGGGACCGGCAGCCTGGCCTTCGCGGTGATCGAATATGCCGCCACCGGCATCACCTGCAATGGCACCGCGCCGGATATCCACAACTCGGTGCTGCGAAAAAACAACAATGGCATCGATTTCCTCGGCGATGCCAGCGGAACGCTGCAATACAGCCTGATCGAGCACAATAAAAATGCGGGCATTCGATGCATTGGCGGCGCCCCGATCATCCGTCATAACCTGATTCGCAACAACGGCCACTTCGGCTTTGAAGCCGCCGTGGTGATCGAAAGCACATCGGATGCCACTATTGCCACCAACCTCATCATCCTGAACAGCAACGCCGGCATCGATGTTTCCAACAGCACGGGCATCCGCATCTGGCAAAACACCGTGGCCAAAAACGACATGGGCATCGCCATCACCGATTCCGACGCGGATATCGTGAACAATTTAGTGGCGTTCAATGGCAGCGGCATCTCTGCCGAAAACAGCCAGCCAGTCGTGCGCTACAATCTGGTGTGGGGCAACGCCGGGGGCAATTTCTACAACATGCCGGACAGCGTGGGCTTGTTGGTGCAGGTCAATGCCAATGGCGATTCCACGGATCAATTTTTCAATCTGGTGGCCGATCCGCTGTTCGTCAATGCCAGCGACGGCGATTACCGCACTTATGCCAGCTCGCCCTGCGTGGATGCCGGCGATCCGGCCAATCCCGCCGGCGTGGCGATCCTTGGAGCGGCGCCGGATATCGGGGCGTTCGAGAATTCGGGCCTCAGCCTGCCGGTGGAGCTGGAAACGTTTTATTATGAATCTGGCTATTTGCACTGGCGCACGGCCAGCGAGACCAACAATGCAGGCTTTTATGTCGAACGAGGACCGTCGCCGGAAGGCCCGTTTCAGGAGATTGGTTTCGTGCCGGGGCAGGGTACGACCACACGGCCCATGGCCTACCGCTTTGCGGTTGATCCGGAGACCGAAACGTACTACCGCCTGCGCCAGGTGGATTTCGATGGCCGGGTGTGGTACAGCCACGTGATCCGCGTGGCGGTGGTGCCGGAGCAACTCCGGCTTGCCGTGTATCCGAATCCGTATATCGTGCGCAATGCCGGCGTTCCCCTGCGCGTATCTCTGGAGCTGCCGCAGCGCGAACGGGTGCGTCTTGCGGTGTACGATCTGCTCGGCAGGCAGGTGGCCATTCTGGTGGATGACGTACTTTCAAAAGGAAGGCACTCGTTTTCATGGTATGGTAGCAATGCGACGGATCGCCGCGTGGCGCAGGGCGTGTATTTTTACCGTCTTGAAACGTCGGGTCGCTTCCTCAGAGGACGTTTCCTGGTGATTCGGCGCTAAACCGCGCTGATGACGCCCTTGCAGTGCCCGGAAAAGAGACAAACTTGTTCCATTCAGGAAAAAACCGCGTAGCGGTGAAATGTGTGTAGCACCGGTCTGTACCGTGCCCCATCCAACCGCGTAGCAGTGCCATGGCATCAAACGATTGAATTGCTCGGTAACAGGCCACGCCTGCGGCGCTATGCAGGCTGAATCGCTATGATGATGCGATTGCAATTGCCGGTAAAAAATTCTTGGCCCGACGCACCCGGCTCTGGCGTATGAAAGAGAAACCACGCTGCCGGGGTTTCCGTCTCCGGCAGCGTGGGTGAAGCGTCTGACATCTTGCTCAATGAATGGCAAACAGCCGCTGCCCCGCCGGCGTGGGGACAAAAGAGGTGCCGAAAAAAAGCATGTTGTTGTAACCAATAGATGACGAGAAAAAAGCATTGGCTCCCACATCCACCGACCACAGTTCCTTACCACGATCGTTGACCGCATACAGCTTATCGCCCATGAAATACACCACATTGTCCGCGTCGCAAATCAGCGCTTGCGTCGCGGGAATCGATCCAAGCCGCACCCGCCAGCGCTGCTTGCCATCATAATCGAAGGAATACAACCAGTTGCCGATATTCACGTAGAGTTGGCCATTGTGGTCCATAGTAGGCTCACCTGCAATTCTTTCTCCCGGGAACGGTTGCTTCCATACAATTTCGCCATCGGGCGAAAAAGCATATACGCCTCCCATATCATCTTGCGGCCGCTTCGCTGCGCCATCGAAGGCCATATAAATGCGACCGGCATTATCCACCAGAGGAATGGCGAAAAAATCCCCTTTGCCCAGTTGGTACCGCCAGATTTCTTCCCCGTTGAGCGAATACGCCATGAGCCAGACGGCAACCGTGCTGTCTCGTTTGTAGGCAACAGTATAAAAAGTGTTTCCATCTGGAGAAAAAGCCAAGCCTGTACCAGCAAATTGCATTTCGTCCGGAGCTTGTGCTTTGAATCGCAGGCTTCCATCAGACGCCAAAGCATAGAATGTCGAGTTTTCATCAAAGAAATAAATATTGCCTGCTAAATCGATGTTTAATTGCGGCGTAGAAATCTGCGCATCCGCTTTGAACTGCCAGCGCAATTGACCGTCCGGCTCCAGCGCATAAAAATTGCCGTTGTTGGTGCCGATATAAATCGCCCCATCCGAACCCACAAGCGGCTGGCAATCCGTATGCGTCGAATGCAGCGGCTCATTCGGCGGAAAGTCCAGCGATATCTTCGCGCGCACGCTGCCATCGGGACGAACCGCCCACAAAAACAACCGCTGTTCCCCGGTTTCCGTCTGACCGTACGGATTGGTGAAATAGATCGTCGAATCCGGCCCAATCACCGCCACGCCTACCCGGCCGCCCACAAACCGTTTCCAGGCCACCGAGCCGCCCCGGGGCCCCGGCCACCGGGTCCGCCCGGTCCCCTGCGGATCCGCACGATACATCGGCCACGGCGTGTCCGCCAGCGTCGGCCAGGGGATGGTCTCCTGCGGCTCCGTGCGCCAGTCATAATAGTTCGGCGGCTCCGGAGGCGCCCCAGTGCGGCAGGCAGCAAACAGCAACATAACGCCGAGAAGCAAACTTGCAGCAATCACCCCTTTCGGTTTCATGGCCTAAACCTCCAAAGTCCTATGTTTTTACGCCACCGTCAACGGTTGGCATTGAGCAAAAACTGATATGACGCCGCCGGGGTTTCCGTCTCCGGCAGCGTTGGCGATGACACACTTTCAGCCTGCTTTGCCAGGTTTTCCGGGAAAGAGACACCATTGTATCACCCAGGCAAAACCGCGTAGCGGTGGCATGGCATCAAAGCGATTGAATTGCTCGGCAACAGGCCACGTCTACGGCGCTATGCAGACTGAATCGCTGCGATGATGCGATTGCAATTGCCGGTAAAAAATTCTTGGCCCGACGCACCCGGCTCTGGCGCATGAAAGAGAAACCACGCTGCCGGGGTTTCCGTCTCCGGCAGCGTTGGCGAATCGTCTGCCATCCTGCTCAATGAATGGCAAACAGCCGCTGCCCCGCCGGCGTGGGCACAAAAGAGGTGCCGAAAAAAAGCATGTTGTTGTAGCCGATGGATGACGAGAAAAAAGCATTGGCCCCAATCTCCAGCGACCACTGCACCTTGCCGCGATCGTTGACCGCATACAGCTTATCGCCCATGAAATACACCACATTGTCCGCATCACAAATCAGCGATTGCGTCGCGGGAATCAATCCAAGCCGCACCCGCCAGCGCTGCTTGCCGTCGTAATCGAAGGAATACAGCCAGTTGCCGATACTCACGTAGAGTTGTCCATTGTGGTCCATAGTAGGCTCAGCGGCGATTTCCAATCCCAAAAACTCGTGCTTCCACAAAAGTCCTTCTTCAGAAGAAAGAGCAAAGACAATTCCAAGATCGGCAAAATTCTCCGCCGTTGCGTCCATGCATACGTAAATTCGATCGGCGTTATCGACAAGCGGCAAAACAGCGGAACCTTTCCCCAGTTCATAGCGCCATCGCTCTTCTCCGTTCCGATCCAGTGCTAAAAGCCAGCTTATTCCGATATTGCCATTCAAGCGATAAGCCAGCGCATAAAGCGTTTCCCCATCTGGCGAAATGACGATGCCGTGCCGCTTGAATCGGAACCCATCTTGCGGTTGCTTTCGCCACAATAGCTGACCATCCGAACTCAGCGCGTAAAGATAGTTGTCATCGAAAAAATAAAGATTGCCCGAGAGGTCGATGTTCAATTGCGCAGTAAAAATTTTCGTTTCCGCTTTGAACTGCCAGCGCAATTGACCGTCCGGCTCCAGCGCATAAAAGTTGCCGTTGTTGGTGCCGATATAAATCGCTCCATCCGAACCCACAAGCGGCTGGCAATCCGTATGCGTCGAATGCAGCGGCTCATTCGGCGGAAAGTCCAGCGATATCTTCGCGCGCACGCTGCCATCGGGACGAACCGCCCACAAAAACAACCGCTGTTCCCCGGTTTCTGTCTGACCGTACGGATTGGTGAAATAGATCGTCGAATCCGGCCCAATCACCACCACGCCTACCCGGCCGCCCACAAACCGCTTCCAGGCCACCGAGCCGCCCCGGGGCCCCGGCCACCGGGTCCGTCCCGTTGCCTGCGGATCCGCACGATACATCGGCCACGGCGTGTCCGCCAGCGTCGGCCAGGGGATGGTCTCCTGCGGCTCCGTGCGCCAGTCATAATAGTTCGGCGGCTCCGGGGGGGTATCTGTCTGGCAGGCGCCTAATAACAAACCAAGTCCCCCCAAAAGAGATACTATAAAAATGCGAACGCATTTCATGGCTTTTTCCCTTAGATTTTATTCCAGCTTTATTAATTTCTTTCGAAGGATTATTTTCTGTTTGTCCGATTTTGACCCTGAATTGCGAGAAAATAGATGCCAGGCGGTACTCTTCGACCATGATCATCGTTGCCATCCCACCTAAAGCCAAATATTGGGGCATTGTCCATTCCATTAGAATTTATTTTCCTCACCAGACGACCAAGGACGTCAAAAATGCTGATCCTTAATGGTGAAATAGCGTCAGAAATAATGATATTTACCGATGAACGAAAGGGGTTGGGTAAGACCACATTCGATACTTTCATTAAATTTGTTGCCTGCAATTCCCAGTTTTGCGCTAAAATTCTTCCTTTGGATCCCTGGACAGATACCTCATTCGACGGTGGAGATTCTGGAGAGCTCGATGTTTTTGCAGTTACATAATAGGTATATGTTGCTGCTGGATAATCAAGAAATATCTCATCATCAACAAAAGACGTAGAAGTCAGGTTCCAAGCTATTTTTATAAACTGAGATCCCGGGGTTTCTTTTTTTCGATATATTTGATA
>JAUZRQ010000061.1 GCA_030950365.1 Candidatus Zhuqueibacterota bacterium | reverse complement strand
TGCCGTGCCCCGCCGGCGCTCTTGGTTGATGAAATCCACTTTGACGATGGCATCGTTCACCACAATCCCAACAAGCACCACCAGGCCGATGAGCGACATCACGTTGAAGCTCTGGCCGGTGACCAAAAGACCGAACACCACACCGATGAGCGCCAGCGGCACGGTGAAGAGGAGCATCTACGTACAGCAAAAATCCTTGTTTTTATTTGCTTCTCTTTAATAGTTTTCATGAAAAAAATGGAAACTTCGGATTTGTACATAAAATAAATTTTAAAACAGAATATTGAAATTTAATTTGCTTCTTTTTTAGTCTGGCAGGCGCAATTTTCTAAAAGTAATCACTTTCATTTCTACCGTATAACCAAATGGATCGACTTTTTTTCGAATAAGGCCAAATCCATGTGGCTTAATAGCCAAAAAGGTATCTGATTTGTAGTCATAGCTGCCTGGAGCTGGTACCAAATTGTCAGTAATGAATGATCCAGAATTGCTGAAAACGATGAATTGCACTTTTTTATCTGTTTGTACATTGTACACTAAATATCCTGGCTCAACACTTGCAATCCATTGAACCATGCTATATTGAAAAAAATCATTAAAAAATGTATCCAATTTTTTTAGCGTTGCCTGGTCAACTACTTTTGGAGGCTTCAGTTTTTGATAATTGAAATCCAAAAGTGATTTCCATCCAGAAGGTTTGTGGCTTAATATCTTCAAAAACTTGCATTCATTTAAAGCATATTTTTTTATCTTATAGTCTGGATAATCCATTTCGAATAAAAATTTTCCGAGCTTTGTCAGCAAAGGTCCTTGCGGACGGAAAGGAATGTGTCTTAGTTTATAACCAAGCTCAAAAGGTCCTCCCAGTTTGCATTTTAATTCTCCTTTCACGCTATAAACATAAATACTTTCTTTATTCAAAAGTCTAGCAGTTTCGTGATCATGAATAATCAGTGTATCACCCTCGGTTAAAATTAAATCGTGGATCATGTGAGACACTTGAAAGGATTGAAGGAAATTCAAATCACTATCAAAAACACTGATTCTTCTATTATGAAAATCTCCAATAACAATATGCTGCCGATTTGCGGCTATATGCCATGGCCTAAAAAATTCTTCAGGCCCCTGCCCTTTCATTCCCAAAGTAGAGATGAAATTTCCTGTGCTGTCAAATAAAAATAATTGACTGCTTTTCGTTTCAGCTAATAAAAGCCTTTGATCGTACAGAATACAAGCGCTTTTAACGTGGTTCAGCTCAACAAAGTTTGGTATATTCAAAAGAATTGTATCACATACAAAAAAATCTTTTAAATAGTTAACATGAAAATTATAACTATTAGCATTTTCTGCTTCATTATGCTTTTCCTGTGTACATGAAAAAACATAGAGAAAGAAAAATATGATAATTCTCTTATTGTAGCTTGATTTTCGCATTATGTTTAACCTTAATTTAAAGCGAACATTTTAAGTGGTGCAGCTAATTTGCTGCACCACCATTGCATTTTCCGATGCGATAAACTTTGCTGCTAAATCAGCAAGTTGACCATGGGCATCCAACGCATCCCCAATACGGACCTTCATCAAACCAATAACAATCATAACATGTTTGGCCATTCATCCTGTAAACATTTAACCTACAGTGAGTTTCTTCAGATGCTATTGCGTTTTTGTTTATACCGAAATAAATCAGTCCCCCGATCATTAAATTTATCAGAATCATGGCTAAAATAATTTTTTGACTCCACGATTTTCTACTTTTTCTCATAGCATTGCCCTCCCAAAAATAGGAAATTTCAATTGATTGGAATTTTAGTACGGTGAGGACAATCATAAAAGCGAAAAGCCCCAACCCTCACACGCTGTTATCCAGCATGCAAGAGTTGGGGCTCTTGTTTTATACAAAACTTGTAAAGCTTATCTCCTGCCATCAGGCTTCCCCATTCTATCTGCTGTTCGGCTTATTCGTCCTTTCTCAGCCGCAGCAGCCGCCCTGAGATGAAATCTGTTACAATATAAAAAATCCCCCCCCCCCCGTTTGTCAAGAAAAATTTTGTGAAATTTTGTTTTTTTCTTTAGATTATTTTACTCGCTTATGCATTTTAATCAGAATTTTACACTGCAATTGCTTTATCATCAAATCGTTAGCCTTGCTCTAGAACACGTTTAAGACGCAAGGCAACCCGTCATCGCGAGCGAATCCGCCAATTGGCGGATGGCGATCTCCTTGCTTGAAAGATGGAGATTGCGTCGTCTCCGCCGGCTGGCGGATCCTCGCAATGACGAATTGCCAGATAGTTAGCCCTGAAAAAGCTGATTTAAGTGCATAAGCGAATTTGAAAAAGAGGCCTTTTTTCATTCGATGACTGAAGCGAACCCAGTATGCTGGCGAAGCTGAATAGACGCGGACGCCACGAATTTTCAAAAATATAAAACAGCGGCAGCAAAAGCAAGGGAAGAATGTCGGGATGAATGTTGTAAAATCAGGCGGTTAGCGTTCGGCTGGCACGGCGGAAGGCGTGCGGAACATGGCCAGGAAATGGCTGAGCGGCGTCTGTCGGGAAATCTGAATTTGCGTACGGCGCCACCAGCGCTCAAACAAAGTACCGACGACCGCGCCCAGTGGATAAAACGGCAATGCCACCAGTTCGGCGCTCTGCCCGGGGATGCCGAATTGCACCAGCTCCACCACGATGCCAATGACCACGCCCATGGCGAAAATTCGCGCCAGCCGATCTCGGAGCGCCAGGGCCAGCGACCGGTGACTGAACGCGTAGCCAATGGGGGCCAGCAGCAGCACGATGAGAATCTTGTCCAACAGAAATTCCGTGCTGAGCATCATTTCAAGGTTGGGAAAATACAGCCAGTTCCGCGTTTCCAGCAGGTGCAGCCACACCTGGTAAGATTTCAATTTGAACGGAAAGAAAAAATGCACCAGAAACAGCGCCGAAAAGATGATGCGGATTCCGGTGCGTGTCCATTTGATCTGATTAATATGGTGCGTGCGTTGGTGCGCCGGATCGGTGGTTCGGAAAAACAGCACAATGCCCAGCGCCATGCCCATCTCGCCAAAAGCCGCTTCCGCGAGCCCAAAGGGATGGGCATATTTGGTGATGGTAAGCAAGCTCAGCGTCGGGTAATAGGCAAACAGCCCGACATACACCCAGCGCATGGCTGTCGGCCGCAGCGGCTTCTGGAATTTCAGCACAAAGGCAAACGTCGTGGCCAGGAGCATGCCCATCAAAAAGGTTTCGAGGTGCTGCTGCGTGAGCGGCGCATCGGTGAAAACGGGAAATTGCCGGGCCGATTGGGCGAGCCAGTGAAGCTGTTTGAGCAGGTGATGCACCTTGATGTAGAGGTGAAGCGGAGCAAAGGCCACAAAAACCTGAATCAGTGCCAGTCCCGACCAGAACAGCCACAGCGGATGATTGCGGATGTGTTCGATGAAGGCCAATAACCGTGGCCGCAGGTACCGAAAGATCAGGGGATGCAGCGCCGTTCCCAATGCAGCGCCGAGGGTGTTCATCAGCAGATCATTGCTGGACGTGAAGCGGTCTTCCAGAAGCAACTGAAACGACTCGATAAAAAAGCTAAAGAGAAAACAAGCCGTTACCGCCAGAAAGAAATTGTGGCGACCATCGCGGCGTTTCTCCTGGAAAAAGGCAAAAAATAAGAATCCGAGCGGCACAAACAGCAGGATGTTGCTGGTCAGATCGGCGCCGGAAAGCCGCTTGCCGTGCGAATGGATCAGCGGGATTTTTTCGGCCTGACGCCATTCGTGGGCAATGCCCCGAAGACTGAGATCGAAATCAAATGGGACGGTGGTGATGTAAAACACCACCAATGCATAAGAAATGATGCTCCATTTCAGGACAAATCGCAGGGCTTCGAGGGTATCTCTTTTATACTGCGGGTGCATGTTTCCGGCAAGAGGCTAAGGGATTCGCGCTCCGGGTTTTTTATAGAATATACACGTAAACGGCCCGATTTGCAATGGACAATTTTTTAATTTTTTTAAAATTAGGTGATGTTGGATGCAACAGTTCGGCCATAGCCGTATCTGGATATATGCTTTATCATCCCGGCTTTTCACAATTCTGCGAATGGGGGATGGCCCCAAATCCCGGGACCTCCTCGCATGGAAAGAGCCCGGATGCTCCGGCGGACATCCGGGAAAAGTCGCCCATGCAGAAAAACTTACCGGCTTAATCCAGGGCGCCGGTTTGCGAAATACCAAGGAACAGGCCGAAGTCGCCCGGGCCGGTGCCGCGCAATTGAAGGCCAAATTGGTGCCGGTGGGGCAGGCGAACATTGAACCCCAGGGTCGGTGCGAGCTGGGTCTGTTTCAAATAGGGCAGTGATATCCGGTTGACCGGCACAATGCTCTGATCCTGCTGTAGTTTTACCGTGGTCACGGTGCGGATGTTCCGGACAACCAGTTCCAAACCCACGAAAAAACGTGCATTCGCGGTTGGATAGGCCAGGTTGAAACTGGCCTGGATCTGCATCCATTCATAGGTGGTATTGCGGATGCGACGCAGCCCGCTGTTCTGCGAGTCCAGGTTTTCGTAACTGGTGCCGCCGGGCCGAAAAAAGGCCACCTGCGCCGTGCCGAATAGGAGCGTGCGTCCCGGTCCGCGCCACGGCCACTGCAGCGCCAGCCCGGCGCCATACAAAAGACTTGATTTGCCATCGAACGCCGATTTTTGCGGATCGCCATAATCGACGTTTTGCCGCGCCATGCCAAGCAGGGCATACACGTCGGCAAAACGGCCGAGTCCGAACGTGGGCCGGGTGACAATGGCCAGCACCTGATGCCGGTCATCGTGCACCGTGAGTCCGGCAAGGCCGGCCTGCACCGTGAGCGCAAATTCATTTTCTCCCCCCGAAAGCAACGGTATGCCAGTGGACTGGGCCGTTGCAGGGCCGGCGCCAAACAGCGAGAGGAGCCACAAGGTGACAAACATGCGTCTGGTCATACCGGTTACCTCAATTTGAGTTGGATGGGCGGCGTCGAAATCACGTCATTGCCGTTTTTGCTGGTGACTTTGATGCCCACACTGACCGTGGTTTCCTTGGCGTTGGGATCGTTCGGATCGAGGTTGTTGGTCAGGGCGACCACGTACTTGGTTTTGCCCGGATCGCTGGTAACCAGCTCGGTCCAGCTCAATTTGCCAGCGTCGGCTTCCAGTGTGATGCTGGAGCCGGGCACAATGGGATTGCCATTTTCGTCGTAAATGGTAATGATGATCGTTGCGGCCTCGCCCGGAAGGAGCTGCGTTTTATCCACCTCGGCGCGGAATACCGAAATCAGGCCCGAAAAGATCACGTTGGCCACGTTCCACACCCGCGCCGGATTGCCGTTTTGATCCACGCCCTCGGTAACGGCCAGCACTCGCGCGATGCCGTTGTTCTGGCTGGTGGCATCGTAGCCATTGGCCACCTCGCCCAAATCGTAATCTGGAATCGGGCCGGGAATGATGGACGTGGGAAGACTGAAATTCGGGTGGCCGGCATTTGGATCGAAAAACGTGTTGTAATAGCGGGGCACGGTCGGGTATGGCTGTCCGCTGTGCAGGGTAACGGTGGCGACGCCGTTTTCATCGGTGTAGCCGGTGTGCGTGGCGATGATGCCTCCGGTGGTGGTGAAGTACACCGCCGTGCCCGCCGGCACCGGATTGTTGTATTTATCGCCGATCAGCGCCACAATGGTGGCGGTGTTGTTGACGAAATGCCATCCCAGAATGTTCAGCGGCTCCGCGCCCACGGAGAGATGGCTGGTGCTCAGGTCGTTGACGTCGGCCATGTACGGCGGACCGGCGAAAATGATGATTTCCGTGGACACCGCGCTCACCGGCGGATTGAGCGGCCGGCCGGTGGAATCGGTGACCTCGGCGCGGATGCGCGCCGTGCCCGAGCGAATGCCGGCATTGAACGATACCTGCGCCTTGCCGTTGATGGTCGGAATCGGCAGATCGCTGCTCAAAAATTCGCCGCCGCCCGGTGACGAGACGATGCTGAATTTCACATACGTCGGGTCGGCCACCGGATTGTTGCGCGCGTCCCGGATATCCGCCGTGATGGTAAGCGTGGTGTTGCGGCCGGAATCCTTGACCCCGACCGAGGCCGGATCGTAGCTCAGCAGGACGCTGTTTGGCGGCCCGGGCAGCGCGCGCACGGTCAGAGTGCCCGTAGCCTGGCCGGCCGCGGCCGTTATGGTGGCCAGCCCTGTGACGTTGCTGGAAAATTCCGCTTCAGCCACGCCATTGCGCGTTTCCGCCGTGGAGGTGATCTCACCGATGTCGGACGAGAACGACACCCGCGTGCCGTCTTTCACTGGATTGCCGACTTCATCGTACACATACGCCTGAATGCGTGTTTTGGTGGAGCCGTCAGCGGGAATGTCTCGCCGGCTGCTGGTCAAATGAATCCGCGCCGGCGGCCCGACCACGTAGCGCACCAGCACCGTATCCTGCAGGTTGCCCACGGAGGCCCGAACCCAGACGCTGTCCGGAGTCCGGGAAGAGGTCAAAATGCTAATCGCGGTGCCGGATTGCGTGACCTTGCGAGATTCGAGCGTGCCAGAGCCCTGGATGATTTCGAAATACACCGGCGTGCCATCGGGCACCGGATTGTTGGCCGCATCCGAAACCACGGCCTTGATTTCCGCCTGGCTGCGGTTGTCGGCGATCAGCACCGGCGGCGTGGCGGACAGGTTGAGGTACGTGGGAACCGACTGGCCGATGGTCACGCGCACGGTATCGTGGATGAACTCGCCATAGCTGGCGATGATCATGGCCGCGCCGGTATCCACCGAGCTGGTGAACAGGGTTTTGGCGACGCCGCTCTCGTTGGTCAGCACGGCGTTGGGGATGGTGCCCAGACTGGCGCCGAAGTGGATTTCGGCCTGCGGCACGGCCACCAGCCGGGTGGTTTCTTTCAAGATGGCCTGCACCGTGGCCTGGCTGCGGCCGTCGGCAATCAGCGTGGTGGGCGTGACCTGCAATTGAAAATTCACGCCGCGAAAAATCACCAGCGACACCGCCTCGATGTCATTGAGGCTGGCTTTGATGGTCGCCGCCACGTCTTTCTGTGAGGCGATGGATTGCAGCACGGCTTCGGCGGTTCCGTTGTTATCGGTGTACACCGTTGGCGTGATGGCGCCGGCCGAGCTGGTCAGATCGATGCGGGCGTTGGGCACCGGCTGCTGGTTGGTGTCCCAGGCCTGAATCAGCAGCTTGACGGTGGAGAAGCCGTTGGCCAGGATGCTTTTTTGTTCCGGCAGAATCTGCAGGTTCTGGCTAATTTGTGTGTCGATGGTGACGGTGGTGCTGTCGATCTGCGAGCCGAGGCGGGCGGTGATGGTCACCGGTCCCGGGATTTGCGGGCCGAGATAAATCGCCTCGGCGATGCCCGAACCGTCGGTCGTGTCGGCCGGGGTGATGGTGCCGCGGGAGGCCGAAAACAGCACCACTTTACCGGACACCGGCGATGCGTTTTCATCGACCACCACGGCCATGATGCGGGCGCTGCCGCCGAGCCCGATGGTTTTCGGAGTGGCGGTCAAACTGCTCAGCAGCGTCGCCGATGCGGTGGCGCCGGAATCGGTATCGGCCGGGGTTTGCGTGTTGCACTGGTAAAACAGCAGCGCCGCCAGCGTCAGGCCGGGGATGAAAAAGCGAGATGTCTGATGGTTGAAGACAGAAAAGCGCAGGGCCATGATCCATTATTTCGGTTTATTCGAAGGGTCTAAGTTTAAGTTTCCATTGTATTTTATGTATCGGACAATTGGGCCTTAACTTGACCGGGCTGCCGCAATTGGAATCCCTTTTCTCGAATTTCATGGCCGTGGGGCATGCGCAAAAAAGTCAGGAATGCAAAAGAAAAATGTTGTCTAAACAAAAATGGATACATTAAATTTAGGTAACTATTTAGCTATAAAGATCAAGATCGGCATCCACCCGTCATTGCGAGGATCCGCCAGCCGGCGGAGACGACGCAATCTCCCTGAGCAAGGAATGGAGATCGCCATCCGCCAGGAGTCGGACACGTCCGCCAGGAGTCGGACAGGCGCCTCCGCCATGCCGCGGAGGCTCGCGATGACGGGTCCTGTTATAATTTATTGACAAAGCAGAATAGTTACAAATGTAGAACCGGAATCCAGGCCATGGAGGTGGATTATGAGGAGGTTTATCAATCCAATCCAATCCAATCCAATCTAATTCTATTCTATTCACAAGAACCTCTGTTTACTCATTATTTTGGTTCTACTTCTTAGCCAGTGCTTTTCTCCACAACCACTTTTTGCACAGAGTCCAACTCCCCAATCGCCGCAGACCTTTTCTTTGGAAGTTTTTTTAATCACAAAGAATGCACAGGGCCAAAGTCTGACCTTCAAAACGACACCCATTTCTTCAGCGGTATGGGATCAGCAAGGTTATTTAACAAATAATTCTTTGTTTACTAATCCTCCAAATATCCAAATTTATGGAAATCAATCAGGCTGTTCTAGAGGATGGGATTCGGATGAAATACCAGATATTTCAAATGAAAATGAAATATCTGTACTAGGAAAAGCAAAGTATAAAATTACTGTAATCGGCAAGAATGCACAGTTAATCATTAATTCATTAGGAACCTCATTCACTACAGATTATTATATTATTTACGATGCAGGCTCTGATAAATTTCTTAAAACTTTCTCTTGCAGTGGATCAAATGGAGATGAAGTATCTCAAATTACACTTTATACCAATTCAGCTGGCCTTCAGCCTACACAACCCCTAAATTTAACTATTGAAAACGCAAATAACCATCCACGGCTTGTTTGGCAGCCGCCAAATGATCCTTTGGGCAGAGAATTCTTCTAGTATCAAATATATCGAAAAAAAGAAACCCCGGGATCTCAGTTTATAAAAATAGCTTGGAACCTGACTTCTACGTCTTTTGTTGATGATGAGATATTTCTTGATTATCCAGCAGCAACATATACCTATTATGTAACTGCAAAA
>JAUZRQ010000060.1 GCA_030950365.1 Candidatus Zhuqueibacterota bacterium | reverse complement strand
GGCGTCGCCGGTGTGGCTGAGCCTGCGGCCGACCATGCTGGCGGCGCTGAGCGAATTCGGGCGATTGCCGGCGTCGATGTCTCCCGCGCTGATGGCGGGGCTGGGATTCGGGGCGGTAGCCCTCCTGGGCGGTTTCCTGCTGCCCATGGCGGCGATCAATGGCATGCAGCGCGTGCTCCGTGGTTGGCGGCGGAGGTCCCGAATGGCGGAAAGCCTGCCCGCACTGGCGCTGGCCGGCGCGCTGCTGCTGGTGTTTCTGGGCGCGGCGGTCTTTAACCGGCAGATCAAAGGCAACTGGATTCTGCCGGCGCTGGTGCTGCTGGCCATTGCCGGCCGGTGGCCGATGCCGCGGTGGGCGCCCTGGCTGGTTTCAGCACAATTACTGGTGTGTGTGGCGATGGGCTGGGTGATGCGGCATCCGCCAGCCATCGAGCGGCTGGAGGGGCGTTTTGCCGGGCTGGCTGCCTGGTATGCGCATCAGGCCGGGGAGCGCGATGCGCGGCTGTCGCTGGTGCGGAGCTGGCATCAGCGCATGGCCGAATACCGCTCGCTGCAGCCGCTGGCTACGGAGCTCCTCGACGCGCTGGAGCGGGAGTTCGGCAGGCCGGTGCGCCCGCAATGGATCGTTTCGGATGATTACGGTCTGGCCGCGCAACTGGCGTTTTATTGGCGGGCATGGTCGCCGCGGATCATCGTGCCCGGAGATGGCCTGCTGGTGCGTTCGATGCCGCCGCCAGAAACGGAGCGATTGCCGGGCGAGAGCGTAGTGGTGGCGCTGCGGCGCTGTCCGGCGCAGATCTGGCCGCGGCTGCAGCACGTGCAATGGGTGGGACGGTTTGCAATTCCCGGGCAGGGTGTTTCATTGGCGTTGGCCCGGGCGGATGGACGCCTGCAACCGGCAGCGCCGTAGCTCGTGCGTTCGGGGGAAAATCTTTGCGTGTGTTTGCCTGCGCGGTTATATTGTGCATGCATCCGGTCTGGTGCTTCGGTCAACAAAATTTGATTTTAACCACGAAGGGCACGAAGGAAGAAGCAGGCTCTTTGTCGGAATTCGGCTTTTTTCGTTCCCCTCCTGGGAGGGGGCGGGGGTGGGTTAAGAGATAAGCTTTGGTACTGGATTGATCTTACATTTGCTAATTTTGATTCCTTGCTGAAAACGGCATTGCCGTTGCTGCGTCTGTAGGTGGGGTATTCAACCCACCCCTAAATCCCCACCCGGGAGGGGACTTTCAAAGACCCTCGGTGGGCTCTGGCCTCAGCGAGAACATATCCAAATACCGGTTTCAAGAAGAACGACGCGAGTTCAAAAGTATAGTAAAAAAACCAGATTCTGCACAGGCGGAGGCGTTTATGCAGTGGCGTTCGAAATGGGTGATGGTACCGGGAGCGATTTTGCTGGCGGTGTTCCTGTTTCTGCTCTGGGCCATCCGTCCGGTGGACTACACGCCGTATTTTTTCACCGATTATTACCGGCAAACGCGAGAACAGTTGCAAACCGCGCTGGAACAGACGGTTTTGCGGCGCGGCGAATTGCAGGCCGGCATGGCGCGGGTAAACATCACGCCGGCCATCGGCGCCAGCCAGGATGACGCGGAGAGCGGGCAATTTCAGGCCATGCCGCTGGCCGGCTACGGCGACCGCAAAGGCGCGCCGGCCGAGGGCGTGCATGACAGTCTGTTCATCAAAGCGGTGGCGTTGCGGGTGAACGGCACCACCGCAGTGATGATCACCTGGGACGGGCTGATTTTCCCCAAGGAGGTGGCCGAGGCGGTGGCCGCGCAGGCGGCTTCCGAGCTGGGGATCGGCCGCGACCGCATTCTGTTTTCGGCCACCCATTCGCATTGCGGCATCGGCGCATGGGGCGAGGGCTATCTGGCAGAGCAGTTCGCCGGGAAGTACAACCCGGCGGTGCGGCAGTGGATGATCCGGCAGTCCATGCAGGCCATCCGACAGGCGGTGGCGGATTTGACGCCCGCCCGGCTGGGATACGGCGCGTTTCGCGCGCCGCAATTCGTGCGCAACCGGCTGGTGAAAAAGCTGGGCTGGGTGGATGATGAATTCACGGTGTGCGTCATCCGGCAGGATGATGGCGACTATGCGGTACTCGGCGCGTTTGCAGCGCACGCTACCGTGCTCTCCGGCAAGGTGATGCTGATGAGTGGCGATTATCCCGGCTACTGGCAGCGGGCGGTGGAACGGCAGATTCCGGGAGAAGCGCTGTTTTTTGCCGGCGGCGTGGGCAGTCACGGCCCGCGTGGCTCTGGTACTGGCTTCGAGCGTGCGCAGAACATCGGCGAGGCGCTGGCCGACAGCGTGCTGCAGCTTTTCCCGCATCTCCGCCTGAAACGCACGGTGGCGCTGGCCGCCACGGGCTTCCGCGTGCGGTTGCCATCGCACCACGTGCGCATTTCCGACGGCCTGCGCGTGAATCCCGCACTGGCGCGCAAGCTGCTGCCGTTCGATACCACGTACGTCAACATCATGCGGCTGGACTCGCTGCTCTGGGTGGGCACGCCCTGCGATTTCAGCGGCGAAATGGCGATCGATCTGAAAAATCTGGCCCGGCGTTCCGGCTTTTCCGCCGTGGTCACCAGCTTCAATGGCGGCTATGTGGGCTATCTTATTCCCGGGAAATACTATCATTACGATTCCTACGAATCGCGCATCATGTCGTTTTTCGGCCCATACATGGGGCCGTATTTCGATGAGCTGATCCGGCGCATGATGACCGGCATGATGGTCAAAACCGGCCTGCCGGCGCATGCCACCGGCGCTCGATAGACGGGCATCCTCATCAACAGCGGGATAAACTCATGGCCATTGAGCAGGTTAAAGACATATTGAGCCGTTTTTCGTTTTACCAGCACGCCCCCGAGAAATGGCAGCAGGCGTTTGTGAAAAACGGCATATACCGCGAGGGCGCCACCGGTGACACGTTTTTCCATGAAGGCGATGCCTGCGCATTTATCGCCTTTCTCGGCAGTGGCAGCATCCGGGTGTATAAAATCGGCGATATCGGTCGGCAGATCACGCTCTATCATGTGCTTCCCGGCGAAAGCTGTGTGCTGAACATGACCTGCACCCTGGCGCAGATTCCCTATCCGGCCAATGCGCAGGTGGAACAGGATGCGCGGATGGTGCTGTTCCCGGCGCGGCAATTCCGGGAATGGGTCGGGCGGGTGGATAGCTTGCGCGAATTTGCGTTCTCGCTGCTGGCGCACCGCATGACGCAAATGATGACCCTGCTGGAAGAGATTTCTTTCAAAAAAATGGATGCGCGGCTGGCCGAGTTTTTGGCTCGGCAGTTTAGTAATCAGGGACGGCCGCTGCGGGTGCTTCATCTCACGCACGAGCAGATTGCGGCGGAGCTGGGCACGGCGCGAGAGGTGATCACCCGGTTGCTGCACGAATTCCAGCGCATCGGCGCCATTGAGCTGGCGCGCGGACGCATTCTGCTCAAAGAGGAACAGGTGCTGCGAACCCTGAAATGACCTTGTTCGCAGGTCGCCAGCCAGACTGCCGGTGGCCTGTTGATTGACCCACCTCCACAAGGAAAGCCGGACCCGTCGTGATGACGCAGTCCGGCTTTTTTCTGTCCAAAGCCAATGCACTGTAAGCGAGTATCGCTTTGCAACCAGGCAATAAGGGCAATTCTTTGGGTAGAATAGCCTCACCGTGCGCCGTTATCCGTGGCGGTGCGGCGCTCATACGGCGGGCGTATGGGCCGCAGCGGCGGATGGGTTTTGAGCTGCTTCAAAACCTCTTCGATGGCGCGTTCCAGTTGCGGATCCCGGCCGCGCGCCATGAGAGAGGGATCGTCCACCACCGGGATATCCGGATCCACGCCGTGGCCTTCCGGAAACCACTCGCCCTCCGGGCTGTACATGCGGAACGTGGGCACGGTAACGCGGCCGCCATCCACCAGCGGTGGCGCTCCGGTGATGCCGATGAGCCCGCCCCAGGTGCGCTCGCCAATCAGTGGGCCCAGCCCGGCGCGTTTGAAATAATATGGGAAGGCGTCGCCGCCGGAACCGCTCCAGCCATTGATGAGCATCACTTTGGGGCCGAAGTGCGCAAACGGCGGCCACTGCCAGTCGCGGCCATCGCGCACGGCCCAGTACGACAGCGCCGGTCGGTTCAAAAGCTCGATAAAACGGTCGGGAATCTGCCCGCCGCTGTTGAACCGTTCGTCGATGATCAGGCCGTCTTTGGGAAACTGGGCCAGAAACTGCCGCAGCAGTTCGGTTTGTCCGTCGATGCCGGTGCTGCGTACGTAAATGTAGCCAACCCGGCCTTTGGTGGCCTCGTCCACTTTTTTGCGGTTGGCTTCGATCCAGGCCAGGTGCCGTAAGCGGGTTTCGCTGGTCAATGTTTTTATCACTACCTGGCGCGCGCCTTCCATGCTCGGGCGGTCGTTCACGGTGAGCACCACGGTTTTGCCGGCCAATCCCTGAAACGCGGCCCACGGATCTTTTGAGGTGTCCAGCGGAATACCGTTGACCGCCAGAATGTAGTCGCCCTCTTTCACGTCCACGCCCGGTTCATCGAAGGGCGAGCGCACTTCGATGTCCCACGACGCGCCGCGGATGATGCGCGCGATGCGGTAGGCGCCGTTCTCCAGCTCCCAGTCGATGCCCAGCAGCCCGACGCCGCGCCGTTTGGGCGACTCCACATCGCCTCCGCCGCGGTAGGTGTGCGAGGCGTTGAGCTCGGCGATCAGCTCCCCGATGACGTAATTCACGTCCCAGCGTGTCACGGCATCCTCCAGCAGGCGGCCGTACTGCTTGCGCATGGCGTTCCAGTCCACACCGTGCATATTGGCATCATAGAAGAAATCGCGCTCGAACCGCCAGGCATCGGTAAAAATTTGCCGCCATTCGGCCTTCGGATCGACGGTCATTTCCATTTCGCCGGTGCGCAGCGGTTTGTCCATTTTCTGCTTTGGTTTGACATCGACGATGGCGAAGCGGCGCTTTTTCCATACCAGCAGTTTCTTGCCGTCGGCCGATAGCCGCACGCCATCCACATCATCGAGGATGGTTTGTTCTTTGCGGTCTTTCAGGTCGTAAATCATCAGCGGCTTTTTCTCGTCGTCGGAACCGGTGCGGGGGATGCGGCGGTAAATCACCTTGCCGGAGACGGCCATCAGATCGGCGTAATTGCCGGCTTTGGGCGGCAGAATGACGGCGCGTTGCTCAAAGCCCTCCAGCGTGATGTTGACCGGCTTGGCTTTGCCGCTTTCTTCTTTCTTTTTGTTCTTCTTTTCCTCTTTTTTCTTTTCGCCGCTGTCTTCCTTTTTTAGCGCCTCTTCATCATTTCTTGGCGCCAGCGGTGATGGCACATCCGGCCGCAGCGGCACCGCGACAATATTGGTGGTGTTTGGATAAATCCATGTATTCTCAAGATCACTGTAAATCGGCCTTAAAGTTCGACAGGAAAAAAAGTACAAATATTGACCATCTGGATCGAACACCGGCCGCGTGTCGTCATAGTATCCGGACGTGACCTGATGCCGGCGGCCGTTCTGTGTGTCGAACAGAAAAATGGCGCCATGGCGATTGTCCGTGCCGCGGGAGTAGGCCAGCCAGCGGCTATCGGCCGACCAGCTCACCCGGAAGTTGTTGAGCGCGCCATGAAACATCCACAGCCCCTTATCCACCCGGGTAACGCGGCCGCTTTCTACATCGACGATGCGAATGGTCATGGTATTGTCGATGAAGGCCAGCTTTTTGCTATCGGGCGACCAGGTGAGATGATAGCGGAATCCCGGCCCGAGCCGGGTCAGTTTGCGCTCGTCGCCGGAGCCATCGGCGTGACGCAAGTAGAGCTCATATTCGCCGGAACGGTCGCTCCAGTACGCGATATATTTTCCATCTGGCGACCAGGCCGGAAAGCGCTCGGCCACGCCCTGACTGTGCGTGAGGTTGAAAATCGCGCCGTGCTCGGCGGGCACGGTGAACACATCGCCGCGGGCCTCAAACAACGCGCGCTTGCCCGATGGCGAGATGTTGGCGGTCAAAATCCATTGGTCCACTTTCACCGGCTTCGGATTTAGCGTGGCCTGATCGGTGATGACGTTCACCGGCACTTCGTGGTACTGTTCGGTATTCAGGTCGAGCAAATACAGTTTACCGCCGGCCTCGAACACGATGTCCTCTGGCCCGATAGCGGGAAAGTGGATATCGTAGTCCTTGAAATGCGTGATCTGCCGGAAGGCGTCGTCATCCATGTTGTAGGCCCAGATGTTGTAGCGCTGCGCCGGTCCGCGATCGGACAGGAAATACACGGTGCGGCCATGCCACATCGGATGGGCGTCGTTGGCATCATTGCGGGTGAGATTTTTCGCTTCGTAGGTTTTCAGGTTGAATAGCCAGATATCCGGTGCCCAGCCGCCGCGGTAGCGTTTCCAGGTGCGGAAGTCGCGCGCTTTGGGCATGTAAGCCAGCCACTGGCCATCCGGAGAAATGCTGCCGAATTCGCCGTAGGGCACGGGCAGTTTCTCCGGCAAACCGCCGTCCCGGCTCACGCGGTACAGTTGCCGGAAGCGCTGCCGTCCGCTGGCCATGGCCGAGGCGAACAGAATCTGCTTGCCGTCCGGGTACCAGTCCAGCACCCGCTCCGGCATCGGGTGGTGGGTGATCCGTTTAGGGGCGCCGCCGAGCGCCGGCACCACATACACATCGGTATTGCCTTCATAATTGCCGCTGAAGGCCAGCCATTTGCCGTCGGGGGAGAAGCGCGGGAAACTCTCTTCGCCCGGCGGCGAACTCAGGTGATGCGCCAGGCCTCCGGTTTTGGGCACCACCCAGATGTCACCGGCATACACAAACACAATGTGCGTGGCCGACACATCGGGATAGCGGAACATGCGGGCATCGACCTGGGCGAAAAGTGGCGTGCTCATCAAAAGCATCCCCACCACTCCTATGCCCAACCAAAATTGTCGCATGAGGTCCTCCATAAAATTAAAATGTACCATTCTTTGAGGAAACAAGCGTTGATTGAATCTTTCAAGTAGGACGGATAAGTGCCCAAAAAGATTTAAAGTTTTTTCTAATTTTGCTATTTGAACTGCCAAAGGATAATGCCGCAATGAGAATAGGCGACCTGATGAGAATTTTGTTAAGCCATTCGGCATATTTGTCCCCCCTTAAGCCTTGCCCGCATATCATACCCTGAAAACGCCGCCCTACCACTGCTTAACATTATGTGTTATTCAAGATATATTACTTTGGCTTGACAGGCGGTTTTCTAGTTGTGTTTAAAAACATTCACTATCGAGCTCAAGCAGCGGTATTTGCCTTCCGGCATGCCATGTCGAACATATGCATCTTATTTATATCCAATATGGATGGCGGAAAAACGGGGCTTCTCAAATTTAGAAAAATTATTGCAGAATTCTTAAATTTGAGAATGTGGTCGGCGGTTCGTTTGAAAAATAGAATACCTGTAATTACTTGTTTTTATAATAATTCTGATAAAATAGGAAAATTACTATCTTCTGGCATGATTTTCGACAATGCAAAAAATCATATTTCAACAGATGTATTAATTTTGAAAGCAGCCGTTCATTTTATACTCATTGCGCCCTATAATTCATGTCTTTAAGTAACGATACTCAGGTAACGGCCATGCTACATGCCGCAGAGCCGCGTGAGTCGGTCTGCGTGCATTGCGGAGAGCCGGCGGGGAAGCATCCGGTAGTGGCCCATGGGCAGGCGTTTTGCTGCGACGGCTGTCGCATTGTTTATGAATTGCTCAGGGAAGGGCCGGAGAGCCTGGCATGTGATCTGCCGGATTTGAGCCAGAAAAAGATCGATCTAGACGATCCGTCCAATAAGTTTGCCTTCCTGGATCTCCCCGAAGTGCAGGATCAGCTCCTGGATTTCCGCGAAGGCGATACCTGCGCGGTGACGTTTTTCATCCCATCGATCCACTGCAGTTCCTGCATCTGGGTTCTGGAAAATCTCTACAAATTTCGTGACGGCATTTCGCAATCGCGGGTGCAGTTCCTGCGCAAGGAGCTGTACGTCGTGTTCGACCGCCAGAAAATTTCGCTGCGCGAACTGGTGAGCCTGCTGGCGGCGCTTGGCTATGAACCGCGTTTGCACCTGAGCGATCTCGAAAAGGAAAAACCGAGATCGTCGAATCGATCCTTATACCTCAAACTTGGCGTCGCCGGGTTCGCATTCGGCAATATCATGCTGCTGGCCCTGCCGGAATATCTTGCCTTTGAGTCATTCCTGTCTTCCCCGTTTCGTGCCTTTTTTGGCTATGTCTCCATTGTGCTGGCGCTGCCCGTGTTGTTGTACAGCAGTACGGAGTATTTCGCTTCAGCCTGGGCCGGTTTGCGACACCGAATTGTCAACATCGATGTCCCCATTTCCATCGGGATTCTGGTGCTGTTTTTCCGCAGTGCGTTTGAAATTCTCACCCGCACCGGAGCCGGCTACCTCGATTCTTTCACCGGACTGGTGTTTTTTCTTCTCATCGGCAAGGCCTTTCAGAAAAAAACCTACGATGCGCTGTCATTTGAACGGGATTTCCGCTCGTATTTTCCGATTTCGGTGTTGCGGATTGAAGCGGACGGAGAACGGCCGGTGGCCCTGCCGGACCTGCGCGTTGGCGATCGCATTCGCATCCGGCATCAGGAGCTGATTCCGGCGGATGCCTCACTACTGTCAGCCGAAGCCTGGATCGATTATAGCTTCGTCACCGGCGAATCGCGGTTGGTGAAAAAAAGCAAAGGCGACATCCTGTTTGCCGGTGGCCGCATCAAAGGCAAGGCCGTGGAGCTGCAGGTGATCAAAGAAGTGTCGCAGAGCTACCTGACGCGCATGTGGAACCGCGATCTGTTTCGCGAGCAGAAAAAGAGCCGGCTGGCAAGTTTGTCCGATACGGTGGCGAAATATTTCACCGCTGTGGTTCTGGCTCTGGCGGCGGGAAGTTTTTTCTACTGGTTCCCGCAATCGCATGCTCTGGCCTGGAACGCTTTCACAGCGGTGCTCATCGTAGCCTGCCCGTGCGCGCTGGCGCTGTCTATTCCGTTTGCCCTGGGCAACGCGTTACGCATTCTCGGACGACAGGGCTTGTTCATGAAAAACACCGAAGCCCTGGAAATCATGTCCAGAGTGGACACGCTGGTATTCGATAAAACCGGCACGCTGACCGAGCAGGGCAGTGCGCCGGTGGTGTTTCATCCGCTGAATGGCGGCGCGCTGACCAGCGATGAAAAGCGCTGGATCCGGGCCGTGGCGTGTCAATCCACGCATCCGCTCAGCCGGCAAATTTGCCAGATGCTGGAACAGGCAGGGAATGCGGACCTCCGGGAATTTCACGAGCAGGAAGGCCAGGGCATTGAAGGAAAAGTTGACCGAAACCGAATACGACTTGGGTCTAAATTATGGGTGGCCCATCTAAATTCCGATCTCGATATCCCTTCCGATAGCGAAACTGGCGCGGGAAGTCGTGTATATGTCGCCATTAACGGCGCGGTTCGTGGTTATTTTGCCATCATGCCGAAATACCGCAAGGGACTTCTGCAAGCCGTTCGCGAGCTGAAGTCGCGGTATTTCGTAACCATACTTTCAGGTGATCAGGATTTTGAGCGGCCGCTGCTAGAAACCGAATTCGGTAAGAGCGTGCATCTATTGTTTCGGCAATCGCCCGAGGCGAAGCTGGAATTCATCCATCGGTTGCAGCAGGCCAATAAAACCGTGATGATGCTGGGCGACGGTCTGAATGATGCCGGGGCCCTGCGGCAAAGCGATGTGGGCGTGGCCATCACTGAAAATACGGCGGCTTTTACGCCTTCGTGCGATGCCATTTTCACTGCCGACCGGCTGCCGCGTCTGCCTCGCTTCTTGCGTTTCTCCCAGAGCAGCGTCCGTGTGGTTCTGGCCAGTTTTGCCATTTCCTTTCTATACAATATCGTTGGCCTCAGTTTCGCCGTGAGCGGACAACTATCGCCGGTCATTGCAGCGATCCTGATGCCTCTCAGCTCCATTTCCGTGGTGGCCTTTGCCACCCTGGCGACCAAAATCAGCGCAAAGCGACTTGGAGTGGAATGACATGAGCGTGATATACGTACTGATCATCGTCAGTCTGTTTGTGGCAATCGGGTTTCTGATTGCGTTTATCTGGGCAGTGAAAAGCGGACAGTTCGAAGATACCTACACCCCATCTGTTCGCATTCTAATGGATGATAAACCTAAGAACGATGCAAAGGAGGTCGAGTAGGCTATGGCTGTCGAGACTTTTTACTACGACAACCGTATTGTAAAAAACTTTGCGGTTGCGACGGTGTTCTGGGGAATCGTCGGGATGCTGGTCGGGCTGACCATCGCAATTCAGTTATACCTGCCAGAGCTGAACCTCGGGATACCGTATATGACCTTTGGCCGCTTGCGCCCGTTGCATACCAATGCCATCATCTTCGCCTTCGCGGGCAATGCCATCTTTATGGGCGTTTATTATTCTCTGCAACGACTGCTAAAGACACGCATGTACAGCGATTTGCTGAGCAAATTGCACTTCTGGGGCTGGCAGTTAATCATCGTCTTAGCGGCGATTTCGCTGGTGCTGGGTGCCACCACCAGTAAAGAGTATGCGGAGCTGGAATGGCCCATTGATATTTTAATTGCGGTAGTCTGGGTGATCTTTGGCATTAATATGTTTGGCACCATTGTTAAACGCCGTGAGCGCCATATGTATGTGGCCATCTGGTTTTATATCGCCACTGTGGTGACCATCGCGGTGCTGCACATTGTCAATTCTCTGGAAATCCCGGTGACCCTGGGCAAGAGCTATTCCATTTTCGCCGGGGTGCAGGATGCGTTGACCCAGTGGTGGTACGGTCACAACGCTGTGGGCTTCTTCCTGACCACGCCATTTCTGGGACTCATGTATTACTTCCTGCCGAAAGCCGCCAACCGGCCGGTATTTTCGTATCGGTTGTCGATCATCCATTTCTGGGCACTCATTTTTATTTATATCTGGGCCGGTCCGCACCACCTGCTGTACACGGCGCTGCCGGACTGGGCACAATCGCTGGGTTCGGTGTTTTCCGTGATGCTGATCGCGCCATCCTGGGGCGGCATGCTGAATGGCTTGCTGACCCTGCGCGGGGCATGGGATCGTGTCCGCGAAGATCCGATCTTGAAATTCATGGTCGTGGCGGTGACGGCTTACGGTATGTCCACCTTTGAAGGTCCGATGCTTTCGGTGAAAAGCATCAACGCGCTGACGCATTACACGGATTGGACCATTGGCCACGTGCACCTGGGTGCGCTGGGCTGGGTCGGTTTTCTGACCTTTGGTGTGCTGTACTGGCTGGTTCCGCGCCTGTATAATACAAACCTGTATTCGCGTGGTATGGCCAATTTTCATTTCTGGATCGGCACCATCGGCATGATGTTCTACGTCATCCCGATGTGGTGGGCCGGCTTCACACAGGGCCTGATGTGGAAGCAATTTACCGCCGATGGTTTCCTGCAGTATCCGAATTTTCTGGAAACCGTGCTGCAGATCATCCCCATGTACGTTTTGCGTTCGATCGGGGGCCTTCTGTACCTCACCGGCGCCATCTTCATGATTTATAACCTGGTGAAAACCGCCAAAGCGGGCGAACTGGTGGCCGAAGAAAAAGCGCAAGCGCCGGCATTGGAACCCGCGCCGGTCGAACATGCCGAAAAAGCGTACTGGCACCGATGGATTGAGGGCCGGCCCGTGCAATTCCTGTTGGTTACCCTGGTGCTCATCCTCATCGGTGGTATCTTCGAGTTGATCCCAACCTTCATGATCAAATCGAACGTGCCGACTATTGCCAGCGTAAAGCCGTACACGCCGTTGGAACTGCAGGGCCGTGATATTTACATCCGTGAAGGCTGCAACAACTGCCATTCGCAAATGATCCGGCCATTCCGTTCCGAAACCGAGCGCTACGGTGAATATTCCAAAGCTGGCGAATTCGTTTATGACCACCCGTTCCTGTGGGGCTCCAAACGTACGGGCCCGGATCTGCATCGAATCGGCATGAAATATCCCGATGCCTGGCACTATCATCACATGATCGATCCGCGTTCTATGTCGCCGGGATCCATTATGCCGCCGTATCCGTGGCTGGCGAAGAACGATCTGGATACCACGACTACTCCTCTGAAAATTCGCGCCATGCAAAAATTGGGCGTTCCCTATCCCGATGGCTTTGATGAAATCGCCAACCGCGAGTTGATGCAACAGGCCATGACGGTGGTGAACAATCTCAAACAAGCTGGAATCGAAATTGAACCGACCAAGGAACTGGTCGCGCTGATTGCGTACTTGCAGCGGCTGGGAACGGACATCAAGGCCGAAGCCACGCCGACGACCTCGGATTGATTTGAGGGCATGGCAGGCAAGAAACAAAATACAAGGTGAGCAAGATGTTCAAGATGCTTTTTGAATCCATTTCCGGGGTGGAAGTATTCCCCGTTGCAGCTTTGATCATTTTCTTTAGCTTTTTTGTCGGCCTGATCATCTGGCTCATCCGGGCCGATCAGAAATGGCTACGACACATGGAAAAGTTACCACTGGACTATAAAGCGGGAGAAAATGGCGATGCCTGAAAAAGACAAGTTCAATCCTGATGAATTTGATAACCTGATGGACCATGACTACGACGGTATCCGGGAATTGGATAACCGTCTGCCCCCGTGGTGGGTTTGGTTATTTTATATCACCATTTTTTGGGCAGTGGGTTACATGTTTTATTATCACTTCCTCGGCATCGGCGATCTGTCCAGGGCTGAATATATGAAAGAGATCAACCCCAACTGGGACTCGCGGTACGACGACACCTATCGGCCGTTGCTAATCACCAGGGCATTTCGGTCGCCGTATTATAGCCCAGAAGGGGATGTGACGCCGCAAATGCTGGCCAAACAAGTTGGCGCTCCGGCCTCGGCCACGGCGAAAAAAGAGGAGCCGGAAGAGGAACTGAACTACGAACCGCTAACCGATGCGGAGAGTCTGGCCAATGGTAAAACGATTTATCTGCAAAATTGTGCAAAGTGTCATGGAAATCTGGCCGAAGGTATGATTGGCCCGAATCTCACTGATGAATACTGGATTCACGGTGATGGCAAGATCAATGACATCATCCGAACCATTCGCAATGGCGTGCCCGTAAAAGGCATGATTGCCTGGAAAACGATTCTAAGACCGAGTGAGATTCATCAGGTAGCGAGCTATGTGCTTAGTTTGCAAGGAACTCATCCTCCCAACGCGAAAGCGCCTGAGGGGAGAAAA
>JAUZRQ010000006.1 GCA_030950365.1 Candidatus Zhuqueibacterota bacterium | reverse complement strand
TTTTCATTCGGGCCGGCAAGGCCGGCGTAATCGCGAGCCAGAAAGTTTGGATAGTAGGGATACGGTCCGGGTCGAAATACGGCGCCCTGCACGTAAACGCTGTCGGTGATGGAGGGGATGGTCAATATGTCGCCGTGTTGCAGTGTAACCGATTGTTTGTGTCCGTTGGCGGTGGCGGTGTCATCCGCGAAGATCGGCAGGATGGCCATGCGATTTTGACCTGCTACTCGCCGTTTGATGGCGGCTTCAAGCAAATCGGCCTTATGCGTGGTACCGCTGATGCGCTTGAGAAAGTCGGCTGCACTTTCGTTGGGTTTGGCGAAATACAGCCCCGGTTGCGCAATGCGTCCCTGCACTTCCACAATGGGCAGGGCGCTGTCCACGCGCGGCACGAAAATCACGTCGCCGTCCAGCAGATTGGGATTGTGCTGCAAATCGCCTTCGGCGATGTAGCGCGTCAAATCGACGTGTAGAGTGGTGGTGTCGCGACGGATTTCAATTCGGCTGAGATTAGCCCAGTCGCCGGCGCCGCCGGCAAGATCGAGGGCATCGCTCAGGCGGTAGGTTTGCTGCACCGGATAGATGCCGGGCTCGGCCACTTCCCCAAGCACGTGCACACGGAAGTAGCGCAGCTCCACCAGATTGAGCCGCACCGTGCCTTCCACATATTTTTTCCGCGCGGCGGTTTGGATCTGGTCCTGCACCTGGGCCAGCGGCTTCCCCGCCACGTGAAAAAGGCCTAATGTCGGGATGAAGAGCTTGCCTTCGGCGGAAACGCTCGCCGGCCAACCGGTTTCCGCATAGGTAGGAATGATGATCAAAAAACGATCGCCGGGACCAACGATGTACGTTGCAGGATCGACCGCCTTTTCCAGGATTAGCGCGTTTTCCGGCAGGTCGAGAATGGACTGTCGGGGCTTTTGTAATTCATCGAGCGTGGGCAGCCGCGGTTTCTGGGCGCGCGGCGCGGGGATATCCTGCGCCATGGCCTGCCACGCCATGGCATAGAATAAAACGCCAACAACAGTTAAGCGAAATGCGTTCATAGGATTCATTCACACGATTGAGTTTTCGATGGATGGGATGGGGAGGCTGGCGCGGCATACAAAGCAAAGGCGCGGAGCCGCTCTCACACTTTGTGCCGAATTGTTTCGTGAGCCGCTCTCAGCGCCGAAGGCCTGTATGCACAAATTGGGAACATTTCAAAGTTGGAAAAAGCCTGAGCGTTTTATCCTCAGCTCGTTCAATGCCCGTGCGTGGTGCGATGATAGGAATTGGTCCCGCATCCCAGACGAACGACTTTTTTCTTTAGCTCCTGATCGATATTCTTGGTCGCGTTGCGGGTATCCACCACCAGTTTGGTGTTTTTCACGATAAAATCATAATCATACGCATCGTGATCGGTGGCGATGACCACGCAATCGCTGTTCTGCAAAACCTCCTCGGTTAATTCCAGCGATTTATAGGACGTGCCGTTGACACGTAGCTCTGGCACATACGGATCGTTGTAGATCAAATTCCTGGCTCCGCGCTGATACAGCAGCTCCATGATTTTGATCGCCGGCGAGTTACGCGTATCGTCCACATTTTTCTTGAAGGCCACGCCCAGAATCAGGAACCGCGCTGTGGGAATGGCCCCACCGTTGACCGAGAGCGACCGGATGATCAGGTCGAGCACGTAGTAGGGCATGTTCTCGTTGGTCTCAGCCGCCAGCTCGATGAAATTGGTGTGAAAATCAAATTCCTTGGCCTTCCAGCTCAGGTAATACGGATCGACCAGAATACAATGGCCGCCGATACCCGGTCCCGGGAAAAACGGCATGAAGCCGAACGGTTTGGTGGACGCGGCTTCGACCACCTCCCAGATGTCGATGCCCTCCATGCGGTCGCAGAGCTGCGCCAGCTCGTTCACCAGCGCGATGTTCACGCTGCGGAAAATGTTTTCCAGCAGCTTGGTCATTTCGGCGGCTTTTGGATTGGACAGCGGCACCACTTTGGCGATCACCTGGTTGGAAATCTTCACCGCCAGGTCAGTGCATTTCGGAGTGACGCCGCCCACCACCACCGGCGTATTGGCCGTGGTCCATTTCTGATTGCCCGGATCGATGCGCTCTGGCGAATAAGCCAGGTAGAAATCTTCACCGGCCTTTAAGCCGCCGCTTTCCAGAATCGGCTGCACAAGTTTCTCGGTGGTTTCCGGATAGGTGGTGCTTTTGAGAATGATCAGCTGTTCTTTACGCAACCCACTGGCAATACCCTCGGCCGCATCGCGGATGTAAGATACATCCGGTTCTTTATTGTCGGTAAACGGGGTTGGCACACAGATGAAAATCACATCCAGTTCGGATATTCGGCTGTAGTCGGTCTCAGCCTCGATCCGGCCCAATTGCACCATTTCTTGAAGCAGGCCGGAATGGACGTCTTGAATGTAGTTTTCGCCTCGGCGCAACTTTTCCACTTTGCCGGGATCGTTATCGATGCCGACGACATGGAAGCCGGCTTTGGCATATTCGACGGCCAGCGGTAATCCGACATAACCCAGCCCAATGACACCCACAACCGCGGTTTTGTCCGCTATTTTCGATTCCAGATTCACAGCCAATCTCCCTTATTGAAACGTTGATGGTTCGATCACGCCCGGAGCTGCCGATGGTTCCGGCACATCGGCCTCCTTCCCGATGGAGCACAAATCGGTGTTGCTCATGCAATTTCATATACAGTCTATAGCTGCACAATTGAAAAATTGCCGAAAGCGCTCCGGGGAATTTCAGGAGATCCTGTCAAAGGGCGGTAATGGATGTTAAAGGGCCATCTGATAATTGCTTTTATAAAATTCCAGATATTCCCCGCTTTTCAGTTTTTCCCACCACCAGCGGTTGTTCACATACCACTGGATGGTGTAATGCATGGCCTCGTCAAAGGAATGGCCGGGCTCCCAGCCCATGTTGCGAATCTTGGTGCAGTCCAGCGAATAGCGGCGATCGTGACCGAGCCGATCTTTGACGAACGTCATCAGACTTTTGGGCTTGTTGAGCTCGCGCAGGATGATCTCGGTGATCTCCAGATTGTTGCGCTCGTTGCCCGCACCGATGTTGTACACTTCCCCGTCCGAGCCGTTTTGATACAGAAAATCGATCGCGTCGCAATGATCTTCGACGTAGATCCAATCGCGTACGTTTTTGCCGTCGCCGTAAATGGGCAACGGTTTGTCTTCCAGAGCGTTGGTGACGAACAGCGGGATGAGCTTTTCTGGATATTGATAGGGCCCGAAGTTGTTGGAGCAACGCGTGATGATGACCGGTAGGCCATAAGTGACGTAATATGAAAATGCCAGCCGGTCGGCTCCGGCCTTGGAGGCGGAGTACGGACTCGACGGCATCAGGGGATCGGTTTCTTTGAACGAACCGTCTTCGATGCTGCCGTAAACCTCGTCGGTGCTGATTTGAATGAACTTGTCCACGCCGTGGTTGCGTGCGGCTTCCAACAGAACAAATGTTCCAAACACATCCGTCCGGATGAAGTCATCCGGGCGCCCGATGGAGCGATCCACGTGACTTTCGGCGGCGAAATTGACCACCACATCCGCTTGTTTCACCAGCCGATTAACGACCTCTTCGTCGCAAATGTCGCCTTTTACGAATTCATAGCGCGGGTTGTTTTCGATATCACGCAGGTTGTCCAGATTGCCCGCGTAGGTGAGCTTGTCGAGATTGATGATATGAATATCGTCGTATTTTTTCAGCAAATAGCGGATGTAGTTGCTGCCGATGAATCCTGCACCGCCGGTCACGAGAAACGTTTTCATGCTGCAATCTCCGGATGTGGGGTTCACAAAGTGCGTTCCTTGCAAGCGTGGCAATTTACAAATCCACAGTTTAAAAGTCAATGCTTTTATCCATCGGATAAACGGGACTAAGGGTTGAAGAATGTTTAAGTTATGTAAAAATTTGGACACAGGCTTATTTAAGCAACCTGGCTTTGGTGACGACCGTAAGGGGAACGCTGAAATGCCTGGCTCTCCTTCCATGAAATGAGCCAGATAATTTGGGAAAAGAATTGAGAAGCCACCGATTGACGTGGATGAAACACGAATAATCGTAGCTTTAGCGCAAAAATTATTCGACGTGACTCATTTCCTGTACCACACTCTGTTTCC
This sequence comes from Candidatus Zhuqueibacterota bacterium, assembly GCA_030950365.1. GTDB lineage: Bacteria > Zhuqueibacterota > Zhuqueibacteria > Zhuqueibacterales > Geothermadaptataceae > Hydrothermovivens. The sequence goes on along the minus strand of JAUZRQ010000006.1, from coordinate 6,548 downwards.
AAGGTCACAGCAGGTGTTTTGTTTTTTTCGGTTCTTGCTGAAAGGCTGAACAGCAATCGAGTCAGCGATAGCCCTGCTGAGGCTGATCCGGCGTGGCAGGCAGCGCCAGGATGATACGGCCGCAGGCCCTTTCGAATGTCAGTTTCCCCCGCTTCAGAACTGGCCGGCCATTGACAAACACCTGCGACGGCGTTTTCTGCCGTAATTGCAGTGGCGAGGTGGATTTCAGCGGATACAGCACGAAATCGGCATAATCATCCACGTGCAGGGTGCCGCGGCCAATGAGCCGCAAGGCCTCAGCCCGTTTTCGCGCCACGGCGATGTCACCGCGGGCAATCAACTCCGGCCATGACATCGTCGCTGTAAAATCCTGCTCGGTGATCTCCGGCCGGTTGAACCAGCGCATGATACGCTGCGCGTCTGAAGGGGCCTCATCTACTGGTGCGTCATGCAAAACCGCCAGCGCGCCCTGCGCCAGCGCGTCGCCGAAGTCCAGGTGAATGGAGTCAGCGGCATCCACGCCGTGGCCTTCGAGCACAAACGCCACATTGACCGGCAGGGCCGATTGGCGGAATTTCTCAATCAGCGCCTGAAATTTCTCTGCTTGCTGCTCTGCAGACGGCACGGGCACCAACAGCGTGGTATAGCCTCTCTTGAGATATTTTAGAAACACCCGGTCATCCGGCAGTCGCGCGGCATCGCTGCGGGTTACCAGCCCGATGAGCCCGGGCAAAAGCAGATGGCCGCTGGCATCGATGATTTGCCGCGCCGAATACACGCGCAAATCGCCGATATCCACGATCCGGCCGGCCGGACACGAGCGGTCATCACCGATATCTTCGATGAAGTTAAGGCCGATTTCGCTGCGGATCGGTACCGGGTGGATGTCATCCAGCAAAGTCGCATCTTTGAGGAGCAGATCGAACAGCTCTTTATCGTTGAGCGGTAAAGATTTATACAAATTGGGGTCCGCATCGCGGTAACCGCCGGTGGCGATGGCCAGGCAGGCTTCGATGATGGCGATGAAATTCATTTTGACCAGATAGCCGGGCTGGTTTTCGAACCAGCCACCAGATTCGAGCAATACGGTGATGGTGCCCCAGCGCTGGAAATTATCGCCAAATGCATTGGGCATAAAACTGGCATCGTATTTGGCCAGATGCCCTTCGATGTACGGCATCAGCGCCAGGCGCATCACCGCGGCGACTTTTTCGGCCTGCCGAATCTGCTCGGTCTCGGTCTCTTGCGTATCGATCGGCGGCACCAGCAGCGCAATGGCCACGATGCGGTTCGTGTTGCCCACGGTGCGGCGGGCATTCTGATCATGTAAGTTGAATCCAAATTCCGGCTGCAGCCGCTGCTGCAGCGATTTCAGCAGCCGGCCTTCCGGGGTCATCAAATCGCGAGCATCGCGATTGATATCCAGCCCCTGCGCGTTCCGCCGCTGGAAGCGTTCTGCGCCGTCCGGATTCAGCATGGGCAACATGTGCAGCGTCAGGCCGGAGAGCAGGGTTTGCGCCAGCGGATGTTCGGACTTGTGGCACAAAAAATGGATCAGATCCAGCAGCGCATTGGTCGCAGTGGGTTCGTTGCCGTGCATTTGCGACCACATGAACACGCTGCGTGGCCCGTGTCCCATGGTCACCAAAAAAATGTCTCTGCCTTCCACCGACTCGCCGACCTTTTCCAGCCGCAGGAGGTCGGGGCACTCACGGTGCAGCTCGTGGAGATGCCGGTGCAGCCGTGCCGGCGTTAAATCGCGCGGGTGTTCTGGCGATATTTTGAAGTCCTCATACAGCTTTGCAAGCTCCGGATGATGGTAGCGATTGTGCCGCGACGTAGCCATTTTGCCTGTCCGTGTTCCGGTAAACGATCGATGTCTTGTTCGTGCCTTTGCTACAATCGGCCGTGATGGATATTACGAAAGTGTTAAATATAGTCCATCTTCGACGAAAGTCAATAGAGAATTTTCCCGGGCTTGCGATGGGTATGTTCTCCCTGATCGATGACTACCTTGCCATTGACAATAACGTACTCGATCCCTTCCGGATACTGCTTGGGCTGCACGAACGTGGCCGTATCGCGCACCTTCTCCGGATGGAACAGCGTGACATCGGCAAAATAACCCTCGGCGATGAGACCACGCTGCTGAATGCCAATAATGCGTGCCGGCAAATCGGTCATTTTGCGGATGGCCTCCGGCAGGCTGAACAGCTTTTTTTCGCGCACATAATAGCCCAGCACGCGTGGGAACGTGCCGAAATTTCGCGGATGCGGACTGCCCTCGGAGAGCGGGCCTTCGGTGGCACGCGCAGAGCCGTCGGAGGCCACGGCGCAGTAGGGATAAGCCAGCACACGCTCGGTGTTTTCTTCGCTCATGGCGAAGCCCACCATGCCGCCACGCCCCTTTTCGGCGATCATCAATTGCCGTAGAAATTCGAACGGTTCCTGATTGTGTTCTCTGGCCAGGTCGCCGAGGCGCCGGCCAGCGTAAGCTTTGTGGGGCTCCTCAGACATGCTGGAAATCATCACCGCGTTCCAGTCGCCGAGCATGTGGATTTTGTTCAATACGGCTTCGCGAATTTTCGGCAACAGGGACTCGTCCTGCAGACGGGCGACAAAATCTTCGGATTTGCCTTCCCGGCTCCAGGTAGGAAACAGCGCGGTCAGGCCGGTGCTGTAAGCGATGTACGGATAGCGATCGCAGGTGGTGGCGGTGCCGGATTGTCGCGCCTCGTCGAGCAGATTGAGGATGGCGTCCAGCTTGTGCCAGTTGCGTTTGCCCGAGGCCTTGAGATGGCTGATGTTAAGTTTGCAGCCGGCCTCGCGGGCAATACGGATGGCCTCACTGACCGCCTGCAACACGCGGTCGTCTTCGTTGCGCATATGGGTAGAATACACGCCCTGCGGGCCGAGCACCCGGCAGAGCTCGATCAGTTCTTCGGTGGAAGCAAAACTGCCCGGGGTGTACTCCAGTCCGCTGGATAGATGCCGGGCCCCCTGCTCAATGGCTTTCTGCAAAAGGGCCTGCATGCGGGCAATTTCTTCGGAAGTGGCCGGGCGGTCCTCGTAGCCAACCACGTGCGCGCGTAACGTTCCGGCGCCGACCATGCTCACCACGTTGACGGACAGGCCCTGCTTGCGCAGTTTGTTGTAGTAGCCGCGCATGTCCTGCCAGTCGACGTCGATACCGTAGTTGTTCTTCAGCCGCTCGTGCATCCGCTGGCGCATTTCATCATTCAACGGCGCATAGGAGCTGCCATCCTGCCCGAGCACTTCGGTCGTGACGCCCTGGCGGATTTTCGAATGCGCGCGGCCGTCCACCAGCAGCTCGTCGTCGCTATGGCTGTGTATGTCGATAAAGCCCGGGGCGACGATGAGCTCGTCGGCATCGATGACGCGCACGGCGGATTTGTCCTGCAGGGCTCCGATGGCGGCAATGCGACCGTTCTTGATGCCGACATCCGCCCGGAACAGGTCTTTGCCGGTACCATCGCAGATCAGGCCTCCACGGATCAGGAGATCGAAGTCGCGTTTTGGCGCACATCCGGAGGCGATGACGTACGCGCCGTACAGGCCGCCCAGCGCTGTTTTGCGAATGAAATCGCGGCGGTTCAGGTTGTTTTGCCGGGATAATCGGGATTCAGATCCTGCCATGATGGTCCTCACCAATCAGGTTATAGCTGATGTTCCGGCATCCGAGCGAAAAATGCAGGTGCGCGCCGGAGGCCGGAAGGATTTTGCCGAAAAAAACAACGATATTGGTGGATATCCGTTTTTTTGTTTGGGATCATGCAATCGCTGCGATGAATTTGTGGCCTTTATTTTCAAAAGCAACAAGGAACAGTCTGAGCATACGGCACCACAGTTGTCATCGGCTGCCTGATAGGACAGCCGCGCAGCTTTATCACGATGACGTTTCGTATTGTTGGATAAATAAATGTACCTTAGGGCAAAAAAACAAGTCCGGCGCGACCGAATGCATGATCATTCCCCCAAATTGCCGAAATAGCAGTGGCATCAGGGCCGGCAATGCGGAGGAGGATACCGAAAAGCCGGAAGAGGACCAGGGCGCACAAATCCACCGGGGGCTGCATCATCCGGCGGGGTGCTGCGGCGTGTAATTCTTACAAACCCTGGCAAATTTTCCAGTTTACTGTCCGGGAGGAAACGGCCTGACTGCCGGGTTTCATGCTGATACGAGCGTGTTTCGAAGCGCAAAATGGGCTCATCTTGCGGCATGAAGTTTGCGAAAAAACAATGCGATTGCTGCCAAAACAGGTTGCTCCAGTGGAGGCTTTGCAGGAGCTCATACATAATTGAATCACCAAATGGTAACTGGTGCTGGCATCAGGAGGATGTTCATCATAGCTTAATTATAAGGAGGCATCATGGAGCGGTTGTATTGGAATTGCAAACGAATTCGGATGTTCATACTGGTGCTGACCATACTGGCGATCGCCTCGATGGCGCAAGCCCAGCAAACCACGCCGGTGAACTTTAGAGTGGCCTTTATCGCTGATGTAGGGGTGACCAACAATTCGAAAAAAGTATTGCAGCTTATCAAAGATGAAAAAACCGATTTATTAATCATCCTTGGCGATTTTGACTATTATGATGACCCGACACGTTGGGAAAATATGTTAAATAGCATCCTCGGTGAAAATTTTCCTATTTTCGCCGCTATTGGCAACCACGATTTGAAAGCCTGGGATGGAAACAAAGGCTATCAATGGTATCTCCAGCAGCGCTGCCAACGATTGGGGATTACTTGGGAAGGGGATCTTGGCGTAAAATCCACTATTGAGTATAAAGGATTATTTATTGTACTTGTCGGAGCAGGCACCAAGGGCAACGGCCACGATATCTACCTACGCGATCAACTGGCCAAAACCCAGGCCATCTGGCGAATCGCTGGCTGGCACAAGAATATGAAACGCATGCAGGTAGGCGGCAAGAGCAATGCCACTGGTTGGGGGGTGTATGAAGAGGCCCGTAAAGGAGGCGCCATCATTGCCACAGGCCATGAACACTCGTACAGCCGCACGCATCTGCTCAGCAAAATGCAGGGCCAGGTCATTGCCAGCACGTCTGATACTCTGGTCATCACCCGGGGAGCCACGTTTGCCTTTGTCTCCGGACTGGGGGGCAAAAGCATCCGTGATCAGGAACTCTCCGGCGACTGGTGGGCCAGCATCTACACCTCGGATCAGGGCGCAACATACGGAGCCCTGTTCGGTGAATTCAACTACAACGGCGTGCCCAATCTGGCGCACTTTTATTTCAAAAACATCAAGGGCGATATCATCGACGAATTCTGGGCAATCAGTCAGGTGCAGGGCAACGTTGCCGGCGCGGAGCATCCGCCGCAGGTGGTGGATGGGTTTGTTCTGGAACAAAATTATCCTAATCCGTTTAATCCCGGTACCCGGATTCGCTTTTATGCGCCTCGACCCGACCGCGTCACCCTGCGCATTGTGGACATGCTCGGCCGTCCGGTGCGCACCCTGTTTCGCGGCCTGGCACCGGCAGGAACGATGACGCTGGAGTGGGATGGGGCCAACGATGCAGGCGTGCAAATGCCCAGCGGTACCTATTTTTATCAGCTCGTCCGCGGCGAACAAATTCAAACGCGGCGGCTGATTTTAGCCAAATAACCGTAATCTCTTTTCCCTCATTGCAAGCGTTGTTTGACTTTCCCAAAGCCTTTCGGAGCCTCTCCGAAAGGCTTTTTATTATGAGCCGTCTCTGGCAGGGCCACAATAGCGGAAATTTTTTCGAATTGCCGTTTGTTGGAAAACTATTGACAACGTTTGTGAGTTTTATAAACTTTGCTTATGGAGCGCCGCCCTGTCAATTCACCTCAATTGTTCTCTTTAACGGAGGAGGAATTGCTATGGAGTGGTTGGTTCTCATTGGCCGCATTTTATATTCCATGATTTTCATTCTCTTCGGCCTGAATCACTTCACGAAACTGGATGCCATGGCGCAATATGCGGCATCCAATGGCGTGCCGGTTCCTACCGTGGCCACCCTTATCACTGGCCTCATGCTGGTGCTGGGCGGCCTCAGTGTATTGCTTGGCTACAAATCCAAAATCGGCTCGCTGCTGCTGGTGATTTTTCTGGTGCCCACGGCGTTCCTCATGCACAAATTCTGGGGCCTCAATGATCCCATGATGGCCAGTAACCAGATGGCGCATTTCATGAAGAACCTGGCCCTGGCTGGTTCTGCATTGCTGATCTATCATTTTGGCACCGGCCCGAAGAGTCTGGAATAAGGCCCGGTCTTGTTGTATTGCTCTGTTGGTTATATCCAGCCCGGGCTGCCGGGCTGGATTTTTATATCTGGCAAGTCTTCTGGACGAAAAAGTAACCGTTCAACTAAAAATGAGATCTCGCAGAAACGCGGATACGCAGAAGCCAACCTGCTGAAGGCCTGTCCGTCGCTGGTCGCAATAAAACGCGGATAAAACGGCTGACGCGGATGCTTGCGGATTTCATTCATACAACACTTTGTGTCCTCGTGCTTTTGTGTGAAATCGATAG
>JAUZRQ010000059.1 GCA_030950365.1 Candidatus Zhuqueibacterota bacterium | reverse complement strand
ATGAAGAGATTCCTCGCTCGCTAAGCTCGCTCGGAATGACAGGCAGTCGCGGCAGGTGGCAGAAAAGCCCGCGCGCTTTGCGTTGCGGCTTGGCGTGTGAGCCATCTTCCCCTGCGCTCTCCGCGCCCCGGCGAGAGAATGAGAAGGTGCGCGTTGCGCTCAAAGCTGATACAGCTTTTATTCAAGCACCAAGATTATTGAGGTGATATGACATGAAAGTACACACTTACTCACAGGCGCGCCAGAACTTTGCGTCCGTTATTGGATGAAGCAAAAAGGGATGGGGAAGTCCAAATCAAGCGAAAAGATGGAACGGTTTTCACAATCCACCCCATTCAGAAAGAAGAGTCACCGCTGGATATCGAAGGCATTGATCTATCCCTGACCGCCGAGGAAATCGTAGCCGCCATTCGTGAAGTGCGGGAACGCTAAGCGTAGCAAGCCTTGCTATTGCCATCACCTAAAGATGCGATTATGTGCCATAGTTGACCTCAATGCATACGCAGAAAAAATATGCGAAAAAACCGCATCATGTATTGCATTTGTTATTCTTCGACACCTGGCACATTTAAGACCTCCATCACAAGTGTAACCTGGAATGGAGGAAAAAGACGAACCACAGATTTCACTGATTTGCACAGATTAGAAATGGAAAAACGATAATGATTCATGCTGCTTTAAAGAGAGATGAAATACCATGAAACGCCTGATTCTCGTTTTGCTTGTTTTCACATTCTTTGTGTCCTGCAAAATCTTCGCTCCCGATTACGACATTCTCATCAAAGGCGGCCGGGTGGTCGATGGCAGCGGCAAGCCCGGGTACAGTGCTGATGTGGGCATCCGGAATGGAAAAATTGTCGATATCGGCAATCTGCAAAGCAAAAGCGCGCGCCAGACCATCGATGCCCACGGGCAGGTGGTGGCGCCTGGCTTCATCGATCTGCACACGCACGCCGAGCGCCGCATTCTCGATTTCCCCGACGTGCACAACTACATCCGGCAGGGCGTGACCACGGTGGTGGGCGGCAACTGCGGCGGTTCGCCATGGCCGACTGGTGAGTTTTTGCAGAAGGTAAAACAGAAGGGCATCGCCCTGAATCTCGCCCTGCTGGTAGGCCACAACACGGTGCGGCGGCAAGTGATGGGTACGGAAGACCGCGAGCCATCGCCGGACGAACTGGAGCAGATGAAGGCGATGGTAGAGCAGGCCATGCGCGAGGGCGCCGTGGGCCTATCCACCGGACTGAAGTATGTGCCCGGGGCGTATGCCAAAATCGACGAGGTGATCGAGCTGGCAAAGGCGGTAGCCAAATACGGCGGCTTTTATGCCACACACATGCGGGATGAGGGGCTGAAGTTGCTCGATAGCGTGGAGGAAGCGCTGGAGATCGGCCGACGGGCCGGGGTGCCCGTGCACATCTCACATCATAAAGCAGTGGGCAGGAGCATGTGGGGCAAAAGCGCTCTGACCCTGGCAAAGATCGACGAGGCTGTGCGGGCGGGCTTGGATGTCACTCTGGATCAGTACCCGTACACCGCTACCAGCACTGGCTTGACGGTGGTGTTCCCGGCATGGTCACTGGCTGGCGGACAGGAGCCATTGCTGGCCAGATTGAAAGACCCGGAACAGCGGCGTAAAATCAAAGAGGCCATTGTGTACAACATCATCTACGACCGCGGCGGAGGTGACCCGGCGAGCATCGTGGTTTCATCGTTCCCGCCGGACACAACCCTCGAAGGGAAAAATCTGGCCGAGATCACCCGGTTGCGTGGTCGCAAACCCACGCCGGAAAATGCCGCCGAGACGTTGATGGAATTGCAGGAAATGGGCGGTGGCCGCGGGATTTATCACTGCCTTGCCGAAGAGGATGTCAAGCGCATCATGCAGCATCCGCTCACAGCCGTGGCTTCGGATGGAGTCACCATAGAATACAGCAAGGCGAAGCCGCATCCGCGCAGTTATGGTACCTTTCCCCGCGTGCTGGGTAAATATGTGCGCGAAGAAAAAGTGCTGACTCTGGAAGAGGCCATCCGCAAGATGACCTCATTGCCGGCCCAACGGCTGAAGCTGAAGGACCGCGGGCGGCTGCAACCCGGTGCATGGGCCGATGTGGTGGTTTTCGATCCCGAAACCGTACACGACACCGCCACCTGGACCGAGCCGCATCAGTACCCGGTGGGCATTTCTTTTGTGCTGGTCAATGGCCAGATTGTGGTGGATGAGACCGGCTTCACCGGCAACTATCCGGGCAGGGTGGTTTATGGGCCGGGGTATATGGATGAAAAAAAGTAATTAATGAGCATATGGTTTTTGCAGAGATTTGGACATTGATTAATTGGTAGAGACACATAATTGTGGAGACACATGATTGTGGAGACACATGATCATGTGTCTCCACAAAAGGTCAATTAAGAAAACCTGTCTTCTTCCCATTTCAGAGGATTGTTTTTGATGTATTTAGAAATTCTGTAAAAGGCTTCTTCATTTCTAATAATATGATCATAATAGAGTGATTGCCATGCAAAATCAATCCCATGCATGGTGGCATATTTTTTAACTGCGGCTTTGTAGCCCCGGATGATCGAGGCAAGATTTTTGGATTGTGGGCCGAAGCGGTTGGCAGGACTGTCTGGGGGGAACCGTCTTGGAACAGGAGTGCCAGGCGATTTTTCCTTTTCGGGCTTATCAATAATAATGATACCATGAACATGGTTGGGCATGATAACAAACTCCCCTAATTTAACAAAAGGAAAATGCTGCGGGATTTCAAGCCAATATTGATGCGCAATTTCTCCAATTTCCGTCCGATACATTTGGCCCTGCCAAACTTCACCAAAGTAATGCTTCCGGTTTTTGGTGCAGATTGTGATGAAATAGGCTGCATTGCTACCATAGTCCCAATAACGCAACCGCATGGATTCGGTGCGGTATTTGTTTTTATACCTTTTCCCCATAGCAACTGACCCTCTAAAACACACTAATTTTGATTTCACTGGATGAAAATGTCCGCTTTTGTTTTAAATAGATAAAATTGTATTCTAAATTGCCCTAAAAAAATCTGATAAACTCACGCATCTGAGGAAAGAAAAACACCCATGAAACAACAAAAAAAATTGCTCGCAGTTCTGTCCATTGCTGCAGCGGTCCTTTCCTGCGGCAAAGCCACGGATTCCCGGCAGGTAGCATCCGATTGGCAGGCCGGGGTGGCGAAGGTGGCCATTACGCCGGATCGGCCGGTGTGGCTGGCCGGCTACGGCCGCGATACGAAAAGCATCGGCGTGCATGACGATGTGTGGGCGCGGGCGCTGGCTTTGAACAACGGCGAAAAAACTGTGCTCATCATCGCCACTGACCTGATCGGCCTGTTTAAAAACGATGTCGATGACATTCGCCAGCAAATTGTGCCCATGGGAGCGGACTTTGACCACATCCCGATCACGGCAACGCACAATCACTCCGGCCCGGACGTGCTCGGCTTGTGGAATGCCAATTCCGCGCAAACCGGAGTGGATGCCGGCTATCTGGCCGAGGTAAAGCAAAAGATTGTCCGGGTGGCGCAGGAGGCGCTGGCTCGCTTGCAACCGGC
>JAUZRQ010000058.1 GCA_030950365.1 Candidatus Zhuqueibacterota bacterium | reverse complement strand
CATAAAAAAAGCCCGTAAGAACTTCCGGTTCTTAACGGGCTTCTTTGGGGGATGGAAGGCACACAGGTTGCCTTCCACGGCAGTCTCCGGGTCGCCCCGGATTCTCTACTCGTCCCGACCCATCATGCGGTAGGTCAATTTCTTGCCATGCTCCACACCCGGTTGATCAAACGGATCGATATGGTACAACCCGCCGGAAAACGCCGTTGCCACCTCAAGCATGAAAAAGAACTGGCCCAGAACGCCCGGCGTCACTTTCGGGAAAACCAGCGTCAGGTTCGGCCGCTGATGCGCCGCCAGCGCTTCGGCCGTGGCCTGCTGCTCCACATTCAGCAGTTGATTTAAACTTTTCCCGCCAAGATAACCATAGCTCCGGTAGGCACCAAAATTCGGCGCGATTTTCACCTCGCGGCGAAACTGCTCCACCCGCAAAAAAGTAAACAGCTTGTCGTTCGGCCCTTCGATGTACAACTGCACCTGGCTGTGCTGATCCACCGCCCCCAACGCCTTGATGGGCGTCTGTCCCACCTGCACCTCGCGGCCGTTCAGATCGCGGGCTTTGCCCAGGCTTTCCGCCCAGAGCTGCCGGAACCAGTCGGCGAGATCGTACAAACAATCCGCGTACGGCATCATCACCGCCTGGGGTTTGCCATGGCGCTGGTTGGCCAGATAATGCAGCGCCGCGAACTGATACGCCGGATTGTCGCGCAAATCCGCGGACTGGCAGCGCCGGTCCATGTCGGCGGCGCCGGCCAGCATGGCGCGAATGTCGATCCCGGCCACCGCCGCTGGAAGCAGTCCCACCGGCGTGAGCACGGAAAACCGGCCGCCCACCCCCGGATCGATGGAAAACGTGAGGATGTGTTCCTCGCGCGCCAGCGCTCGCAAATCGCCCTGCTCCGGATCGGTGGTGAACACCAGATTCTGCTTCCATTTCGGCCCCATGGCCTTCTGCAGCGCATCCGCCACCACCAGAAAAATCGCCGCGGTTTCCGCCGTGCTGCCAGATTTGGTGACGATGTTGAACAACGTGCGGCTCACATCCAGAAAATCCAGCAATCCGGCCACCGTGTCCGGATCGGGATTCTCGAGATAATAGATCCGCGGCCCGCTCCGTTCGTCGTCCGGAAGCTCATTGTGAAACGGATGCAACATCGCACGGTGCACCGCCTTCGGTCCCAGCGACGAGCCGCCAATGCCCACATGCACGTAATTGGCAAAACTGCCGCGCATATCCGACGCGAACCGCAGGATTTCTTCGGCCAGCTCCTTTTCATACGGCAAATTGAAAAACGGCAGCTCGCCGGCATCCCGCCGGGATGTCAGTTGCTGATGTACATCGTCGGCTTTTTCCTGTAAAGCCGCCAATTCGGCCTCAGAAATACCATGTTCCTCGCCCACGACATTGGCCATGGCGTTGCGGACGTGCAATTCGAGACGTTCGGACATGTACCGTTCCCTTTCTCTATCGCATTCAATATTTTTCCCGTAGGCGGTCAGGGACCGCCTCTATCCGGGTTCGGAAATTTCGACCAACCATCAGCCTAGAGGCCGTCCCTGACGGCCAAAACCGCGCTATTAAAAATCCGTGTCAATCGGTGCAATCTGTGGTTCGATTCCAATGGAGATGCTCGATTGACGGCAACCACGAACGCGCTTTGCGATCCAAACGCTTTTCCGCAAAATCTCACTTCATGTTCCCCGCAGTCAATCATCCCACCAAAAATCACGGCAATGGACGCTGCGCCACGATCCACTCCGCCGCGGCACGCAGGTCCTCCGCCACGAAATCCGGATCGCACCGGTCGCGCATCTCTTTGCCGTAGCCGGTCAGCACCAAAATAGTGCGGCATCCGGCGCGCTGCCCGGCTTCCACATCCACCGCCTTGTCGCCGATCATCACCGCCGAGGATAGCGGCAGGCCGGTGTCACGTTCCGCCTGTTTCAGCAGCCCGATTTCCGGTTTACGGCAGTCGCACCCGTCCTCCGGCGCATGCGGACAGTAGTACACGCCGTGGATGCGCACGCCGGCCTTTTCCAGCATTTCCACCATGCGGCCATTCACCGCTTCGACATCCTGCTCCGAGAAATAGCCGCGCCCCACGCCCGACTGGTTGCTGATGATGACCAGCACGGCGCCGGCCTCCTGCAACCGCTTCAGCCCATCGATGGCGCCGGACACCAGCTCCACGCCATCCGGATCGGCCAGATACACTTTTTCTTTGATGACCGTGCCGTCCCGGTCCAGCAACACTAGAAAGCCACTCATTCGCGTTCGCCCAGCTCTGCGTCGATCATTTCCATCCAGATGTGGCCGATCAGGAGATGGCACTCCTGAATGCGCTGGGTGTCTTCATCCGGCACCACGATCGCGTGTTTGGCCACCCCGGCGATTTTCCCGCCATCGCGACCCAGCAACGCCACGGTAACCAGGCCCTGCTGGTTGGCCACATCCATGGCGCGCAGTACATTCTCGCTGTTGCCCGAGGTGCTGTTGCCGATGAGCACATCGCCCGCTTGCCCAAGCGCTTCCACCTGGCGGGCAAAAATATCGGCAAACGCAAAATCATTGCCCGTGGCGGTCAAAATAGAGGTATCGGTGGTCAGCGCCAGCCCAGGCAATGGCCGCCGCGGTTTGGCCAGCTTCACCACCAGCTCGGCCGCCAGATGCTGAGCATCGGCCGCGCTGCCGCCATTGCCACAAAACAGAATCTTGTGTCCCTGCTGCAGCGCTTCGATCAGGCTCAGGCCGGCTGCCAGAATCGCCTCTCGTTGCTCGCTGAGAGTTTTCTGCTTGACCTCAATACTGCGCTTAAATCGCCAATCAACAAATGTGGCATCCATGTAGAACCTTGTCGTTTGAAAATGGCTAGGCGGTGTTCCAGTTTATCGATGACATTATGACGGAACAACCCCAATATATCCATTTTGTCTGAGAAACAAAGAAAAATAAAGTGAATGTGCAAAAAGTAGCGCGACTCGCCAGAGTCGCGAAATAAACCACACAAACCAACCCGGCACTGCAAGCCCCCGGGCGACGGAGTCGGGCTACGCAGACACACCGTAGCGCGACTCGCCAGAGTCGCGAAATAAAAAACACGAACCTACCCCCCACCACAAGTCCCGACTCGGAGAGTCGGGCTACGAAGTCAGGCTACGGAATCAAACGCTTTTCTCACAACGGGAAAAACCGCTGGAGCTCCCACCACAATTTAATAAAAAACTCAAAACGACTCTCCGTTTTTCCTTCCACATTGCCGGCATTTTCGGAGGCCTGATACCGCGCATGTGCAGACACAAAAAAATCCCACCGCGGATGCCAACGCAGCTCCATTTCCACCAAATACATCTTTTCCACAATCCCGAACGGGAACGGCTCCGAGTAGCCTTCTTCCACGGTATATTGCATCCACGGCCGATCAAACGGCGCATTGACGCGCCCCTCACCATGGCGACGGCGCTCCAACACCAACGAAACCAGCCAGTCACGGCCAAAGTGCTTGCGGCCGTGCAACAGCCAGCGATCAAAATCATTGCCTAAGAAATGCCCAATTGGTTTGTTACGATGCACGTATTTTTCAGCTTCAGGTACGGTGTTGTACGTTCGATTCGCTACACGCGTGTATTCCAGGCCCAAGGTGGCGCCTTCCCAACCGCCGGGATCCGCGACCTGAATGCCCACGAGATAACCGATTTCATTCGGCTCGAGATCACCGGGGCCGGTTTTTTCGACCTGAATATCATCAACCAAAAGCTGGCCATAAAGCTCCCAGCCCGGCTTTGGATAAAACACAAAATCAATGGCGCCCATGGTATTGGCACGCAAGGACTGCGGCTCGTTAAGTTGTTCACCATGATAAAAAATAAACGGGTTCAAATAGTACCATTCCAGATTCCGATCCCCGCCCCACAACACCGTTTGCGTGATCGACACCTGCAGTCGTCTCTGAAAAAACGCAAAATCGGCCCGTCCTCCAGCCAGATACCGATCCGCCCACGCCTTTTGCAACCGCTGCGCCGCTGTATCCGATAATTGGATACTGTTCAGCTTGCTGACAAAATAAGAAAACTGCAGGTAGCGCGTTCGGAACTGCATGTGGAGCTGATCGAACGGCCGTGAGGCATCGGAAATGCTGAGCGTAGCATCGTATCCCCGGCCCCAGCGGATGTAATCGCGCCCGAATTTAAGCGAAAAGCGATCGAAATGCACCAGCGCATAGGCCTGCTCCGTGATGGCGGTAATACCGCGCCAGTTTTTGCCCAGGTAGTCCGGATCATCGCCCAGACTTTGATCCATCATCATGCTATTGAAAATCTGCACATGCTCAGAAACCCGAGCGGCGGAGAAAAACCGGAACGCCAGGCGGGACCGCAGCTCATCGGCCATGCGACCGGCTTTTTCCACCAACAGCGCACCGAAATGCAGAAAGGGCTGGCCGTTATGGGTTTTCAGGCCGTATGCCCGCTGATCATTCATCAGGCGCAATCGCAAGAACCGCTCGTAATCGGAGCGTGGCGCTCGATTGGACACGGCGTCATAAACTTGAGAAAACTGCCAGGGCAGGCTGGCAGCATAAAGAGGCTTTTGAACCGCCCGGAGCTGCCACTCCAGCGCATAATCGGTGGCCCAGTGATAGGGAGGCAGAGTCAGGTTTTTCAGACTTTGCGCTCCTGCCGCTCCAGCCAGCAACAACACGCCCGCCGTCAAAATAACAGAGATCATCCTCAAGCCGATAATATGCCCTCCTGACAAATGGGAAAATAAAAATTTGCATTTTTTGTTTTAAATTGCTAAAATAGTTTTGAAGAACACATAAGCAATTGCTGCCTAATCCTTCTTACGCTTGACGAGAAAAGGGCATCCAATGGAAGTTATTAAAACGAAAGCCAAAGTTTTCAAAAAAAATCTTCTTCAGCTCTCCGGAGATTGTTCGCAGCTTGAATTGGGCGAGACGGTTGATCTTATTATTCTAAAAAATCATTCCCGCACCAGCCGGGAGAACTGGCGCCATATTCTCAAATCCATAAAGACTTATTCCGAAAGCGAGCTCCAAGAATTTGAAAAAGTCAAAAAGGAATTGGACCATTGGAGACCGAAGCCATTTTAATTGATTCCTCTCTAATCATTCAATTCTTCAGAATGACCATCAAGGAAGAAACTGCCTTTTTCAAATTAATGGAGAATAATCAGTTATACATTTCAGTCGTCACAGAGTATGAGCTATTAGGTGGCGCCACATCGAAGGAGCTGCTTAACGATACTCTGAAAATTCTTGACTTGTTAACCGTTGTAAATTTTACAAGTCTCGAAGCCAGGCGAGCAGCCGAAATCTATCGAACTCTTAGACGAAAAAATGCGAATATTGGCGCTGCTGATATTTTTATTGCGGCAACTGCCATCAATTATGACCTACCGCTTGCAACTTTAAATACCAGGCATTTCAACCGCATAAAGAGCCTTAAGTTATATCCACTTTAAACGTTTTCTGCGCGTAATTTAACTATCCCATCCATACATCTATCTTTCATTCCTGATTCCGGCGGCCACCGGACGGGGAGCGCAAGTATGCGGGAATCTCTTCTCCCGGTTTGTTCCAACCAATATTTTTTGCATCCTGTAACTATCCAGCCGTAAAGAACAGAATCGGCAACCAACCGTCGGGCCAGGGGCCTGCGCTTCCGTGGCCAGTCCTTATCCTCAATCATGGCAAAACCGAAACACAAGCTGGAAGCATGTGCTACAGTGGCGCAAGCATCCTTGCTTGCGCGCAGGGCATGACCAATCTTGGGCCTCAGCATAGCAGCCGCACGCCACAAGCCAGAGCCTTGCGCTACAGCGACCGCCTGCTTAACCATCAATACGCATTCCGGTTCACCAGCCCCTTGAAAATCGTCAGGAAAATGATCTTCAAATCAAACCAGAACGACCAGTTTTCCAGATAATACAGATCGCACTCCAGCCGCTTCTGGATCGACGTGTCGCCGCGCCAGCCATTCACCTGCGCCCAACCGGTGATGCCGGTCTTCACCTGATGCCGCACCATATATTTGGGAATCTGATCCTTGAACTGCTCGGCAAAATACGGCCGCTCCGGCCGCGGGCCCACCACGCTCATATCGCCGCGCAGCACGTTCCAGAATTGCGGCAGCTCATCCAGGCTGGTTTTGCGCAGGAACGCCCCGAACCAGGTGCGGCGGTTGTCGTTTTGCGTCGTCCAGGTCACATCGCTCTCCTCTTTGGGAGCCACGCGCATGGTGCGGAACTTGTACATGGTGAACGGCTTGCGCCTGGCCCCAATGCGCTCTTGCGTGAAAAAGACAGGACCCGGCGAGCTCAGTTTCACCCCGATGGCGATCAGCACAAACAGCGGTGCGCCCAGGATCAGCACCGTCAGCGAAAAGGCGATATCGAAGGCGCGCTTGGCCACGGTGTAGCCCCAGCTCTCGGTGGGCAGCGACCGGATGCTGACCAGCGGCAGACCATCGAAATCTTTGACCTGGGTTCTCGGGCGGATGATCTTCAAAAAGTCCGGCACAATCTCCGCCTCGATGCCTTCGTATTCGCATTTTTCCACGATGCGCCGGATCTTGTCGTACGCCCGCACCGGCAGCGCAATGATCACCTTATCCACATCGTACTTTTCCACCAGTTCCGGCAGCTCGCGAATGCGCCCCAGCACCTCAACCCCATAATCTTTCTTGAAATAGCCATTGCTGATGTAATCATCCAGCATACCGACGATTTTGTAGCCGTATTCCGGATGATTGCGCACCGCCTGCACCACGCGCAGCCCCAGCTCGCCGGCGCCCACCACCAGCAGCCGCTTGACATTAAACCCGCGCTTGCGTAAGTAGCGGATCAGCCAGCGCAAAAAAACGCGTTCGGTGCTGGAAAACACGAAAAGGATAATACCAAAGAGCAGGAACGTCAACCGGGAGAACGAGACTTCCCGATAGAAAAAGGTGAACGCCGAAATGGCGCCAACGGTTGCCGCGCTGGACACCAGAATCGGGAACGTGTCGCTGAAAACCGATGCCGTTCGGCGCGGCTCATAAACGCCGAACACGGAAAAGAAAATGAGCGTCAACGGTGCGGCGACCGCCAGAACGATCAGGTACTGGTCTGCATCGGCAACCGAAACGACCGGAATCCACCCCGAATAAAAACGAATCCAAAAAGCCGTCACACCGGCGACGAGCACCATAATGAAATCGTTCACCACCAACAGGGTGGAGAACAGCCGCGGATGCTGCTTGACCATGGTTGATCCCTCGCTGTTTTCGGGACACCCTCCATCGGCGTCCCCTCTTCCTGAGTTGCAAGCCCAAACGGGAGGCAAAACCGCGAAAATTGAACTTCGTAGCTTTTTGTTAAATCACATTATTAAAGCTTGCAATTAACTCGCTTTCGCTTTAAATTTTCATAAATTGAACCATAAACTTCCTTATCACATCTATAAGGAACAAAAATGACCGTCACTATTTCAGCGACCGAAGCCAGGCGCAAATTGCACAAAATTCTTCAGGAGCTCGAGCAGCATCCTGAAAGAACATTTCAAATAACGCTGCGGCATCGTATTGTGGCTGAAATGCGTGCCGTTAAAACAAAGGCAAAATCGGGACAACTCGGGCAAAAACTGCTCGCCTTAGCCAGGGAACTCGAAAAAGAAGAATCAAAACCACAAACGACTGCCCGAGATCATGACAGGTATATCTATAAGCGTTAAAGTATGCAAGCACCCAAAGCCATTTTTTGTGACACATCCGTTTTTTACGTAGCATTGATCAATACAGACGTGGATTATGTTAGAGCGCAAAAAATAGCCCAAATCATCGCTCACCATAAAATCATCAGTTCTACAACATGAGACATATTTAGTGAAACTTTAACCCTTCTAAGGTACCGTGCCGGATACGAGGCAGCCTGTAAATTCATCGAAGAGATCATACCAGAGCTCGAAATTATCGAAATCAATCAAGAAATAAGAGAAGATGCTATACAATCTTTTGTGAAATTCAATCGGGATCATAAATTATCTTTTTGTGATTGTATATCATATGTCGTTGTAAGAAAAATGCTGAACAATATTCCTTGTGCGGCCTTTGATCATGATTTTGAAACTTTAGGACTCCGAGTTTTAAAATAACCACTCTTCATTATCCACTACTATTTTCAGTAATCCTTCTTTTAGCGTCCCCTCATCATACGGAGTTTCAATCCTTGATGGGAATCGTAACCCGCGATAATTATTAAAACCTAAAAATTACGGCACGAGCTCGACTTCGTTCTTTACATTCGATAATGCTTCTACTTGCATCGATAATTTGTTTGTAGGCGTATAAGAAAGAATTTCATGTCGCCAACTTCTATTATGCTTTACGGCTTGATAAATCTCAGATGTCCAGTAAAAATCCTGATTGCTCAACCATTTCTTGAACCAGTCCGGGGCGTGAACTGCATGTCGGCCAATTTTGTATCCAAGCCATTTTGCCATGGATTGTAATACCGCATAGGGTAATCGATGCGGTTCTTCTTTTAAAACAGCCTTCAAAAAACGTTTAACATAATTCATCCCACGTTGCTCATCCATGCCGGCAAATTCTAATAGATCGCGATATTGCCTTCTATATAACCCGGTATCAAAGTAGCGTCGAAATTCTTGAATGAGCGTATAGCGATGCGAATGTTTCACAACCGCATCAGCTACATAAGCAATTTTATATCCTTTCCGCAAAAGCATGGCCACGGCCAATGTATCTTCGCCTGTCAGTGTCGGGCGAAATCCTCCTATTTCATCCAGAGCCGAGTTGAGGTAAGCCGCACATGAATTTGAACAAAAATATACATAAACTCCATATTTTTTGGCATCCTCAATCCCGCGGAGCTGGCTCTGATCAGGATAATTAAAATATCGAGGAAAAGATTCGAACAAATCGGCATTGTCATGCGGAATCTGTCTTGCATAGGAAACAACAGCTTTTTTTTCTAAAATTGGCTGCACCAATTTTTCCAGCATATCGACATGCGTTGGATATGCATCCGGGGTAATCATCACGACGATATCTGTGGCTAAAAATTTGCGAGCAAATTCACGAGTGGCTCCGTGATTAAATTGCCTCCGAGGAATAACCAGCGTTTCTGCTCCAAGCCTTTGTGCCTCCTCAACCGTGCCATCCTTCGATGAAGAATTCACCACCAATACCCTTGCATTTAAGGATGATTTCAACAAGGGAGGCAAACAATGTTTAAGATGCTTTTTGGCATTGTGAGTAATAACGATAACTCCGACGGTGCTCGTGCTTGATGTCTGCATCGTTCGTCCAATCCTGCGTTATTTGGCCATGTTATGATGTGGAAAATCTTTCCATATAATACGCAGCTAATTCATCCCATGCTTTTTTTTCATCCCAACCGAATTCGTCAGGGTTCAATACATCTGTATTGATGCGTATCTTCGGTTCCGAAAACTCCTTTTGATCATGAAGGACGAGTTCACAGGAGATATCAAGTCGTTGAGATATTTCACCTGCAAACCGCTTTGCAAAGGCTCCCTGAGTTTCCACATATCCGCTTGGATTGAGTTTTTCCGGACTTTGGTTTTCAAATAAATCAGCAACAAAAGTTTTGTAAGCTTTTGCCAATAGCGTGACATGAATATTATCTCGAACATATAAGGGCGTATTGACGGATGGCGTATGGCCTGCAAACCAATTCTTAATTAAATAGGTCGTAAAGCGTGGCTCTTCAAAAGGCCCAAATGGATTCGGAATCACAAATTTGCCAATGGTCATGCCCGCCAAATCGCTGTAAAATTTCAGGACCTGCCAGGTTAGCCCTTTCGAAAGTCCATAAGGCGAAAACGCCCGCAAGGGCTTTTCGCCCGCGCCCTCATCCTGTTCAAAAACACTCCCTGTCGCAACAATGCATGAACAATTTCGCTTTTCAAGAGCCTCCAATATTTTTCGAATATTCTTTGTATTTTGCGCCACAGCCGAATGAACGTCAAAATCGATGCTTTTATAGTTGGTCACATCAGCCGCATGATGACACAACACATCCCACTGTGATTCGCTTAAAATCAGATCTATGAATTTTTCAGAGCCAAACTCACAGTTAAAAACCGGGGTACAATATTGAATGGCCCTTTCCACCCGTTCACGACGGATATCGGCATATTCTTCGCGGCCTTTCCGAAATATTGCAAGGATTTCATGGCCCGCTTTCGCCAACTCCTGAATAAACCAGTAGCCCGTAAAGGAGCTACTGCCTGTAAACAAAATCTTCATCGCGGCTCCCTTACTTTTTAACAGCCAGATGGTATTCAGGATCAAAATCTGGATGGTTCCGATCCTTTTCCGAAATCACCTGCGGCTCCATCGGCCACTGGATATTAAATTTCGGGTCATTCCAACGAATACCGCGCTCATATTCCGGTGCATAATAAGCCGAAACAAGATAGAAGGCCTCAGTATCATCTTCAAGGGTCATAAAACCATGAGCAAACCCTTTCGGTACATACATCATTCTCCGATTTTCGGCGCTGAGCTCGGCGCCGAAATGCTGTCCAAACGTCGGTGAATTCGGACGGATATCGAGAATCACATCCCAGAGACGCCCTTTGATGCATCGAACCACTTTCACCTCGGCATGCGGATCAAGTTGATAATGCATCCCTCGCAGAGTACCTTTCTGTGCACTCAGCGAATTGTTAATTTGTACAAAATCGGTTTCCAGTTCATGTTGTTTGAATTCCTGCTTACAAAACACGCGCGCAAAAAACCCCCGATCATCGCCTTTTTTCTCAAGATCGATGAGATAAGCGCCTGGCAAGGGTGTTTTTGTAAAAATCATGGTTCCTCCTTGAAAGCAATCGGGTTATAGCTTCCGATCCTGTAGATATTTCCAGCCACGCTCAAGACAACATGGTGGCTTCCAGCCGCTCGAGCCGATGCAATCGCTTCTTCAGCGTTCGCAGACGAACAAATCGGTCGCCTTCAAAATCTTCAATAGAAAATCGGTGCTCGATAAACTTCTTGTGTAACTCTTCCAGACCGCTTTCCAGCGAATACTCCAATTGAAAAGACGGAAGCAACCGATTCAAGCGATCGAATTTCACGCGGTAATTGCGGGGATCGGCACCAACTTCACCCGTATAAACGATATTCGCCGATGGAATAAGTGCCTTCACACGATCGGCGACATCTTTGACCTGGTAATTTTCTTCGTTCGCGCCAATGTTGACGGCCTGGTTGTGGATGACTTCTCGGGGGGCCTCCAGAAAGGCAACGAAGGCACGGGCAATGTCTTTGCAATGCACCAGCGGTCTCCAGGGGGTGCCGTCGCTCATGATGCGAATATCGCCGCGGGTAAACGCGCAGGCCAGAAGGTTGTTGGCCACCAGGTCGATGCGAAGCATGGGAGAATGGCCATAGGCGGTGGCATTTCTCAGAAAGGCGGGTGAAAAATGCTCATCGGCCAGCTCCCTGACCCCGGCTTCGGTTTCAATTTTTGATACTGCATAGGCACTCACAGGATTAAATCTGGCATTTTCGTCCAGATCAAGCGATTCGCCTTTGCCATAAATAGAACAACTCGATGAAAACAAAAAGCGCTCCACTCCAGCTTGTTTGGCCATTTTGGCCAGGTTAATGGAAGCATCCCGATTGATGCTGTAGGTGATCTCTGGATTCAAATCGCCCATCGGATCATTCGAGATCGCCGCCAGATGCATCACACAATCGATTCCATCCAGATCAGCCGGTGTAATGTCGCGAATATCCTTAATGAACTCCTGATCCGGTTTGGTAAAGGACTCCCATTCGCAGCCTTCGAACAGATTCAAATCACAGCCAATAACATAATGTCCAGCCTGCTTGAGCAGATCCACAAGATGCACACCAATATACCCCCGATGCCCGGTGACGAATACTTTCATGTTTCTAGCCTTTCCTGGTTTTGTTCTCCTAAAGGTTATCCGTTTAGCCATTCAGGAATTCCAGGGAGCATTGCCCGAATTCCACAAGTCATTTAAATAATCCCGGTCTCGCTGCGTATCCATACACGCCCAGAAGCCAGAATGTTTATACACGCTCAATTCACCATCCACCGCCAAATCGGCTAAGGGTTTTTTCTCCAGCACACAACTTTCATCGGTGGTCAAATACTTACGGAAATCTCTTCTGAAAAAGAAATAACCGCCATTAATCCATTTTTCTTTGAATTCCGGCTTTTCCGAAAACTCGATGACTTTATCGCCATCCAACTTGAATTCTCCAAAGCGAGATGGGGGATTGACACCAAGGACGGTTCCAATGCGTCCGTGCTGCAAATGAAACTCAAATTCATCGGCCAGGTTGGCGTTGGTCAGGCCGTCGCCATAGGTCACGGCAAAGTGCTCGGCATCTCCAAGGTACTTATCCATTGCCCGCGCCACCCGGGCACCGGTCATAGTGTGCTCGCCGGTGTAAGCCAGCGTCACCCGCCAATCCTGATCGTGATCGACTGAATGCACGGTGACTTCATTGGTTTTGAGTTCGACCGTAAAATCACTGTTCATCGAAGGATAATTCAAAAAATAAGACTTAATGACTTCCGCTTTATAGCCAAGACACAGCACAAAGTTTTTAAAACCGTGACGGCTATATGTTCTCATGATATGCCAGAGGATGGGATGGTTGCCAATGGGTACCATGGGCTTCGGAATGAATTCGGTCATTTCTTTCAGTCTAGTACCCAAGCCACCGCAGAGGATGAAGACGGGGATATCTCGTCCTGAATTCATTTTCTTCTCCTTCAGAATTGGAGGGTCAATGGTCACCGTTAAGATATTGCATGTTGTTCAAAAACTTTTGCCGGAGCATTTTGGGCAGCGATCAAAGGCCGCTTCCATGTTTCAAAGTCAATATCTAATAAATCTGCAAGCGCATCCAATTCACGATTGTAATTTTCAATCATCGAACGCGGAAATTGAACTTGGACTTGGATTTCTTCGTCTTTCACAAACAAAATGTTTTGGACAAGTGGATTTTTTTTCATCGCACCAACGACTTGGGGCAAACCAATTTTCCTTAATAGTATGGCGGCTTTCTTAGCAAAAAAAGTAAGCGATCGAATACGTGGACGGTTTGCGGAATTGATTTTTTTATATAAAATATCACTGCTAAACGATTGCGAAACGCCCAGAAAATGGAAAATGGATGCTGCAAATTTCGCAGGATCCTTATTCAAATCATCAAAGAGGAGTATCAAAACTTGCTTCCGATTAAATTGGCTTAGGATATACGATAAGTGCGTGTAATATAGTCCTTCATGGTAAATTTCCGGGTATTGGTTTATCGCATCTTCAAAGTTCTCAAAAACATATCCATTCCGCAAAAAGTAACGGTATGAAGATTCCGCCCGCTTAAACGGGTCCCTGAGGCAGCAAATCAATTTAACCTCCGGCAGCACTTCGCGGATGCGACTCATGGCCTCTCTGGATGAAAAGTAATCATGACTCAGTTCGCCAATCATCTGACCGTCTTTTGCCGCCTGAAAATGTTTACTGTACCATTCCATCCCCTTATGATAGAATTTATCAAAGAAATAAATATCCTTTGCCACAGGGACAAACACCTGTGGATGCTGTCGCAATAGTTCAAAAATCCAAGTTGAGCCAGTTTTACTGGGGCCAATAAAAATAAAATCAGGCAATTTCATAAGTTTCTTTTTGCGGTTTCAGTTCAGGTTTAAGCGAATAATAAATTTCTAAATGCCTTGCTTTAAAATCATTAAAGGAAAACTTCCGGCGAATGGCATCAGGTGCATTCTGCTGCAACTGTTGTAGGACCTTAGGATGCGATTTCAAGTAAATTAGCCTTTCGGCTAATGCCTCAGGATCGTTCTTAGGGATTAAAAGGCCATTTTTGCCATCATCAATAATTTCAGGGATCCCACCACTTTTTGAGCCAATAACAGCTTTACCACAAAGCATTGCTTCCAATACTACCCCTGGAAAAGGATCCTCATGAATGGGGACGTGTACCGCCACATCGCTATTCGAAAAAAGCCATGAAACATCTTCTCGAACTCCCAAAAAACGCACCATTTTTTCTAATTGGTGCTGACTTACAAATGCCCTTACCGTTTCATAATAGTTCCTATGATTTTCAATCGCACCGCCAACAAGCAAAAATGTAAAATCGTCTTCATTGTATCCAGCTTTTTTAAGGTATGCAGCGGCCTGGGCAACAACTAATTGCCCTTTGTTCCTTGTAAATTTCGACACATTGCATACCACAAACGCCCTTTTCGATATCGCTAGATCAGCTCGAAAATCCTTATTTGAATCATCAATAGAAAAATCAATAGAATCTGGTGTAGGATCATATACTACAAAAATGGAAGCATGACGCCATTTCTCTCTAGATTGGAATAAATGTTTTTGCACAGCCTTCGACACACAAAAAATGGCATCAGATAATTGAGTTACCAAATATACAAGGACATTTTTCACAATTGGGTATCTAATCGAAATGAACCTGACATGACACACGGTTTTGCGTTTTTCTAGCTTAGCAGCAATCAGGCCTGCAAAAAAGGTAATGTCGTTCACATGGATGATATCTACATTCTCTCTACGGATAATGCGTCTCAATTCTTTAATTTCTTTTATCATGGACATGAGAAAAGACAATTGATACTTTAAAGAAAATTTCGCTCTCAAAGGCACTGAAGGTATAATGTAATATTTCAAGCCTTCCCTTGCGTATTTCCTTTCAATGCCTCCATGACCAGGTAAAATAGCTAAAGTCTGAATCTTTTCATCATTGAAGCTTTTAACCAATCGAAACATACATAGATCGGCACCTTTCTGAATTGAAAGAGATGACCCGTAATAAAGGATTGTTATTTCTTTCGTTGATTTAAGAGACATTTATTCTCTCCCATTCTTTCGCTAATATATTTATTCTATTAATGCGAATGACCAGTTGAAAATTTTAGCACGAAATCTACGTGCTTCATAAGAATTTGAAATCGCATTTCTTTGTAACTTCTTGAAAAACAATAAATCGAATTTTCCAACTGGTCATTCATATTCTATTATAGAGTTTATTCTTAAACTGCCGGCAAAAAAGATATTGATACCCATTCACAAAAAAATATTGAGCATAAATACTCTACTCATATTTTAACATCACATTGGCCAGAAAAATGTGCTTTAAACAATTTTAAAATCGATTTCAAATTTGCGAACTCCAAATCATTTAAAACTTTCTCTGAAATGGTCTGAGACATGAATTCTTTGAAAACTTCTTTTATCCATTTGTACTAATGGTAAGGTAAATCATTGCTTTTGAAAAAATGTAAAATTTATTTACTTAACTCTAATTCAACAAAACTATCGATTCTTTTACAATAGCCTTTTAAAAACAAACTACTTTTATTTATAAATTTCATGTGCGAATCCCACTGCTATTTTTTTCCTCCTCAATGTGAGACTAAATGTCCATTTCCTAAAAAGAATCAATACAAATAATGAAAACACCACTGCAGCGGGTTTTGTAAAATGGTTCTCTCCAAAACTAAAAACTATTGAATAAAGAAAATATGAATATATTGCTACTCTAGTAATTGTTGTCTTCTTTAATGCTCTGTAGTGAATCTTACCACAAATCCATCCCAAAATTGGAGGAATAATAATAACACCAAAAATCCAGAAATCTTTATAAAAATCTATTATGTAGGGTTCGAACACATTAAATGTAAGACCGTATGTCTTGATTTTATATTCCAGGTCTTCTTTAACAAAGCCAATCAAGCTTCTGGTGAAAGTTAATGACCATATGAATTCAAAAGTTTCTTTTCCAAGCCGGAATTCTTGACGCCTTGGGAACTCATCAAATATAGTCTGTACATTTCCAAGAGGTAATCCTATATAATGATAAATTCCAGCTAAATATTTATTATCAATTTTAATAACTCCCATTTTTTGTAATTTTACAACTTTGCTGTCCTCGACAAAACTTCCTCTCATGGTTCCAAGGCTAATAAAAATAAGCAACAATATTGTTCCAACTTTCAATACGTTTTTCACTGTAACCGGTGCAAATAAAAAATGCCTAAAAGTCAAATAACAAATTAAAAGCAATAGGAAAATAGATCTTTTAAAGCTTAAGTAAAATAACATCAATGAAATAGTCACAAGAAATATTCTTAACACTTTGCGGCGAGGTAGGTCATACTTTGCAAATACTTTCCATCCGGCGATAGCTAAACTTGTCAGCAAAACTAATACAAATTTGAAATAATGAATAAAGGGTAGCTCAAAGTTATGTTTTACAAATCTTGCATTTTCAAAAATTATACTATAACCATATTGAGAATAGAAATATTGGTACATTCCTGCAATAGCAAAAATGGAAATAATCCACAAAAATGTCCAGTTTGATTTCCATTTTAATTCAGTATTATATTCTATTTTTATAAACTGATTGCTAGCACCTTTTTTTCCTAATGGGGACCCAATAATAGCACCGACAATAAATCCAATCCAACTAACATACAATAAAATATAAGTACTAGTACTAATTTTGCTTGTAATGACACCTTTAGGATTAATAGGCAAATCATATAACGCCATAAGCATGAACCAAATAACTGTCATTACTCCTGCAGGATGCAGAATATCAGCATTCAATTTTCTCAAAAAATAAAATACTAAAAAGCCAATTGTGAAATCTATGAAAAAGGCTTCCATTTTTAATAATTTCCTGACCAAAAATTAGGCTTATTTTTAAACAATTTCGTTAATTATTTTGGAAATTAATGAAGCTATAATTTCGGTTGAATAATTTTTTTCTACTATTAATCTACCATGTTGTCCCATCTCAGATGCTTCTTTTCTATGCAAATACAGCCATTGTAATGAGTCAAACCATTCGGATTCTGAACGTGGCCCAAAGCCAACAGAGCCTTGATTTAAAATTTCATTATTCATTCCAATAGGAGATACGACAACTGGCTTTCCTACAGCCATATATAATAGCATTTTATAACTACATTTATGACGGTTCCATTCTGTATCATCTAAAGGCATAATTCCAATATCTATCATATTCAAAACATCAACTTCAATTTTAGAAGACCAGGGAATATATAAATATCTGCTATCAGGAATGTCATTAAATTGCGGTCTAGAGTCTGAACAAATTAGCAGTTTGACATCTTTATATTTTTTCATCAAATTTTTTATTGGTCTTTCAACTTTCCTCAGAACATACAAATTATCTTTTGTTCCCATCCAGCCCACAATTATTTCTTCTTTTTGTTTTTTAGACAAAATCGGCCTAAATCTTTGTGTATCTACAGCGGTAGGAACAATCCACGTCCTTACTCCATATTTTTCAAAATGCTTAGCAATATTCTTATTTCCAGCTATAACTCCATCAAAATGTTTTGCAATTTTAAAAGAATAATTTTTAGCTTGATTTAACCATACCGCATCGTCAATATCAAGAAGCTTTGGATTTGGTACAAAACTCTCAAAAGTATAAAATTTGCCAAATAAATTTCTTTGCACTATTGCAATATCTGCAGTTTTTGCCCTATTGAGCCGATGTGGCATGGTTAGTAACTTTATAAATATTCTTTCAACAGCCCAATTTGGTCGTTTGTTAAAATTATCTGGATATGCTAGATATTCTTGTATTTTAATGCCATGTTTAAGAAGGGGCCTTTTAAGTTGCTCGACTCTAAATCTTCTGGAGGGCGTAATCTTATGATCTGTAAACGCTGCGACTTTTATCATGATTCTCCTCGTAGCTTACCTTGGCTATTAATATCATGTAGCAGCGAAAAGTTACTACTTTTGCTTCAAAGCAATTCTATTAATTGTGATTAAATTTTTTCCAATATTTTTTAAAAGCATTTTTTCGTTATTATCCATAAAAATAAATATTGTAAAAAAGGAAATAGAATATGCAACTAAAGAAATTAATGCTATTTTTACAACTATATGAATATCGAATATTATTTTCTTAAGAAGAAATATGGCTATCAACATTATTATTGAAATGGATAATACTTTTAGTTTATCTTGTATATTTAAGATATTATATTGTTTTGCTTTAACCATTATTGCAATTTTTGCTAATGCTATTAGTATCCATGATACACTAGTTGCGATAGCTGCTCCAATCAAAAAATATTGTGGAATCAACCAATAATTTAAAACTATATTAATTATTATTGCAATTGAATTAATGGCCATATCCTTCTTTTCATTTCCTGACATTACCAACAGAAAACCAATAGGTCCTATCAATACTTCAAACAATTTTGAGATTGAGATTATTATCAAAACATCTGTTGCTGTTTCGAAAGCTGTCCCAAAAAGGTTGCTAATTATTTCTTTTGCGAAGACAATAAGCACCATCGAAAAAGGTAATGTCATTAAAATTAACCATTTGGTCACATATCTATAAAAATTTTCGATTTTCCTTTTTTGTCTCTTTGAATAAAAGTTTGATATTGTTGTACTTACAATAGGAGAAATAGCAACTAACAAGAAACTGGTAAAATTAGCAAGCATAAGCCCTACATTATAGTATCCTACAAACTCGCTAGAATGAAAAATACCAATCATCAACTTGTCTGTTTGGATTATTATTACCGCTAATAGATTTGTTGTTGCAACAACAAAACCATATTTAACTATTTCGATGTATATATTTATATTTTTCTTTTGGCTACCTTTATTTTTTTTTATTGAAAAATATTTTATAATCCTTTGCACATATATTATAATTGCGATTAAAGAAGAAACTATTATGGCAAAAATTGCATGATACAACGATACTTTAGCAAAGTGAGCAAAGTGTATCATGAGGAGAAAAATAACAATTTTCAATGAGCCGAAAATGAATTCTGAAATTGCATAGATGTGATTCTTTTCTATTCCCTGAGAAATGCCTTCCAAAACTGATTTTAAGGAAAGCAAAAATAGAACAACCAAAAAATAATTTTTATAATGATAAAAAATCTCTGTATTAAAAATAAGATCAATATATCTTACTACTATGTTTAAGATTACCAAAGTTACAACAAAGGAAAACAAAAATATTTTTATCAGCGCAATAGTATAATTTTTTTTATAATTTAAATCATCATAGTAAGAAAGAAATTTTCTTGCCGACAGAGGCAATCCAATGGTATGAATTATTATTGTAATATTAAGTACAGTAACAAATAAAGCAAAATCACCGTAAGAAGCCGGCCCCAAATTCCTACTAAAAACTATTGTCGAAATAAAACCAAATATATAAAAAAAGAGTTTTCCCAAAAATCCTGCAGTAGCTTGTTTTCCAAATTTTATATTAAATGCTTCCAAATTTTGCTCATCAATTTTCGTTTACGTGAAATAATTAAAAATCAAACAGATTAATTCATCTCACATAAGATTTTATCAAAATACTGCAGTTTATTAACTTAAGATAAAAGCTTAAGAATCACTTTTCAAAAACGTTGCTCTCTGTTTTTTTTGCTTTTAAAATCCGCCCCTGCATCTAAGCAATGCCTAACTAAATTTTCCTAGCTATTAATGTAATTTGATCAGCATAATTTACTAAACCAACAATTTTAGAAATAATCAGAAAAAATTTTTGCGTTATGTAACTATTCACAAAATTGTCTGTGTGCCTTAATTTCCCCAATAGTGGATTAATGCTATTAACAAAAATCAAATCATATTTACATTTTATGATTTCAAAGCCTGTTTTCTGAAGTAAAAAATTTAAACTTTTCTTATTATAGGTAAAAATATGTCTCGGTACATCAAACCCAGCCCAATATTTTCTAAATATCCATCTTCCGATACTATCACTATTTGGCAAGCTAATCAATAAAATCCCATCATCAGTAATTCTCTTTTTTATTTCAAAAAGAAATTCATAAGGATTTGGGACGTGTTCAAGAATATGCTTTAAAATTATGACATTGAAATTCTTTTCTTCTACATCTTTTATAGTCCCTTGTAATACGTTTAATCCTTTCCTCCTACAAGTATCAACTGCATTTTTTGAAAAATCACATCCAAGAGAATATTTAACGTTTGTACATCTAGCAATTTTTTCTAAAAATACCCCAGCACCGCAACCAACATCCAAGACTCTTATTTCTTGCTTACCGATTTCACCTTGAATTAATTCAATTGAAGGATTTCCAAAAAAAAAGCGAAAAGGTGAGAAAACTAAATTATCGAATTTATTTTCCCTATAAGCTTCCTCATTTTTGGAAATGATATAGCTTATTATTTTTTTTGTCACTTTTTTAAGTTTATTAGTTGCTCTTAGCTTATCGCTTTCATAATGTTCATTATATTCATCACTATAAAAAGATTTTATCTCATTTTCTCCGGGAATAGGCCACTGAAAAAAAACACTACAATTGCTACAATTATAGATTTGATATAGTTTAGATGATAAGCGATAATTAATGTCTGTTGACGAAAATGAAAAATTAATATCTGTAGAATCACAGATCGGGCAACTTATCATAACAATTTCCTTTGGCTTGAAAATCTAGTACAAAGCAAATTTAGTTAATTTTCTCATCTTTGAAATATTGGTAATTTTTATGCTCCAAAGGTTGAATCGCTAGCATTAATATTTTCTATTTAAATGATTATTATTTTCATTGTTTAATACTTGTTTCCACAAGTGTCCGGTTTAGGTTTTGAAGAGGCACATTTGAGCCCGCACGGTAGTTTGATCTGGTTTTCTAAGTTTTTCTGTGATCAGACCTTCAATAGGTTTTTGTTCCATGAGATTGATTTGAATGAGTCGAAAGATGCTTTGAATTGGAGTGTCTGGATTTATGCACAAACTTTTGAAAGCTGATTAACAGATAGGCGATTAATGCGATCCATACTTGTGTCATGACCGCGTTGGCACTGGTTCCCATAAAGCGTTTGATTTTCAAGTTTTATTTAATAGTTTTGAAAAAGATTTCAATGTCCCATCGGGCTTTGTAAATATCACAAATGACGTTGGCCTCGAGTTCGAAGTCATTGGTTAAAATACATATTCTTTACCGGTTTCCTTATCGCTATAGCGTATACGACGGAGTTTTCCCGCATACTTTTTACGCAAATAAAAACCGGTGAATTGGATGATATCATCGCTCAAAACGCCGTTTGATTGTATCTATCGGGAGTGATTGCACAATCTTATATTTTGCATTGGTTTTCGCTCGAGTCACAAATCGTATGCTATTGTTATCACAGTGGTTAAAGAAATCAAAATCGTTAAAGGCGCGATCAAATACCAAAAAGCTTCCTTTCGGGATTGCCATCTGTCAAGCCACGGTGATATCGTGCACATTACCTTCTGTAACGGTCATAAAGGTGGGTAAACTGCCATCGACCTGAATGACTGTGTGTAATTTGACCGCGGCTTTGGTACTGCGAAATCGCGCCCAGGGATAAAGCTTCAAACAAAGATCAATCACCGTCGAGTCCATGACATAAAGCCTACGATTGAGTTTTATTTTGTGTTTGGGCGCTATCGTTTGCGTACGTTTTAAAAGAATGAAATACACATCTCGGTAAATCTCATAAGACCTTTTGTTATTAGCATCAGATAGCATGGAGCGGCTAATTGTACGACAGCCAAGATGATAGAATTTTTGTTCAAATGAAGACAGCCCTTGAATCGTGTCCCGTAATGAATGACGGTTAGACAATTGCGAAAAAGCAAACAAATAAATTGATCCCAACTGCGTAACCGGCGGATTCGGAAATCTCCCCGGTACCGATTTACGATCGATTGAATTTCAAGTCGGGAAAAAATCTGTAGCATTTGACGAAAAATTGTCTTATGATAGGCCATGGCTCGACAACCTCATGTTTAATTAATGGATTAGACCTACCATAAGATAAAACCAAAAGGAGATTATCGGGCCTTTTCCTTACCAATGGTTAAAGCTTAACTGGGCACATATGACTTGTTTGTAAAAATAACAATTGATCAATGCAATTATCACTATATTCCTACATTATTTGTGTCGCTCCTTATTTCTATTAACTCCTGGAAATTCGTTACATACCCCGCCTCCTCCAGATATGCCACAATCTTCGCGGCGCTTTCCTGTGGGGTTTCGGTTTCGGTATCGCAGATCACTTCGGGATTATCCGGTGGCTCGTAGGGATCGGAGATGCCGGTAAATTGTTTGATTTCACCGGCCATTGCTTTTTTGTACAGGCCCTTCACATCCCGCTGGATGCAGGTCTCCAGCGAGGCTTTCACATATACTTCCACGAAATCGCCGATCATTTCTCGCACTTCCTGGCGCACGGCCTTGTAGGGCGAAATCGCCGCGGCGATGGCCACCACGCCGTTGCGCGTGAGCAAGTGGCACACAAAGCCGATGCGACGGATG
>JAUZRQ010000057.1 GCA_030950365.1 Candidatus Zhuqueibacterota bacterium | reverse complement strand
GACAGGCGATTTGAGCGAGCAACTATTCCGAAACATGGCGCAGGTAAAACCGTCCCCATTTCAAGACGCCCCGAATTCCTCGTTAGCTCAATGCACAGCCTCCACAAGCTGGAAGCTTGTGCCACAACTTCGCCCGCCATGGCAAGAAGCCCGAAGGCGCAAGGTGGAAGATTGCGCTACACTGTGGCACTAGCATCCCTGCTTGTGATTCAAGCTGCGTGCAGAAATGCCATGATTCGAATGACCAATGCGATCGCTTATCATTCAAAAACGCCGCAGGCGTGGCATGGCCCCCTCAATCCGCGGCAATCCGTGCTCATCCGCAGCTCAATGTCCTGCCAGCGACAACCATCAGTGAAAATCAGTGGTTTGTTCCCCCTCCAAACGTGAAGCCGCAAAATCGTGAGAAAACGACCAACCATTGCAAGAATCCAAACTCCACAAGCTGGAAGCTTGTGCCACAACTTCGCCCGCCATGGCAAGAAGCCCGAAGCCGCAAGCTGGAAGCTTGTGCTACATGCGATCAGCGACCATATAAAATCGGTTGCCATTTCCCTTGCTACCGATCCAGCCTTGCTTACAACAGTGTTTTAATTGTAATGAAAATCGTTCGCGGACCACAGGATCACGAAACCCGGACGAATTGAAAAGCGCTCTGCAACTCAATTAAAGTATTGCAAACTTTCCATCCACTTCTTATACTTAAACCAAACAACTATCTGGACAATGGATAAGAAAAGTTATGGCACTTCTCATTTTTTATTTGACTCTGGCGCTATTTGTCTCTTTTTTGTGCTCCATTGTGGAGGCGGTAATCCTCTCGGTTTCGGCGCCTTTCATTAGAATGCAGGAAATGCAAGGCAAGCGCGCGGCGCACTATCTAAAAAATCTGAAAAATAATATCGATCGTCCCCTTTCCGCCATCCTGACCATTAATACGGTAGCCCATACCATAGGCGCCGCCGGCGTTGGCGCCCAGGCCGTTGCGGTTTTCGGGGAAGCCTATTTTGGCGTCATTTCAGCGGTGCTTACCCTCCTTATCCTGTTTTTTTCCGAAATTATTCCAAAAACAATCGGGGCGGTTTTCTGGCGGAAACTAGCCTTGCCCTCGGCCATGATTATTAAAGTAATGATTTTCCTTTCCTATCCTCTGGTCCTCATTGCGGAATTGCTTACGAAAATGATCGCAAAAAATAAAAAGTTGCCATCGGTAAGCCGCGAGGAAGTGGAGGCATTGATTCATTTAGGCACAAAAGAGGGGGTGTTAAAAGAAAGCGAAAGCAAGATTATCCATAATTTGATCCGATTAAGAACGGTTTATATCAAAGCGATAATGACGCCCCGTACAGTGATGGTTGCCGCGCCTGAAGAGCTCCAGCTCAATGAATACATAAAAAATAAAACCTTTTTACAGTACTCCCGAATCCCGGTTTATTCCAAGACCATAGATCAGGTAACCGGCTATATTCTGAATTCGGACGTACTGGAAAAACTGGCGGAGGGCAAAGTCAAAATAGAATTAAAAGATTTAAAGCGCCCGATTTCAACATTTTACGAAAACGCTTCGATTCTAAAACTTTTTGAAGAGTTGTTATTAAAAAGGGAACATATTGCTCTTGTCATTGATGAATATGGCAGTACTCAGGGGCTGGTCACGATGGAGGATATCATCGAAACCATACTTGGATTGGAGATCATGGATGAGAAGGACATCGAGGTGGATATGCAGGAATTGGCCAGGAAAAAATGGGAAATTCGCAAGAAGCGCCTCAAAATCGAACGAATGGATATGGGGCCCAATGCAACATGATATCCGTTTTTTTGTTCCCATTCAGCGAGCGACAAGAAGTCGCCCAACAAAAATCAGGCCGGACAAAAGCGCGCATCTTACTCACCCCCAGCCCCTCTCAAGAGGGGAACGAATAAAACCAGAATCCAACCATCTTCCGCACATGCCGAGCAGCGACGTTTTTTCAACCAGGTCTGTGGCCTATGGAAAATGAGCGGATAAACCCGGTTCGCCGACGTTTCGTGGGAGAATAAAACGCCTTCTGTCAAATGCTCCAACCTTTTGCTGTTTTAATTAAGGGAGCGAGAAGCGAATTTTTACGCTCGGGGCGGCCATTGCGGCCGATCGAACGCCCCTGGTTTCGTTGAGGACCCGGACAAAGAGCGGTGCGCCTTCCGCGCCTGCAAACGGTTCTCCCGCGATTCTTTGAAGAATGGCCGGATTGCGGCGATTTTTCATCCTTTCCAATGATTCCCGCATAGCGGCGAAAGCCGGTGAGCGCCAATCGCGGATTATCATGACCGATTTCGGATATCTTCTCCGGTACAACGGCTACTTTTCATTTGCGATTGTCCTCCATTTCCTCTAAATTTGAAACCATCTGAAATTTTTGAACATCCGAGGAGGGAGCATTCGCGAATGACGTACGACTACGATGTGATCATCATAGGTGGCGGACCGGCCGGAACAACCTGTGCACTGTACGCCGCCCGCCATGATTTGAAAATTTTGCTCTTGGACAAGAAAACCTTTCCGCGGGATAAAATTTGCGGTGACGCCATCTCGGGCAAAAGCCTCATTTACTTGCGCGAGCTGGGGCTTTTGCCGCGACTGGAACGCGCGCCCCAGGCTCGGGTCAATGGCGTCATCTTTTCATCCCCCAACGGCACGCAAACCTACGTGCCGTTCACCCCGCCCAACGCCACCCGGCAAAGCTATGGCTATGTGTGCCGCCGCGAGGTGTTTGACAACATCCTGTTTCAGGCCGCGAAGGAAACAGTAGAGACCCTCGAGGGCTTTGCGGTAGATGATCTTTTGGTGGAAAACGGCAGGGTGTACGGCATATCCGGCGTAGATGCCCGAGGTCAGCGAAAGCGATTCACCGCCAAAGTCGTGGTCGGCGCCGATGGTTACAGCTCCATCGTCCGCCGCAAACTGGGCCTGTATGAGATCGATCCGCGCCACTGGGTGATCGCCACCCGGGCCTACTACCGCGGCGTGAAAAACATGACCGACGCCATCGAAATCCATTTCGTGAAAGACATTCTGCCGGGCTATTTCTGGATCTTCCCGCTGGACAACGGCCTGGCCAACGTCGGGCTCGGAATGCTGCATGGCAAAATCAAGAAACGCCACATCAATTTGCGCCAGGCGCACATCGCGGCCACGCAATCGCCGTATTTTCGCGAACGGTTCGAAGACGCCGAGCTGGTCGGGGGCATCCATGGGTGGAATCTCCCCATGGGCAGCAAACAACGTACGGTGCACGGCGACGGTTTCCTTCTGCTGGGTGACGCCGCCGGGCTGGTGGATCCGTTTTCCGGCGAGGGCATCAGCAATGCCATGAGCTCGGGAAAAATTGCCGCCGGGGTGCTGGCCGAAGTTTGCCGGGGTGAGGATTACAGCGCCGCGCAACTGCAGGCGTATGCAGATCGCCTTTGGGCCGAGCTGGGGCCGGAATTGAAGCTAAGCTATCGGCTGCAACTCGTCGGACGCATCCGGCCGCTGCTGAATCTTGTGGTCGAACGAGCCGCCACTTACAAGGAAGTCCGGGATTGGATTTCCGCCATGATGGCCGGCGTGGCCTCGCGTGAAGATCTCACTTCGATTCGGACTTATGTAAGGTTGCTGTTCCAGCCGGGCTGATCCGCCCGGGGGGCTTTCTGGCACGCCGCCATTTCCCGGGCCGCATGTATTGTGTGCGGCCATCGGTTCAAGTGGTTCAAACATAGCGCGCTGCCATGACGCAGCCGCTTGCAGCGATAAGATGTGGCGAGATGGGGGATGTCAGGCAAGATTGTGGGTCTTAGCCGGTCCAAAGGAGCTAAGAATAACAATAGCATTTACTTTTTCTGCCTGATTGGATGTATTATGTTTCGCATTTTCCTGAAACTTCGGCCTGGCAAAAACACTCAAAAATCCGAACAACTCCTCGCCCCCATCAGTGCTTTCAAAATCAGTGACCATCCGTGAAATCCGTGGTTTAAGAATGTTTTTCCTAAAAGTTGTTGACCTCTTCCCGCCAAATTCCGTTGAATTTTTCGAAAAAATTCCCCATTTTACCTCCACTGCAGGGCACAGGTTTGTCGGTTAGCTATTGGCCATCGATGTTTCAAAGGGTTGTGGGGCATAAACGGAAACCAATATAGGAGAACGGCACGGTGGAAAAGATCGTCGAATGCGTACCGAATTTTTCCGAAGGTCGGGATAAAAACATCATCAAACAGATCACGGATCAGATCGAATCGGTGCAGGGCGTGCAATTACTGGACGTGGATCCGGGCGAGAGTACCAATCGCACCGTGGTCACCTTCATCGGGCCGCCGGAAGCGGTGGCCGAGGCCGCCTTCCGGGCCGCGAAAAAAGCGGCCGAGCTCATCGACATGGCGAAGCATCACGGCGAGCACGCACGCATGGGCGCCACCGATGTGATCCCCTTCGTGCCCGTGGCCGGCGTGACCATGGACGACTGCGTGAAGCTGGCGCACGAGGTGGGCAAACGCATCGGCGAGGAGCTGGGCATTCCGGTGTATCTGTACGAACATGCGGCCACGCGGCCCGAGCGCTGCAACCTGGCCACAGTGCGCGCGGGCGAATACGAGGGCCTGCCGCAAAAACTGGCCGATCCCGAATGGAAGCCCGATTACGGCCCGGCGAAGTTCAATCCCAAATCCGGCGCCACGGCCGTGGGCGCCCGCGAGTTTCTCATCGCCTACAATATCAATTTGAATACCATGGATCGCCGCTACGCCACCGACATCGCCTACGAGCTGCGCGAGCGCGGCCGCTGGAAACGCGTCGGCAACACCGAGCCTTTCTACTACAAAGGCAAGGTGGTGTATTTCGAAGACAACAAATTTCCCTGCGGCAACTGCGACTTCACCGGCAAAACGTTCGACGATCTGGCGGCGCACTACAAAGAGGCCCACGGCGGCGATCTGGTGAAGCGCTACCAGTCCATCGGGCTGGATATCCACAATCTTGCCGGCAAACCGGCGTACAAAGACGGCCGGTTTACGCACGTGAAGGCCGTGGGCTGGGTGGTGGAAGATTACCACCTCGCGCAGATTTCCATGAATCTTACCAATTACAAAATATCGCCGCCGCATCGGGTGCTGGAAGCGGCGCGCGAGGAAGCGGCCAAACGCGGTCTGGTGGTCACCGGCTCGGAGATTGTCGGCGTGGTGCCGTTCGATGCCATGTATCAGGCCGGGATTTACTACCTGCAAAAAATGAAGAAATCCACCGGTATCCCGGTGCGCGATGTCATCGAGACGGCCGTGCAGTCCATGGGCCTGCGCGACGTGGCCGAGTTCGATATCGACAAGAAGGTCATCGGCATGCCGAAACAGAAGGGCGCGCTGGTGAATAAAACCGTGGTCGATTTCGTGGATGAGGTCTCCCGCGATACGCCGGCGCCGGGCGGCGGCTCCATTGCCGCGCTTGCGGGAGCGCTAGGCGCGGCGCTGGCCTCCATGGTGGCCAATCTATCCGTGGGCAAGGGCGATTTCGACGACCAGTACGAGCACCTGTGCAAACTGGCGGAAAAGGCGCAACGGATCAAGGACGACCTCGTGCGCGCCGTGGATGAAGACACCGAAGCGTTTAACGCGGTGCTGGAGGCCATGCGCATGCCCAAAGACACGCCGGAGCAACTGGCGGAGCGCGAAAAGGCCATGCAGGGGGGATACAAATCGGCGGCGCGGGTGCCGCTGCGCACCGCCGAGCTCTGCCTGGACGCCATCCGCGTGTGTTTGGATGCGGCGCAAATCGGCAACAAAGACGTGATGAGTGATGCGGGCGTGGGAGCGCTCATGGGCCTGGCCGGCGTGCAGGGCGCCATCTACAACGTGCGCATCAACCTGCCCAACATCAAGGACGAAGATTTCATTCGCGAAATGAACCAGAACCTGGAGAGCATGCTCAACGAAGCGCACGAGACCACGAAGAAGGTGCAGGAGATCGTGGAGGCGACGCTGATTCGAGGGTAAAAAATGGATTGCATCACATACTTACGGAGAACATAAAGTCAAAACAAAAAATTCAATTTCTGGCAGGGCGCTTTCGCGCCCTTCCCTATTTGAGCCGTGCGATTCATCGCGCGGCGGTGTGGCAACGCACCACAAAATCACGATGAGCGAAAAATGTTTGACAAAAAATCTCTGTCCCCTCCGCGCCGTTGCGAGAGGCCCCCTGTAACCTTCACCCCTCGTGGATGAGCCAATCGGGCACGTCTCTGAGTTTATGGACCATTGATTTGTAAGAAGGCTTCAAAAAAGACGCCTTATCAACTCCTCTTTGGATATTTTCAAATGCTGCGCAATGTCGCTCAGAATTGCAGAGAAAGGGTGCCAACTCAAAGAGAGGTATGTTTGGGGATGGTAATGGAGTGCTTCTCACCTGTCTCTGTGGTCAACCGGATATGACTACCGGTTTGCCGGGTCACGTTATTGCCCAATTTTTTCTGAGCATTGGCGAGCTCCAGCCCGGATACGTCTCTCGGCAGTTTCATTCTTTCATGACTTCTTCGCGCACGAAATGCAACCGAATGATTTTGGGCTCTTTTCCAGGCTCAAAATGACAGCGAACCGCATCGCGTACATTTTCACGGAGCGCTTCCAGAGTCTCTGCCTCAGTATAAATAGATTCACCAAGCGCCCGGCCGAAATATCCACCTTCAGGAGCTTCTTCACCCAGAAAGATGACTTCATTCATCATGGGTGTTCTATCTACTCTTGGTCATTATCTGAACTAATTTGATCTAAAAATATCAAATCGAAGACGCAAAATTAATATGAATTCAGTGTTTTCATATAATTTTTCTTTTCCTTTTCCCCGATCGATGCAGGCAAATGTCCAAAGTATCTGTCAGCGCGAGCGGCCGCATGTGCAGACGCGTGGCGATCTTCCGACGCTGGCGGCGCCCCTGGCTCCACCGTGCATCTCGCATGAGGCCGATAATGCAAAGTTTCACCGATCAATCCGCGTAAATCCGCATCCAGCCGTGGCGCAATCCAGTATCTTACAAATGGCGAAAATCGTTCCATGCAAACAGCCGCACCATCGAGGAACAACCCAACACGATGCGAGACATGGGCGCTTGCGCGCCCTTCCCTATTTGATCCGCGATTGATTGCGCGGCAATGCGGCAATACACCACAAAGTCACTTTTTTGACAATCCAGACGACAGGAGCTTTGGTTGTGTTGGAGACGCCAACGCCCCCCGATTGCCAAAACGCAGGGAAAATGTATTGATTTTTTCCCATGAGATATTAAATTTAAACGCTTTGTATTTCGAGAAAACCTTCAGTTGAAATGATAATGATAAGGAGATACCATCATGGCCAAAGGGACTTCTTTTGCCGAAAAAGCTGCCAAAGCCGCCGGGAAGCGCGGACATACCTGCCCCGAGTGCGGGCAACCGATCCAGACGGTGAAGATGGTCTATTCCGAGCGGTCGCCGATCAAAGACTCCTGGAAATTCAACCAGCGCTTCGTGTCCGTGTGCAAGTGCAACGAAAAAGAAGTTTACGGCTAATCCAATGATTCTGGGACGCGTTATAGGCACAGTATGGGCCACGCGCAAGGAAGAGCGACTGCAGGGCATGAAGTTGCAGATTGTTCGGCCGGTAAATTTGGATTATAGCGACAAGTCCGGCTTTGTGGTGGCCGTGGATGCCGTGGGCGCCGGCGTCGGCGAAATTGTGCTTGTGGTGCAGGGCAGTTCCGCCCGGCAAACCGCCCTGACCGATGGCAAGCCTGTGGATGCCACCATCATGGCCATTGTCGATAAGCTGGATGTTTCGGAGGAAGCCTGATGCATCTGGCAAAAGTCATCGGCACCATCTGGGCGACGCGCAAAGTGGAAACCCTGGAAGGAGCTAAAATGCAAATCGTTCAGCCACTGACGCCAGCGCTGCAGCCGCTCGGCGATCCCATCGTGGCGGTGGATACCATCGGCGCCGGTCAGGGCGAAGTGGTCTATTACGTGACCGCGCGCGAGGCCACCATTCCCTACCCCAGAGACCTGGCCCCCATCGACGCGTCCATTGTCGGCATCGTCGATCGCGTGGACCATTTTATGTCGTCGGAGCGTACGAAATGAAGCTGTTGCTGGCCACGCGCAATCGCGACAAGGTGCGGGAAATCCGCTCGGTCCTCGCCGATCTAAATGTGGAGCTACTTTGCGCGGCCGATATGCCGGATTTGCCCGAAGTGGAAGAAGATGCCGACACCCTCGAGGGTAACGCTATCAAAAAAGCCCTGACGTTGCATCAGCTCACCGGCCTGCCTACCCTTGCTGACGACACCGGTCTCGAAGTGGAGGCCCTTGGCGGAGTGCCGGGGGTGTATTCCAGCCGCTACGCCGGCCCTGGCGCAACCTATGACGATAACGTGCAAAAATTGCTTCAGGCCATGCGCGATGTCCCGACATCCCGGCGGCAAGCCCAATTTCGCACCGTCGTGGCTTTTGCTCACGATGGCAATGTGGAAACCGTTGAAGGCGTGTGTCGCGGCGTTATCACTACCGAGCCTCGGGGAAGCAACAATTTTGGCTATGATCCCATTTTTTTCGTGCCGGAACTTGGCAAAACCATGGCCGAAATGACGCTGGCAGAAAAAAATCGCATCAGCCACCGCGGCAAGGCTTTCAGAGAAATCAAGAAAAATTTAACAAACTATCTTTCTCGTAGCCGGTGATTGTATGCCATTTCTTAGCCAACAGGAACAACATGGCCTTCCCCACGTCC
Organism: Candidatus Zhuqueibacterota bacterium; assembly: GCA_030950365.1. GTDB lineage: Bacteria > Zhuqueibacterota > Zhuqueibacteria > Zhuqueibacterales > Geothermadaptataceae > Hydrothermovivens. The sequence goes on along the minus strand of JAUZRQ010000057.1, from coordinate 2,318 downwards.
CGATGGGTGCTTTAGGCCTCCGGTGGGGAAATTCTGGTATATTGTAAAAAAATCTTTGCCAACTTTCTTCGCACCTGGCACTTTCTTCTCTCGCATCGGACACAGCCTCAATCGAAACCATGTTTTAAAACCACAGATTCCGATACGCTAAAAAGTAGCCTTACAGATAGGCCAAAATTGCACTTGATTTTCAACCGCATATCGCTTATCTTATGTAGCTTTTGATGAAAATGGCTACGGGGCATAGCGCAGTCCGGTGAGCGCACCTGCTTTGGGAGCAGGGGGTCGCAGGTTCAAATCCTGCTGCCCCGACTTCATCCGATGCGCCAGTAGCTCAACAGGATAGAGCAGCGGCCTTCTAAGCCGCCGGTTGGGGGTTCGAGTCCCTCCTGGCGTGCCTTTGAACACGGATAGATGTACGATAGAAATATGGTGGGCGTAGCTCAGTAGGTAGAGCACCAGGTTGTGGCCCTGGTGGTCGCGGGTTCAAGTCCCGTCGCTCACCCTAAATTTTGTAAAAAAATTATTGATTTTCAAACGACATTATTTTATATTTAAGGCTGTTCGTCCCCTTCGTCTAGTGGTTAGGACTCAGGATTTTCGATCCTGCAACAGGGGTTCGAATCCCCTAGGGGACGCCAAATTCAAAGCCGCACGAGAAAATGGCTCGTGCGGCTTTTTTTGTTGCAGTCATGTGAAATATTTAAAAAAGTTGCGTAAACCATGTCCCCGCAGGCATCATAAAGAATTCCTCAAGAGGCACCCCATCACCGCCTACGACCAGACTGTTTGAGCCCGGGAACTGCCGCTTAAAGGCCTGAATGCCTGTATATTTTCGCAACCTGGCCCCGCTTTTGACTTCAATAGCGATGCGCCTTTCACCTTTCTGGAGGACAAAATCCACTTCAAACTGGCGGTCACGCCAATAAAAGACCTGAATGGGCGATCCAACTGTGCTATTGACAAGGTGAGCACCTACCGCTGTTTCCACCAACCGACCCCACCGGCCCAAATCATTGCGCAAAGTTTGATATGATTCTCCCCATAAGGAGGTAACAATGGCCGTATTCAGAATGAGCCATTTGGGACTCGAAGCACGTTTGCGAATGGGCAGTTAATGCCACTTGGGAAGGCCGCGCAACCAAAAGGCCGATTCCAGGAAATGCTGGTAATGAGCAAGAGTCGTTGTATTGCCAGCGTCGTGTAGCTATCTCAACATCTTCTGATACGAAAGAATCTGGCCGGAATACTCTACGGCTAGCTGAAAAAGTTGCCGCAAAAGCGCGGGTTTTTCGATTCTGTGCATTAAAAATACATCTTTGCTGAGGGTGGTTTCGATGAGCGCATCCCGAACATATTGCGAAAAGCGATCCTCATCGTTAATGAATGGGGCTGCCCCTGGATAGCCACCAAAATAGATGTAGGTCTCCAAATCCCAGCCAAATGCCTGACGACATTCCGAAAAAAAGCCAGTGACTCATGATGATCTGTTCGAATCGGCCAGACTCTCGGTTAATCCGGCATGCATGAGAAGCGCCGAGGACCCGAGAAGGATCACTCGAATATCGAGTTGGTTACGGGTATTCTCATCCCAGAATGCTTTAATGACATCCGACCACCGGGCTACTTTTTGTATTTCATCCAGCACAACCACAGGCTTATTGCTGTTCGCCAACATGCGAGCTCGTTGCCATTGGATTGCAATCCAATCCTGTTGCGGAGGGGCAGTCAAGTCAGCGCTTGCGTAATGCGCCTGTCCATGCCATTTCTCGAGGAATTGTTGCACCGCGGTGGTTTTCCCAACCTGTCAAGGGCCACGACGACCTGAATAAAACGTCGTGGTTCGCTCCTTCTGTTCATTAAAAGCCGAACCGTGTCACGTTCAAAAGGATACAATTCTCCATTTACAATTTATTCAAAATTTTGAGTAAAATCACTCAAAATTCCTCGAATTTTCAAGAAAACTTTATCGCGACAGGGGGCTTCTTGAATGTGATCCGCTGTCCAATATTATAGGTTAGGCATTCTTCGTTATTCCACCGAACTAATTACGGCAGGTATTTCAGCAAAGGGATCAAATTGCCAAAAATTGCTTGTTCCCATCTTTTTCATGCAATCAAGGGTCTATTGGATTTCGAAAAAAAACAAAAGATAACTGTTTTTTTATGGGTACAGGCTTAATTTTCCGAGATGGAATAGGACAGCGATTCTAAAATTTTCGAAGGCGTTGTATCCTCTGACGATATATTCAATTTGTTGGATGATGGAGTTAATGAATTCAAGCAGGGCCTTGGTGATCCGGTGTTTGAGATAATGAA
>JAUZRQ010000056.1 GCA_030950365.1 Candidatus Zhuqueibacterota bacterium | reverse complement strand
GGCCGCCAGCCGCGCCGGGGTGGTGATTGTGGACACCGGCACACGCTCGGGCTCGCGGGAAGAGGCCGAACGGAAAGTCGCCGACCTCGCGAAAAAACAGAGCTGGGGGCCGCAGTCGAAGACGCGGCTGTTCAAGAAAATTGATTCGGTGCTGCGGGGGCATGTGCTGGCGGAGGTGCAGAGCCTGCTGCGCCATTCCTCCTATCACGGCGCCCTGCTGGTGCCGGCGAATCCGTCTTCCGGGCGGACGGTGGTGAACGGCCGCTATTTTGTTGATGGCGTTCCGCTGCACGAGACCGAATTCGCCGGGGACCCGGAGTTTCCCGCGCGCACCGCGGAGGTGAAAGAGCGGCTCGGTGGCGGGGCGGCGCCGGTGGAGGTTCTGCCGTCGTCGGCACCGATTCCGGAGCGCGGTATATTCGTGGGCGAAGCCGCCACCGAAGCGGAGGTGCGGCAGTGGGCCGCCAGACTGCCGCCTTTTTTCCTTCCGGTGGGCGCGCGCGATTTTTTCAGCGCCTTTCTGCAGCAGATGGGATGCAAAAGGAAACCTCCGGGCGTGAAAAAGATGAGGCCTGCCGGCGGCATTCTGCTCGTTTCCGGCAGCGCGGCCCAGAGCAGCCGGGCGGAAACGGAGAAGCTGCAGCAGTGGGGCTTTCGGCCCCTGCCGGCGCTGCCGGAAGAGGCGGATGATTCCGCAAAAAAAGCGTGGTTGCAAAACGCCGCGCGGCTGCTGCAGAGCGGCCGGCCGGTTCTGCTGCGTCTTGCGGACTCCCCACAAATGAGTCTTGCGGATGCGCAACATTCTGTTCGGTTTCTGATCGGGCTGGTTGCCCTGCTGCTGCGACAAACCGAGGTGAGTGAGCTGATGGTGGAGGGCGGCTCCACCGCCTCGTACCTTCTGCGGGCGCTGGGCTGGCGCAAATTGATTCCGGTACAGGAGATGGCGCCCGGTGTGGTGCGCATGCGGCATGCGCCGAACCGGTATGTGATCGTCAAGCCAGGCAGCTATTCCTGGCCGGACATGATCGGGGAGATGGTGCGGCGCCGGGCGGCGGGGCCGCAAAGTGCGGGACAATCCGCGGAGAAAGCAAAGCGAAGGAGGGAGCGGCATGCCTGACTACAGTTTGCACTGGCTGGACTGGATTGTGGTGGCGATATCGTTGATTCTTTCCATTGCGGTGGGCGCTTATTTCGCCCGGCGGCAGAAGAGCACACAGAAATACTTCGCCGCCGAGGGCAACCTCCCTTCCTGGGCGGTGGGCATTTCCATCCTGGCCACCCTCATCAGCAGTGTGACGTTTCTGGCCTATCCCGGCGAGGGCTATTCTTCCAACTGGATCCGCCTGGTGCAGGGACTGATGGTGCCCATCGTGCTGATTTTTATGGTCTGGTTCGTTGTGCCGCTCTACCGCAATGTCATCCGGCTGAGTGCGTATGAATATTTCGAGCGCCGCTTCGGATTTCTGGCGCGGCTGTACAGCTCCCTCGCCTTCGTGCTGGCGCATTTTTCCAAAATGGGCACCGTCTTTTTCCTGCTGGCGCTGGCGCTTTCGAAAATGATGCACGTGAACACCTTTGCCATCATCTGGGTGCTCGGCCTCTCGGTGGTGATTCTCACCGTGCTCGGCGGCATCGAGGCGGTCATCTGGCTGGATGTGATTCAGGGCATCATGCTGATGGCCGGCGGTCTTCTGTGCGCCGCGGTACTGCTCTTCAAACCCGAGGGCGGCCCCATGGCGGTGATCGGCTACGCGCTGGAGCACGATAAAATCGGATTCGGGCCCTACGACATCGACTTTGCACGGCTGACGTTCATCGTCATGGCGCTCAACGGTGTGTTTTACGCCATCCAAAAATACGGCACCGACCAGACCATCGTGCAGCGCTATCTCACCGCGCGTTCGGATAAGGAAGCCGTACGCGCTTCGTTGCTCGGCGTTTTTCTCAGCGTGCCGGTGTGGACCCTGTTCATGTTCATCGGTACGGCGCTGTATTCCTACTACCATCTCACCCAGGCGCCGCTGCCGCCCGGTACCCGCGCCGATGCCGTGTTTCCCTATTTCATCATGACCGAGCTGCCCATTGGCGTCACCGGCTTGATCCTGGCCGCGCTCATGGCCGCCGCCATCTCGAGCCTGGATTCCGACATGAACTGCCTCGCCGCCATCGGGGTGGAGGACTATTACATGCGCTTCCGCCCCAAAGCCACCGACAGGCAACGGCTGCTGGTCGGCAAAATTCTGGTGGCGGTATCGGGCATCGCCGCCTGCGTTGTGGCGTCGTTTTATGTGCTGGCTGGCAACAAAGGCGTGCTGGGCATCGTGTTCACGCTGTACGCCATCTTTTCGGGAGGCATAGCCGGCATGTTTTTGCTGGGATTGTTCACCCGGGCCAACAAGCAGGGGCTGTATATCGGCATGGCGGCCTGCGTCGTTTTCACCGGCTGGGCCGTGCTCACCTCCACGCCCATCGGTTTCGGTGAAAATAAGCGGTTGCTGCTCGATCTGGGCCGGTTCAACTTCACGCATCACAAATACATGCTCGGTGTGTACAGCCATCTTGTGCTGTTCGGCGTGGGCTATCTGGCCAGCTTTTTGTTCCCGCACAGCGTCCCCGACCGTAGTTTGACCATTCACGCCTGGCTGGATAAACGTGCGGAAACGCGTCGGCAAGAAAAAGCCGCGAAGACGGTGGCATAGCGGTCGAAAGGCTGAACGTGATCATTCCGGGCGAAACGAAAAACGGGAGGGTTAGCTGGTGTCATCTCGTGCGGGCGGCCGGCCCCAAGTCCGCCAACCTTTCCGGTCCGGAGGGATGCCAGACTCTGTGGCAAACGGTCTCCGGCGGCTCAGATGATTTTGAAAATGGAGTGGATATGCAGAGAGTGCATTATTTCGGGATGCTGGAACGCATCTACCGCAGCGAGCTGACGGCCCTTGCTGCGGCGGTGGGGAAGGAAATTCCGGATCCTGGGAAATCAGAGGAAGCCATTTGACCCGGGTGAATGATTTTTCCTGCACTATTTATGCAAGGTGTTGCGAATGCGGTGCTATTTGTTGAAAAACGATGAATTGAGGTGCCATTTCGTCGGCGCGGTGCGTCATGAAATCTCGGGTTAGCTGGTTGGTGGATGGCGTTTTGTTTGGAAACGGCGGAGAATCCTGAATGCTGACCTTTTTTATTTTGTTCGTTATCGTCGGATTGATGATTCTGGCCACCACGCGCTGGAAGTTGCATCCCTTTCTGGCGCTGTTGCTGGCGGCGCTGGCCATGGGTTTCGTGGCTGGACTCGATCCTGCAAGCACGATCGTGAAAATCACCGAAGGCTTCGGCGGCACTTTGAAAAGCATCGGCATCGTCATCGCCTGCGGCACGATCATCGGCACGTTTCTGGAGCGCAGCGGAGCGGCGCAAACCCTGGCCGCCACTGTGCTGAAGGCGGTGGGAGAAAAGCGCGCACCGCTGGCCATGA
>JAUZRQ010000055.1 GCA_030950365.1 Candidatus Zhuqueibacterota bacterium | reverse complement strand
ATCAGGGTTGCGACCTGTGATAATACTTTGGGGTGCGGGGATTTTTCAACGGCTGATACCTGGTATTGTCTGGGCCCGGATTTGGTGGTGGACAGCATCAGCATTGATAATTATTGCGCCAATGCTGGCTATACGATTACGGCGACGGTGAAAAATATTGGCTATTCGGATGTTGGGGTGACGCAGACGCGGTTTCAGGTGAACGGGAGCACCATTTGCTCTGGCGTGTCCACCGGGGTTATGACCGCCATCAATGGTCAGAATCCGAGCCGCACAGTGACCTGCTCGGTGGACTGTTCGTCCAATCCGTATGCGTGTATGTCCGGGACGCGGACGATTATGGTGACTGCGGATGTGAACGGCGATGTATCTGAAGAAGATGAGGGCAACAATGCCCGCTCGCAGGATTTTACCATCAATAAGTGCCCGGATTTTCGCATCAAGAAGTATGGCGCGGCGTGGAATAGCGGCACGGTTTGTAAAGGCCAGCAGCAGGTGTATCAGTATCAGGTTGAGAATGTTGGCGATGCTGATGGCGGTTATTTTTATAATCGGTTTTATGTTGATAATACGTATGAGGATCAGGAGTTTGTGGCCTATATCATAGGCAGTAGCGGCGGTTTGTGGCCTTCTGTGCCGGGCACGAGCTGTGTGTCCAATGGCGCGATGTGTTGGACGCCGGTGAAGCTTGCTTCATGACCGTCGCCTGAGGCGGCCTTTCAAAGAACAGGTACATTTAAACTATTTGCAATTTTTGTACCACTTTTTCAATTAATTCGCAACCTACTGTTTTAGGTAGAGTTACATCTTGGTGGGCATGCCTTTTTAACCGTGAACTGTCGCAAAGATCCAACACGCGCAATTAGGGAAAGCCATGGATTAGCTTTTGAAAATAAATAAGTTGCCTTTGATTTTTTGTGTGTCGCATTGATGCGACGATGGACAGCGCACATGGGAAAATCGCACAGGGCAAAGGAGGGCATGTTAGCAACCGGTGAGGGGGGAGCGGCCAATGCCACAATTATTCCTTGCACCATTTCGCCGTTCTGGCAATTTTATCCTCGGGACCAAACAACACCAGCGTATCGCCCTCCTGAATCACATAGTCCGGCGTGGCGATGATCATATCGGGCTCCTCGCTGGCGAATGGCGGCATGGCTGGACGAATCATCAGCACTTCCAGGCCGTAGCGGTTACGCAGGCGCAGCTCTTTGATGGATTTGCCCACAAACCGGTCCGGCACCGGCCGCTCGACGATGGCATAGCCTTCGGCCACTTTGACTTCATGCGTTTTCTCCAGCGTGCGCAGACTGCGCGCCAGCCCGTCTGTAATGTCGTATTTGATGCTGGCCTGATTGTACGCGTTGAGCACATCCTGTCGCCAGACCGTTCCCACCACTTTCCCGGGCTCAACAGCGGCAGTCACCGGGAATTCATCGACGTTTTCATAGCCGAACAGATTGAGCACATAATCGAGGTCGTCGTCCTCACGCACGGTGATCACATGATCATTGGCGATATCGCGCGCGATGATCATTTCGCGCAGGTAGTCGTACTCGGAAATCAGCGGCCGGAGCTCGGTCATGCTGATGGTGCCTCGCAACCTGCCATGTTTATCCACCGTGTAAAAGGTGTTGTGCGGGCTCTCGATCAAATGCCGCAGGAGTTGCGATAGCGGCATGTCTTCCGGGATCATCGCCACGTCCTTTCGCATGACGTCCTTCACTCGCAGCGAACGCAGCACGTGGATTTCACGTCCATGGGAAATGCGGTAGCCTTCCTGTTTTAAATGCTTGCTGTGAATGGAATCTTTGATGATGAGCTGCACGACAGTCGTGCTGGTGACCACGCCCAGCATTAGCGGCAGGATAAACGCATATTCGCGGCTCATTTCAAAAATGATCAAAATGGCGGAAATCGGGATGCTGTTGATGCCGCCGAGCATGGCGCCCATGCCCACGAGGGTGTAGGTGGTGGTGTGCAATTCGAGGTTGAAAAAGTGATTGAGCCCGTAGGAGAACAGGTAGCCATAGCACGCACCGAGAAAGAGCGACGGTGCGAACACCCCGCCGAATCCGCCCGATTCGAGAATCAGCGGCACGAAAATCAGCTTGAGCAGAAACAGCACAGCTATCGTTTGCCAGGGAATCCCGTCGGCGAGGATGTGATTGATGGCCTCATAGCCGATGCCAAAGATTTCGCGATAGTGATAGCCGGCCACCCCCAGTAAGAGCCCCACCAGGGTCATGACCAGCCATTGCGGGATTCGGTGCAACAGGTAATTGTGCAGCACTTTATTGAGTTTTTCCGAGTATTTGATGTACAGCAGTGAAATTGCGCCAGCGCCGATGCCCAGCAGCGCGTAAAGATAGAGCTGGTTGTATGGCCCGATGGATACGGTGGAAAAATGGAAAGCCGGCTGATTGCCCAGAAAAATCCGCGAAATGGCGCTGGCCGTGACCGAGGCCAGGATCAGGGCGGAAAAGGTGGGCGTTTGAAAATCGTTCAGGAGGATGATTTCCAGGGCAAAGAACACGCCGCCGAGGGGGGTATTGAACACCGCGGCGATAGCCGCTCCCGAACCGGCGGCGGTGAACATGCGCCGGCGCGAGTCCGTTAGGCCGAAAAAGCGGCTTACTTTGCTGGCCACGCCGCCGCCAAGCTGCGCCGCCGGTCCTTCGGGTCCGACCGTGCCGCCGGAGCCAATGCAGATGGCCGGAGCAAGAAAATGAAACAGCGTGGTGCGAAAGGAAATATAGCCGCCACGGATGGCCACCGCTTTAATCACCTCCAGTACGCCGCGGTGTTTGGCCACGTTTGGCGCGAGCATGATCATGCCGCTTTGTAGCAGCATGCCAAGGGTGGGAATGAGCACGATCGCCGCCGGGCCGATGAAGGACAGATAGCCGAGACCGCGGCCGAAAAAGATCTCAGTGAAAAAATCGATGGTTTCGTGAAAAAACACCGCGGCCAGCCCCGCCGCCGCTCCGATGATGATGGAAAAAATCGTGAACAGGGTGTAGTCCGGCAGCCCGAGCCGTGAAACGATTCGGTGAAACCGCATCTGCCAGCTTTGAAGCATGCGTAGCAGCTTTTGTATCCGCGCAATGTTCATGGACATCGAAAGGACAATGGGTTCGTAGATTTGAAAAGCCGGAAATGCATTCGTCCAATAGAATCTTTCCCGGCTCTCCTAAACATTCGAAATAACGTGGCTTCAGGGATGACGAAAACGTACTATTCGGCCTATTTGCATCCGCACGTTGCTCGCGTCTATGCGTAAGAGTGCCATCCGTTGCCATTACCGCAGAAACACCGTTCACGCAAATTCTTTGGAAATGGTCTTGAGGTGTTTGCCGGTCCGTGATACTGATCCGCCGGCCGAGATCACAACTGCATGGAGCCAATGACGCAGGACACATCGCCTGGACACCATTTGCACAAATCAAGAAAAAATAACCAAAATGAATCGTGGAAACAACTGCTTTTGTGAAGAAAACCCGGTTCAGCGCTGACAGAAACACGCCCTAGACATCGATTTCTAAGGGGAACCATTTTGATGAACAATAGGCATAGAAGCCTCGAGCAGGGTGCCCGGAGTTCTGGTTGGATATGCAGGCGGTTTTTCAGTTTCAAAATTGGCTATCCCAATTTCGTTGGGTAGGTGTGAGCTCCGCCATCCGAATGAAAGGCAAAAAGGATGGAAAAAGATGCTGAAGTTTCTGAAGCGAAAACCGGACAGGGTGTTTTTAGAACATGAAAAGGAAGTTCGACAGTCCTTACAGGGACTTCGCCGTTACAGCATGGTTTTCTGCTTGCATTGCCAGCAGGGATCGTGAGGAATTTCGAAAGCAATCACGGTGCCATTGGATCGTTCGAGAAGTGACAACCGGATGGTGCTCAACATCGATTTTTCGCCAGATATTTCGCTTCCGGGGCCTGCCCGGTTCCATTCACGCATTCGTTTCGGCGCACTTCATTTCGTGTGGGGATGGTTGTATCGCCGGATGGATATAGCTGTCTGGCTTTTCCGGTAGGCAACGGACTCCGTTCGGTGAAACTATCCGCAATTCAGGGCGGTTATTTTGTTCGAAAGATGACCGGAATACCCACCCACACTTTGACCGGCCGGTTTCGCTGCCTTGCCGGTTGCCACTTCACCGAGCTCACTGCTTCCACGGCCGCCCGATCCAGGCGGTCGGTGCCGGTGGAACGCAGAATTCGCGTTTTGCGAACCGAACCATCCACATCCACGAGCACGTTGACGATCGCCCGTCCTCTATATCCTGCCTGCAGCCAATCCGGCTGGATGATTTGCATGAGTTTGCTTTGAATGGCCTCAAGACCGCCGATGGGGGTTGGGGGCTCGTCATAGGCCACGAATACTGGTGCTTTACGCGAAGACGCATCCGGAGCGGGTGGGGGAGCTGTGGGACGCGTGCCACTAACCTCAAACGAGATCGGTATCTGAATGCGCGCTGGCACCGGGCGATTGCCGATTCGTGCCGGTTCCCACTCAACAGCCAGGAGCAACCGATGCGCCGTGGCCACTAAATCGCTTAGATCATCGGGCATCGGTTCCGGTTGACGCAACTGCGCGGCAACGGTTTTTCCGCGTTCGTTAATGGTCAGATCGAAGAGAAGATTGCCTTTAAGTCGGGTCTTGAGTTGAGCAAACGACTCCCGGAATTGTTTCAGCATGCCGGGCAGATCGTTCTTGGGCCGCGGCGGCACATCATAATCCCACACTGGCTGCAAATCAGCCGGGGAGCTTGTGGTTGGGGGAAAGGGGGCCTTCAGACCCTGGCACCGCCACGAAAACAGCACCATGACGGCGCCGAGGCCGACAAAAACCACCCGGTGCACGGCGCGACTGCGCGGCAGGCGCTTTTCCAGATGCAGCAGATGCGAAAAGCGTTGCAGCAAGGTTTTTCGGCTTTCAGCAAAATAGGCGCCAACCATCCGTGCCGCGGCCGGCTGGACCTGCTCCTGAAGCACCGATAGCAGAATGCGGCCATAGGTGCGCGGCTCGATGCCGGTGCGCGAAATGGCCCATTCATCGCAGCGCAGCTCGCGGATTTGCAGCAGCCTTCGGTGCACCAGCCACACCAGCGGATTGGCCGCAAACAGCACCAACGCCATGATTTGCAGCAGCAGAAACCAGGTATCGCGGAAGTGCAGATGCGCCAGCTCGTGGGCCAGCACACTGCGCCGCTGCTCGGCCGGCCAGTTAAGAAATCCTGCGGGAAGATACACCCGAGGGCGCACAAGACCAAACACCAGCGGTGAAGATAGGTTCGGACTGAGCCACAGTTCACAGCGTCTTGGCGGGCATTCCGGCAACAGATCCGGGGTGGGCAAACGCTCCATGCGCGTGGCCGACTTCAGCGTCCGGCGGATGCGGAGGTTTTGGAACACGATCAATGCCAGCATAACCGCCGCAAGCAGGAGCCACAGGCCGAACAGGAGCAGCGGCAGCGAAACGCCTCTGCTGAGCTGTACGGCGAGCATGTCATCTGGCCACGTTAGCACCGGCACCGCCTGCAGAATGGGCGCATCCAGCGTTTCGACGGCCGGGGAAATGCGATGGAACGAAAATACGGGTGGCAGATAGAGTTTCACCAGCGCCAGAGTCCACAGACCGTATCGCAGGCGGGTGCTGGGCGCCATCCGCCGATCGATCAGCCAGACCAGCGCAATGAACAGCGAAATTTCCACGAAATGGATGGCATACACAGGCCACCAGGCTTCGGCAAGATTGAGCAGGGCTTGCATGGCCCACCTCCGCGTTTAGGCATCGCGATCTTTTTTATCCAACAGCGCTTTGATGTCCTGCAAATCCTTTTCGGTGAGCTGGCCGGAGTTGATGAGGTAGTTGGCCAGCGCACCGAACGAGCCCTGAAACAGCCGCGAAACCAGGTTTTGCGTCTCCATGCGAGCGGCGTCTTGACGGGAAAGAGTAGGAGTGTAAAAATTGACTTTGCCGCGCTTTTCGCGCTGGAGAAATCCCTTGTCCGTCAGGATGTTCATGATGGTCTGTACCGTGGTGTAGGCTTTTTGCTTTTGCGGATACAGAACCTCATGCACCTCACGCACCGTTACGGGCCGGTCGAAATGCCATACCCCTTCCATGATTTCCCACTCGGCCTCGTTCAGTTTTCGTTTCTTTGCCATGCTTCTCCCTCGGTTGATGGATTTGGGGTAAATACTCGCTCAAATGAATTGTTCCTGTGAAAACCGGATCGATGGAGCGCTCTCGTGCTGCCAATGATAGTCAGCAAAATGGGTGCAAAAGGATTCTCGGTTGATCTTTACTGAAATGGGTCGGCTCTCCTTTCGTGGTCAGGCTTGAATGCCCTACACGATCATCATCAGAATATGGAAGGCCGTCCTCGAAACTCGAGAACGGCCGTGCCCCGTGAGCCTTCGCTGCGATGGTCAATCGATTTCATTCAATGGGCTTTCCCTTCAACGAAAAGGAATAGGCCTTCCTGTCGAAATGCACCGTCATGCTGACCTCGCTGGCCACGGGCTGCTGATTTTTGCGCGCAGGTAGCCAGGGAATCTGTTTCACTAATTCCAGTGCCGCTTCTTCCAGCGCCGGATGTGAGCGCGACGATTCATCGATTTCGGCCTCCATGATCTCGCCATCCTCGGAAAACAGCAGTTTCAAGGGCACTTTGCCTTCAAGTTCGCCCTTTTTTTGCAAGATGGGCCGCAAGCGGTCGTAATAGGGCATTTTATTATTGGGATAGGGCGGTTGATACCGGTTGGGATCGAGCTCTTTTCGGATTTCACGACCTTGAACCGGCTGCCCATCTTTCAGCTTGAAAATAACCGGTATCCCCACCCAGACCTTCACCGGACTGCCTTTTTGCCTGGCCGGACTCCATGCGGTTTTCTTGACGGCTTCGATGGCTGCCTGATCCATCTCCTCGTGCCCGGTGGACTTTAGCACCTTGACCATCTCAACTTCGCCGTTTTTATTGATCAGCACGTTCAGGATAACGCGGCCCTGCAGGCCGGCAGCTCTGGCACTCGCAGGATACCGCAAGTTTTTGTGAATGGCCTCAAAACCACCAATGGGCGTAGGCGGTTCATCGTAAGCGACAAAAACCTCGCCCTTGCCCAGAACGACTTTTTGGTGCTCCGGCGTCACGGGATTGCCTGACTGAGGTGGTTCCTGGCAGCCACTGAATCCCATCCATCCAAAAATGGCCAACAGGCCGGCCAATGTCAAGTGAAAAACGATTGGACGACGCATGGCGACCTCCGGTAGTGTTTGACTAATTTTATAGTAGAATAATGAAAAAATTAGGGGTTGTCAAGTGAAAAATGAATGTTTTAGGAGATTGTGTGATTTAAACGAGCATAATCAATATGGCCAATATGGTTGTCGCTCGCTCATAAAATTTCTCGCTTATGCATTTTAATCAGAATTTTGCACGGCAATTGCTTTATAATCGAATCGTTATCCTTGTTTTAGAACACTTTTAAGACGTAAGGCAACCCGTCATCGCGAGCGAATCCGCCAATTGGCGGATGGCGATCTCCTTGCTTGAAAGATGGAGATTGCGTCGTCTCCGCCGGCTGGCGGATCCTCGCAATGACGAATTGCCAGATAGTAAGCCCTGAAAAAGCTGATTTAAGTGCATAAGCGAATAAAATAAAAAAGGGAGCATTTTTGCTCCCTTTTTAGTAGTAGCGGGGGCAGGATTTGAACCTGCGTCCGCCGGCTGGCGGATACGAGCCCAACGAGCTACCAGACCCCAGTACCAATAAAATAACTCGCTTATGCTTTTAATCAAAGTTTTACACTGCAATTGCTTTATAATCAAATCGTTAGCCTTGCTCTAGAACACTTTTAATTTTAAGACGTAAAGCAACCCGTCATCACGAGCGAATCCGCCAATTGGTGGATGGCGATCTCCTTGCTTGAAAGATGGAGATTGCGTCGTCTCCGCCGGCCGGCGGATCCTCACCATGACGAATTGCCAGATAGTAAACCCTGAAAAAGCTGATTTAAGTGCATAAGCGAATAAAATTTTTGCAATCCGGCAGCAAAAGGTTGGTGATCTGGCAAAATTTACGTATGTTATGAAGATGCAAAGGCAGACCGAACTCAGGATAGACGAACGACGATAAGGGTGAGGAACACGATTCATGGCAGAGTTCAGTATATCCCAAACTGCTCGTCAGCTTCAGCGCAGCGTGATGCGCGATTTGATGAAATATGCGGTGGATCCCGACATGATTTCCATGGCCGGAGGATTGCCTGCAAGCGAATGCCTGCCGGTCGATGCATTGCGAGATTGCGCCGACCGGGTGTTGACGCGGGATGGCGCGCGGGCCCTGCAATACGGTCCGCCGTATCCGCCATTGCGGGAATGGATCGCCAATTACATGCAAAAGCAGGGGGTGGATTGTACGGCCGGGCAAATTCACATCACCAACGGGGCGCAGCAGGGCCTGGCCATCCTGTCGCGACTTTTTTGTGACCCCGGCGATCCGGCCGTGATTGAAGCGGTGACCTTCACCGGAGTGCAGCAGGTGACGGTGGGCCGCCGGCTGCAGGTGAAAACCGTGCCGACCGATTTGCAAACCGGCGTGGATGTGGATGCGCTGGAGCGAGCCTTTCAGCGCGAGCCCAGGCCCAGGATGGCCATCCTCATTCCGAATTTCCACAATCCGCTGGGCGTCAGCATCAGCGTGGAGAAGCGCCGCGCGATTATCTCACTGGCAGAAAAATACGCCGTGCCGATTGTCGAAGATGATCCTTATTCGCCGCTGCGGTTTAGTGGCCAGCACGTGCTCGGCATGAAAGCGCTGGACCGTTCCGGGACGGTTTTTTACATCGGCTCATTCAGCAAAATGCTGGCGCCGGCTGCACGCCTCGGCTGGATCGTCGCGCCGGGCGAGCTCGGCGATCGCATCACCGTGCTGCGGGAATCGCTGGACCTGGAATCGTCCCAGCTCTGGCAGCGCATCGTGTTCGAGTTTCTGGATCAGGGCCATCTGGAGCCGCACCTCGATCGCCTGAATTCGGTGAACCGACGGCGCAAGGAAATCTGTATTCGGGAGCTTCGAACGCATCTGGCTCGGCTGGGCGTACGCTGGACCGATCCGCAGGGCGGGCTGTTCATCTGGCTCACGCTGCCTGAGGGGATCGACAGCATGCGCATGTTCCGGCGTGTGATTGCGAAAAAGATGGCCTACATTCCCGGGGGCGCGTTTGCGGTGAAGGGCGGCTATCAAAACACCATCCGGCTGAATTTCAGCAACCTGGCCGATGATCAAATTCCGGTGGCGATACAGCGGCTTGCCGAAGGCCTCGCTGAGGAATTGCAGGAGTAAAAAGCCTCCTGCATGTGCTATCATTGAATAAACCAATACGGCCTTTTGTTGCGATTATAGAATTTCAGGAGAGAATCATGGCGGATGAAGGGGTTTATACATCCAGGATTCGAATCGAGCGCGTGAAGGGGCCGGTGAGGCGGGCTTATCTGCCTGCGGAACCGGAGCCCGTGATGTTTGGTGTGCATTCCGGGATTGCCGAGCACTACGGCGTTTCCGCCGATGCTTTCCCGCCGCATGCTACTACTTTGGATTATATCGTCGCGGCAACGGCCGGTTGAATGACCGGCACGCTGGGTGGCGCGCTGGAAGCGCGCGGGATTCCGGCCGGCGAAGGCCGGTTGACGTCCGAAGCGGTTGGCGAAATTGAAACCGAGGGCAAGGTGCTGGTCATCCGCCGGATTCATGTCACGTACCATCTAAAGATCGAACCCGGCCAGCGTGAGGTTGCTGAGCGAGTGCATGCGTTCCACGCCGACTTTTGCCCGGTTTACCGCTCGATTCATTGCTCCATCGAAATGACCTCTGAGCTGCACTTCGAAACCGAATAATCGTCGTCCGAGCAAAGTGAGGCTTGCAAATGTCCCGGTTTTCAGACATCGGCGTTTCGGTCAAAGAAACGTTTATCCAGACCAATGGCGTTCGGCTGCACGGCATCCATGCCGGCCCGGAGCATGGACCGCTGGTGATTTTTCTGCACGGTTATCCGGAGTTCTGGTATAGCTGGCGTCATCAGATCCGCTATTTCGCGGAAAGAGGCTTTCACGTGCTGGCGCCGGATCAGCGGGGGTACCATTTGAGTGACAAACCGCGCGGGCTTTCAGCATACCGGCTGGATGTGCTGGCGGCGGATGTGATCGGCCTGATGGACCACTTCGGCCGAGAAAAGGCGTTTGTGGTCGGGCACGACTGGGGCGGGGTGGTCGCCTGGTGGTTGGGCATGCAGCATCCGGAACGGCTGCACAAGCTGGCGATTCTCAATGTGCCGCATCCTGCCGTCATGCGGCGGCATTTGCGCCGCAATCCCAAACAGCGCCGTCGCAGTCGCTATGTGTTCTTCTTTCAATTGCCCTGGTTGCCTGAATGGCGCATGCGCAAAAACAACTGGGAAATGGCCCGCAAAGCCCTGCTCAAAACCAGCCTGCCGGGCACGTTTACAGAAGCGGACATACAGCAATATGTGCAGGCCTGGTCGCAGCCGGGAGCGGCCACGGCCATGATCAACTGGTATCGCGCCGCCCTGCGCCGCAAGCCGCGGCCCAGCCGAGATAGCATCCGCGTGCCGGTCCCGACCTTGCTCATTTGGGGAACGCAGGACCGCTTTTTGGGCCAGGAAATGGTCCAGCCCAGCATCGAACTGTGCGACGACGGACAGGTGGAACTGATCGAGGAAGCCACGCACTGGGTGCAGCAGGACGTGCCGGAAAAAGTCAATCAGCGGCTGGAGGCCTTTTTCGCCGCAAAACGGTAAATTGTTGAAATTGGTGGCAAAATGGGCTATATTGCCTTCGAAAAGCCAGGCAAGTTTAACAGGGTGTTCAGGCCATGAGCGCGAAGCAGAGGGGAAACCGCGTACAGGATATGGCTGCCTCGTACAAAACACCTTCCCGTGCTTTCACCTACGCCGATTATCTTCTCCTGCCCGACAACGGTCATCGTTATCAAATTCTGCGGGGGGAATTGATCATGTCGCCAGCGCCGGAAACCGTGCATCAGCGCATTAGCTTAAAATTAATATTTGCTATTGGCCGTTTTCTTGAAGGCCATCCCATAGATCAATTGCTGCATGCGCCGGTGGATGTGGTGTTGAGTGAGGTCAATGTTCTGCAGCCGGATATTGTGATTATCCGCAATGAGAGACAATCCATCATTAAAGAGGCGAACATCCAGGGCGCCCCCGACTGGGTGATCGAAATCCTTTCCCCGAGCACGGAAACATACGATCGGCAGACCAAAAAGGAAATTTATGCAGAATTTGGCGTGAAGGAATACTGGATCGTGCATCCGAACGAGCAGTGGATCGAAAAGTGCGTATTGAAGGACGCTGGCTTTGAGACCACGGCAATGCTTGAACGCACCGGGCAACTCAACGCCGATTGCCTGCCCGGATTCACATTAACATGGCAGGATGTTTTTCCTGTGGAGGTCAAATAAACTCAATTTTTGTGATGGAGAAGGGCTTATGAGTGCCAGCACTGCTAAAAATCGAATTCAGGATATCATTGCCAGGTACAAAGCGGCGGCCAGACCGTTCACCTATCAGGACTATCTGGCCCTGCCGGATACCGGGGAGCGTTATGAAATTCTGAAAGGGGAATTGATTAGGGTCGCGGCTCCCAATACCATGCACCAGATTGTCTCGGGGAATCTTGAGTTTATCATTCGCACATTTTTCCAGAAGCAACCGGTGGGGATCGTCCTGCACGCCCCGTGCGATGTGGTCCTCAGCGAAATCAATGTGGTTCAACCCGATATTCTGGTCATCCTGAAAGACAGAAAGGCGATTATCCAACATGCCTGCGTACAAGGCGCCCCGGATTGGATCATTGAAATCCTGTCGCCGGCAAGCGAGCAATACGACTTCGGGCTAAAGAAGGCCATTT
The DNA here is from genome assembly GCA_030950365.1 of Candidatus Zhuqueibacterota bacterium. Classification (GTDB taxonomy): domain Bacteria; phylum Zhuqueibacterota; class Zhuqueibacteria; order Zhuqueibacterales; family Geothermadaptataceae; genus Hydrothermovivens. The sequence goes on along the minus strand of JAUZRQ010000055.1, from coordinate 46,254 downwards.
ACGGGGAGCATGGTGTTCGGGAATACTGGATTGTTCACCCAAAGGAACAATGGATCGAACAGTACGTCCTGCAGGGGAATGAATTGAAGCTCAACAACCGCCTTGAAAAAACGGGTCGGTTGGCCTCGCACACGGTGGCCGGTCTGGAAGTGGACCTGAAAGAGGTTTTCGATTATGGTACCGAGTGAAGCCATTTTGCCATACAAGATTAGCGATTGATTCGCGTTCAGGTGTGCTTTCTCGCAAACCTTCCGCCAATCCCACCGTACAGTAGTTCGATTTATCTTGCGAATCAGCGTTCCTGCCATTAACCTAAACCCTGTTTCTATATTGGTTTTCAGCCAGAGCATTTCCATATCCGTGTTCTTATAGAGCGTTGCAAACAATCAAGAGTGGCTGTGAAACCATTTTCAGTTTAGAAAAAGTTGACCTGTCATCGCCAGCGAATGTTAAGAGAGTGGCAGTCGCTTCCGTCTGGAGGCTGCTCTTGATGACATGCAAGATTTCATCAAACGAAAATAGCTGAATCGTTACAATTCGACAGGCATAACATTTTGTTTTCAAAAGGAGGATTTGTATGTTGTTGCCATCCTGGAAAACCGGGTTTTCGCAAATCATTCGTGCCGTTACGATTCTATCTTTCCTTGCTGGCTGGGCCTTCACCCAAAAAGGGGCTGCGCAGACTATCATTCAAAAGCGCGATCCAGAAATTGCTAAAATGGCACAGGAAGTCTCTGCCGATTCCATTGAGCGTCTCATTCGGAAGTTGGTGAGTTTTCATACCCGGCATTCAATGAGCAACACGACCGATGCGAAAAAAGGCATTGGCGCGGCGCGGCGGTGGATCAAAGCCGAATTCGAACGCTATGCCAGGGCCTCCGGCGGCCGTCTCAGGGTGGAATTAGCCCCGTTTGCGGTTCAGCCAGACGGCCGGCGCGTCACGCGCGCCGTAACCATGAAAAACGTGCTGGCGATTTTGCAGGGCACCGATCCTGTCGATAACCGCGTGTTCATCATCAGCGGGCATTATGACTCCCGCGCATCCAACCCGCTGGATTCCACCAGTTTTGCGCCGGGCGCCAACGACGATGCCTCCGGCACGGCCGTGGTGATGGAGCTGGCCCGGGTGATGAGCCAGCGAGCGTTTCCGGCGACGATCATTTTCGCGGCGGTGGCCGGGGAAGAACAGGGGCTGTACGGCTCCAAACATCTGGCGCAGCGCGCCAAAGACGAAGGCTGGAATGTGGTGGCCATGATCACCAACGATGTGGTGGGCAACACGATATCCAGCGGCACCAATCTGAAAGACAACCTGCGCGTGCGTGTGTTCAGCGAAGGCGTGCCAGAAAATGAGACCGAGCGGCAGGCGCGCATCCGCCGGTCTGTGGGCGGCGAAAATGACTATCCGGCGCGGCAGTTCGCCCGCTACATCAAAGAGGTCGGCGAGCGCTATGTGGACCAGATGACCGTGGTGATGATCTACCGCCGCGACCGTTTCCTGCGCGGCGGCGACCACACACCGTTCAGCCAGCTCGGCTTTGCCGCCGTGCGCATCACTGAAATGAACGAAGATTACCGGCATCAGCATCAGGATGTGCGCACCGAAAACGGCGTGCAATACGGTGATTTGCCGGAGTTTGTGGACTTCGGCTATGCTGCGCAGGTGGCGCGCGTGAATCTGGCCACTCTGGCCAATCTGGCGCTGGCGCCAGGACAGCCGCGGGACGTTGGTATCGTCGTCAGCCGGTTGACCAACTTCACGACCCTGCGTTGGTCGCCGCCGGAACAGGGCAAACCGGCCGGCTATTACGTGCTCATACGCGAAACCACAAGCCCGGTCTGGCAGCGCAAGTTTTTTGTCAGCGACACCACGGTGACGCTGCCATATTCCAAAGATAACTTCTTTTTCGCCGTGCAGTCGGTGGATGCCAAAGGGCATGAGAGTCTGCCGGTGTTTCCGCGGCCGGTGCGGTGAGATTGCTAAACCACAAAGTGCACAAAGTTTTTTAAATCGTGCCCGATGCCATTCAACAAATCTCTATTGGAGAATTGAAATACCCCCCATCGGTTTTCTGTATTTATTTTGCGGAGGGAGCCATGAAACATATCGCTTTGATTATTTTGTTGCTATTGTTTGGCGTTGCATTTGTGTGGGCGCAAGAATCGCCGGAAAGGACAAAAGCGATGCAGGCGATGGAAATGCAGCAGGACACTCTGGCGACCTCACCCCAGGGGCCGGTGGCTGTGCCCGAGCCGAGCGAGAAGGCCATGCGCTACTACCGCAGCGGCAATGTGCTGTGGGTGATCAATGTGTTATGGGGACTTCTGGTGCCAGCCTTTTTCCTGTTCACCGGCCTGTCTGCTCTCATCCGTGACTGGGTGACGCGCATCGGCAAGAAATGGTTTTTCATTCTGGCGGCGTACTTTGCCATCTACATGATTTTCAATTACATCATCGACTGGCCGCTATCGTATTATCAGGGTTACGTGCGCCAGCATGCCTATGGCCTGTCTAATCAGACATTCAACAAGTGGTTTGGTGATAGCTTGAAGGCACTGCTGGTCGGCATCATCACCGGCTCGCTATTTTTGTGGATTCCGTACCTGTTGCTGAAGAAAAGTCCACGCCGCTGGTGGCTGTACACCAGTTTGGCCGCCATCCCGGTGATCTTTTTTGTCGTGATGATTTCGCCGATCTGGATCGCGCCGCTGTTCAACGATTTCGGCCCGATGAAAAACAAGCAGCTCGAGACCAAAATCCTGGCCCTGGCCGAGAAAGCCGGCATCGAAGGCAGTCGTGTGTATGAAGTCAACAAAAGTGTGGATACCAGGGCGGTGAACGCCTACGTCACCGGCTTCATGGGCACCAAGCGTATCGTGCTTTGGGATACGATCATCGAGAAGCTGAACGAGGACGAGTTGCTGTTCGTGATGGGACACGAAATGGGACATTATGTGCTCGGCCATGTGTGGAAGAGCGTGTTTTTCTTTTCGGCATTCATTCTGGTGGCACTTTATCTGGCCTACCGCCTGACTGGCGGGCTGATCCGGCGATTTCAGCACAAATTTGGCTTCAGCAACCTGGCCGACATCGCCTCGCTGCCGCTGCTCATTTTGATTTTCAACGTGTTCATGCTGGTGTTTTCGCCCATTTTGATGGGCTTTTCGCGGTATCAGGAGCACGAAGCCGACCGGTTCGGATTGGAGATTACACAAAACAATTACGCCGCCGCCATGGCGTTTGTGAAACTGCAGCAGGAGAATCTGGCCAATCCGCGTCCGGGCTGGTTGTACAAGCTGTGGCGGTCATCGCATCCGCCGCTGGGCGAGCGCATCGAATTTTGTAATACCTACCGACCGTGGGGGGAAGGGATGGAGTTGAAATACGGGCATTTATTTCGTAGATCAGAATAGCGAAGAAGCGAGCAGAGAGGACACGCATTGAAATGCATCGAGAGTAATATTCAGCTACCGCAAATACCTTTTCCAAATCATGCCCGACTACATCTATTCAGCTACAAGCCCTTATTGGGTATTCCGGCTTTCAGCGGCGGGTAAATGGGAGCCGCTGAAAGCCGGAAGCTTATAGCCGGATGCTCCTCATGGAATGACAGGGTGAATGGTGCAGTTTCTGGCAAGTTTCAATGAATAGAAACGAACAGATGAGCGAGGTAGACACCTTACCTCATCATTAACGCATGAATTCTCGCTCATCGGCTTTCATCCTCGCCCCGAATCCATTTGAATTTTCCCGATCCGTGAGTTAACTTTAGGAGTTAAATTCACCGACATTCAGGCCGGAGGACATTTCCGGCTGATGAGATAAACATGTCAGGAGTTGGCTGTGCAGCAAATGTCAAAACAGCAAGTCGCGAAAAAGCCGGTAGAGGGGAAGCAAAGCTATCTCCGACTCACCGAAATTTTTTATTCCATTCAGGGGGAATCCACCTATGCCGGGTTGCCATGCATTTTTATCCGCACCACGGGCTGCGATCTGCGCTGCACCTGGTGCGATACCGAGTATGCGTTTTATGGCGGGCGTAAATGGCGCTTCGATGAAATCCTGGAACATATCCGGCAATGGCCGTGCACGCTGGTGGAGCTCACCGGCGGAGAGCCTTTGCTGCAAAAAGCCCTGCCCGAATTCGCCACTCTCCTGCTGGACAGAGGCTACACAGTGCTAATCGAAACCGGCGGTCATCGGGATATTTCAGTGCTGGATCGGCGCGTGGTGAAAATTATGGACATCAAGTGTCCGGGAAGCGGCGAGGCGGAGAAAAACCACTGGCCAAACCTGCGCTATCTCGAAGCCAAAGATCAGGTAAAGTTCGTGGTTCGCGATCGGGCCGATTTCGACTGGGCGGTGGAGGTAATTCGAAAGCATGATTTGCAGCATGGGCCGCAGCTGCTGTTTTCGCCGGTGTGGGGAGAGCTGGAATATGAAAAACTGGCGGAGTGGCTTTTGCAGTCCGGCTTACGAGCCCGATTGCAGACCCAACTGCACAAAATCATCTGGGGGCCGGATCGCAAAGGCGTGTGAACGCTTCAGGTGGGCAGAAAATAAAAAACCCCGACCGAATGGCCGGGGTTTTGTGTTTCGCAGTTCGTCACTTATATTTTGGAGACGTTGGTTGCCTGCAGCCCCTTGGGCCCCTGTGCAACTTCAAACTGCACGCGATCGCCTTCTTCAAGAGTCTTGAAACCTTCGCCTTCGATGGCATTGTAATGAACAAAGACGTCGTCGCCCTGTTCGCGGGTGATAAAGCCGTAGCCCTTTGAGCTGTTGAACCACTTGACAATTCCAGTTTCCATTTGAACTGATCCTTCTACTAATAAAAAATAGGTATTACGTACAACTCTGGTTATTGCTTTTGATTTGGGTAAAAAAAAATCGCTTCAAATGGTGGCAATGTACCATTCTCCGCGAGCCTTTGGTCATGTCAGAATAATCGTTATGATGATTTCACCCAATTCAAAAAGGCATTAACCCGTGTACAATTGCTTAACAAAAACAGTATACGGTATTAAATTGTAAAAAGCAAACTTTATTTCAGATATTTTATGTTTTTTTTGAAAATACTATTTGCGATACTGCTTTTTCGCATAAGGAATATGGCCGATGACGCTTTGAAGAGCATCGACGGCCCGGAGCCAGGCCGATATTTGAAAGCGGTTTTTGGAAAAGCCACAGCTTTAATAAATAAGGGTTGATTTCTCCAGGCCACGCAAGGACGCGGACCGGGCACGGATGTTCATCGGCATGCTCTTTCAGTAAAAAACCGCGATCCGATGCAGGGGCTGTGGCGCTGTCAAAGAAACCGCTGGCACCTTTGAGGTTTCAGGGATTTTGTTAACAGAATTTCATTCCCATTTTTACAAAAAATATGTTATCTTTGCTCGTCAATTGTCACATTTATTATACACAGGAAATAACTTCTGTGTAGTCAATGGGTTAGCTGGTTTTTGGGCTATTGTCACGCCTGTTGGTGAGTATCAAAATTATTCTTCCGAACTGTGAGGGTGGTTCGATTTCAAAATTTTTTGCAAATTTTAATGCATTAAAAATTAAAAGGTTAAAACGATCTAAAAAGGAGAACACTGGCTTTTCGATTGGTTTTGGTACACTGCTTGCTGTAAGTTGGAACGAACGCATCAGGGAAAGGCATCTACAACCTATGGGAATCATAGCGCTGCACGACCGACCAACAGAGCGCAAGCTCTCCTGTGAGAGAAAATTTAAAATTCTTCTGGTGGACGACAGCCCAGATTATTTGGAGCTTTTTCAAATTTATGCCAAAAAGCGCAACCTCGATGTCGAGGTGGTGAGCTGCGGCGAAAAGGCTCTGGAAGCACTGGCACAGCGTACGTTTGATTGCCTGGTGCTGGATTATATGCTTCCGGATCTGAGCGGGCGCGAAATCGTTGAAGCGCTGCGCAACCGGCCTCAGTTCAAGAAGACTCGAAATCTGCCGGTGATTGTGATTTCAGCAGTGACGCTGCCGCACCACAAATTAAAAAAGCTACACGAGGCCGGCATCCAGCTTTTCTTGCCAAAATCGTTTTCGATCGGCGAGTTGCTGGTAGTTGTTGAAAATCTCTGCTTTGCAGCTAAATTTAACAACCAGGAAAGGAGAGGTCGAGGTCGCCAGCGGGACTGGTACGACCTGGCTGCAAAGCAGCTTCGCAAATTTAATTGATGCCTATACATGAAGGCGCGGCGCATCGCGTGCGGTGCTTCGCGCTTTAGGCCGATGCGTGACGGCCTAATGATGGACATTCGCCTATTCGGCGATTGCGTGAAAATCCCCTGAGATAATCTGGATCGAACCCATCCCCAGTTGCCCATGGTTCGATCCGCATTACCTCAACTGTCTCCCCTGCTAACCGGCTGGCAGGATTCTATCCCCGGGAATTCGGCCAGTCCTTTCACCTGCGTAGCCCTGGGGACCAGGCGAAGATCCCCAATCCCGAAGAAGCCATCTCAAGTCGGCGTGGGATGGCTTCTTTTTTTATTTCCTTTGAAACTGCCCCACAAATCGATTATATTACATCCACTCTGAATTCCATTCATCCTTAATGATCGCAATAACTCGTTGGATTTTCTGGAGAAGCTCTGGCATGCCATTCGTTTATTCCGATCGCTATTTTGCCGAATTTGGAGAACACGTTTTTCCGGTTGAGAAGTACCTGCGAGTTTATAAGGAATTGAAGAAACGGGGAGTGGCCGATTCTGAATTCTATGAGCCGCAGGAAGCGTCGCGGGAAGACTTGCTGCTGGTCCACACGCCGGCATATCTGGAAGACATCGAACAATTGAAGTGGACGCAACGCACGATGTTTTCCGAGCTTCCGCTGACCCGGGAAATTATTACGCTGTTCAAGCTGGCGGCGGGCGGCACCATTTTAGCGACTGAGCTGGCGATGCAGCGCGGTTATGCCGTGCACATCGGTGGCGGCTTTCATCATGCTTTTGCTGCAAAAGCGGAGGGATTTTGTTACATCAACGATCTGGCGGTGGCGGCGCAAAAATACTTAAAAAAGAAAGCCAAAGGCCGGGTGCTGGTGGTGGACCTCGATCTGCACCAGGGCAATGGTACAGCAAAAATTTTTCAGGGCGAACGCCGCGTATTTACTTTTTCGATGCACCAGAAAGACATCTATCCGGTCAAGGAATCCAGCGATCTGGATCTGCATTTGCCTGCCGGAACCCAGGACGAGGAATATCTGGAATTGCTGGATCGCGCCTTCGAGAAAATCCGCAAAAAATTTTCAGCGACATTGATTCTATATCAGGCCGGCGCGGATCCGTTTTATCAGGACCAACTGGGTAGCCTGGCGCTCACCAAAGAGGGGCTGCGTCAGCGTGATCTGCGTGTGTATGAATTTGCGCGCCAGCAAAAAGCGGCCCTGGTGGTGACGCTGGGAGGGGGATATGCCTACGACACTCGCCATACGGTGGATATCCACGTCACTACATGCTGGGAAGCCTACCAATTTTTTCGCTAATTTGCCCCGAAATGGTACATGCGAGCGTCCGCATTCGGGCCACTCGGTTGCTAATGTTTTCATTAAAATAGCGATCGGAATTTTCCGCCATGCGCGGTTATTTGTTGATGAACCGGAATCGGTGCAGACAATCGCAGCGCTGATAGGACCGCTGAGCCAATCCTACCTGGAGGCTTGAGAGACACAGCTACTGCCGGTCGTGTGCAGACAGGCCCCGGCGGCATTGCTTTGCTAAAGGCGGAGCAGGAAAACGAGCGGTTGGATGCGATTTTGAGGAGCATGGCCCATTCGGCATTGCGGCAATAGCCGGAAGTGCATAGCCAGCCATGTAATCGAAATTCGGCCACAAAAGCGATGAAAATGCTTTAGAGAAAATGTTAATCAATGTTAACAAGAAAGCTATAAAATTTTCTTGATTATCTGGTGCAACTATTGTAACTTTTTGGTCGATTTTCGGCCACTTTTGATTGGTCAGCCTGCGTGCGAATGATTGTTTGATGACTGTTATGGTAAAAAGGACAGGACATTGGAAAAGCTGATTTTTGAAAAAAGCGTTCCCGGAAGAAAATCCCACTATTTGCCTTCTCTGGATGTCCCGGAAAAGACGATTGATGAACTGATCCCCGAAAAATTTCAACGCAAACAAGACGCGCGATTACCCGAGTTGAGCGAGCTCGATGTGGCACGCCATTTTGTACGGTTGTCGGTGAAAAATCATCACATCGTCAAGGGGTTTTATCCGCTCGGGTCCTGCACGATGAAATACAATCCGGTGATCAATGAAGATCAGGCGCGCCTGTCCGGCTTTCGTGAGTTGCATCCGCTGCAGCCGGTGGAAATGGTGCAGGGCGCGCTGGAGTTGATGTACGAATTGCAGGAACTGCTGAAAGAGATCACCGGCATGGTGGATGTCAGTCTGCAGCCGGCAGCCGGCGCGCATGGCGAGCTGACTGGCCTGATGATGATCCGCAAATATCACGAGCTGCAGGGCAATCCGCGCAAATATGTGCTCATTCCGGATTCGGCGCATGGCACCAACCCGGCCAGCGTCACTCTGGCCGGCTATGAGGCCATTCAAATTCCCAGTGATGCCAATGGCTGCGTCGATCTGGCCAAATTCAAAGAGCATTTGAACGACGATGTGGCCGCCTTGATGCTCACCAATCCAAACACCCTGGGGCTGTTTGAGGAACATATTCTGGAAATCACCGCAGCATTGCATGATATTGGTGCCCTGGCGTACATGGACGGCGCTAACCTGAATGCCCTGCTGGGTATTGCTCGTCCGGGAGACATGGGTTTCGATGTGGTGCACATCAATTTGCATAAAACTTTTAGTACACCGCATGGCGGCGGTGGGCCGGGCGCTGGCCCGGTAGCCGTGAGTGATCGCTTGCAGGACATGCTGCCTGTGCCGGTGGTGGAAAAGCAAGAGGATGCCTACCGGCTGAACTGGGACCGGCCGAAGTCCATCGGTAAAATCAGCTCCTTTTGGGGCAATTTCAGCGTGTTGGTGCGGGCTTATACTTACATTCGCATGCATGGAAGCGAAGGATTGCGCCGCGTGAGCGAGAACGCCATTATCAATGCCAACTATCTGCGTACGAAACTCGAAAAGCATTTTCGCCTGCCGTATCCGGGTAAATGCATGCATGAATTCGTGGCCACGGGCGAGAAATTGCGCGAATACGGGCTGAGAACCCTGGATTTAGCCAAACGCCTGCTGGATTACGGCATGCATGCGCCGACGATATACTTCCCTCTCATCGTCCGCGAAGCTATGATGATTGAGCCGACGGAGACCGAATCGAAAGAGACGCTGGATGCCTTTGCCGACGCCGTGGCACAAATCTTGCTCGAGGCACAGGAAAATCCAGACTTGCTCAAAGAAGCCCCCCACTCCACGCCCGTCGCCAGGCTGGATGAGGTCCGGGCCGTAAAGCAACTCGATATCAACTACTTCACAAATTTAGAAAATTAAGTCGTTTAGGCTCTAAAAACAACATCGTTGAGGGACAGCTTTGCAAGTATCAAACAGCAGCGGACGCATTTTAGTGGTTGACGATGTTCCCGCGAATGTACAACTTTTAACCACCTATCTCAAAACTGTGGGATATCAGGTCATCCCGGCAAGGGATGGGGAGGAGGCCCTTGCCCTCGTCCGCGAGGCCAAGCCGGACCTGGTGCTCCTGGATGTGATGATGCCCAAACTCAATGGCTTCGAAGTGTGCAAGCGCATCAAATCGGACGAAGCCACGCAATACATCCCGGTCATCATGGTCACGGCCCTGAACGACATCGAGGACAAGATTAAGGGGCAGGAGGCCGGCGCGGATGACTTTATCAGCAAGCCGTTTAACAAGCTTGAACTCTTGACGCGCGTCAAATCGTTGCTGCGCATCAAATCACTGCATGATCAACTGGCGGAGAAAATCGCTGAGCTGGAAATTGCCAAAGAGCGGTTGCGCCAATTGGCCATCACCGATGGCCTGACCGGGTTGTACAATCACCGGTATCTAAAAGAATTTTTGAAACGGGAGCTTGAGCGCGCCCGCCGGCATCGGTTGAACGTATCGATTGTGATGATTGATATCGACCATTTCAAACATTACAACGATACACATGGGCACCAGGCCGGGGATGAGTTGCTGAAGATGATCGCCCGTTTGTTTAAAGAAAATATCCGCAAGATCGATCTGGCGGCGCGTTACGGCGGCGAGGAATTTTGCCTGGTGCTGCTGGAGACCAACCGGCAGTCGGCAGCGATTGTGGCGGAAAAGATCCGCAATTTGATCGATGCCTATCCGTTTCCGAACGAGGAAACCCAGCCCAATGGCAAGGTCACGGTGAGTATGGGCGTGGCCTCGTTTCCGGAAGACGCGACCGATTATGAAACCCTGATGCACATCGCCGACCAGCGGCTGTATCTGGCCAAAGAACGCGGACGCAATCAGGTGGTGGTGGAAGAGTTCGTGGGCGAAAACGTTTAATTCGTACGCGCAGGTGAACGGGCGTTTTGGCCGGCCGATCCGGGGAAACAGATTTCGGCCTATGCTGAAGCCTGGCTGTGATTCGAAAAAAATTGGCACAACCGAGTGATGATCCAACCTGCGCAAGGGGCCCGTGCGGATAATTGGCAGGTCTGCACGGTGAGAGCCTGATACCGTGTATTCAGGTCGGGCGTTGGTGTGCTAGGACGCAGGTGAATTTATTCATGATTGAATAGGGGAGCGCATGGATTTTTTATTTTTCAAAAGACGAACCCTGTTTCGTCGTTTATTTTTCATCACCCTGGTGGTGACGGTGATTCCCCTGGTGATCACCTGGCTTTATTTTCTCAGCGAGATCACCCAGCAAGGGGAATCGATCCAGGAAAATCTGTCCATAGCGTTCTGGGTGATCCTGGTGTGCGCCATTCTGATGGCCATGCTAGGCACATATTATTTGTCGAAAAAGATCAGCCGGCCGATTGCGCGCTTCACCCGGCTGGCCACCGAGATCGCGCGCGGCAATTTTGCCGTCACCATCGATGTCAAATCGAACGATGAAATTGGGCGTTTGGCCAAAATTTTCAATTACATGACCACTGAGTTGCGCCGGCTCAATGAGATGAATTTGAACCGCATCATCAACGAGCGCAACAAAACCCAAACCATCATCCGCAATATCGTGGATGGCGTGGTGGTCACCGATCCCGAGCTGCGCGTGCTGGTGATCAACAACGTGGCCGAAAAGTGGTTCGGCGTGTCTGAAAAATCCGCCATGAACAAGCCCATTGAGCAGGTCATTCATAATCAGAGCCTGCTGGACCTGCTAAATCAGGTGGTGGAAGGCAATGCCAATACCAGCGAGGCCATCGAGCTGAAGCTGAAGAATCCGGACAACTGGAAGGATATTTTTTTGCAGGTGCGCGCCGCCAAAGTGTTCGGTGAAAACGGCGAGTTGATAGGCGTGGTCAGCATTTTGCGCGATATCACGCGCGAAAAGGAAATCGACCGCATGAAAACCGAGCTGGTGTCGATGGTGGCGCACGAGCTGCGTTCACCGCTGACGTCGATTTCCGGGTTTAGCGAGCTACTTCTGGATAGCAGCTTAACGCGCGATCAGGCCGAGGAATACGCGTCGATCATTCTCAAAGAGTCGAACCGGTTGAGCGATTTGATTAACAAGTTTCTAGACATTTCCAAGATTGAGGCGGGCAAAAGCCAGGTGAACAAGGCGCCAGTGCAGCTGCGTGAAGTTGTCGATAAGGTACTGGATGTAAATCTTTACCTGGCGGAAAAGAAGAAAATTGCTGTGTCGGTCAAAGCTTCTCCGAACCTGCCGTTGGTGTACGCCGATCGGGATATGATTGAGCAGGTGGTATTGAACCTGTTCAGTAATGCAGTCAAATATAGTCCTGAAAACGCCTCCGTGGAAATTCGGTTGCGCGCGTTAGAGGAGGATGTGCTGGTGGAAGTCGAAGATACCGGCTATGGCATTTCGGAAGAAGACCTGCCGCGGATTTTCGATAAATTTTACCGCGCGGCCGATCATGATGAAATTCGTGATGTGCGCGGCACCGGTTTGGGACTGTCGCTGGTGAAAGAAATTGTTGAGCTGCATGGCGGCAAAATCACGGCAAAAAGCGAAAAAGGCAAGGGCTCGATTTTCAGTTTCACTTTGCCCAAATACGAACCGTTGCCGGAAAACGGAAAGGACGCCAGGATTGAAGTCAATATGATTGCGCATTGAACCGGTTGGTGCCGGCAAAGCATGAATGGCTACGAGCGATAGCCGAGTTACGGCCGATATCGATCATACACAATTCCAACCCTTCTCTCCTCATAGCACGCGCACCTTTGGCGAAGGGCTTTGTTTCGTCTTTGGCTGAAGAATCAACAATCGGTGGTGTGGTGGGTTTTTGTGTGGTGCTGAGTCTCTCCTGATTATCCATCAATCACAACAGACAGGTTAAGAGGTGTTGAAAGGACCGCTATACATTACCGATAGCCGCGAACAACTACCGCCCGAGGAAATCGCCAAGTTACGCAAAGAGCGCAGTTCCAGGGTCGTGCTGCTGGTGGATGATGACGAGGACATGCTGGAAATCGGACGCAAAATTATTACAGCCTCAGGTTATCAATTTCTTTCGGCGCGCAACGGGCGCGAGTGCCTGAAGATCATGCTGGAAAAACGCCCGAATTTGGTGCTGCTGGATCTGATGATGCCGATCATGAGCGGCTACGACGTGCTCAAAGAGCTGGCCAACAACATCCAGTACCGGCCAGTCAGAGAAACGCCGATCATCATGCTCACGGCAAAAATGGAAAATCAGGTCAACCGGCAGGAGCTGTTCGAGCTGGGATTGAGCGCGTTTCTGGTTAAGCCGTTTGGAAGCAAAGAGCTCATCAACGTGATCGACAACGTGTTTATTTTAGATGAGCTGAAAAAGCGCAACAAGGAGCTGGAGCGCAAGATTCGTCAAACGGAGTACAAATACCAGGATCTCATCGAAAATGCCACAGACCTGATTTTCATATTGAATTCCCAGGGCAAATTCCTGTTCATCAACCGCCGCCTGATGGGGTTAACCGGCTATATCCGCGATCGCTGGATCGGCAAGGATTTCCGCAGTTTGGTGTTGCCCGAAGATCAGGAAATGGCATGGCAGAATTTTCAAAAGACCATGACCGGCCGGTCTCGAATTTTTGAGATGCGTGTGGTGACCAAAGCCAATAAGGTGCGCTATCTCTCCACCAACATGAATCCGATTTTCGAGGAGGGGCGCGTGTCGGGTGCGGTAGCCATAGCCCGTGATGTGACCCAGCAAAAGAAGCTCGAGCAACAGGTCCACGACCTGAAAAACTTCAACGAGAGCATCATCCAGAGCATCGGTTCGGGCCTGATGACCCTGGACCTGAACATGAAAATTACATCGTTTAACTCAAGCGCCGAAGAAATTCTCGGTTATAAAGAGGATGAAGTGGTCGGCAAACAGCTCGAGGATATCCTGGGTAAAGAGGATTTCGAGAAACTGCTGCCCATTCTCAACGGTACCGAGCAAAGCCTGATGAACCGTGAGATCGACCTGACCACGAAAAACAATCGCAAAATCCACATCGGCTTCACGGTCACGCCGCGAATTGACAATCGCAACCGGCGCGTCGGCACCATCATTGCATTTCGCGACATTTCGCAGATCAAGCAGATGCAGGCCGAGGTCATCCGAATGGATCGATTGGCCTCGCTGGGCGTGCTGGCATCGGGCATTGCGCATGAAATTCGCAATCCGCTGGCCGGCATCAAAACCGTGGCGCAGACCCTCGAAGAGGAGATCGAGCAGGGCGATCCCAAGCGCGAATATCTGGCGCGCATTATCCGCCAGGTTAACCGTATGGACGAACTGCTGCGAGCGTTTTTCTCCTACGCACGGCCGCGACCGCCGGTGCGCAAATTTTACCGCTTGCACGAAATTGTTCACGAGGTGACGGCCCTGCTCAAGCAGCGCATGGAAAAGAACCACATTACCTTTCACGAGAGCTACGAGCCGGACCTGCCGCTGATTTTCGTGGATTTCCATCAGATCCAGCAGGTGCTGATTAACCTGTTCATCAACGCCATCGATGCCATGCCGGAAGGCGGTGAACTGCGGCTCGAAGCCAAACAGACCCACGAAACCATCCAGCGCGTGGATCGCCGGGGCCGACGCTTTCCCGTACCAACGCGCAGCATGCTGTACGCCGATGTACGCATCAGCGACACCGGTACCGGCATCTCGCGCGAACATTTGCAAAAAATCTTTGATCCGTTTTTTACCACCAAATCCCAGGGATCAGGGCTGGGGCTTTCGATCGTGTACCGCATTATCGAAGAGCATCGGGGCGACATCCAGGTGGATAGCGTGTTAGGAAAAGGAACAACTTTTCGGTTACTGTTGCCAACAGAGGAGTAGTGCCCATGTCCAAGGCCAATCTTTTGATTGTAGAGGACAATGTGGATCTGTGTGAGACCCTGGCCGACGTGTTTCGTAAGGTGGATTACAACGTGCAAACGGCATTTTCGGCTCGGGATGCGGAGAAGATTCTGCGGCGCGATCTCATCGATCTGGTGTTGCTTGATCTTAAGCTGCCCGATGCGAGCGGTCTGGAAGTGCTGACCAAAATCAAAGAGATCGATCCGGATATCCTGGTCATCATGATCACCGCGATCACCAATGCGCAGCCCGCGGTGGAAGCCATGAAAATGGGCGCGTATGACTATCTGATGAAGCCATTCGAGCTAGATGAAGTCAAGCTGGTGGTAAACAAAGCGCTGGAAACCCAGACCCTGAAACGGGAGGTGTCCCGCTACCGGCGCATGCAGAAGGGGCAGTTCCCTGATAACGAGATGTACGGCGAAAGTCAGGTGATGCAGGAAGTCAAAAAGCTGATCAAAATCGTGGCGGAAACGCCGCGCACGCCGGTGCTGATTGAAGGCGAGAGCGGCACGGGCAAAGAGCTGGTGGCCAATGCCATCCATAACTGGAGCGCGCGCGCTGACAAACCGCTGATCAAAATCAACTGTGCGGCGATTCCGGAGAACCTGCTGGAGTCGGAGCTGTTTGGTCACGAAAAAGGCGCTTTCACCGATGCCAAAAACTTGAAAAAAGGCATGTTCGAGATGGCCAATCTCGGCTCCATTTTCCTGGATGAAATTTCCAGCATGCGGCTTTCGCTGCAGCCAAAGCTGCTACGGATTCTGGAAACCCAGACCTTCCGACGGATTGGCGGCACGGCCGACATCCAGATCGATGTGCGCGTGATCGCCGCCAGCAACCAGAATCTGGAAGAGCTGG
This sequence comes from Candidatus Zhuqueibacterota bacterium, assembly GCA_030950365.1. Classification (GTDB taxonomy): domain Bacteria; phylum Zhuqueibacterota; class Zhuqueibacteria; order Zhuqueibacterales; family Geothermadaptataceae; genus Hydrothermovivens. The sequence continues at coordinate 30,932 of JAUZRQ010000055.1, read as the reverse complement.
TAAAAAACGGCGAATTTCGCGAGGACCTTCTCTACCGGCTGAAGGTGATGGTCATCAAACTGCCGCCTCTGCGCGAACGCAAGGAAGACATTATCCCGCTGGCGCACATCTTTCTGGAGCGCAACAACCGCGAATTCAACAAAAACATTCAGGGCATTTCCGATAGCGCCAGGGAATTGTTATTGAAATACCAATGGCCTGGCAACGTGCGCGAACTGAAGAACGTGATGGAGCGCGCGGCCATCCTCTGTCAGGACACGCTACTGCGGCCGGAGCATCTGCCTGGCGAGCTGCGGGCGCAGGAAAATCAGGTGGTGACGGTGTCGGTGCCGGAAGACATTCCGGCCGGCAACGGCGCGCCGATTTCTCTGGCTGAGATGGAAAAGCGGCACATCCAGGCGACCCTCAAGCGCTGCGGCGGCAACAAGTCGCGCACGGCCCGCGAACTGGGCATTTCGCGTTCGACCTTGCGCGAAAAAATGAAGCTGTATCAGATTCCCGGCTGATGCCGGATTTTGCGGCAAAAACAGGGGGAGTTTTTGCAAACTGGTCAAAAATTGTCCACTCAGGGGGGCCTGAAACATTATCATTCGCCCTGCCCATTGGATGGAATTATACCAGATTTTGTGACAGAAAATTCATAGAGGGGGGAGTGAGCTAGTTTCTTGTTTGTACTGAAATTACAAATCAACTAAAATCCCCTCCGATTTGATGATTTGTTGTCCAAATTTCCACGAATGGCACATGCTTTGCTGAGTCGAAAGCGCAGGCCTGAGATCCAAACCAGAAGGAGAATGCATGCGAGCCAATAGAAAACATGTGCTCATCGTGGATGACGAAGAGGACCTGACCTGGAGCATCTCGCGATTCTTGCAGCGGAATGAGCAATTTCTGGACGTGAAGTACGTCAATAGCGGCGACGCCGCCGTGCAGGTTCTCAAAAAAGAAAAAGTCGATCTGATCGTGTCAGACATCCGCATGCCGGGGCTTGATGGCATCGGCCTGCTGAAAGAAGTGAATGCCCGCTGGCCGGACACCAAGGTCATCATCATGACGGCCTACGGTTCTGATCAGGTGGAAGAGGAAATCGAAAATTTGGGTTCATCTTTTTATATAGAAAAACCGTTTGAATTACGATATTTAAGAAAGCTGGTATTCGAAGCGCTGGAAATCACCCCGCAGGAAATGCAGGGCATTCTGGTCAACGAACACATTCGCGATATCATCGCGTTTAATTGCCAGACGCGGCGCACGAATCAAATGACATTCAAAAAAGGACTGAACAAGGGCACCGTGTATTTGCAGAAAGGTGAAATTGTTCATGCCGAGTGTGGCAATCTGGAGGGTGAAAACGCGCTTTATAACATTCTGGATTGGGAAAAGGCCTATTACCACATTGCTCCCAATCAGCAAGCAAAAAAGCGAACCATCCGCCGGCGCTGGCAATCGTTGCTGAACGCCACGATGATCGACTGAAAGGAGCACGCATCTATGGCCGAGATCATTGCAATAGCGAGTCAAAAAGGCGGTGTGGGAAAAACCACCACGTCAGTGAATCTGGGCGCCAGTTTTGCCACCCTGGGATACAAAACGTTGCTGGTGGATGTGGACCCGCAGGGGAGCGTGGCCACCAGTTTCGGCTATGGCCGTTACGACATCCGAGCGGGAGTGCTGGAAATCTTCACCAAAGGCACGCCTGCCAAAGATTGCATCCATCCGACCGAAATCGAACTGTTTCATTTCATTCCGTCCAATGTCTGGTCGGATGAGATCGACAAGCGCAGCCTGATGGGCGCGGCGATGGAAACCAAATTGAAGGAAGCGTTGGACAGCGTGCGTGATCTGTACGATTTCATCATCATCGATTGTCCGCCATCGCTGGGCAATTTGACTTACAACGCACTCATCGCGGCCGATTCGCTGATCGTGCCGATCCAGTGCGAGTATTATGCATTAAAAGCGCTGGGCCGGTTTTTGAAAATGACGCGCACCCTCAAAAACGAACTGAATCCGCGGTTGCGTTACCGGGGCTTTTTGCTGACCATGGTGGACATGCGTAACAATCTCGCCAAGCGCGTGATCAACAAAGTGCGCTATACCCTGCAGGGCCTGGTGTTCGAAACCATGATTCCACGGAACATTCGTCTGGCCGAGGTGCCGTACTATGGCAAGCCGGCGATTTTGATCGATAAAAACAGCAAAGGGGCACAAAGTTATCTCAACCTTGCCAGGGAGATTCTGGCGCAGGATAACAGCGTGGGCGACAAAGAGGATGACGACAATCAGGAAGCATCGGATAAATCCGAATCGGTGGCGGCATAAGCGCGAAGGAGCGGCACGGTGAAACGAGTTTTGCTCATTGAGGACGATGAAAACACCCTGCTTGGACTGGAAAAACTGCTGGAATACGAAGGATTTGAGGTGATCGGCACCTCGTCCGGCAATCAGGGGCTGGAACTGCTGAACCAGGAAGAGGTTCAGGTGGTTCTGTGTGATTATTGCCTGCCCGATTTGAATGGGCTGGAAGTGTGCCAGGCGGTAAGACAGCGCGGCAAGCCCATGCGCTTTCTGCTGGTGACGGCCTATTCCAATCCCGAGCTGATGCAAAAGGCTGAGGAAATTGGGGTTGAAAAGGTGTTTAGCAAACCCATCGATCTCGACGATCTGCTGAAGACCCTGAACAACACCCCACAAGCGACCGATATTCCCACACAGGTGGAGTCAGTCACGAATTAAGACCCCATGGAGGAGCATGGTATGAAAAAAGCGGTAAAGGAGCGTGGCCGTTTTGGAAAAATGGTCATTCTCGTGACCTTTATTGTGATTACATCCCTGACCCTGGTGAGTTTTTCATTCAAATTTTTTACGCTGGACAAAGCCACTCAACGTCTGAGTGAAATCGAAAGCGCACTGATCGAATTGAAAGCCGCCTTAAACGTAGATAGCGTGCGGCAATATTACATTCAGAAAGTCATTGCGCTTATTGATCGGTACAACAAGTCGATGCCGGCGGAGATGAAATATAACATTGCGAATGAGATTTACGAGATGAGCGTGAAGTATTCCAATCTGGATGTGGATTTGATCTGCGCCACGATTACGCACGAGTCGGCGTTTACCTGGAATCCGAAAATCGTGTCCCGGGCCGGAGCCATGGGCCTGATGCAGATCATGCCGGCGACGGGCATGTTTCTGGCAGAATCTGAAGGCATCCCATGGACCAGCGCCGAGGACGTGCTGTTCGATCCTGTGTACAATATTCGCCTTGGATGTCGCTATTTGAGCACCTTGATTAGCATGTATAATATCGAAGGCGGATTGGCGGCCTACAACGGAGGCGAACGCCGCGCGGCGCTCTGGCTGCAAAAAGGTAAGGATGACCGTGTGTTGTGGGAAGAAACCCGCGGTTACGTGCCCGCCATTTTGAAGCTCTATCAGGAATACACCAATTAATGTCGCCATACCGTCTGCAATCGGGGCCCGGCGGCAAAGAGGCTGTGCGTACATGTAAGCCGGGCCCTTTCGCTGTTTTTTCGGCTGCACACAACTAAGGTTGACATCACGAGGGCAATCATGCCGAAAAGCCAATCACAATCGTTTCAGGACTTTCGAAAAGAACTGATTCGACGATTTTTCAATCCACGTAGTTATTTTTTCCTCTGTCTGAGCACACAGCTCCAGGATATGGATCATATCGCCGCGGACATCTCTGAAGACGATTATCTGCTCATCGGCCAGGTGATGCAGCGTCTGGTGGATAGTTCGCAACCGGAGCAAGACCTCGCTGCCTTGCAAATTCTTACCCGTTTTCAGGACTTCCATCACACCCTCGACGAAAGTTTGCATCATCTGTATCAGCCGGGCCTGGCTCCGGATGAAATGAAGCAGATTATCGAAGGACTGGCGCATGATTTCGTCGAGGTACTCATCGACGTGCTGCATGATCCTGTGGAAAAGAAGCGGCTGCTCGGGCTGATGCATTTGGATCAAACCCTGGCAGAGGCGGCCCCGCTTACCGATGCCAAAATCATGGAACTTAACGAGTCGGTGGTGGAAACCTTCGATGATATGCCCGAGTTGCTTGATGAGGATGACCCCCAGAAAAAGGCAGCCCTGTCGTCTGAAGACTCGCAAGAGGCGGAAGCGGTTCAGGGCGCAGAGTCGAATCTAAGTTCGGTGATCATCGAAGAAAAACAACCATCGTCGGCGGATCAAACCAGTCTTGAAGCTGCGGATGAGCTGGTGTTCAATGCATTCGAAGACCAAAACGGCAAAGACGGATTTTCTCCAATTCCCGAGCCGACGGAGAGCGAGACGGCTGATCCCGATATAGCCGATGAACTAGCACCGATTGATGCGGAAAGCCTTACCTCGTCACCGTGGTCTAACGAAGCCGAGATGCCAGCACCGGACAAAGAACAGCGGACGCAACCTGCGGAGGCCAGAGACGAAGAAAAGGCCGAGAAGCCGTCTATGCGGTTGGAACTGCAGCAGGATTTTCCATCCGAAAGCCTGGCCGAGGATTTACTGGCGCCTCCCGGGAAGTCGGAAGAGCGCCAAACGGATGAGCAGGAACCGGTATCGGCGTTGGAGGCGCAAGCGGAGCCAACCGCACCGGAACCTGCCCTTCCCATCGCCGAGCCCGAAGGGCTGGCCAGCTTATTCGCGCGGGAAATTCAATCACTTGTCGATACCGTGCGCCTGGCCGCCGCACAGTGCCAGGCCGGCCGGTTTCCGCAGAAAGCGCTCAAACAGTTGCGGCGGGCTCTGCTGGATATCCGCGAATCTGCCATGATTCATGGCTATCAGGAAGTGGAAGACATGGCACGCAAAGGGCAGGCGCTGATCGATCGCCTGAGGCGCGAGCGCAAGCCGATCACCGAGTCGCTGGTGCATTTGTTGCAGGATTTCCCGGTCAAAATCGATGCGGCGATGCGCATGCAGGATGAACCGGAGTTGGATCAGACCGTGCGCGAATTCGTGCAGGCCCTCAATAAAGCCATGCTGACGCCGTTTGCCTTTGAATACACTGTCGCTGGTGAACCTTCGGTGGACCTGGCCCGGATCGTCGAACAGCAGCGGCCGGCTGAACAGGAATCACCGGCAGCAACGCCATCGCAACAGAATGCGGCACAAGCCGATGCGGATACCACGACAGAAACACCAGCGGCGGAGGAAGGCCATTCCGCGCAGGAACCGCTTACCAAAGCAGACCTGTCCGAAGCGTTTGGCCGCAGATCGGGTCCATCCGATTTGCAAGACCAACCAACAGAAAACATCGACGGGCAGGCGGAAGACATGCCGGCGATCGAAACCTTCGATAAGTTTGAAATGCAGGAAGATCGCCTTGAGCCGGAACCATTGGCGAAAGCCGGGCAGGATCATGAAGGCGATGCGGCCGATTGGCAAGGTGCAGCGCCGTCACCCGAGGAGGATTTGCCGCTGCCGGGCGAGGATGATCCCGAATTGATCCAATTGATTCAAGAGGTAGCCGGCCATCGTGCCGAATCGAGCAAGCAGGAAACGACGACGCAGCAAAGCGTGAAAGGCGCAACCCTGCAAGATTATCTGCAGAAGCTGGCCAGCTTTGACGAAGCGTCTGAAACCGCCACCGTCGATTCGGCGATTCGGGAGTTTCGCCGCGAAGCAAAATTGTATTTCCGCGTGGCCTCTGAAGCCCTGGCGCAGCTCGAGAAAAGTCCGCAGGACCGGCTGGCCTGGGAGAATTTGGAATTGACTTGTTACTCGCTTAAGGGCCTGGCGCAGAAACTCGGCCTGGATTTACTGGCCCGACTGCCTGGCTATGTGGAAGAACTGGCCAGTCTTGTGCTGCAGCGTTCCCTTATGGTAGAAAGTGTTGTGTTGGTGCATGTGGCAAAAGGTTTAACCTTTTTGAGCGAGATTGCCGATAATCAGGATATAGAGGCTTCTCGTTTTCAAGAGGTTGAAAAAGAAATATTGCGTTGCATAACTGACATGCAGAAAGTAGCCTCCAATTTGGTTACCAGACCGGCGGTAATGAAACCAGCGGCCGGGCAAGATGCGACGGTGAAGCCACGCCAGGGCCAGCTCAAGCTCAGCGGAAAAGAGAGTGCACGGGCGGCTCGACATGCGGAATCCCAAAATACGTCTTTTACCAACTCCATAGAGAATCTGGATTTCTTGATGAACGACGATTCGGATTTGCTGGGGTTGGAAGATTGATCTGGCTGTGCCTGCAGCGGCTCACAGACTGCATGGCCACAATGAACTGAATAGGGTAAGAGTCAAGCAGGGAAAATGCAACAAACATTTCAGGAGACTGGAAAGGAATGGAATCCTTGATCAACAGCGCGACTCAGGAACGCAAATCCAAATCAACGCGGAAGCTGACGGAAAAAGATAAAGAGATCGAAAGCCTGCTGAGTTCGCACCGCACGCGCATTAAAGTGGTTGGCTGCGGCGGTGCCGGCAATAACACCCTGACCCGTCTGCTGGAAGTCGGGGTCTCCGGCGTGGTGGCCGTGGCTGTTAATACCGATGCACAGGATTTGCTGTATGCCGATGCCGACGAAAAGATTCTGATCGGCCGGGAGATTACCAACGGGCTCGGCGCCGGCTCCAATCCAGAAATCGGTGAAAAATCGGCGCGCGAAAGCCAGACCGAAATCGAGGAACATTTAAAGGAATCCGACCTGGTATTCGTGACCTGCGGTCTCGGCGGCGGCACCGGTACGGGCAGTGCTCCGGTGGTGGCGGAAATCGCCCGCAATCTCGGTGCACTGACGATCGCCGTGGTGACGTTACCCTTCACTGAAGAAGGGGTCATGCGCTGGGAAAATGCGCGTGAAGGCCTGGAAAAGCTGCGCGCGCACTCCGATACGGTGATCGTGGTGCAGAATGACCGGCTGCTGGAAATCGCACCGGATTTGCCGCTGAACCAGGCGTTTAAGGTGGCCGATGAAATTCTGGCAAACGCAGTCAAAGGCATCTCCGAGCTGGTCACGGAAAAGGGCCTGGTGAACCTCGATTTTGCCGATATTCGGGCGGTCATGCAAAACGGCGGCACGGCGATGATCGGTCTCGGCGAAAGCAGCTCCGAGAACAAGGCCATCGAAGCGGTGGAAATGGCGCTGCAAAATCCGCTGCTGGATGTGGATATCACCGGCGCCAAGTCCGCTCTGATTCATATCGCCGGTGGCAACGACATGAGCCTCAAGGATGCGCGCGTGATCATGAAGGTCGTGGCCGAAAAGCTGGACCCGGCCGCGAAAGTGATCTGGGGCACGCGGATGGATCCGTCCCTCGAAAAAACGATTCGGGTGATGCTGATTGTCACAGGGCTGCGAGAGGACGGACAGCAGGGTGTGACGCGTCAGAGTTTCGGCCATTCCGCCACGGCGGATCACGGCTCTGCTGCCGGTGCGTATGAAAGCTCGGCCGCTGAACCAGAAAGCCAGCAAGATTTCGTTTCCTCGGATACGGCCCTGGCCGATCCCTTCGAAGCCAAATCCCGAACGTCCGATGAAAGCAGCGTGGACCGGCCCGTGTTTAATAAGATTTTCGAGGAAGAGACCGAGCCCGATATGAAGATTCTGGACGAGGCGGTCAATCAGTTGCACGAGCACGGCGACAACTCCCGGGCATTACGCGATATCAAAAATGCGGCCACGGCGTTAAACAATTCTGCGCAATTGTTCGCCTTTAACCATATATCTTATTTAGCAGAGGCCGTAGAAGCGCTTGTCCATGCGCTGCTTCATGACGAGGTTAAGCTGACGCAGGACATGATTGAACTGCTAAAAGATGGGGTGGTGGTATTTCAAGGGTTGATTTATGAAGATCAAGATGCGCTGAAAGAAGCACGTAAAATCATCGACCAAATCAAACATCTTCTTGGGCAGACCGATGAGGAACCTTCGGCGGAATCGCTGCTTCAGGACGGAGCCGAATCATCGACACAGCCGGATGCGGACGCGTCGTCGATCGCGGTGGATGGAGACGATCCCATTGATAAAAAGGGAAAAGTCGGGGAAGTGGTCAACTATGTGAAGCACCTGCTTAGCGACGATCGCGAAGAGTTGCAGAATTAACGGGATTTGAGCCCGCAAGGGCTACGCTGCCGTATCAGGAAGATGGGGTCTGTATTGAATCAGGAGAAAACTCAATGCTTAAGGATACCCTTATGCAATCGTACGCCATTCCAGATAGACAGGAACATCAGGACGACGTCAAGCTCGATGAGTTCTATTTGGAACAGGTCAACAGCAAAATCGAGCAACTCGAGCTGGCATTGTCGTCGATTGACCAGAACGGCCATTTCGATGACAACATCAAAACCATTTTGAACAATTGCATGCAAATCATGGATTTAGGAATGATCCATGGTTATGAAGGCGTGGAAGCCATTGCCGAAACGATGTTTGTGGCTGCACGCTACTGTGCGCAAAAAGGCAGCGAGACCATCGAAGAAGTTCGGCCGAAGCTGATGAAAGCCTTAGAGGCTTTGAAAGAGGTGGTCGAGCTGACCGATCCGCTGGCCACGCAGGATTTGATCGATCGGGCGCGCATCGATATGGATTACCGTATCGATGATTTGATGCCGGGCGAAGACGGTGAAAACGATGATGTGCTGAGCGAACCGATCCGGAACAAGGTGATGCCGCACAAAAACGGCGAGAGTCTGTTCGAAATTCATGAGTTCACCGCGCTGCCACAAGAGCCCAAAATCCTGGCCCCGTCCGAAAACAGCTCCGATCCGGCGCTGGACGAGGAGGCGGTGGCAAATGAGGTGGACAATCTGGCGTCGGAAGAAGAAAGCCCGGCGGTAGAGGCCGACCATGTGGAGGCTTTTCTCGAAGGCGAATATCGGTATCTTGCCGATGACCTGAATCAGGCGGACCAGGCTCGCTTGCATGGCATCCTGGATAATCTCGAGGACAGCATCGGCCGTGCCGAAACTGGCATTGAATTGGACGAGGCCATCGATGACATCAAGGCCGGTCTTCAAGAGCTGGAAGCAATCAGTTTTGAAGAACAATTTAAATTTTTTCGGGAAATTGTGCAGCCGCTGACCCGTGTGGCCATGGATTATCTGGAAAACGACTGGGTGCGACTGGAAGTGATTGCAGCCATTCGCGAAGGCAGCCAAGTGGTTCGCGAACTGCTACAAAAGAAAAGGATCCCTGTCACTGCCATTGCTGAATATCGGAACATGCTGGAGGAAATCGAAAACAAAGCTATGAACAAGGTGGACAGCGAGCAGGACTGGCTCAATAATGGCTACGAGGGCGATGATATCGAAATGAGCGAACCGCCGCGGTTACCGTTCATCGTCCGATTGAAAAAGGTCTTTGGCATGTATTAATGCACGGCAGGATTGGAGAACTGCAAGCCATCTGTCCGGTTGATTCGGGCAGATGGCTTTTTATTTTTTCGGGTCGTTTGGAGGCTTATCCTGCCGATTAGAAAAAGCTCAGCTAAAAAAGTTGCTTCTTTGACAAAATCTTTTTATTATGCAAAAATTTTGGGGACACAAAATGCAGGAAATGAGTTCGTCAACCATGTCCGAAACCATCGTTTTAAGCGGAGAAAACCTCGATTTCGATAAAGCGTTGAAGGTCATTTATGACCAGACTCCTGTGGTCATTTCCGATGAGGCGCGAGAGCGGGTGCGGCAGGCACGGGCGGTGGTGGAGCAGCAACTGGCCGACGGCAGGCCCATTTACGGCATCAACACCGGCTTCGGCAAGCTCTCCGATGTGCAGATTTCATCAGCTCATCTTGATGAGCTGCAGGAAAACCTGGTGTTGAGCCATGCCTGCGGGGTGGGCGATCCCATTCCCCCTGAGGCGGTACGAGCCATCCTGCTGTTCAAAATCAATACGCTGATCAAAGGCTTTTCCGGCGTGCGCGAAGAAGTGGTGGACGCGCTATTGGCGTTGTTGAACCGCAACGTTTTGCCGGTCATTCCCGAGAAGGGATCGGTAGGAGCGTCCGGCGACCTCGCGCCACTGGCGCATCTCGCACTGGTGCTGATCGGCAGAGGAAGGGCCACTATCGACGGCAAGACCGTTTCGGGCGAGGAGGCCATGAAACGTACGGGCGTGCAGCCGCTCCGGCTCAAGGCCAAGGAAGGACTGGCGCTGCTTAATGGCACGCATTTCATGCTGGGACTGGGGGCAATCAATTGGGCCAAAGCGCGCCAGCTCGAGCGCAACGCCGATCTCATTGGAGGACTCACAACGGAAGCCGTACTGGGCACACCGGTGGCGTTCGACGAGCGCATCCAGCGGGCGCGCGGCTATTCGGGACAAATCGAGGCGGCGCGGCGGCTGCGCCGCGTGCTGGAAAACAGCCCCATCCGGGAATCGCATCTGACCTGCAGCCGCGTACAGGATCCGTACTGCATCCGTTGCATGCCGCAGGTGCACGGCGCCGTGATTGATCATCTGAATCATCTGAAAACCATGCTGACCACGGAAATGAATGCCGCCACGGACAATCCGCTCATTTTCATCGAGCAGGGCGACATTCTTTCCGGCGGCAATTTTCACGGCCATCCCATCGCCACGACCCTGGATTTTTTGGCCATTCTGGCGGCGCAACTGTCCAACATCAGCGAGCGCCGCATCGCGCTGATGATGGACAGCAATCTCAGCGATTTGCCGGCGTTCCTGATCGCCCAAAGCGGCCTCAATTCCGGCTTCATGATCACTCAGGTGACCGCCGCCAGCCTGGTGAGCGAGAACAAAGTGCTGGCGCATCCCGCCAGTGTGGATTCCATTCCTACCTCAGCCAACAAAGAAGATTACGTCTCGATGGGAGCGCAGGCGGCGGTAAAAACACATAAAGTTTTAAACAACCTGGCCACAGTGCTGGGCATCGAGCTGATCTGCGCCTGCCAGAGTCTGGACCTCCGCAAGCCGCTAAAGCCCGGACCGGTGGGGCAACGGGTGCTGGAATTTGTGCGAAAGCGGATTGCTTACATGCAAAAGGATCGATTTCTGGCGGACGATATTCAAACAGCCAGAAATTTACTGTGGGAGGACCGGATTTATCCGCTGGTCCGTGATCTGATTGAATAGAAACAAAGGGAGATGTTGACCATGCAAAATAAAATTATTGGTGAAGGATTGACGTTTGATGATGTACTGCTGGTACCGCAAAAATCCAACGTGTTGCCGCGGGAGGTGGATGTGTCCAGCCAGTTCACGCGCAAGCTGCGGCTGAACATCCCGATTGTGAGCGCGGCCATGGACACGGTCACCGAGTCGAAGCTGGCCATTGCACTGGCACGCGAAGGCGGCGTCGGCATCATTCATAAAAATCTGTCCATCGAGGAGCAGGCCGAAGAGGTGGACCGGGTAAAGCGCTCGGAATCGGGCATGATTTACAATCCCATTACGCTGAGTTCCGATAAACGGGTGTCCGATGCCCTGGCGCTGATGAGAAAGTACAGCATTTCCGGCATCCCCATCGTGGACGAGGGCAAGCTCGTCGGTATCCTGACCAACCGTGACCTGCGATTTGAGACGGATCACAACCGGCCGATCCATGAGGTCATGACCAAAGAAAATCTGGTGACCGCGCCGCTCGGTACCACCCTCGAGGAGGCCGAAATCCTGCTTCAAAGGCACCGCATCGAAAAGCTGTTGGTGGTGGATGAGCACGGCACCCTGAAAGGGCTGATCACGGTCAAAGATATCCAGAAAAAGCGGCAGTATCCCAATGCGGCCAAGGATTCGCGTGGTCGGTTGCTGGCAGGCGCAGCCGTGGGCGTGACGCTGGATGTGATGGAACGCGCTCAGGCGCTGGTTGAGGCCGGGGTGGATGTGCTCGTGGTGGACACCGCCCATGGCCATTCGGACGGCGTGCTGAACACGGTCAAGAAAATCAAAGCCCGATTTGGGGATCAGGTGCAAATCGTGGCCGGCAATGTGGCCACGGCCGAGGGGACCGAGGCGCTCATTGATGCCGGGGTGGATGCGGTGAAGGTGGGCATCGGGCCGGGATCGATCTGCACCACACGCGTGGTGGCGGGCGTGGGCGTGCCGCAAATTACCGCCATTATGGCATGTTCCCAGGTGTGCCAGAAGCATGGCATTCCGCTCATCGCCGATGGCGGTATCCGGCAAACCGGTGATATCGCCAAGGCCATTGCAGCCGGCGCCGATACGGTGATGCTCGGTAATCTTCTGGCCGGTACCGAAGAAAGCCCGGGCGAGCTGACCTATATGGACGGCCGGGCGTATAAAGTGTACCGTGCCATGGGATCGCTTAGCGCCATGAAACGCGGCAGCGGTGACCGGTATTTTCAAGAAGGTGAGCAGAATGTGAAAAAGTTGGTACCGGAAGGCATCGAGGGCCGGATTCCGTACCGCGGCAAACTGGGCGAAGTGGTATATCAGCTCATTGGTGGATTGCGCGCCTCCATGGGTTACTGCGGCGCCGAATCCATTCAGGGGTTCAAAGAAAAATCGCGGTTTATCCGTATGACCATGGCCGGCCTGCGCGAAAGTCATCCGCACGATATCATCATCACGCACGAGGCGCCGAACTATCGCATCAGCGGCAGCTAGGTTTCGAAAGAAGACAAACAAAAAAAGCCGGTGTAATCATGATTACACCGGCTTTTTCATAATAAATAAGGAAACCGGGTGAAGGTTCTTCGGGATTAGGGGGAGTTACCGAATGAGACCATCGCACCCGGTTTCGTTTTATTCAATCTCTCTAACAACGATTATCGGCCAGCTATGCCAACTTATTCACATATTTTGTCAAACGCGCTTTCTGGTTTGCGGCCTTGTTCCGATGAATGATCCCTTTTGCGGCCAGCTTATCCAGAACGCTTACCGTTTCACGCAATTGTTTTTCTGCGGCTTCCTTCTCTGATAGCGCCAACACCTTTTTAATCATTGTACGCATCATCGATTTGTAATGCTTGTTCCGCAGGCGCTGCTGTTCGCTTTTCCGAATCCGTCGAATCGCTGATTTATGATGTGCCATCTGAAGTTTGAAATCCTTAGTTTGCTCATTCAAATGAGTTGCCTTTATAAAGCGCCCTAAATATATAAAAAATGCCGCCTGTTGTCAAGTTAAAATAACCTAAATTTGCCGAAAACTTTTAAAACAGATTAACGATTTTTGGAATTTGAAACCATTTTGATGTCTATAAAAAATTTTATGGATTCTGATTTTTGATCATTTGGCAAGGTAAGGATTCACGGTGGCTTAGTGCTAATAACCTTAACTTGAAAGTATTCAAAATAGCGGAAATAGCGAAATGGTTCGGCTTCGGCTGTGTGTGAATTACTGTATTGTCTGTTTGATGTGTGTTCTGTTGGCAACATACCGGTTTTTTTCTGCAAACATTCCGTATCGACAAAAAGATGAAACCTCTTTGAATGAAATTTCGTTGACATTGAATTGAAAAGGATTTTGCTTGACTTTTAATCACTTTTGCGCTAATATATTGAATCTTAAAATTTAAAAGCCAGGATCGGTTAACTATCTGGAGCGGTTTGATTGTAAGTTTTCGTAAAGTAGGAGGGAAGGATGAAAATCAAGACTCGCATGGTGAACGACGTTGCCATCATCAGTTTGAGTGGCAAATTGTTGGGTGGTCCGCCGGCTTCGGACGAGATCAAAAATGAAGTGTACCGCTTGTTGGATGAAGGCGTTCGTAAATTCGTGTTTGATATGGAAGGCGTTTCCCGGATGAACAGTTCGGGCCTGGGGATTTTGATTTCGGCCTTGAGCTCCATTAAGAACCGCGGTGGCGAAATGAAATTGGCGGCCGTCAACGAAACCATGGAAGGTGTTCTGGTATCCACGAAACTCAACACCATTTTTGAGATTTATGGGACCGCTGAGGGCGCTGCACAATCATTCCACGATTAACTCATCCATTGACTTGAGCGACGTTGAATTTTTGCCTGTGAAACGAAAATATGGTGCACGAAGCCATCCTGCGTTAGACGCGATCCTGCAGAAGTATGCGTTTATTCGCTCGAGAAGAAGCCTTTTTCTGCAGTTCTGTCATGATTTTTATCATGTGTTGGGAGCTAAAAAAGCTCTCTTTTTTTTGGCTAATGTGCTTTCGGATCACCAGTATTCTCTGAAGCTGTATCCTCCCATTGCAGATGAACATGTGCAGCCGATTTTGCTCTCGAGCGAACAGTCTTTTATGCGTGCCCTCATACGCCACGATGGCCGGATTCTTCAATTCCAGGAAGATGACCGGGACGCGTTCATCCGGTTGCTGAACGAGTCGGGATTTCATTTTCAGCCAGATGAAGCGCTGTTTGCCCTGCCGGTGATCCACAAGCGGCATCTAACTGCACTGTTTTTGTTGATCAGCCCGGAGTATTTTAACCATCCAAACGCTTTAGACGATGAACGTATCTATCAGTTGGCTCGCATTGCCAGACGGCTCGCCCTCAATGAAATCCAGGAAGTTCAACATCGGCAGGAGGTGCTCGAGCGGGATATTCTGCTCAAACTTGCACAACGCATTAGTTCATCGCTGCGGCTGGAGCGGGTGCTGGAAAATATCATCGATTCATTGAAATTGGTCGTGCCTTACGATAGCGCGGCCATTTTTCTTTTGAATCATAAGACGCGAGAGATCGAGTACGAAATCGCCCGCGGTTACTCGGCGGAAGCGCGCAAGATGCTGCGCATGAAAATCGGTCAGGGCCTGAGCGGCTGGGTGGCGCAAAAGGGGCAGCCGATTATCGTGCCGGATGTCAGCAAGGATTCGCGCTATATAGAAGCCGATCCCAAAACGCGCAGCGAGCTGGCCGTGCCGATCAAATCCGGCCGCAAAATTCTGGGCGTGTTCAATCTGGAGAGCCACAAACTGAACGCGTTCACGCCACACCAGGCTGAACTGTTGGAAGCGTTTGCCGGCTCCGCGGCCATCGCCATTCAAAATGCGCGGCTATACCAGATGGTGGTGGAGAAGCGCGAGCTGGAGAAAGACCTACTGGTGGCCCGAAAGATTCAGCTCGCGCTGCTGCCGCATAAAATGCCGCGTGCGGGTCGGATCGTGCTTTCGGCTTATAGCCGACCCAGCCGGCAGGTGGGCGGCGACCTGTACGATGCGGTGAAACTGGCGGACGGCAAGATCGCCGTCGCCGTAGCCGATGTGTCCGGCAAGGGCGTGCCCGGGGCGCTGTTGATGGCCTCGTTGCACACGATTTACCGCGCGGAAATCCGACGCGGCCTGGCGGCCAGCCGGCTGGTATCGCTGGTCAACCGACATTTTTGCGAATCGGCGTCCGATGGCAACTTTGCGACGTTTTTTCACGCCGTCATTCATCCGAAGGAAAATCAAATCGAATATTGCAATGCCGGCCATAATGCCGCCATTCTGGTGCGGCGCAACGGCACTGTGGAGCAGTTGGAATCTACAGGGATCATTCTCGGCTTTTTGCGCGATGCGGAGTATGACGATTTCCGGGTGGCGTTCGAACCCGGAGATGTGCTGGTCGCCTATTCGGATGGCATCACGGAGGCGGAGAACGAGCATGAGGAGATGTTTGGCAAGGAACGCTTGATTTCGGTGGTACAGGAGCTGCGCCCCCAGACCCCGGCAAAGATCAAAAAAGGCATCATCGAAGCCTTGAAAGAATTTACCAGCTTCGGCAAAATTCTGGATGATGTGACTTTGCTGGTGGTGAAGTATATGGAAAAATAGACTCAATCCGAATGACGGAAGCCATTTGGAGACCAAAGTTCATTAAAGGAATTTGAACTCTTCAATCAAAGGGAGGCTCACCGTGAAAGAGTATCCAACCGAAAAGATTCGAAACATTGGCCTGATCTCCCACGCAACCGTCGGCAAAACCACCCTGGCCGAGGCCATGCTGTTCACCACTGGCGTCACCAACCGCATGGGCACCATCGATGACGGTTCCACGGTCTCGGACTACCATCCCGATGAAATAGAGCGCAAATTTTCCATTTCCACCTCACTGATGCACTGTTTATGGAACGATCATAAAATCAATATCGTGGATCCGCCGGGATATCCGGATTTTATCGGCGAAGTGTACGGCGCCATGCGCGTGATCGACACCGCTGTTGTGCTGGTCAATGCCGTGGCCGGCATCGAAGTGGGCACCGAAACCGTGTACAAAATCGCCGATCAGAACAACGTGGCGCGCATTTTCTTCGTCAACCGGCTTGATAAAGAGCATGCCGATTTCGACAAGGCCGTCAATTCCATCCAGGAATCGTTTGGCAAAAAGGCGGTGCCGGTGCATCTGGCGGTCAATCCGGGCGAGGCGTTCAATCAGTTCATCGATCTGATTTCGATGAAATTGGTGACCGTGGATGACAAAGGCAAGACCACACTGGGCGATATCCCCGGCGACTGGCAGGACCGCGCCAACAGCGCCCGCGAGGCCCTGATCGAATCGGTGGCCGAATGCGATGACGAGCTGATCGAGAAATTCTTTGAAGCCGGGGAATTGACCACCGAAGAGCTGCAGGACGGTCTGCGTATGGGCATCGCCAAAAAAGAAATCTTCCCAATTCTGTGTGGAGCCGCGGCCAGGGCAGCCGGCGTGACGCAATTGTTGGATTTCATCGTAAACTATGCGCCCGCTCCGAGTTTCATCGGCGAGGTGGTGGGCGTCAAACCCGGCAGCGATGAAGAAGTGCGTTTCCCGGCAAAGAGCGATGCGCCGCTGTCGGTGCAGATTTTCAAAACCATGTCCGAAATGCACCTCGGTGAAATGAGTTTGTTCCGCGTGTTCAGTGGCACGTTCCAATCCGGCAATGAGTATTTCAACGCCACGCGCAATGCCACGGAAAAGGTCGGCCAGATTTATGTTCTGAATGGCAAGCAGCGTTCGGAAGTGGGCAAGCTGCCGGCCGGCGATCTGGGCGCGGTGGTGAAATTAAAGAACACGCACACCGGCGACACCCTGTGCGAAAAGAGCAATCCCATCGTGCTGCCGGAAATCAAGTTCCCCGATCCGGTCATCCGCGTGGCGCTGGAACCGAAATCCAAGGGCGATGAAGATAAAATCGGCGCCGGGCTGTCGGCCATCCACGAAGAGGACCCATCGCTCAGCGTGGCGTTCGATCCGGAGCTGCATCAGACCATCATCGCCGGGCAGGGCGAGCTGCATCTGGACATCGTGGTAAAGCGGCTGCAGGAAAAGTACAACGTTCAGGTGGAAATGGTCGAGCCAAAGATACCGTACCGCGAAACCATCCGCGGCAGGGCGGAAGGACAGAGCAAGTACAAGAAACAGTCCGGTGGCCGCGGTCAGTACGGCGATGTGTTCCTGCGGCTGGAACCGTTGCCGCGCGGTTCGGAATTCGAGTTCGTGGATCAGATCGTTGGCGGCGTGGTGCCGAGCAAATATATCCCGGCGGTGGAAAAGGGCATTCGCGAGGCCATGGCCGAAGGCGTAATCGCCGGCTATCCGGTGGTGGATGTGAAAGTCACCCTGTACGACGGCAGCTACCACAGCGTGGACTCCTCAGATATGGCCTTCAAAATCGCCGCTTCAATGGGCTTCAAAAAACTGTTTAAGGATGCCAACCCGGTGATTCTCGAACCGATTTACGATGTGGAAGTGGTGGTACCGGAAGAGTACATGGGCGACGTCATGGGCGATATTTCCAGCCGGCGCGGTAAGATTGTGGGCACCAGCACCGAAGGCCAGTTCCAGGTGATCAAGGCCAAGGTGCCGCTGGCGGAGCTGTATAAGTACTCCACCAAGCTGCGCTCGCTCACCCAGGGACGCGGCATCCACCGCCGGAAATTCTCGCACTATGAAGAGGTTCCGCGTGAGATTCAGGAGAAGCTGGTCGAAGAGTACAACAAGGCGAGAGAACAGGGCTCCTGATCGACATGAAAAAAGGATCGACGCGCCAGGTGCTGTGGGCGCCCTGGCGCCTTGAATATATTCTGGGCGAAAAAGAGTCGGGCTGCATCTTCTGTTCCCGCGTCCAGCAGTCCCCCGACAACGATGAGAAGAATTTGATTCTCACCCGCGGGGAGACCTGCTTCGTGATCATGAACCGGTATCCGTACAACAACGGCCACCTGATGGTGGTGCCGTATCGGCATACCGGCGATTTAACCGAGCTTACGCCGGCGGAGAATCAGGAGATCATGGCCATGCTGCAGCAAACCCTGCAGGTATTAACCGAGGCCATGACCCCGGATGGATTCAATATCGGTCTGAATCTTGGCAAGGTGGCGGGCGCGGGAGTGGATGACCACTTGCATTTTCACATCGTGCCGCGTTGGGATGCCGATACCAATTTCATGCCGGTGATCGGCGATACGCGGGTCATCCCGGAGGCGCTGAATGCAACCTACCGGAAATTGCATGGGGTGTTTGAGAGGATGAAGCCCTGAGCGGGGCTGGCGTTGCGGTTTTGAGAAATGGCTCTGGCATTCTGGTTCTGCCATTTAGTGGATACCAGAATCTCTTGCCACGGAACGGGCCGGCCATGAGATTTAGTAAGCTTCCTCCTTCCCAAGTTTAACTTGAGAAGGAGGAAATGGTTTTATCACTGCGAAATGAGGTGATGAATCCCGGATCTCACACGGTCTCAGACCGTGTGTTTTTGAGGCATTCTGTGCGTCACCGACCGCCAATGTTTAAGCCACGGATTGAACGCGGATAACGCTCTGTCGTTGCGGCGTCCTCAGCGGTTTTCTCGTTCATTCTTGGCGGCTTCCCAGATTTCATCCATTTCTTCCAGCGGTACCTCCCGCAAATCCCGGCCCTGCTGGCGGTAGTGCTTCTCAATTTTCTGGAAGCGGTATATGAATTTTTCGATGGACTGCCGAAGCGCATCTTCGGGATTGACATTCAGAAACCGGCCGAGATTGACCATGGCAAACAACAGGTCGCCGTACTCTTTTTCGATCTCGCTTTGATTGCCGGATTTCACGGCTTCTTGCAGTTCCTGCATCTCCTCGTGCACTTTGTCCCACACTGGCCCGATGTCCGGCCAGTCGAAGCCGACCGCGGCGGCTTTTTGTTGCAGGCGGTAGGCGCGCAACAGCGCCGAAAGCGCTTTGGGCACCCCGCCCAGGATCGATTCCTTGCCCTCTTTGCGCTTGATGCGCTCCCACAGCTTCGATTGTTCTTCGGCGGTTTCCACGTATTCCTCGCCAAACACGTGCGGATGCCGGTCGATCAGCTTGCGAATGATGTTGTCCAGCACATCATCGATGGTAAATGTGTTGTTTTCATGGCCAATCTGCGCATGAAACACGATTTGCAGCAGCAAATCGCCCAGCTCGGCCGGCAACTCATCCAGGTTGTCCTCATCCAGGCATTCGAGTACTTCGAAGGCTTCTTCCAGCAGATACTGGCGCAGGCTTTTGTGCGTCTGTTCCCTGTCCCAGGGACAGCCGTTTTCTCCGCGCAGCTCTCGCATAATTTTTACAAGTTTTTCGAAACGGTCTCCGGTCGTCATAGAACCTCCTCGTGTTGTGTTCGCGGGAAAACTTAGGCATATTTTCAAAAAAGTCAATCGATTTTTGGGGAGGGGCATGACTCCATACAAAATCATGAAATGGCTGTGCAGCTCTTTGGCATTCCGGGCTTTCAGTGGCGCCCCAGTGGGAGCCGCGAAAAAGCCGGAAGGTCAAGTTGGCAATAGGTGTTTAAAAAATGCCCTGAATGGATATCATCCAAATTATATCTTGCTTGCCACACCAGGCCACAAAGCCACGAAGGGTTTATAAAAACCTCTTGAAACCGTTCATTGCAAAATCTGAGAAATGCGGCCCATGGAAGATGTGTGGGGCACAAAAATGGCAAAGCTGCATTTGGGACGGCCTGTTTTTTCAGCAAGAAAAGCTGTCCGATTTTGAGGCCATCGATGAGACGCATTTTAAACTGCAGAACGCCGTAGGCGTGAAATGTTTGTAGTAGCTGGCCGTTTTTTCACATCTTCAACGCCGTAGGCATGGTATGTAACAACAGATTCGGCCTGCAGACCGCTTTGAGGACATGTCACCGCTACACGGTTCGTCGTGTCCGAATGCAGCGTTTCTACAAACTTTTCACCGCTACGCAATTTCTAACCTGTTTGAAAATGCGCATAGAATTGGTTATTGTGAGATCGATACCATGATTGACGTTTCAGAAAATTAGAGAATATTTTCTCTGCCGGCCCGGTGTCTTTAGGAGAGTTGGCCTGGCACCGCTATTCATTGCATTAAAAAATAAATAACTCTCGTAAAATCAATAAAATGCTAAAAAGAAAAATCCCTTGACTCTTTACGCTCAGTTAATTAATTTGTTCAATTAGAATTGAGATCAAATACCGATCTACGGCAAAGTGACAGAATGCGGGGTGATGCTTGTATGTTTATGCCGCAGCATCATATACGGCGATTTAGATTCAAACCCTATTATTATGATCCCGAGGCGGAAGAAACCGACGAAAAGCACCGCATCAAATTTCGCCGCCTGCTCAAATCGCCGAAACCCGAGAAAAAACCGGTGCGGCGCTGGTTGATCCTCGCCATCGGTATCTTCTTTCTGATCTGGTATTTGCAAAAAGTTCAGGAGCCACCCAAGCTGGAAATCCAGGACATCCAAATCGAAGACGTTTCGCCCGTCGAGGTGCAGTAGATCGCGATACAGCACGGTAGCGTACCGTTTTAGTCATTCAAGGAGCGCCATTCCGACCGTCGCTTGATCGGCGCTCTCGCCGGGCGTTTGCGGTACTGTCTTGCGTGTCATATCGTCTGATCGCATCGCTCGCAACGAATCGTCCTCATGGAATCGTATGAATGCTCATCAATTACTAGCACGAATCCGGTACAAAGCTCGTAGCGCCTACTGGAAGTTCAAATCCTTCCTGCTCGGGATGACCGACCTTTTTCAGTCGCTGGAAATCAAGCTCAAGCTTAGCATCATCATTGCGCTCATCGTGATCGTGGTCATCACGGTATTCAGCGTGCCGGTGCTGATTCGGCAGAAGAACATTCTGATCCGGCAGGTTTCGGAAACCGGCCGTGTCGTGGCCGAGCAGATGAGCCAGAACGTGAAAGATATTCTTCTGTGCAAGGTCACCAATCAGGAGTGCGATCCTGACCGCACCGTGCAGGAAGAGCTGGAAAAGCTGATGCGCACGCGCGTTTCCGGACTGGAATACGCCTTCACGATCGATATCAGCGGCGACATCATCATCAAACCCGATACCCTGCGCCAGGTTTTGCAACTCGATCAAGGTAAGTTCAGAAAACTTCTGGCGTTAAACAAACCGGCCCGGGGTGAGAACAAGGCGTTTATTGAGTATTTCCAGCCGGTGCAGGTGCTGAAGGAAGGCGAAAACCGGCGCATCACCATTGGCGTGGTGGGAGTGGGATTTTCCAAACAGGCCATCCAGGGCCCGGTGAATGAAACGCGCAATCTGATCCTGACCACGGCGGGATTGATCATCATCATTTCGGTGTGGGGCATCTATTTCCTGGCCGAGCGCATGGTCAACCAGATCACCGCGCTGGTGAATGCCGCGCGCGAGGTGGGCATGGGCAACCTGGATGTTGAAGTGAATTTGCAGAGCAAAGACGAGCTTGGCCAACTGGCGCGAGAGTTCAACAACATGGTGATGCACCTGCGCGAAAAATTGCAGATGCAAAAGTTCGTTTCCAAGCTCACGGTGCAGATGATCAAAGAGCGCGGCGGCTCGCGGCTGCGGCCCGCGGAAGGCGAGCGCCATCAGGTCACCATTTTGTTCTCCGATGTGCGCAACTTTACCACCATCGCCGAACGGCTGGAGCCGGAGCAAATCGTCCGACTGATCAACATTTATTTCCACCTGCAAACTGAGATCATCGAGCGGTACGGCGGCGTGGTTGACAAGTTCATGGGCGATCAGATCATGGCGATTTTTCCGTCCAAAAACATGCTTGAAAATGCCGTGGCCGCTGCCATTCAGATTCAGCGCAGCATTCGCGATTTGAACCGCCGGCGGCAGTCTGCGGGTGAAGTCATTCTAGAAGTCGGCATCGGCATCAATCATGGTGACGCCGTGCTTGGCAACATGGGCTCGCGTCACCGCATGGATTACACGGTTATCGGCGATGTTGTGAACATCGCGGCGCGGCTGTGCTCCATCGCCAAAGCCGGCCAGATCATCGCTTCGCTGGGCGCGCTGGAATCCCTCAACGGCAAATATCCAACCAACCGTCTCCAACCGATCATCGTCAAAGGCCGCAGTCGCCCCATCGAAATCTGTGAGATTGACTACGACCGGGAAGTGATTATGTGACGCGGCTTTGTCGCGGTCGTCTGCTTTGGCCTTGTTTTTTGCCCGGGAAATTTTATCTTATAAGAACCAATACGTCCGGCCATGCTGTATAGGATGCCGATTGTTTATCGGCGCAATGGGCAATCCGATTGCCCCCGTGTGTAAATAACGCAAATGAAGGTTAAATCAATCGTAACCTGTTCCATACCATCGTGATTAAGAGATTTCTTGCACTGTCTTTTTGCCTTTTTCCGATCGCGGCGTTGCCACAGAACCTGATGCACACCAACACGCCGGGGGCGCGGGCGAACATCCTGGGCCATTCCAATTTTTCGGCCATCCAGTCGCCGCTGGCGCTGCTGAACAATCCTGCCAACCTCGGCTATCTGCGTGACATGCAGTTTCTAATCACATCCAACAGCGCGTTTCGTTTCAATTTCATTGGCATTTCCGAATACCTGCCTGGCGTCGGCAACGTCGGACTGGCGCTCTCTGAATTTGAAATGAACTATTTGAAATCCATGCCAGATACCTCGGTTCAGATGCACACCCGGCTGCGTCGCGGTTCCTTCGGGTTTGCACGCCAGTGGACAGGCAGCCTGTTCACCGGCGCTTCGCTGCATTACAACGAGCTCGAAAGCCATTCGTTTTTGAGCTTGTCCGTGGGGCTGATCTATCTGGCTGATGGTGAAGCGGTGCGAACGCATGCCTATCCGGAGTTTACGCTGTTCAATCATCCGCTGCCGTTTCGGCGGTACGGGCTGTCGCTGGCCTGGCACGATATCCCGGTTGGAGACCGGCGTTTGAAGAGTTTTGTGGATGCCAGCGCGTTTTATCAGGTGAGCCACCTCGGGCCGATCCTGAGCATTGCCGTGCGCGCCGGCGGTCAGGATGAGACCTTTCAGACCGGCTTTGCCATTCCTATTGAAAACAAAGTCAGTTTCTATGCCGGCATCCGTGATTTTGAAATGAAGAAACTGCTGGCCGGAGTCGGTTTTCTGGCAGCGCAGCAGAGCATCGACATTGCCTACGATTTTAACAACCAGAAGATTTTTGTGGATTTCACTCTGCGCCTGGGGCGATCGCCGAAGGAGCGTGCGTTGCGGCACAAACAGCGCAGCATCCGCTATGCTCGCAATGGCCTGTTCGAAAAAGCGCTTGCCGAGGTGAACTATTATCTCTCATACCAGAAAAACGATTCCACCACCCTGCGGCTGAAAAGCTGGCTTGAAGAAAAGGTGCGCATTCGGCATGAGCAAATTCTGCAACTGTTGCGCGAGGCCCAGAAGTTCGAGAACAAGCGCTGGTACATCAGCGCCACCATGAATTATTTGAAAATACTCGAGCTCGACCCGGACTACAAAAAAGCCCGACGGCGATTAAAGTTTATCCGGCCAATGGTGGATATTTACATTAATCAGCTTTACCAGCGCGGGGTACAGGCATTTGAGGAGCAGCGATATGAGCAGGCGCGGCGGGCGTTTCAGGCCGTGCTGGCCGTGCGCAAGGATCATGACAAAGCGCGCGAATACATGCAGCGGGTCGAAAACTATTTTGCCAAACAGTCCGAAGAACTGTTTCTGCGCGGACTGGGATATTACAGCCAGAAAAATTACGACATGGCCATCGCCTCGTTTGCCGAGGCGCTCAATTACAACCGCGACAATGAGGAGGCGCGGGAGTATCTTGAAAAAGCGCGCCGCGAACGGGACAGGCGCGTGCAAATTTGCGATAGCCTGATGACAGAAGCCGAGGACATGGTCGGTCAGAAAGATTATGTAGCCGCATACAGCCTGTATGAAAAGGTTCTCGAAATCGATCCTTTTCACCAGGAGGCCCAAAAGGCTCTGCGAAAGCTGAAACCCGTCTTGAAGCGCTACGTGGACGGCTACATCCGCGAGGGCAAAACCGCCTTCCGTAAAGGCAGTCTGGAACAGGCCCGGCGGGCGTTTCGGAATGCGCTGCGCATTGATCCATCGCGGCGGGAGGCCCGCCGATATCTGGCGCGCATCGAGAAAGAGGGCAAGGAGCGGATCGAGGCCAAGTACCGTGAAGGCATGCGCTATTTTGAGGCCCGTGACTGGGCGCGCGCAATCGATGCCTTCGAGGCCGTGCTGACCATGGACAGCCAGCACCGGGCGGCGCGCAAGATGCTGCGGGAAGCCTATTCGCAGAGCAGTTTCGAGGAGCACCTGCAGCAGGCGGAACAGAAATACCGCGCCGGCCAGTATCTGGAGGCCATGGAGCTGTTCACGCAACTGCTTGAACGCGATTCCAGCAACACCTATATCCAATCACGGCTCGAAGATTGCCAGCGGGAGCTGAACAAGCTTGTGGAGCAATATTTCAATCAGGGCATCAGCTACTACACGGCCGAGCGCTACAGCGATGCCATCCGCGAGTGGGACAAGGCCCTGAAATTAAATCCGAACCATACGCAAGCCCTGGCATATAAGAAAAAGGCGCAGCAACGGCTGGATGCGCTACGGCGGCTGAGATAAAACAGCAAAGCGGATCGCTGAGACCGGCCCGGATGAGCCCCCGGGTGGCAGGAGTTGGCACTGATTTTTGAGGAACCACGGATGAACGCAGATGCAAACTTTCCGGGAAGGTCGAAAAGCGGCCGCTGCGATTCCGGCGCTTCAGTGAGGGAATGCGTTTTTGAATTCTGGCGGTGTTTGAAAAATTGCGAATCAAATATCATTACTCGCTTATGCATTTTAATCAGAATTTTACACTGCAATTGCTTTATAACCGAATCGTTATCCTTATTTTAGAACACTTTTAAGACGTAAGGCAACCCGTCATCGCGAGCGAATCCGCCAATTGGCGGATGGCGATCTCCTTGCTTGAAAGATGAAGATTGCGTCGTCTCCGCCGGCTGGCGGATCCTCGCAATGATGAATTGCCAGATAGTAAGCCCTGAAAAAAGCTGATTTAAGTGCGTAAGCGAATATCATTAAATTGAACTCAATGCAATTTTAGCGCATGTTCATTTTCGAGCAAATTGCCGAGCAAAAAATTCAGGAAGCCCTGGCGCGTGGCGAATTCGACAACCTACCCGGCGCCGGCAAACCCATCGAGCTGGAAGATCCGCGGTTCATGCGGCGCGAAGACCGGGTGGCCCTACACATTCTGAAACGCAGCGGCTATTTGCCGCCGGTGCTGGCCGTGCGCAAAGAACTGGAAGGGCGGCTGGAAAATGCTGAACGGCAGATGAACATCCGGCTGCAACGGCTGGAGCTGTTCCGCAGGCAGATGCGCGGATTGTTACCTTCCGACCGCAATGCGGCCCGGCAACGACTCGAGCAATTTGGCTTCGCGGTGACGCATCCGGCGGTGCAGAGTTTTTATGAACTGGAATCCGATCGTAGAAAAGAAGGTTCGAAACATCACTTCTTGCTCAAACACCGGCAGTACCGTGCCTTGCATCAGCAGGCGGCGCGGGCGTTTGTGCATGTGCTGG
This sequence comes from Candidatus Zhuqueibacterota bacterium, assembly GCA_030950365.1. Taxonomy (GTDB): domain Bacteria; phylum Zhuqueibacterota; class Zhuqueibacteria; order Zhuqueibacterales; family Geothermadaptataceae; genus Hydrothermovivens. The sequence continues at coordinate 5,236 of JAUZRQ010000055.1, read as the reverse complement.
CCGAATTGAAGAGTGAAGAAGAACGCGCCGAATCGGCGAAAATTCAATATGAATTGAGCCATCAGTGCAGTCTGAATTTGCCGGAGATCACCAGCAGGGCGTTCGAAAAGCGCATCCGGCACAGGCTGTTCGAGGAACTGATGCCTCTGGTGGAAAACGATGATCACGCTTGATCAACTCATTTCTCTGCTGGCCAAAGCCCGATATGTTGCCGTGTTGACCGGCAGCGGCATCTCGGCGGAGAGCGGTATCCCCACCTTTCGCGGCGCAGACGGTTTGTGGAAGCAGTACCGCGCCGAGGACCTGGCCACGCCCGAGGCGTTCCGGCGGGATCCCACGCTGGTGTGGGAGTGGTACCGTTTCCGCCGCGATATCATCCGAAAAGCCGAGCCGAACCCAGGCCATGACGCTCTGGCGGAAATGGAACGGCTGGTGCCCAACTTTGTTCTGATCACCCAAAACGTGGATGGGCTGCATCAGCGCAGCGGTAGCAAAACGGTGATCGAATTGCACGGCAACATCTTCATCGACCGCTGCGTCGAGTGTGGCCGTGAAGTGGACCGCTCCGGGCAGCCGGAACCGGAAACAGCGTTGCCGCGTTGTGAGTGCGGCGGTCTGTTCCGGCCGGGCGTGGTGTGGTTCGGCGAAGCGCTGCCGGCGGAGGCGCTCAACCGGGCCTGGGATGCCGTTGACCAGTGCGATATATTCTTCAGCATTGGCACATCGGCGTTGGTCTATCCGGCCGCAGGTCTGCCGGATATGGCCAGACAGCGCGGCGCTAAAGTGGTTGAAATCAATCCGGAAAAAACACCCATTTCCTCGCGAATGGATCTCAGCATTCGCGAATCGGCGGCCCATACGCTGCAGGAAATAGTAGCCAAATTGAAAGCGGTGAAAGCGTCATGAAACGATCCACCATTCTGTGGTTGGTTCTCGGTCTCTGGGTGCTCAATGGATGCGCCTATTACAATACGTTTTACAATACCAAAAAGTATTTCAAAGAGGCGCTGGAAGAGCACAAAAAACGCCGCGGCGACAAACCCTCTTCGGTGGAAAAACAGAAATTCGACAAGACCATCAAGCAGGCCAGTAAGGTATTGCAGCTCTATCCCGATAGCAAATACATCGACGATTCGCTAATGATTCTGGGACAGAGCTTTTTTTATGTGGAAGACTATCGCAAGGCGCAGCGCAAATTCGAGGAACTGTTACAGATTTTTCCCAATAGCGAGTATGCTCCGGAGGCGCGTCTGTGGCTGGCCAAAACCCGCGTGAAACTGCGTGACTTTTCCCAGGCGGAAATGGATTTGCGTGATATCATCGAGAACAGCCGCAACAAAGGGCTCCGGCGCGAAGCGCAATACTGGCTCGGGGAATGCTACTATTTACAGGAAAAATGGCGCGAAGCCGTGGATGCATTTAAAATCGCTGTTAAAAAAATTAAAGATAAGGATTTGAAATACCGCACCTATTTGCGGCTCGGCGAGTGCTTCAATGAGGTCAAGGAATTCGAGGCGTCATCGGAGAGCTACCGCCTGGCGGCCAGGAACACCGACGATCTGGAAAAGAAATTTCAGGCCGAGCTAGATTACGGCCGGTCGTTGCTGCGGGCGGAGAAGTACGGCGAAGCGATTCGCATTTTCTCCAATATCATCGAGGTATATTTCAACAACCGGCAGGTGGGACTGGCCAAATTGGAAATGGCCAATGCGATGATGAAACGCGGCAACGTCCAGGAAGCGCTGGAATGGTACAAAACCATCACCGAGGAGCATCCGCGCACGCCGGCGGCGGCCGGGGCTTATCTGGCGTTGGGCGAATATCAGGAAACCGTGGAACGCAATTACAAGGCGGCGGGCGAGTACTATCAAAAAGCCCGGCTGCAGGATAGTCGCAGCGAATATGCCAAAAAAGCGGTGCAAAAGAGCGATCTGGTCAAGCGGCTGATGCGCATCAAAAATGACATCAAGCGCACGAAAACTCAAATTGCCGCCCTGGAAAAACGGTACAAATCGCTCAAGGACCATCCGCAAAAAACGGATGACCAGAAGCCGGACGACCGGGCCGAAACGGTGACCAAAAACAAGCGCCCAAAACCGCGCAAGCCTAAACTAACGCCAAAGCAGATCCAGGCGCGAATTGATAGCCTGAACCGCGTGGTGGCGCGCAAGAAGGTAGAACTGGCCGAGGTGTTCCTGTTCCAGTTCGATAAAGTGGACTCGGCCATGAACCAGTATATGGATATTCTGGTCATGACCGACGATCCGCAGATTCGTGCACTGGCGTTTTATTCGCTGGCCTACATTTTTGAGCAGAAGATGCCGGAAATCACCCTGCGCGACAGCCTGTTGCAGGTGCTGGCCTATAAATATCCGGACACGCCGCAGGGACGGCAAGCCGCGCGTCTGCTCGGTCTGAAGGTCAGGGATGAAACCGTCCACCCCGAAGAGCAGCATTATCAGATGGCCGAGCAGATTTTGTTCGACCGCGGCAGCACGGACCTGGCGCTGCGGCATCTGGAGTGGATTTTGAAAAACAGCAAAGACAAAGACTGGCGGGCAAAGGCACTGTATCTGATGGGCTGGATTTATGAGCACAGGCTTAATAAGAATCAATTGGCCTATGAAAGCTATAAAAAGCTCGCCGATGATTTTCCCAAATCGCCGCTGGTGCGCAAGATTCGGCGCAAGATTTACATATACGAACAAAAGCAGCGCGAATTGGCTGCAGCCGCTGATTCGGCGAAGCAGACAACGGCCGGCGTGGCGAAAGCCGATTCGGCCGCCGAACCGAAAGTACGGAAAAAAGAGTTTGCCAGTGAAATCGATGACGAGCTGCCCACTGGTGAATCCATGGCTGCGCCGTCGGCCGATCAGCGGCGCAAGCTGCTGGATGACGAGATGGAACTCGTCGGCTTGAAGAAAAAGCCAGTAAAAGGCCAGGCTGTCGAGAAGCCGGCAGCCAAATCATCGCGCACGGATAGCACGAAACGCAAGAAAAAAATCATCGACGACTGACGGATTGCAAAGGGACGCGCATTTTTATGCCTATCATCGACTCGTGTGAGGTCATTCGGAGCGAGAAGGTTGGCCCGGTGCTGCATGTGGTGCGGTTTCGGCATGAAACCATTGCCGCCAGCGCGCAGCCGGGACAGTTTGTCAACGTGCTCACGCGAGAAGGCTTCCCGCCGTTCTTGCGGAAGCCTTTTTCCGTTTGCCGGCGCAATGCCAACGAAGGTTGGTTTGAGATTTTTTTTAAAGTGGTCGGAACGGGCACGCGGCTGTTGGCGGAATTGCAGCCCGGCGAACGCCGCAGCATCATCGGGCCGCTCGGCAACGGTTTTGGCCTTTCGCACCGGCTGCAGCAGGCGATTATCGTGGCCGGCGGCATTGGCGTGGCGCCGTTTCCGTTTCTGGCCGAGGTGCTGCGCCAGCACGAGGTTACCGTGTCCGTGTATCTCGGCGCGCGCACGCGCGATGAATTGTGGGGCATGCATCAGTTCGCCGAGCTGGCCGATGAGGTGTTCATCAGCACCGACGATGGTAGCGAGGGCTTCCACGGGCGGGTGACCGAGATGCTGAAGCCGCGGCTGCCAGAGCTGGCGCGCGAATCCGATCGTATCCAGATTTTTGCCTGTGGTCCCGAGCCGATGCTGAAAGCCGTGATGCAGCTTGGCCGCCAATTCAACCTGCCGACTCAGATTTCAGTGGAAACTATGATGGGTTGCGGTTTCGGCATCTGCATGGGCTGCCCTATGCCCAATCCCGCCAACCGCGCGGGACAGGCGTACAAGCTGTCCTGCATCGACGGCCCGGTGTTTGATATTCACGAAGTGGAGATGGAATGGCCGCACTGAGTATCACCATCGCCGGAGTGGAATTTCAAAATCCCGTGTTTGTGGCGTCGGGCACCTTCGGCTATGGCCAGGAGGCCAGCGAGCTGGTGGATGTCAACCAGTTAGGGGCGATCGTGACCAAATCCATTACCCCGGAAGTGCGCATCGGCAATCCGCAGCCGCGCATTGCCGAACTGCCAGCCGGCATGCTCAATTCCATTGGCCTGGCCAATGTAGGCCTCGAACGGTTCATTGCCGAAAAGCTGCCTTTTTTGCAGAAGCTGCGCACGCGGGTCATCGTCAATGTGGCGGGCAAAACCGAGGACGAATTCGTGCAGGTGGTGGAGCGGCTGGAATCCGAAGAGGGGATCGCGGGTTACGAGCTGAATTACTCCTGTCCTAATGTGTCCGAGGGCGGGCTGGAGTTCAGCCAGAATCCAGCCATCACCGAGCGGCTGACCCGGCGCATCCGCGACCTCACCCGGCGCTTGCTGATCACCAAGTTGACGCCCAACATCACCGATATCCGCGTCATTGCGCGTGCGGCCGAGCAGGGCGGCGCGGATGCCGTGTCGCTGATCAACACCGTGCAGGGCATGGCCATTGATATGGCCACGTTTCGCCCGAGGATCAATACTGTGATCGGTGGCTATTCCGGCCCGGCCATCAAACCGATTGCGCTGGCGAAGGTGTTTCAGGCGCGCCAGGCGATGGCGATTCCGATCATCGGCATCGGCGGCATCACCACTTGGGAAGATGCAGTGGAGTTTTTTCTGGCCGGCGCCACGGCAGTGCAGGTGGGCACGGCCAATTTCATCGATCCCCGCACCGGCGTACACATCGCCGAGCGCCTCGAAAGATTTTTGCAGGAACGAGGCCTGGAAAGTATCGATGAACTCATCGGAGCTATGAAAGCGTAATTTGGGTTCTCTTTGGGGGAAGATTAAAAATTTCTCGCAGAGGCGCAGAGCCCGCGGTGGGCTTTTAAAAGTCCCCTCCCGGGAGGGGATTAAGGGCTGGGTCAAATACACCATTTTGCCAGAGCAGTAAGGAATTCGTGATTCAGCAGACGATCGTGGTTTGCAAAACAAAAATTAATTGTATCTTTTCAGACCCATCAAGATGATGAAATTGGAGCCGTCATCGCGAGCCTCAGCCCACTGGCTGAGGCGCCTGTCCGACTACTGGCGGACGTGTCCGACTACTGGCGGATGGCGATCTCCGTGCCGTGCTCAAGGAGATTGCTTCGCCTCCGCCGGCTGGCGGATCCTCGCAATGACGGGTGAATGCGGATTTTGTTCTTTTAATCTGGGTTAATAGCTTGTTTTATCTTCCCGCCTCCGACAGGGAAGCGATGAAAACTGGATTCCAATAAATAACCGTAAATGCTGTATGGTTACG
>JAUZRQ010000054.1 GCA_030950365.1 Candidatus Zhuqueibacterota bacterium | reverse complement strand
GAAGAGGTGCGCCGCAGGGTTAGATTTCCAACTATACATTTTGCTCGAGAGGCTGCAACTTTTAACAAAACGATATTAAGTCTTTTATAAGAATTTGGAAACGGCTATGGCTACGAAATATATTTTGACTGACTATGTCTGCGCGGCAATGTCCAAAGATATATATGAGAAAATTGAGGACGGCACCTATGCTGGCAAAATCTCTGCATACAAAGCAGTTGTTGGTTTTGGAAAGCATTTAGAAGAATGCCGGGCTGAGTTGCAATTCACCTAGGAAGATTGGTCTTTTAAAAGTTTAGTCTTCTCGTTTATCTACCAGAAAAGTGCACCGGACGTAATGTAACTTCAAAAAAATGCCGACAAGATGCAAAATGTATCTTGCTGAATTCAGAATCGATAGCTAATCTGAATGGATCGATCCGTCTACAGCCGCTCCCGAATCAACGACACCACTTTGCCGATGATGCTCCATTCCTCGGTCAGCGGAATTAGCTCGTACATCTCGTTTTCTGGTTTCAAGAATTTCTGGCTGCCCTGGATCAACAGCCGTTTGACCGTGGCCTCTTCGCCCGAGAGCGCCACCACAATGTCGCCGTTTTCGGCATAGGGGGTGGAGCGCACGATCACCAGGTCGCCGTCCAAAATGCCCGCTTCGATCATGCTGTCACCTTTGACGCGCAGCGCAAAGTAATCACCGCCATTCTGAGTGAGATAGTTGGGTACCGGCACATAACGTTCGATGTTCTCTTCTGCGAGGATTGGTGAACCGGCCGCCACCGAGCCCACCAACGGCACGCTATGGAGGCCCGCGCTATCGAGAAACCCCAGACTTTCGAGGATGGTGATCCCGCGAGCGCCTCCGGCGGCACGGCGGATGTAGCCCTTCTTCTCCAGCGCTTCCAGATGCTTAAAAATGGCGTTCTTGGATTTCACGCCGAGTTCATCGGCCAGCTCCTGCATGGTAGGCGGGAAGCCCACGTCTTTCACCTTGTCGGCGATCAACTTCAGGATTTGCTTTTGTTTTTCTGTGAGTTTTTTCATACCTTCATAATCCTATGTTGGTTGGCTATCTGATTGTGTGAGGCTATGTTCACTTTGCAAGATATGAATTGGTGAACGGAAAGTCAAGAAAAATCTTGTCAGTGGCTGCAATGACTTTGTTATTGCATTGAAGGCTGCCGATTTGCCACGATGTGCTGCGAAGGGCCATTGATGGCGTGGCCATTCAGTAAAAAGATTCTAAATTTTAACATTGCCAGCCATAATCCGTCTTGTTGATATCGGTTTATAAAAAAAACATTGACGCTTTGGGTTGGCATTGTTTTTTTAGACACGTATGAGCGCGGATCCAACGCGGATGAACGGTTGCACGGTTTTGGTTTCTGTTGTCGAGTTAAAAAAAGAGAACAAATCCAGTAAGATGATGAAACGGCACCCATCGACCATTCAGGCCAGCTTATACACCCTGGCGGCAAGCTTCCTCTGGGGCACATCGTTCGTGGCGGTCAAAATCGGCCTGACGGATCTCGATCCGATCTGGTTTTTGTTTGTGCGCATTCTGATCGCCTCCTTGCTGTTGCTGCCGTTTTTCATGCGCCGCTGGTATTGGCGCGAATATCTCGGCTCGCCGGCCGTGTGGCTCATCGGCTTTGCCTGCGCCATGGGCTATGTGTTGCAATACATTGGCATGGTGGAAACCACGGCCAGCGCAGCCGCGTTTTTGATCAACATGGGCATCATTTTCGTGGCGCTGTTTTCGTGGATGTGGCTCAAAGAACCGTTCGACTGGCTGAAAATTCTGGGCATCGTGTTGGCGGTGGCCGGCGCGGTTTTGCTGAGTGGTGGCCTGCATTTGAATGAACTCGCGGTGGGCAAACTTCGCGGTAATCTACTGGTTCTGGCGGCGGGCATCTTCTGGGCTGCTTACACCGTGGGTAATAAATGGATTCTGCATCGCCCGGGTATCCGCGTGGTGCCGCTGACGGCCCTGGTGCTGTTCGTGGCAGCGATCTGGATTTTGCCCATCGCCCTGCTGTGGGGCCAATGGCCGCAGACTGTCACCAGCAAGCACCTCACCGTGACCGGCTACATGATTCTATTTTGCACCGCGGCGCCGTTTGTGCTATGGACACAGGGGCTTCGCGGCGTCCAGCCCACGGTGTCTGCGGCAATTCTGCTGATGGAACCGGTCTTTGCGGCGGTGCTTTCATACATCATTTTGCGTGAGCGCCTGAGTCAGGTGGAATGGTCGGGTGCCGCTATCATCTTCGTGGCCATTCTCATGGTGTCGTTGAGTGATCACATCCTCGGGCGCACGAAACCGCTTGCAAACCAAATCGCAAAGCCAATGCTGCGAGAGCAGCCGCAAAAAATCCGCGAACCGGATGCGGAGTCGTTGGGTAAAAAATAATTGACATTAAGTCGAAAAATTTGTAGAATTTGATAATCAATTTCTATGGCATGAACGGAGGTCACTATGATGAAACGCGCCTGGGTTCTTGTTTGGCTGATCATGATACTGAGTGTTCCAGCCACGGGCATCAGCCAGTTCAAAAGTCAGCAGCAGGGCAAAGTGAATTTCGCCTCACTGCTGAGCAGCGGAGTTCGCCCGCAGGGCCTGGTCGGCATTCTGGGCCTGGATCCCAGTCGGTTTCACATGAGCCAGAGTTACACCCTGGCCTTGATGTCTATGGGGGGAAAGAGCTTTAGCCAGGGTATCTATCTCAATCGCATGAGCTATCAGTTCGATAGTCCGCTGACCCTCAACCTGGAATGGGGCATCATGAATTCGCCGCTGGCTTCGGTGGGATTGAACAGTCCGTACAAAAACGGCTTTTTCCTTTCCGGTGCCAGCCTGGAATACAAGCCCAGCGATAATTTCCAGATCGGCATTCAATATTCCAGCTATCCCCTGTATTCGCGGCCCTATTCGAGCCGTTCGTGGCTGTGGGATCGCGATCGATAAAGGCGTCTGACCGGGCATAGTCCGGTCTTTTTTTGCGTCCGCCAGACGGACAGGGGGAGGGCGCTTTCAAATTCAACCATCTGTGGAGGATCAGGGAGGAGCGCGTGAAACGACGCAAACAGAGCATGGGACGACGCACGACATCGAAATCGAGTGGTAGGCGGAAAACGACCAGGAAAAAAGGTGCCAGCAATCTGCGGCAGACCCTGTATGGTGTTGGATTGTGGGGCCTCGGCATCTTCAACGCTTTACTCATCGCTTCCTTCATTCATAAACATCTTTCCACCGGCGACGAGCAGGTTCTGCGCTTCGAAGAACCGACCAGGCCTCAGACCCGCGTTGAAGCCAAAATGCCGGACGCACTGAAGCTGGAAGTGCTGAACGGCTGCGGCGCAAAGGGCATCGCCAAAAAGCTCGCTGATTTTTTGCAACGTGCCGGCTACGAACCGATTGATGTGGGCAATTTCGAAAACTTCGACATGCCCAACACCCTGATTCTTGATCGTAAAGCTAAAAACCGTTACAATGGCCTGCGTGTGGCCGAGGTGCTCGGCGTCTCACCCAGTTTTGTGCAGTACCTGGCTAACGACGAAACCAGAGCGGATGTGACCATCATCATCGGCAAAGATTATCCGAAACTCGACTTCTTACGATCGAAAAAGTGAATGAACCCAGCGTAGAGACCGCGAAGTCCCGGAACCGGAATATCGACGAATGGATTGCATGGCTGTTGTATAACGGTTTTATCCTGCCCCTGTTGTATCTGGCTTTCCGCATTTCAGGCCTCTTCAATGATAAAATCCGCAAAGGCATAGCCGGGCGCCGTGCGCTGTTTCGGCAACTGGAACAGGCGCTTGCCGCTACCGGAAAATCAGGCCCGGTCGTTTTGATTCACGCCGCATCCATGGGGGAGTATGAGCAGGCCCGGCCGGTGATTCGCGAAATCCGGCAGCGCCGGCCGGATGTGTGCATGGTGGCCAGCGTGTTTTCGCCCTCGGCCTATGACCACATCCTGGGTAAGAGCGAAGCCGATGTGGTCACTTACCTGCCTTTCGATTCGCCGCGCCAGATGCGGCGTTTTTTGCGGCTCATCGATCCGGCTATGCTGCTGATCGTCCGCTACGAGCTGTGGCCCAATTTCATCTGGCAGGCGCGGCAATTGGGAACGCACATCGCGCTCATCGACGCATCGGTGCAGACCGGCTCGTTCCGTCGGCGGTGGCCGGCGCGGCTGTTTTATCGTGCTCTGTTCAAGAGTGTGCATAGCGTGCTGGCGATATCCGAAAACGCGGCTGCGAACATGCGCATTTTTCTGGCCCGAACCCAGGATGTGCGCGTGTTCGGGGATACCCGTTTCGATCAGGTAGTATTTCGTGCACGCGAAAAAAAGCCCGAGGAGCTGCTGCCGGCATCGGTTCTGCAGCAAGGACCGTTCTGGATCGCTGGCAGCACCTGGCCCGAGGACGAGGCTGTGGTCATTCCGGCATTTGCCCGGCTGCGGCAGCAACACTCGCTGCGGTTGGTGCTGGTGCCGCATGAGCCGTCGCCGGCGCACGTGCAGCAGGCCGAATCACGCTGCCGCGAGCTCGGTCTCCGGCCGCTGCGGCTGTCGCAATTGAACCAGACCACGGAATGGGACGTGCTCATCGTCGATCGCGTGGGGATTTTGGCCAACCTGTATGCCATGGGGCAGGTAGCGTTCGTTGGCGGCAGCTTCGGACCGGGCGTGCACAGCGTGATCGAACCGGCGGCGCATGGTCTGCCGGTGCTGTTCGGGCCGCGCATGCGCAACAGCCCAGAGGCCGTGGACATGCTTCGCGCGGGCTGTGGATTTGTGGTGCGCGATGTATCGGAATGCATGCAGCGGCTGGGCGCATGGCTGGAACAGCCGCTGCGTTTGCGCGAGACGGCGGAAAGGGTAAGGCAGTTTGTGGACCGACGCTGTGGAGCCAGCGAGAACATCGCCGAATTTGTGACCGAAATGCTGCGATCCAATGAAAAAAAACGCTGATTTGAATATTACATATTTGCAAAATGGCTTTCGGCCTTTTATATTATCCAGCGTCGGGTTGATGGGCAAAGCCAACCGGACCTCGCTCCGTGATCCGATTGCGCCAGACCGGCCCATTAGGAATTCTCCCAGGTAACAAACCTCTTCGATTGGCTGGAAGCCGAACCCGGGCCCGCACCCGGTCGTTTGATAACAACATCCTCAAAATCTAAATTGATCTGCCACGGCGATTTTCCATCCGATGTCCGAACCGATTATCCAGGATCCCAAACGATGGGGAGACAAATCCATGAAGTACCTGTTTATCTTTTTTACGATCACTTTCCTAACTTTATTTCAATTGAGTGATGGATATGCGGCTGAGAATGCCAAGAATCCGTCCAGCCTGTTTACGCATAAGCAGTTGATTACGGGCCTCAATATTTCGCAGATCAATTATGAAAATTGGGTAGCTGGAGGCGAGGATGCCCTATCATGGGTGGCCAGCATCGATGCAAAGTTTGAAATCAAACACAAGAAAATGCGCTATCATTTTTCTACCAATATGGAATACGGCCAGGTCAAGCAAGACAAAGAACCCCCGAAAGTGGCGCAAAACAAGCTCAACGTCGAAACCGTCATTACCTACCTGAAAGGCTCCTTTGTCAATCCCTTCTTTTCCGTTAAACTAAATTCGCCGATCACCCGATCCTATGATTACAGCAAAACTCCCAAACAGCCCAAAGCCGATTTTTTCGATCCGCTGGTGCTGCAACAGAGCATGGGCATGGGATTCAATCCCATAAAAGAATTGAAGACCCGGTTCGGCATTGCGCTGAAGGAAACCCGCACGCACCAGTTCACTTTTTATAGCGATAATCCCAAAACGCCCGACGTGGAGCGGCTGAAAGTGGAAACCGGCATCGATCACACGACGGAATTCAATAAAACCTTCAATAAAAATCTGAAACTGTATTCTAAGCTGGAGCTGTTCTCTTCATTCGAGCACCTGGATGTGGTGGATGTGCGCTGGCGCAATACCTTGCAAGCCAAACTCACGAAAATGATCGCCGTCAATGTAAAGGCACATTATTTGTACGATAAGGATGTATCGCTCAAAGGCCAGTTCATGCATTCCATCACCATCGGCCTGACGTATAATTTCTTTTAACCACGGAGCAAACAGGCAGGATGCGCAGACAGTTCATCTGGATGATCGGGCTGATCGCCCTGATCGGCTGTAGCAACCCAACCCACCGGCGGGACCGCAATCCCGAACCCATTATTCGTGTCGGCTTGCTGGAAAACCGCGATGAAATCTACTTCATGGTTGGCGGGCCGTTTTCCATTTTCCGTGCGGATGGCCGGTTTGTCGCCAAAAGCGCCCGTGGCACCAAATGGAAAGCGCGCATCGTGCGGTCGGATTCGGCGGTGTTTGAATACCGGCTGCGCTACTGGATGACCGCCGACCACAAACTGGCCTTCGAAAAATCGCACGAGCTGGCCGAGAAACATCTTCGGCCACAGATTCTGGAAATGCCATCGCCGGTCAATCGCTGGCGGATCAAGCCCCTGGAGCGGGTGATTTATCACGTGGTGCTGTGGGAGACGTTTCCAACGCGCCAGGCCGCCGAAGCGCGCAAGCGCGAGCTGGCCGCCAGGGTCGGGCTGGAAATCATGGAAATGGTGAAAAAGCCCGCCGGTGGCATCATTGAAATCGCCAGCACGGAATTCCCCCTGAGCTATCGCTTCCCCAGCGGTTCGCTGATTATCACCGATCGTTTCGCGCTGCTGGATGTGCCCGTGGGCGAAGGATTCCACTGGGCCGACACGCTCAATTTGGTGTACCGCGGCAAGCTGCAGTTCCTCATCAACCGCAACAACAAGCTCACGGCGGTGAACGTGCTGCCCATCGAGACGTATTTGCGCGGCGTGGTCCCGGCGGAGATGAATCCGGGCTTCCCGCTGGAAGCGCTGAAAGCGCAGGCGGTGGCTGCACGCAGTCAGGTGCTGGAAAAAATTGCTCGCAATCAGGCGCATGAGGATTTCGATATTTGTGCCACGGTGCATTGCCAGGTGTACCGCGGGCTGGTGCGCGAATCGGAATCCAGCAACCAGGCCGTGCGCGAAACCTCGGGCATGGTGCTGTTTTTCGGCGATAAAATTCTGGACGCCGTATATAGCGGCGTGTGCGGCGGCCACACCGAAAACAACGAGAGCATGTGGGCCGGCAATCCGCAGCCGGCCCTGCGCGGCATTTTTGACGGCAAAGGCCGCCCGGATCTGCTCGATGGCATGCTGCGCAGTGAGGAGCGCGTCCGCCGTTGGATCGATTCAAAACCGCCGGTCTACTGCAACACCCTGGATGACGACATCCCCACGGCGCTGGATTACACCAAGAAATATTTTCGCTGGCAGGAAACGCTGAAGCGTGAGGAATTGGAAGCTTCGATTCGCAAGGCCACCGGCCAGCTATTTGGCCAGTTGCAGGATTTGCAGGTGGTGGAGCGCGGCGTATCTGGTCGGGCGACCCGGCTGCGCGTGATCGGCACCGGGGCCACGTTTGACATCGATCGCGAGCTGACCATTCGCAGGGCTTTGAAAGAAAAAACACTGTACAGCACCTGTTTTGTGATCGAAAAGCACAATGGCACCAACGGCCTGCCAGCGTCATTCACGTTTCGTGGTGCCGGATGGGGCCATGGAGTCGGCATGTGCCAAACCGGGGCCGCCGGTATGGCGCTCCAGGGGATGACATTCGATCAGATCCTGAAGCACTATTACCAGGGGGTCAAAATCGGTGCAGTGTATTAATTCACCGGGGGACGATCTCGTCTATTTGGAAGCTTTCCTCTGCAATCCAACTCGACTGGGATTATATTATTGAAAAAAAGCTTTGTGTCCGCTAAATGCGTCGATATCAAAATCGGTGATGACTGATTTTGTATAACCCATTGATTCCACTGAAATTGATGAGAAGGCGTGCTGTCAAGATTTTTCTTGACACTTGAAAAAATTATCTTTATCATTTATTACCTTTGAAAAATGTCATTTGGCCAGATCGGATGGCCACTTTATTGCAAGCTCAGGCTTGGGAGGTTTGTATTTCATGCTTGTTGAAGTCAAGGTTGATCGTGTTACGCTAGACACGGCTTCCAACCGCTTCGTCGTCATTCTCAAAGATGAGCAGAATCGTCGCTGGCTGCCGATCGTGGTGGGGTCCACGGAGGCGCAGGCGATCGCGCTGCAGTTGGAACGCATCAAGCCGCCACGGCCGCTGACGCACGATTTGATGAAGAATTTGTTGGATTCGATCGAAGTGCGCGTTTCCCGGGTGGTAGTGAACGATTTGCGTGAAAACACCTACTATGCGCTGATCGGCCTCAAAGTCAATGGCAGCCATACCGAGATCGACGCCCGACCCAGCGATGCCATTGCCCTGGCGCTGCGCACCGATTCGCCGATTTTTGTGGAAGAGGAAGTGATGCGCAAAGCCTCGGTTTCCGATAAAGACACCGAAGTCATGGAGTCGCCCGAGGACCTCGCGCCGATGGATAAGCTGGAACGGCTGAACATGGAGCTGGAAAAGGCCGTGAGTGAAGAGCGTTACGAGGATGCGGCCCGGATTCGCGACGAGATCAACGCGCTGAAAAAAGAGCGCGAGAAGGAGAGTCCGGCTGAAGACGAAGAAGATTGAGCCGTGTCTCTTTGAGATAGAAAAAGTGTCATTGGTCAACGAGGGGGAGCTGAACGTGGACGTGCGGCTGCGGAGGTGTGCGGAGTGCAAACCGACTGAGATAGCCGGGCATGGAAATGGCTAACAAATCTGTCAAGCACAATCGTGAGGTTGTGCTTTTTTCATTTCTGGAAGAACTGGAGGAATAGGACATGCGAAGAAATGTATGGATTTTGATTGGATTGATGGTGTTCAGTGTGGGCTGCAGCAAGCGCGACAAGTTGGATCTGACCATCAAACCGGATGTGGCCGATCGGCTGAAACAGTTTGCACCGGTGGCCATCACCGCGGATATTGCCTTCCTGCCGGAAAACGAGCAGAAGGTGGTGCATAAACTCATCGAAGCCAGCCGCTACATGGATGAGATATTTCTGCGTCAGGTGTGGGAGAAAAATCCGGCCTACCGCGAGGCACTGCGGTCGCGCCGGGATGACCTCGGAAAGGCGGCCTACCGGTACTTCCTGATCAATTTTGGGCCGTGGGACCGCCTCCAAGAAAACGAGCCATTTGTGGGCACCATACCCAAGCCGAAAGGGGCCGGCTACTATCCCGAAGACATGACCAAAGAGGAGTTCGAGCAGTACCTCGAAGCGCATCCGGATCAGGCCGAGGCGCTGAAAGGGCTTTATGCCATCGTGCGCCGGAGCGGGGATTCGCTGCAGGCGATCCCGTATTCGCAGGCGTACCGCGAGTGGCTGGAACCGACCGCCAAATTGATGCGCGAGGCCGCGGAGCTGACACAAAATGCATCGCTGCGGGATTTTCTCCTCAAGCGCGCCGACGCCTTTTTCAACGACGATTATTACGAGAGCGATCTGGCCTGGATGGATCTCGACAGCCCGGTGGAGATCACCATCGGTCCGTACGAGGTGTATGAAGATGCGCTGTTTGGCTATAAAGCGGCCTTTGAATCGTTCGTGACCATCGCCGATCCCGAAGAAAGCGCGAAGCTGGCCAAATATAAATCCCTGCTGCCGGCCATGGAAGAAAACCTGCCGATCCCGGATCACCTAAAAAATCGCAACCGGGGTACCGAGTCGCCGATCCGGGTGGTGGATGTGGTGTTCACGGCGGGCGACACCAAAGCCGGCGTGCAGACCATCGCATTTAATTTGCCCAACGATGAGCGCGTGCGTGAAGAAAAGGGCAGTAAAAAGGTGCTGCTGCGCAACGTGATTCAGGCCAAGTATGAGAAAATCCTCAAGCCGATTGCCGAGCGGTTTGTGGATAGCGACCAGTTGCCGTATCTTTCGGCCGAGGCCTTCACCAATGAGGTGCTGTTCCATGAGCTGTCGCATGGCCTGGGACCGGGGAAAATCGTCGTCAATGGCCGGAGAACCGAGGTGCGTCTCGAGCTGAAGGATTTGTACAGTGCCAGCGAGGAGGCCAAAGCCGATGTCATGGGCGTGTACAATCTGTTTTACATGATTCAGGAAGGCGTCATCCCGAGGGACATGCATAAAAAAGTGGCGGTCACCTACCTGGCGGGCCTGTTCCGGAGCATCCGGTTTGGCATCGAAGAGGCGCACGGCAAAGGGGTGGCGCTGCAGCTCAATTATCTGCTGGAAAAAGGCGCCATCGCGTTTGATGAGGCCAGCGGCAAATTCCGGGTGGATTTCGATCGCTTCGATCGTGGAATTCGTGATCTGTTAAGCGACCTGTGCGTGCTGCAAGCGTATGGCGATTACGACGGCACCAGGGCGATGTTCGACAAATATGCCCATGTACCGGATTTTCTGGCCGCCAAACTGGCCGATATGGCCGACATCCCGGTGGACATCGCTCCGAAATATCCCCTCGCCGGGGAGTCTCTGAATGATTGAGCCGATATTCTGATGCTGGCAGGGACGGAAGCCCTGCCAGCATTGCTTTGAAAATGTCCGATAGCAGACAGTTTTTGCGCCCGGTCGAAACGCTTTTGCCGAACAATCAGGCCACACACCGAAACCTTCCTCAAAAAGGGATTCCATGCGAAAAGGCATCGTCGCATTAGAGCTGGATTCGAAGGATGGCCCCTCGCCGGTTTACATCAAACTCAATGCCCCCGCGCATTCGGTGTGGCTCGGCGGCGCCGAGGGCTACACCTACGATCTCGAAGGACGGCCGTTTGCGGCCTTTTTCAACGAACGCCGCTTCCGCCGGGCGCTGGACGGCCGGGTGATTGAAACCGTGTGGGTGACCGGCGCCCGGGGGCTGCGTCATCGCCGGGTGCGGTTGCTGGAAGGCGAAGAAAAAAGCGGGCTTTTGCGCCGGTTCCGCGAGCGCGTGCAACCCGTGTACGCGGCGGTAAGCGCTGGCCGCTACCGGCTGCGCAAAACCGGCCATCCCCACGAAATCCAGCCCGACCGGGATGCGCTGCGGCAATTATTGCAGACGATTTTCGCCTGGGATGACGCCCGCCTGGCCGCGGATGTGGTCGCCTTTCACCGGGTGTACCGGCCGGTCTCCATCTTGCCGCCGGATCAATACCTGGCGCTGTATATCCAGATGACCCTCGGGTGCTACTACAACCGTTGCGTATTTTGTGACTTTTACCGCGACCGGCCGTACCGTGAGCTGGATGACGCCGGTTTTTTGCGCCATCTGGAGGCGGTGGAGCACTATTTCGGCCACGCCATCCGCATGCGCAAAACCCTGTTTCTCGGCGATGCCAACGCGCTGCACATGCCCGCCGATGCGCTGCTGCGCCGCTTCGAGATTCTGAATCAGCGCTACCGCATCGGCCGCCGCGCCGCGGATGACCGTCTGGCGTTCAGCGGCATCTATTCTTTCATCGATGCGTTCACCGGGGCGCATCTCTCCCGGGACGTGCTGACGCAACTCACGCGGCTCGGACTCCGGCGCGTGTATCTCGGCTTTGAGACTGGACACGATCCGCTTCGGCACTTGCTGCAAAAGCCTGGCAAAACGCAACAGGTCATCGAGGCCGTGCAAAATCTGAAACAGGCGGGCGTGTGTGTGGGCGTGATTCTGCTCAACGGCATCGGCGGGCGGACGTTTTTTGAGACGCATCTGCGCGACAGCCTCGCGGCGCTGCAGGCCATGCCGCTGGATGCGCAGGATATGATTTATTTGAGCGATCTGATGGTGTGCGAGGATTCGGACTACCGCACCGTGGCGCAGCGGCAGGGCTGGGACTTGCTGTCCGCGGAGGAATTGCATGCGCAGCGCCAGCAGTGGCTGCGTGCTCTGCGCTCGGATGAACGGCTGCGCCACGTGAAAGTGGCCAATTACGATATCCGTGAGTTTGTGTATTGAAAAGGCAGAATTTCATGGATGCCCCGTATGATCGAACAACGCGCCTTTCATCCGCACAAGTTTCGCTTGCAAATATGGCCATGTTTGTTATATTGCTATTTTATAAATGTTCGTTTCTGCAATAAATTAATCTGGCGAGTGAACCAGGTTCGAAAGGCCGTCCATTGAGCACGAAAAGCAAACCGCGGTCCCGCAAGCCCTGGCTCTGGGTTCCGAGTCTCTATTTTGCCGAAGGCATCCCATATGTGATCGTGATGACCGTTTCGGTCATCATGTACAAGCGGCTGGGCATCTCGAACACCGAAATCGCGCTGTACACGAGCTGGCTCTATCTGCCGTGGGTCATCAAACCGCTTTGGAGCCCGGTGGTGGATTTGCTGCGCACCAAGCGCTTCTGGATCGTCACCATGCAGCTCATCATCGGTGCCGGACTGGCCGGCGTGGCCCTCACTCTGCCCACCTCCAACTTCTTCAAATATTCGCTGGCCTTTTTGTGGCTGTTGGCGTTCAGTTCGGCCACGCACGACATCGCCGCCGATGGTTTTTACATGCTCGGTCTCAACAAACATCAGCAGGCCTGGTTCGTGGGCATTCGCAGCACGTTCTACCGGCTTGCCATGATTACCGGGCAGGGGCTGCTGGTAATCATGGCCGGCTACATCGAGAGCATCACCGGCCTGCCGACCGAAAAGCTGCAGGTGCGCGCCGTACCGCAGGCCACTGAGATGCGGCTGTTGCATCCGGATTCCCTGCGGCGCCGTTTCGATGCCAGCGAGCTGCGCATGGTGGTGTATCCTGAGACGCTGCACATCGCCATCCGGCCCCGCAGCCGCGCTGAGGCAGATTCGCTTCTGGCGCTGGTCAAACAGTGGAATCACCGTAGCGGCACGCAAACCGTCCAGGAAACACGGCGGCAGGAACAGACGGCCGAACAGCAACCGTCCCGGTGGCAGCGGCATGTCAGCCAGCCGCTGGAGCGCTTTCTGCGCCGGCATTTCGGTCCGGACTTGAATGAACGGCGCGCCAGCGATCGGGTCGGCAATCTGGGCTTTGTGTATTTCTACCTCTCGAAACAGCCGGAGCCGGGCGAGGAAGTGGTGGTGAATTTCGGCCGCGAGTCCGGCGACACCAGCATCAAACTGGTGCTCGGTTCACGCATGGTGTTCGACGCCGCCAACTGGGACCGGCCGCAAATCGCCGTCATCCAGCTCGACCCCAAATTAAAACACGCCACCCGGGCTCGATTTGCGGCGCGTTCCGGCAACATCCCCCTGGCGTGGATGACCACCTTTGCGCTACTGGCCGGACTGTTCCTGCTATTTTTTGTGTACCACAAATTCATTTTGCCATATCCCAGGAGCGATGTGGTGCGCGGCACTGACGGCGCCACGGGCCTGTTGGCCGAATTTTTTAAGACCTTTGTCACCTTTTTCCAGAAACCGTACATCGGCCGCATTCTGGCATTTCTGCTGCTGTACCGCTTCGCCGAGGCACAATTGGTGAAAATCGCTTCGCCATTTTTGCTGGACGCACAGGAAGTCGGCGGCCTGGCGCTCACTACCGGGCAGGTGGGCTTCGTGTATGGCACCGTGGGCATCATTGCGCTGACCCTGGCCGGCCTATTGGGCGGATTCCTCGCCGCCAAACACGGCCTCAAATACTGGCTGTGGTGGATGGTCATTGCCATCAACGTGCCTGATGCGGTGTATATTTTTCTCTCTTACGTGCAACCGACCAATTTTTGGGTGATCAATCTGAGCGTGGCCATCGAACAATTCGGCTATGGTTTTGGCTTTACGGCGTACATGCTGTATATGATTTACGTGTCCGAGGGCGAGCACAAGACCGCCCATTTCGCCATTTGCACCGGCTTCATGGCGCTGGGCATGATGATCCCCGGCATGTTCAGCGGCTGGCTGCAGGAAGTCATCGGATATCAGCACTTTTTTATCTGGATCATGATTGCAACCGTGCCGGGCTTTATCGTGACCAAACTCATCCCGCTTGATCCGGAATTTGGCAAGAAAAACGGAGATGCATCATGAAAATGCGGCACCTTCGCGATAGCGACATCGAGGCGCTGCTGGCCCTGTGGAATCGCAACATGCGTTATGACCAGCTCACGCCGGAATTGCTGGAAGAAAAAGTCTGGGACGACAAAGATTTCAGCGAGGAGCTGGCGCTGGTGGTGGAGCATGACAACACCATCATCGCCTTCATCATGGGCTTGATCCGTACCGGCATGCCCGAAAACGCGGGATTCATCAAGTTGCTGGTGGTGGATGAAAGATTCCAGCGGCGCGGCATTGGCAGTCGCCTGGTGAAAGAAGTGGAACAGCGATTGAAGGCCGGAGGCGCGCCGGTGGTGCGGGTGTGCGAATCGGCGCCGAACTACCTCAATCCGGGCATCGATGCACGCTACACGCGCGGCATGGTGTTTTTTGAAAAACAGAGCTACGAGCGCATCGGCGAGACCTGGAACATGGAGGCGGATTTGAGCCGCGAGAATTTCGATACGGAGGCGGAGGAGCAGCGGCTGGCCGGGAAGGGGATCGAAGTCCGCCGCGCCATCATGGGCGATTGGGAGGACCTGGAAACGCTGTTGCGGCAGCACTGGCCGGCGTGGATTGAAGAGGTGCAGCGCAGTTTGCTAAACTACCCCATCAGTCTCCACCTGGCGCTGGTGGATGGCCGCGTGGTGGCCTTTTCCGCCCACGATTGCAACAATTTCCGTACCGGCTGGTTCGGCCCCATGGGCACCGATCCGGACTACCGCGGCAAGGGCATCGGCGGTGTGCTGCTGCGACGCTGTTTGAAGGACATCAAGGAGCAGGGGCACCGCTTTGCCACCATCCCCTGGGTCGGCCCGATTGCGTTTTATCTACATTATGCCGGTGCCGAAATCTCGCGCGTGTTTTACCGCTATCAAAAGACGCTTTAAAAATCTGGGCTTACAGAATGATTCCACCTGCTCCACGATAGGACATTTCGGTTCTCAGCGGCTATCCGTCGGAAGCCAATGACCGGCCCAACTTTTATTCTATGATTTCTGGAAAAAGATTCCAGTATCTGTTGGCTGGCGGAGCCGCGATGATAACGGGTTGCATCAGTGGATATGATGGCACAAAAATGTAGAACGGTTGATGGTCCTATGAATCGGTTCAAGCGTTATTGTTCCATGTTGTTTGTGGTTCTAATGGTTTCCATCATTAATGCCTATTCCGTAAGAGCACAGGTCAAGCCCGGCATCGATGTGCTGATCGAACGGCATTTTGATTTATTGCAGGGCCGACAGGTTGGGCTGATTACCAATCCCACAGGCGTGACCGCAGATTTGCGATCGACCATCGACGTATTGAAAAACGCGCCGGGCGTGCGGCTGGTGGCCCTGTTCGGGCCCGAGCACGGCGTGCGCGGCAACATCATGGCCGGCAAGCGGGTCGCCAGCTACGTGGATAAAAAGACCGGCCTGCCGGTGTACAGCCTTTACGGTCGCGTACGCAAGCCCACGTCGGAGATGCTTAAAAACATCGACATGCTGGTGTACGACATTCAGGACATCGGCAACCGCACTTACACGTACATTTACACCATGGCCCTGGCCATGCAGGCCGCTGCGGAAAAAGGCATCCCGTTTGTGGTGCTCGACCGGCCCAATCCGCTGGGCGGCGAGCTCATCGAAGGGCCGGTGCTGGAAGAAAATTTCAAATCGTTCATCGGCCTGTATCCGATTCCGTACATTTACGGCATGACCGTCGGGGAGCTGGCGCGGTTTATCAACAACGAGTTTGGTATTCACTGCGATTTGAGCGTGGTGCCCATGCGGGGTTACCGCCGCGACATGCGCTGGCCGGATACCGGGCTGCAGTGGGTGGCGACGTCACCACACATTCCGCACGCCAAGACCGCGCTGTACTGCGCCACGACCGGTATCATTGGCGAATTGCAAACCGTATCCGAGGGCGTTGGCTACACGCAGCCCTTCCAGCTCATCGGCCAGAAATGGATCGATCCGGAGCGGCTGGCCGCCGAGCTGAACCGGCGCAACCTGCCCGGCGTGTATTTTCGTCCGTGCTATTTCCGGCCGTACTACTTTCGTTTTCAGAATCAGGAGCTGGGCGGCGTTCAAATCCACATTCTGGATCCGGTCAAATTTTCTCCCATGCGCACTCAGATGCACCTTTTGCATGCGCTGCTCACATTGTATCAGCGCCACAACATCTTCCGCACGCCACGAAAGAAACAGTTCGATCGCGCCATGGGCACCGACAAAGTGCGTCTGGCCCTGCTGGCCGGCCAACATCCGGATGCCATCATGCGAAGCTGGGAGGCCGATTTGCGTTGGTTCATGCAAAAGCGGCGGAAATATTTGATTTATTGAGAGGATATGGATTGATCATCCGGCGCTGGATGTGGAATCTGCTTGTGTCTGGCGCTCAGTCGTTGCTGCAAAACGGCATTAAGGCAGTCAAAGCATTAAATTTAACAGGAAATTCAATAAATTGTCTAAATGGACATTTATACTTGATTTTTTGCGATATTCGTTTTATACTTTTGTAAACCAATCCTCAGAAAATCGGTCTCATCTCAGCGGTAAAGTTTTTTTTAAGCGAACAATTTATTGGTTGAATAAACAAAGAATTGTTAGTAAACAAAAATTCGATCGTTGAAGGCCACACACCTCTATTCAAAACAGCAGAAATCATCGAGACCGGCGCTTTCTTTCTTCCTTAGAGTTCCCCCTGAATGTCTGGACGATAGCGAGGCCGTGGTGTCGAGTCTGCTTGATCTGCAATTCCGGAAAAGAACCAAAACAGGTGATTTCGCTGCTTTGATTGGATTCATCACCCGACTTTTTAAGGGCACATGGTATCGAACATCGACGGTGCATATGGTTTGAATATGCAGTACCGTTTTTAAGCCCGCCCGGCAGGAAGCCCGGTATCCAGAGTTGGATAAATGGTGCCAATCGCAGAATATTGGATGATGAAACACATTGGATTTATTAAAATTAGTACAGGCAATTATCGGGCGAGATACGACCTCTCCTTTTAGTACAGGCATTTATATCAATTCAAAAAGCAACTTAACCAAGGTTTTCAGGCGTGAGGAAAGGAATTGACCAAAAGCTCATGGTGAAGTTTTCCTTTTCGCGTGAATTTGTTCATTACTTGAAAAAATTGGGTCAAATGACTGGAGGATGAAACATGAGCACAGCGCTCCGCCGCTTTTGCCTTTCTCTTGTCCTGGTGCTGATGAGCAGCTCGATTTACGCCGGCACGACCGGCAAAATTGCGGGCACGGTCAGGGACAAGAAAACCGGGGAAGCCCTGCCCGGGGTCAATGTCTTCCTGGAGGGCACATCCATCGGTGCGGCGACCAATACAGACGGCTATTATGTGATCCTGAATGTGCCTCCGGGGGTGTACAAACTGAAGGCCACCATGATTGGCTATGCCGATGTCACCATACAGAATGTGCGCGTGCAGATCGATTTGACTGCCAATATTGATATTGAAATGACGCCGGTGGTGCTGGCCACCGAAGAGGTGGTGGTATTGGCGGAACGGCCGGTGGTGCAGCCGGATGTGGCCGCCAGTCATAAAAGCATCACTTCGAATCAGATTCGCGATTTGCCCATGACCTCGGTAAGCGAGATTATAGGCTTACAAGCCGGAATCACGTCGGGCTTGTCTATCCGCGGTAGCGGGCCGGATCAGGCGTTGTTCATGGTAGATGGCGTGGTCCTGCGCGATGAGCGTACCAATCGTCCTATCGCAGAAATTCCCTTGAGCGCTGTGCAGGAAGTCTCGGTGCAGACCGGCGGTTTCGGGGCGGAATATCACAACCTGCGATCCGGTGTGGTCAACGTGGTCACCAAAGAGGGCGATCCGGACCGCTATACCGGCACCATCACCTACAAGATCCGTCCGCCGGCTCCCAAGCATTTCGGCATTTCGCCGTACGATCCCAACTCGTTCTGGCTGCGGCCGTATCTGGACCCGGCGGTGTGCTGGACCGGCACCAAAAACGGCGCCTGGGACGAGTTCATGCAGCGCCAGTATCCGGAATTCGAGGGCTGGGTGGCGGTTTCTGAGCGCACCCTGCAGGATGATGATCCGACCAATGATCTGACTCCGGAAGCGGCACAGCGTATTTTCATGTGGGAGCACCGCAAACAGGGTGAAATCGATAAGCCGGATTACTACATCGACGCGGGATTTGGCGGACCGGTGCCGCTGGTGAGTAAAATGCTCGGGAACTTACGATTTTACGCGTCCTACCGGCAGGAACGCGACATGTATCTCATCGAGCTATCTCGCGACGCGCTTACCAAGCAAACTCTTATGCTGAAGCTGACCTCGGACGTCGGCTCCAATATGAAGCTCTCGGTTCTAGGCATTTATGGCGAAACTCACGGAACGTCACTGTCCCGCAGTGGCGGCACGGCCATGATGACCAGCGTGTATGACGTGGCCAGACAAATGAACCGTGCCGGCTTCACCGTGCCCTGGCGGATTTACACCAACATCTACTGGTCGCCGACTTCGCGCTATTACCATGCGCTGTCCGCGAAATTCACGCATGTATTGAGTCCGAGCACGTTCTACGAGGTTTATGTCAAGCGCGTGGGTAAGAAATACTTCACGGCGCCTGGCCGGCATCGCGACCGTACCAAAAAATACGAAATTTTCCCCGGATACTTCGTGGATGAAGCGCCGTACGGTTTTGAAGAGAACCCGGTGTTTGGCATCGACGGTCTGGGGATGGGCGGCGCGGTCAGCACCTCTCGCGACTACAGCCGGGTGACCACAACCACGGCCAAAATCGACCTGATCAGTCAGATCAACAGCAACAACCAGGTCAAAACTGGGCTCGAGTTCGTTTATGATGATTTCAACATGAGTTTCGGCATGGTGAATAAATTCCTGCCGGAAGGCAACACCTGGACGCGCATCCGTCGCAATCCTTACCGCCTTACCTATTATTTGCAAGACAAGCTGGAATTCAAAGGCTTCATTTCCATCGTCGGTCTTGTGACGGAATACACCAATCCCAATGGCAACTGGTACGATGTAACCGATTACGATCGCGAATTTTTCTCGCAGAAATTCCGGCCGGAGGATGAGGAAAAATTCCTGAAGAAGCGCGCCGAACCGCGGCTGACATTCAGCCCGCGGCTCGCGGTGTCGCATCCGATTACCGAGAATTCCAAGCTGTATTTCAACTATGGTCACTACCGCCAGGTGGCCACATCCGAGCGGTTGTACCGCGTGCAGCGTTCGCTCACCAATCAGGTGGATTTTATCGGCAATCCGACCATCCCCCTGGCTAAAACCGTGGCCTACGAGCTGGGCTATGAGCACGCGCTGTTCAGTAACTACCTGCTACATATTTCCGCTTACTACAAAGATATCACGGATCAGGAATTCTGGGTCCGCTACATCAGCTTCGATGGCAAGGTCAATTACCGCAAGCTGACCAACAACAGCTACGAAGATATTCGCGGCTTCGAGCTCGAGCTGACCAAAATGTGGGGCCGTTGGTTTACCGGCCATATCAACTACGAGTACCGGGTGGGGACCTCGGCGTATTTCGGCTCGGCGATCTATTACGAGAATCCGGCCGAACAGCGCGAATATTTGCGCCGCAATCCGCCTCAATTCAAACCCCGGCCCCGTCCGCGGGTGAAGTCCACACTGAATCTGCACACTCCGCAGGATTTTGGCCCGATGCTTGCCGGGCACCGTCCGCTGGCCGGATGGAATTTCAATTTCATCGGCTACTGGACGGCCGGGAGCTGGTTTACCTGGAATCCCAACAATGTCCCCGGAATCGAATACAATGTGCAGTGGCGGGATTACTATAATGTTGATTTAAAGATTTCAAAGACTTTCTCCTTTGATAAATTCGATGTCCGCTTTTTCGCCGACATCTTCAACCTGTTCAATATCCGCCGCTTCTCCGGTGTGTCGTTTTTTAACCTGCATGATTTCAACTATTACATGAAATCGTTGCACCTGCCGGAAGACATTGGCAAGACCCTCGGCTATGGCAATATTCCTGGTAACGATCGCCCGGGCGATTACCGCAAAGAGGGCGTGGAATTTCAGCCCATGGAATGGGTCGCTGATATCAACCAGTTCCGCGATCCGAATCCGAAGGTGATTTACTGGGATGCCAGGACCCGGAAATACATGCAGTATGTAAACGACAACTGGAAAGAGGTGGACAGCGGCAGGATCAAGGAAATCCTGGATACCAAGGCCTACATCGATATGCCGAATCAAACCTTTTTCACGTTCCTCAATCCGCGCAGCATTTTCATTGGTCTGACATTCAACTATCGCTTTTAGGTTTGAAAACAGATGCGCTTTGAACCTCAAGCAAGGAAAGCCATTATGAGCGGAAAAAGACAGTTTGTGATGCGTGCTTTGTCCTTCGTCCTATCGCTGATGCTGTATGCCGGCCAGAATGCGGTTGCGGATGAAACAAAATGGATCGCCGTCGGCATGCTGCACGACTGGTACTCCAGTGCCGGTTGCGAGATCGAAGTGGGACGAACGCATCTGGTTTCCGACCAGCAGGACGGCCTGCGTTGGCCGGCGCAATTCCGCTATCAGGACAGCAAGGCCGCCAAGGCGCTGTGGATCGGCGCGACCAATTACTACGATCCGCTGGTGGATAAAACCTTCGATTATAAAGTCGTGCACGTGGGGCCCCGCGTGCTGGATGAAGAAAACGAATTCATGCCGGTGGAATTTAAGCTCATTGGCCGGTTCCCCAAATCCATTGTGACGGTGGATGGAGTGCCCGCTGGCAAATTGGATTTCCTAGATTTCGTCGATGAAATCGACGAGAACCTGCCGGCCGACCGCATGCTGTACAATGTCGTGAATACCGCCATCGGCATCACTATGACGCGCAAAATTTATGCGTTTAGCCAGCAGAACCACGACAACTATTTCATTTACGATTATGTGTTTAAAAACACCGGCATCATCGATAAGAAGGGCACGGTGTACCAGCAGACTCTGGAAGGCGTGGTATTCTATTTTCAGTACCGATATGCCCCATCTCGCGAGGGCGGTCCGTACGGCTACTACTTCCTGCCGCAGTCTTCATCCTGGGGGCATAACACGATGAACGATACCATGCACGTGATTTATCCGGAAACCGGCGAAGAATTTCTGGCTCTGTACTCCTGGCATGGCCGCCACTCTAAGGCCGCGTTCGATAACATCGGTGGTCCTTGGGGGGGGGAAGGCGGCGACGGCCGGCTCAGCGCGGCCCAGCATCCGGGCGTCATGACGCTGCATGCCGATAAATCGGCCACGGATAAGTCGCACGATCCGAATCAGCCCACCACCACGATGTATCTCGACTCCGACAATCCCATTACCTCCGGCAATGATCAGTTCAATGCGCAGAAAATGGCGCAGGAATATGCGGCCATGACCGCCGGGCATCCGGAGCTGACGCATGCGGAAGCAGTGGGCGATGGCTTTGCCGACCTGTTCGGCGGCACGCCAGGTGGGTTTTCGCATACGCAGGGATTCGGCCCTTATACCCTGGCTCCCGGCGACAGCATCCACATTGTTCTGGTAGAAGCCTTGGCTGGCCTGAGCCGGGACTCCTGTTTCAGCATCGGTGCACGCTGGCTGAAAGGCACCGGGCCATTTGTGCTTCCCGATGGCTCAACCACTAACGACAAGGACGAATACAAAAATGCATGGGTGTTCACCGGGCGGGATTCGCTGGCACAGACGTTCAAACGCGCCATTGCCAACTGGAAATCGGGCTTCACTGTGCCGATGCCCCCGCCCCCGCCCGAAAAGTTCACGGTGACCTCCGGTGGCGACCGCATCATCCTCGAATGGTCCGACAACGCCGAGTCGTGGCCGACTTTCCGGGGCTACCGCATCTACCGCGCTATCCATGTGCCGGACTCGACCTATGAGCTGATTTTCGAATGCGGCCCGGGAACCGATCACCCGGAAATTGTCAACCGCTATGAAGATACCACGCCGCAACGCGGTTTCGATTATTACTATTACATCGTGTCGTACGATGACGGCAGCACCAACGACATCCATCCGGGGGTGCCGCTGGAAAGCAGCCGGTTCTACACCATGACCAACGAGCCGGCCTACCTGCGGCGCGCCGCCGGCAAATCGCTGGAGGAAATCCGCGTGGTGCCGAATCCGTACAACATTCGCGCTCGCGATTTGCAGTTCGGGCAGAGCGGTCCGGACCGCATCATGTTCCTGAACCTGCCGCCCGTATGCACCATCAAAATATTCACCGAGCGTGGCGATCTGATCTATACCATCGAGCATACCGACGGAAGCGGTGACGAGGCCTGGAACTCGGTTACCAAATACGGTCAGGTCATCGTCAGCGGTGTGTACATCGTGGTTTTTGAGACGCCCGACGGCGAAAAGACGTTTCGGAAATTCGTGGTTATTCGATAAACGGCTTCCGGCCGGGCCGATAGCCTGCGGCCGCGACTCGACCGCAAGGCATGAGCACGTGACCCATGAAAACGATGGGATATAACGAAGGAGATTGGCAATGTTGATCCGTCGAGGGTATTTCGCGGCAATCCTGCTGTTGAGTGGATTGGTTGCCTTTAATGCAAATGCGCAGAAAAAGCTGGCGCAGACGGGCTTTCAGTTTATGAGCGTGGGCGTGGACGCCCGGGCCACCGGCATGGGCGAGGCGTTCACCACGGTCGAAGGCACCTCGGCTGCGCTGTTCTACAATCCATCCGGCATGGCGCGCATCCCGACATTGCTGGACGTGTCGCTGAATAAAATGAAATGGATCGCCGACATCGAATACGTTTCGGGTGCGCTGGCGTTCCGTCCAGCCGATGGCCAGTATGGCGTGTTCGGGCTGAGCTTCCTGACCGTGGATTACGGCGAATTCCTGTGGACGCGCGTCGCTCCAACGGAACAGGGCTATGAGGACATCGGCGGAGACTGGGCCATGCCCACGGCGCTGGCAGTCGGTTTCGGCTATAGCAAGGAACTCACCGACCGATTTGTTGTTGGCGGGCAGATCAAATACGTTTATCAGCGGTTGGGCAAGAGTCTGGTGCCGATCTACACCGAAACCGATACTCTGATCGAGGAGCAGGACTACGACCTGAGCGTGTTCGCGTTCGATTTTGGAACTCAGTACAAAACCGGGTTCAAGAGCCTGGTCTTTGGCATGACCGTGCGCAACCTGTCGCGCGAAATCAAATACGAAAAAGAAGGTTTTCAGCTTCCGTTGACGTTTAAAATCGGCATTTCCATCAACGCGCTGGATTTCTTCCCGCAGATCGATGCCAGTAGCCACAAGCTGTTCATTTCGCTGGATGCGGTACATCCGCGTTCCTATCCGGAATACGTCAGCTACGGTGCCGAATACGTGTTCATGGACCTCATTGCTCTGCGGTTTGGCTATTTGCTGAATCGCGAAGAATACAACATGACTGCGGGGTTCGGTATCCGGTCGTTCGGTTTTGCTCTGGATTATTCGTACATGCCGTTTGACGTGTTTGGCAATATCAACCGGTTCACGGTGCGGTTTTCGCTGTAAGCAGGACGGCTGCGGAGGCAGGGGGGACGGGAGTTGGCTATTGGGGCAACTGGCTGGAATGGAAGGCTGACCGGCCGGGACAGGCCGGTGTCGGGAAAGACAAGATGGTTCACTGGATTTGGAGAGCTCGCATGATGCGCTTGGCCTGGCTTGCGATAATCGGATTTGTATTAGGGCCGTGGTACGCATTCGCCGGCACCACGGGCAAGATCGCCGGATACGTGCGCGATGCCGAGAGCGGTAGCGGTCTGCCCGGCGTGAATGTGGTGGTGGAAGGCACCGATCTGGGCGCCGCGACCGATGCCAACGGCTATTACGTGATTCTGAATGTGCCACCCGGTCATTACAATGTGAGCTTTCGCATGATTGGCTATGCCACGCATGTGGAAAAAGATGTCAAAGTGGAGATGGAACTGACCACCACCATCGATGTGGAGCTGCGGCCGGTGGTGATTGCCGGCGAAGAGGTGGTGGTTGTGGCAGAACGGCCGGTGGTGCAAAAGGACGTCTCCGCAAGCCAGATGAACGTGGAAGCCGCAGTGATCGAAAAGCTGCCGGTGAAAACGGTCGATGAGGTGATCACCCTGCAGGCCGGCATCGAGCGCGGTAGCCGCGGTTTCATCGTGCGCGGAGGCGCGGCCAATCAAACCGTCTTTCTGGTGGATGGCCTGTCATTGAATGACGAACGGTCCAATTTTCCATACACGGCGGTGGGTCTGAGTGCCCTGCGCGAAATCAAAATTCAGACTGGCGGCTTCAATGCCGAATACGGCAACTTGCGCTCGGGGCTCATCAATGTGGTCACCCGCGAGGGCGACCGCAAGCGCTACATGGCCGTGGCTTCGATTCAGTATCGGCCACCGGCACCCAAGCACTTCGGACCGTCCCTGTACGATCCCAATTCGTATTTCAACCGGCCGTACCTGGACGATGCCGTGTGCTGGTACGGCACCAACGTGGGCGAGCCCTTCACCGATGTGAACAGCAATGGACGCTGGGACCCCGGCGAACCCTTTCGCGATTTGAATGGCGACGGTGTGCGTTCCTACTGGGACGAATACACGCGGCGGCAGTATCCCAATTTCGAGGGCTGGTATGCCGTGTCGGAAGCCACCATGCAGGATGATGATCCGACCAACGACCTGACGCCCGAGGCGGCGCAAAGGTTGTTCCGCTGGCAGCGGCGGCGGCAGGGCGACATTACCAAACCCGACTTCGTGGTCGATGTCGGCTTTGGCGGCCCGTTGCCGCTGATCGGGCGGCCGCTGGGTAATTTGCGGTTCTATCTGTCGCATTTCCGCGAGCGTGAGATGTTCATCTTCCCGCTGTCGCGCGACAGCTATTTCGATCACCACACGCAATTGAAATTGACCTCAGACATCACCTCTTCCACCAAAATGATTGCCACCCTGCTGTACGGCGAAATCCACTCGGTGTCGCCGTACAACTGGAAAACCACGCCGACGGGCTATGTGTTGCGCACGCCGTACGAAGTGGCCAATCTCCTGAACAGCAGCTATGGCAGCGCCATCCTGTACATGCCGGGATTTTACAGCCCGAGCAGCATCTTCCGTACGATGATCGGCCTGAAGATCACGCATGTGGTGAGCCCGAAGACGTTTTATGAATTCAGCCTGCAGCACAATATCAATCGCTACAAAACTTATCAAATGGCCACGCGCGATACCACTCGGCGCTATGAAGTGGTGCCCGGCTTCTTCGTCGATGAGGCGCCGTTTGGCTACTGGGGCTACAGCGTCAATGGCATCGATGGCATGATCATGGGCGGCTGGATGAATCTGGGCCGCGACCGCAGCGTCAATACCACGACCTCTTTCCGTTTCGATCTGACCAGCCAGCTCAATCCGCACAACCAGGTCAAGGCGGGGATACAGGTGGTGTACAACGACTACCGCATCCGCTCTTCCACCTACAGCCCATCCATGCCGACCTGGACGCGCAGCATGAAATACGATGTGTTCCCGTACCGCATCGGCGTGTATGTGCAGGACAAGCTGGAATTTCAGGGGTTCATCGCCAATGTCGGGCTGCGGCTGGATTACTCGGATCCGAATACGGAATTTTTTGCGCTCGATCCGTATGCCAAATATTTCAAAGCCGGCTACGGCAAGGCCATCGAATTGGAGGCGCCGCGCGAGAAGGCCGAGCCCAGTTTGACCCTGAGCCCGCGGCTGGGGGTATCGCATCCAATCACGGAATCCTCGAAGCTGTATTTCAACTACGGCCACTTTCGCTCCGAGCCGGCGTCGTCATACCGGTTCCGACTGCAGCGTGAATCCAACGGCCTGGTGACCTATGTTGGCAACCCATGGATGCATCTGGAAAAAACGGTGGCGTATGAGGTAGGCTATGCCCAGAGCCTGTTCGAGGAATTTTTACTGAACATTGCGGCCTACTACAAGGATGTGACCAATCAGCCCGGCTGGATTTATTATCAGAGCATCGACAATTCGGTGCAGTATTACAAGGCCGCCAGCAACAATTATCAGGACATCCGCGGCTTTGAGATCACGCTCACCAAACGCAGCGGCCGCTGGGTCACCGGGTTTATCAATTACACCTACGACGTGCGCACGTCCGGCTATTTTGGCCTCACCGCCTATTACGAGGACCCCAACAAGCAGCGCGAGTATCTGCGGCTGAATCCGTACCAGGAAAAGCCGCGCCCGCGGCCGTACGCGCGCGCCAATATCACCATCCAGACCCCGAAAAAATGGGGCCCCTTCTGGCTCGGGCATTACATCCTCGGCGACTGGCGCTGCAGCTTCCTGGCCGAGTGGTATTCCGGCCGTTATGAAACCTATAATCCGAACAGCATCCCGGGCGTGGTGGATAACGTGCGCTGGAAGGACTGGTACAACGTGGATATGCGGCTGTCGAAGGCGTTCAAGATGGGCCGGGCCGAGGTGCAGGCCTACGTCGACGTGCGCAATCTGTTCAATTTCAAGTTTCTCAATTACGCCGCATTTTCGGATCGGTACGATTATCTCGACTATCTCGAGTCTCTCAATTTTGAGTGGGAAGAGGGGGTCGAAAAGGGGCACGATCGCATCGGCGAGTACCGACCCGACGATGTGCCGTATGACCCGTTGGAGCCCAATCCCAACAATGATCCGGAAATCCGCAAGCGCAATGAGGAGCGCAAGCGCAAGAAATCTTATATCGACATGCCCAATATTCGAGCATTGACGTTTTTGAATCCAAAGGACGTGGTGTTTGGAATCAAGATCAATTTTTAAAAGCGAAAACGAGCGCAGACATTCATGAGCATTCGAAGACAATCGGTGTGGCTGAGCGCGTGGCTGGTAGTGCTGGGGCTGTGGATGCGTTCGGCGTCGGAGCTGCAGGCGCAGGTGGAAGCCACGGAAAAGCGCTATGTCCGGATCGGTTCGCTGCAGAGCCACTTTTCTGCCTACGGTTCGGAGCGCGCCTGGAACAACAAATACTACGAGGGCCTGATCTGGCCGGCGGATTATCCGTACCAGGATAACGCGGTGATCAAGCGTGCCTGGATCGGGGTGATGGATTTCACCGATGAGAAGGGCCGCTACTGGGAGCGTTACGGCATTTACTTCGCCGCCGATTACGTGGGCCAATCGTTGTTTCCGGTGGAGCTCAAACAAACGGCCAAATTCCCGCCGCCCGTGGTGTATGTGGATGGCTACAACATCACCGCGCCGTATGCCGGCGATGTGGACGAGATCGATCCGGAGCAAATCCCCGATCGCATCATCACCAACGTGGTCAACACTTCCATGGGCCTGACCCTGACGCGGCGCATCCTGGTATTCAGTCAGCAATATCATGACAACTATTTCATCAAGATTTTTACGTTCACCAATACCGGCAACACGGATTACGACGATGAGATCGAGCTGAATGCCACGCTGAAAGGCGTGCGCATCAGTTGGGGCGTGCGCTACAGCGTTTGCCGCGAGGGCGCGTTTCACATCGGCGGCACGCAATCCTGGGGACAGCACATGTGGGTGACCAAACGCGGCGAGAATTACGCTCAGCACGTCAACGACCGCATCACCGAGGCCAATCCCATTGTGGACTGGCTGCGCTGCGGGTTCGGCTGGGCCGGACAGAATGCTAAAAACGCGTTCGATAACATCGGCGGGCCCGCGGTCAAGCTCGACGGCCGTTTGACCGCCCCGCAGCATGCCGGTATCGTGGTGCTGCATGTGGATAAAAGCCCGGAGGATCGCTCCGACGATTCCAACCAGCCGATTGTGTTGGGCTGGCACGCCGGCGACACCTACCCCAGTCTGGGCGATATGTCGCCGCAAACCATCGACAAAATGAAGCAGCTCTACAGCATGCTCAGTGGCAATCCGCATCAGGGACTGGGCGGCAATGAGCGCTTCGATGAGAAATACATGGCCTCGAACCCCGATCCGTACACCGTGCACAACGACGCCGGCGGCACCAACATCTGGATTTGTTACGGGCCGTGGGACCTGGCGCCGGGCGAAAGCATCACCATCGTGGAGGCCGAGGGCGTGGCCGGACTGAGCCGACAAATGTGCGAAAAAATCGGCCGGCGCTGGAAAAAGGCCTATGATGATCCCACGGACAAAGGCCCGTTCCCACTTCCGGATGGCGGCACCACCACGGATAAAGATGAATTCAAAAATGCCTGGGTGTACACCGGCAAGGATTCGATACTGTTGACCTTTGGCCGGGCCAAGCGAAACTATGATGCGGGATACCAGATTCCGCAGCCGCCGCTTCCACCGCCGCTGTTTGAAGTGACTTCCGGCGGTGACCGCATTTTTCTGCGCTGGTCGCCGAGCCCGTCCGAAGGCGAGCCGGATTTCGCCGGTTACAAAATTTTCCGCGCGGTCGGCAAACCGGATACGACCTTCGAAGAAATCTACACCGCCATGCCCGGCGAGACCGAATATGAAGATACCGAGGCCGAGCGCGGCAAGGCGTATTATTACTACATCGTGGCGTTTAACGACGGCAGCAACAACACGACCGGCGAGACCAATCCCACCGGTCCGCTGTACAGCAGCCGGTTTTACACCAAAACCAACCAGCCGGCGTATTTGCGGCGCCAGGCCGGGGAGTCGCTGGCGGAAATTCGGGTGGTGCCCAATCCATTCAATGTGCGTGCCCGCGATTTGCAGTATCCGGGCGAGCCGGACAAAATCATGTTTCTGAACATCCCGGCCAAGTGCATCATTCGCATTTACACGGTGCGCGGTGATCTCATCCAGACCATCCACCACACCGATGGCAGCGGGGATGAGGTCTGGAATTCGGTGACCAGCTCGCGGCAGGTGGTGGTGAGCGGTGTGTACATTGCACACTTCACCGTCACCGAGGATTATCGCGATCCGGAAACCGGCGAGCTGAAATACCGCAAAGGCGACACCGCCATTCGCAAGTTTGTGATCATTCGCTGAAACGAGAACTTGATGAATAGACCAATGTCATTAGAGGAGAAGTGAAATGACGTCGCGGCTAAACCGTTTTGTGCAATTGGCTGTTTTGCTGGCGATTTCTGCCTGGCTTGTGACCTGCGGAACCGAGCCCACGCCATCCATCTGGGATCCGGAGTGGAAGGGGCGCCCCGATCCGGTGATCACGGGTGTGGAACCGCCGGGCGGCACCTTCGCGGGTATTGGCATCGTTACTCTCATCGGTGAAAACTTTTCCTCGGAGCCAGCGGAAAATCACGTGTATTTCGATGGCGTCAAAGGCGAGATTTTGTCGGCCACGCCAACCGCCGTGCAGGTGAAGGCCCCCAACCTGACCGGCGACTCGGTGCGCATCAAGCTGCGGGTGGACGGTGCGATCCTGTTTGCCGAGTGGTATCCGTACAAACTGGAACCAGCCGCCATCGAATGGGGCGATTTCGATAAATTCGATGACGCCTATGCCATCGCCTGCGATAAAGATGAAAACCTGTATGTCTCGCTGAAAGGCCGGAAAATTGTCAAAGTCACGCCGGATGGCGAGCGGCAGGACTACACCACCAGCCTGGCGGACAAAGCATCGGGCATGAAAATCGGGCCGGATGGATCGATTTATTATGTCAACATTTTGCCCTTCATGTTCAAGATTTCGCCCCAGGGCAAGGATGGTCTTTTTGCGCGCTTGCCGGGCGGCGCTTTCGATCTCGATTTCGGGCCCAATGGTAATATCTACTGCGGTGGCAGTGGCAAAGCCGTGTACCGCGTGAAACCGGACGGCAGCAGCGAAGTGGCAGCCGACTACGGCAACGTGGTCATCCGCACCATCCGCGTGTACGAAGGCTATGTTTACGTGGGTGGCAAAGATAACAGTACGGGCGAGCATAAGGTCTGGCGCAACAAAATTGTGTCCGCCACCGAGCTGGGTCCGCAGGAAGTGTACTTCGACTGGACTGCCAAAATTGGCAGCCATGCCGACCTGCTGAGCCTGACGTTTGCCGCAGACGGCGACATGTACGTCGGTACCAATGCGCCCGAAGCCATTTTTGTAGTGCATCCGGATGGCAGTTTCGAGCCGCTGTATCCGGGCGTGATCGAGCCGGAGACCTATGCGATGGTCTGGGGCAATGGCCAGTATCTCTATGTCAACCGCCGCAATGTGGATGCGACCAAGAAGAAAATCATTCGCATCAATATGTTGAAAAACGGAGCGCCCTATTTTGGACGACAGTAACAGGTCAATAGCCGCAAACAGCCATTCATGAACCTCAAACGCATGCTACAGGAGGGAGGTGATAAACCAGCGGGGAAAGGTTGTATTGCTCGCGCGAAGAACGACAATTGGGATCTCGCGTTCAAATGTCAATCTGGTTCAATAGGAGGTAGTTGCCATGAAAAAATTAGCTATTGTGTGCTTTGCTTTGCTTTTTGTCGTGGGCAATGTCTTTGGACAGGACCAGGAAGTGTGGAAGTTTAGCCATCTGCTGTTCGATTTTCAGAAGCCGCAGAGCAATGCCTGGGGTATCCATGGCGTTGCGGTCGACCCGGATGGCAAGGTGTGGCTGTCCATCCATGGCAATTTGCATGGCGAGCCCGTGACCAATGCCAATGGTGACACGCTGGGCTGGTACCGGCCGATCTATGTGCTGGACCCCAACACGGGTGAGCATGTTTCGTTCTCGCCCCTGAAGGTGCTCGAAATGCCGGACGGCACCCTGGATACGCTGTGGACCGAAAGCGCCCACAACGGCAGCGGCAAGGGCATCAGCGTGGATATGGACGGCAACATTCTGGCCACGTCCTGGTCTACTCTGTATCGCATCGATTACAAGACCGGAAAGGTGCTCAACCGCTTCATTCCGGATGATAAAAACTCAATGACCGAAGCCGTACAGGACGGCAACGGCAATATTTACATCGGTTATGTGCTGAGCAAAGAACGTCCCGTGTACATCTTGGATAACGATTTCAACTTGATCGGAAACGCCATCGATACTCTGGGCTACATCAACCGGACTCTTGCGGTTTCCTATGACGGCAAAGACCTGTACACGGGCTCGACCTGGAACGGATTTGGTGTGGTGCAGTACCACAGCGATTTGCCGGGCGTGATCAAATTTGCCCCGGTGGATACCTTTGCCAACCTGACCAACGTTTACGATCCGGCCACCGACTCTACCTGGGCGGAAGTGAAAATGTGGGCCAGCTGCCTCGACTGGGATCCGGACAGCAACCTGGTTGTTGGCAAGCTGAGAAGCGACTGGTCCGGCCCCGGCGGCAGCAAGTACTACGCCTTCAATGTGCAGACCAAAGAGATCGTCTGGACCGTGGGCAAACCCGTCCCGCATGATTCCAGCGACGGCGGTGTGTACAGTCCGCGTGGTGCCGCCTGGACCGCAGACGGCCAGACCATGTATCTGGCCGACTATGATTACAACGTGGTCAGCGTCTGGAACCGCGTGCTGACGAGCGTCGAAACCAACGTGCCCATGCCGGTCACGTTCGATCTCGGTCAGAATTATCCGAACCCATTCAACCCCTCGACCACCATTCCGTTCTCACTGAACCGCGACAGCCATGTGATCTTGCGCGTGTATGACGTGCGTGGCCGTCTGGTGGCCACGTTGCTCGACCGCAAGATGAACGCTGGCAAGCATGCGGTGCTGTTTGATGCCACCGGCCTGCCGACGGGCGTCTATTACTATCGCCTTGAGGTGGATGGTGAGTTGAAGGCCAAACAGATGATGTTCCTGAAGTAAGCCCGGAATTTGCGGTTATGACCAGGCCGGCGGGGCTGCCACCCTGCCGGCTTTTTTTTGATAGGTAGCCGAACATGGGCAAATTGGGTTGAGCGCATCGTGCAGGATTGAAACAGGAGTCGAATATGAACAAGCTTGCGAAAAGCCGGGCATGGCTCGGGATGATGGTTCTATGGTTGCCGGCCATGCTGCTGGCACAGGGGAATCAGGAGTTTCGGGCCACCTGGGTGGTGGATTATCAATGGATGTCCTCCGGGACCATCGAGGCCAACAAAGCCCGCACCCGGCAGATTCTGGACAATCACAAGGCCGCCAACATGAATGCGGTGATCTGGCAGGTGCGGCGGTTTGGCAATGTGTACTATCCGTCCTCGTATGAACCCTTCGGATCGGCAGCCGGCTTCAAACCGCCGGGATACGATCCACTGGCCTATGCCATCGAAGAGGCGCACAAGCGCGGCCTCGAGTTCCACGCCTGGATGAACGTATTCGAAACGCGGCATTTGTACGATGGCAGTCCGGGGGCTGAGCATCCCGAATGGATTTGCCGCGATCAGGATGGCCACATCATGCCGGCGGAGGTGGCCTGGCTTTCGCCGGGATTGCCTGAAGTGCGCGAATACCTGGTGAACGTGGCCATGGAGATCGTGCGCAATTACGATATCGATGGCCTGCATCTGGATTTTGTGCGCTGGAATGAGCACACCAGCTCGCAGCAATCGGTGCAACTGGCCAAACGGGCGCAGGAACTCGGCCTCCCCGACGGCGTGATCACCGAAGAACAGCTCATGGAGTTGCAGCAAAACGCGGCCGGCCGGTTTCTTTACGATGTGCAGCATCCTTACAATGCGGGCGTGCCGGCGGGTTTTGGCTCCTGGGAGGAATGGTGGCGGTGGTCGGTGACCGAATTCGTGCGCACGTTGCATGATTCCATCCAGGCGGTGAAGCCGTGGGTGCGGCTGTCGCCGGCGGCGCTGGGGCGCTACAACTGGGGCGGCTGGAACGGCTATAATATCGTCTATCAGGATGCGGCTTTGTGGTTTAATGAAGGGTATATCGAACAAATTATGGGGATGCATTACCATTGGACCCAACCGGCGGACTTCTTGAGCATGCTGACCACCGGCTGTCCGCGCTGCTGGAGCCAGTGGATTCAGCCCGGCATTCAGGCAGGGCGGCTGTACACGGTGGGCCCGCCATCCTACATTTTAGCTGAACGTAAACTATGGCACAATCACGAATCCATTGTCAACGTTGTGCGAACCGTTCAATGGGTGGATGGGTTTCAGTTTTTCAGTTACCAGAGCTGGGCGGATGAGAATTACTGGCAGCGGGCCGCAGAGACGCTGTTTCCGCAAAAGGCCAAAATTCGATCCATCACCCCGGGCAAACCGGCCTTCGGGGCGCCCACACTGCAATTGACCCGGGTCGATTCGCTGACCTACCGCATTGAGGTGCAGTCACCGTCCGATGCCACACAACCGCACTGGTTTGCCGTTTACCGCTCGGAAGATGCCCAGCCCGATCCGGCTGAGGATGAGATCCTCACTCTGTATTTTGGCGCCGGACCGTTTGAATACGTGGATCGTTTCGATGGCACCCAGGATTTCAACGGTCAGTACACCTATTTCGCCACGGCACTGGATCGCTACCGGCACGAGAGCGATCCATCCAACGCTGAGACTTCGACCGTGATTCCGTCGTTTGCGCCAGTAGTGGTCGAAACCGTCCCCGCCGAAGGCGATACCGTGCCGGTGGATGTCGCCATCGTGGTGCGTTTCTCCAAAACCATGGATACTACAGCCACCAGCGCGGCAATCGATCTGCAGCCGCCGGCGCCAGGTCTGGACATCGGCTGGAGCGCCGATGCCCACCAGATGACCCTGATCCCGACAGCGGCGTTGAGCTATGATACCGAATACACCCTCACCATCGGATCCGGCGCGAAGGATATCAACGGCCGTGCCATCGATGGCAATGGTGACGGCGTCGAAGGTGATGCATTCGTGCTGCGGTTTCACACCGAGATCGAGGATGTGAGCGGCCCGGTGGTGGTGGAAACCTATCCGCCCATGGATGGTAGCGCCATGCAGGTGGATGTGGCCACAGTGATGAGCCTATTCTTCAACGAACCCGTGAAATTCGCCAGTGTGAGTGCCGATCGATTGCAACTGCTCGCTGGCGGCGCTCCGGTAGAGTTCGGTTACCATATCACCAATTTGGCCGGTAGCTCGCTATTGAGCGTACAGGCAACACGCATGCTCGATCCGAACACTGATCATCAACTGCGGCTGACCGGATCGGTGCTGGACACGCTGGGGAATGGGAAGGAGCAGGATCTGACCGTGGCTTTCCGGACCTCCAGCAAAATGTACAGCGAAATTCGCAATATCGACACCTTTTCTTCCACGCGCAACTGGTGGCAGCCGTACCAGAGCGGTTCCACGGTCGGTACCATCCGGTCGGGCACGAGTTTTGGCCTGTCCGGCGAGGTTTATTTGCCCGCCGCCCCTGCGGGACAGCAAAGGGCCGCGGCCATTCAGTACCAGTGGGACCCGGCCGCCAGCGATCACCTGATCCGCGTGTTTCTCTCCGGCGGGTCGCCGCGCAGCGTGCTGTTCGACACCACTTACGTGCTGCAGTGCTATCTGTTCAGCGATGGTAGCGGCAATCTATTCCGGTTCGCGGTGGATGACAGCACCATGGATCAGGCGGCGTTTCATGAGGTGTCGCAGTGGATCAAGCTGGACTGGTACGGCTGGCGGTTGGTGGAGTGGCGGCTCAGCGATCCCAATAGCGTCGGACAGTGGATTGGCGATGGGGTGCTCAATGGCCCATCGCTGCGCATCGACAGCTTTCAGATGACGCATGCCCCGGATGCCGCCACCAAAGGCGTGATTTACATCGATAATTTGCGGCTGGTGAAGAAAACCTCGGTGCCGGTCTCCGTGGCAGGAGCCAACACACCGCCGCAAACCTATCGACTGCATCAGAATTACCCCAACCCGTTCAATCCCGAAACCGTGATTGCTTTTGAGGTACCGAGAACCACGCGGGTGGAACTGAGTGTGTATGATCTGTTGGGCCGGAAGGTGGCCACGGTGGTGGAGGGCGTTTTGCCGGCGGGCGTGCATCGGGTGACGTTCCGTCCGCAAGGCCTTGCGTCCGGCACGTATTTTTACATTCTTGAAGCCGATGGCCAACGCCTAATCCGCTCGATGACGCTGATGAAGTAAACGGAATGCACCACGCTGCCAGGGTTTCACTCCCTGGCAGCGTTTTTGGTTTTTGGGAAGCAGGCATGCCGTGGTCGGGAACCGCGGTAATTCGGTTAAGAATATTTCTTCCACCGGCCAGAGGCCGTCCCTGACGGCCGGGTTTCATTATCGTGGGCCCCTCCAGGCGGTCATGGACCGCCTCTATCTGTGGGCGGGGAATTGGTGGTTCAAGGCCATGCCTGTTTTGCTATCGAGCATTCAGGTTTAAACCACAGATTTCACTGATTTTCACAGAAAGATCATAGCGCTTTTCTTCGTGTTCTTCGGTGCGCGTCGCGGTGAAATAAAATTCGGTTTTGTTCGCAGGGGACGTGCGAATGTCCCCGGCCGGGGGCTACGGGGCCAACGGATTTCTCCTATTCAAATCATAAAAATGAGTTTGGGCGAATTCCTGTTGAAATCCCGCTTCAGATACCCTACATTGAAATCAATCCCGGGCCGCCGATAAACCTTTTCCCTCTGCAAGCGTTTACAAAAATGTAACCTGTGTCAAAACGCATTCCCCAAACAGGTGATCCGTTATGGTTCGTCCAATCGTTGTACCTCTCTTTCTCGCCTTTGCGCTATGCTTGACCCTCCTGATGGATGCCAGTGCACAGAATGCCAAAGCCCGGCAATGGATTGAGCGCGGGCAGAAGCTGCTGCAGCAAAACCGGTTGAAGCAAGCGCAAAATAGTTTCAAGAAAGCGCTGAAACTGGATAAATCCGCCATGGAGGCGCGGCGCGGGCTGGGGCAGGTGGCCTTCCGGCGGGAGAAATGGGGCGACGCCATCGGGCAATATAAAAAGATCATCGAAGTGGCGCGGGATGACCTGGATGCGCACTATCATCTCGGCATCAGCTATCGCGAGCGGGGCACCTTCAAATCGCTCCTGTTGCGCAAATTCGATTGGGACAACGCCAAAAAGCATTTCATGTGGATCATCGTCCGCAACGAACATTTTCAGGATGTGCTATATCAGTATGCCATCTTGAAGCGGTATCGCGGCAAATACGAAGAGGCCATTACCCTGGCGCAGGAGCAGATCGAGCTGCGGCCGGACATGGCCGAAGCGCATGCCGGATTGATGCAATTGTACCGTGCATTGATCCGGCACCGGAGGCAAAAGCAGGCCGAGGCCTGGCTGCGGCAACAGCGTTGGCCACAGGCCCGGTTCGCCCTGGGCGAGCTGTGGCGGCGCAAAGGCCGCATCGATGCCGCGGATTCGCTATTTCAGGAGCTGCTGCAATCGCAGCCCAACATGAGTTTGCAGCCAATTTTATTGGCCCTGGCCAAAATTGCTTACCAGCGTAATCGGCCGCAGGTCGGAGAAGATTTCTTCTGGCGCGCGGTGGCGCAAATCCGGTCCCATGTGGATGCGCAGTTCGTGTTCGAGGAAATCAAATACATTGTCAATGAGCAGGAAATGACGCAGTTCAGCGCGCTGGCAACGCCGGAGGAGAAAATCGAGTTTTTTCGCCAGTTTTTTGCCCGCCGCGATCCCACCCCGGCGGCCGCCTACAACGCCCGCTTGCAAGAGCACTTCAAACGCCTGCTCTATGCCGAAAAACATTACGAATTCGACGGCTTCCGCACCTGGTTCAACAGCCCGGACAAGCTCAATTATCTAAAATTCCCGTCCACCTACAAGCTCAGCTCGGAATTCAATGACAAGGGACTGATTTATATTCGCCACGGGGAGCCGGATGAGCGGCAGGTGACGGTCAGCGGTAATGTGCCCACCAACGAATCCTGGCGCTACTGGCAAAGCGACAATCAGCCGGAGCTGATTTTTCATTTCGTGATTGATGAAAACGCCGCCGGCAACAACTGGCGGCTCACGCCAGTGATCGCCTATCCCGAAATGCTGGAGGATCGGGTGGATTGGGGGAGTGTGTATTACCGCTTGCTGACGGCCGATGCGGGCGACCTGCTGCGGTACGAAAACGAGATGGCCGAAGAGAACCGGCAGTTTGTGGAGGTCGGTTTCAAAACCGACCGGCATCACTGGCCGGATTCCATCAAGGCGCTGAATCTGTTTTTCGCTCCGGCCACCTTCCGGGGACAGGGCGATAGCACGGTGGTAGAAATTTTCTACGGTGTGCCACTGAAAGACCTGGCCGCCAGCACGAACAACGGTCGCGCGTTGCGGTTTGAGCAGGGCCTGGCGGTGCAGGATACCACGACCTGGCGCACGTATTACAAAACCGCGCGCTATTCGCTTTTGCGTCCGGAGCTGCTGCAATCCCGGCCGGATGCCAATTTCATCGAACGGTTCCGGTTTCAGCTCCCGCCGGGGGATTATCGCGTTTCTCTGCATGTGCGCCCCGAGGGCACCCGCTGGCTTGGCGGCTATCAGTTTGATCTGACCGTGCCGGATTATCATGCGCCGACATTGGCGGTCAGCGATCTGCAACTGGCGTATCAAATCAATGCGGCGCCGGGAGAGAAAAGCAAGTTCAAAAAGGGCGATTTGCAGGTGGTGGTGAATCCCTCGCGCAGCTTTTCGCGGCAACAGCCGGTGTATGCGTACTTTGAAATCTA
The DNA here is from genome assembly GCA_030950365.1 of Candidatus Zhuqueibacterota bacterium. GTDB lineage: Bacteria > Zhuqueibacterota > Zhuqueibacteria > Zhuqueibacterales > Geothermadaptataceae > Hydrothermovivens. The sequence continues at coordinate 28,124 of JAUZRQ010000054.1, read as the reverse complement.
TCACCTGCAGCCCGGGGATGATGGGGTGGCGCGCTATCGCATCGAGTACACCATGAAGCTCTTGAAATCGCGGAAGCGCGGGTTGAAAAAAGTGTTTGGCTTTTTAGGAGGCGGCGGAAAAAGTTCGATCTCGCTCAGCACCGACCGCGAACATCCTGGCGAGACCGCCATTGAGTGGGTGTCGTTCGATGTGAGTCAGCTCCAGCCCGGGAAATACCGGATGATCCTTCAAATCCGTGATCTCACCAGCGGCCGCACGGTGGAACAATCCAGCGAGTTGTGGGTGGAGTGAGCCTGCTGTGGCATTTTGCCAGGGCATAGGCAAAAAGGAATTATTCTCTCGCCGAGGCGCTGAGAGCGCTGAGAACGTTCGAGGCATTTGTCATGAGGACAGAGTGCGAATTTTAAACTCCGTCCCAAGTTGAACTTGAGACGGAGTTTAATGTTAACGGGTACGCCACCCGCTCTTCAAAACATCCTTCCGTTCTTCAGCCTCAGTATTTGAATTATTCAAATTCGCACAAAAAAGCAAAATCAGATATCCAAAAGCTGGCGGATATCTTCTTCAAAAACCTCTTTCGGCTGATAGCCCATATACCGGCGAATGAGGATGCCGTTTCGATCAATGAGAAAAGTCACCGGGATGCCCTTCACCCCGCCGAGCCGATGGAGGACTTTTTGCTTTACAATGGCGATGTTATAATTCAAACCCTGCTTTCGTACAAACGCGGACAAACCATCCTGGTTTTCATACAGGGCCAGGGTGAGGCCGAAAATCTCCAGGCCAGCGTTTTTGTATTTTTTATAAAGCGAAATAAACCCCGGAAACTCCCTGATGCAGGGAGGGCATTTGGTGTCCCACACATTGAGCAAAATCACTTTGCCGCGCAGTTCGCTGAGCTTGACATGACGGCCCGAAAGCGTCTTTAGCGAAATGTTTGCAACCGGTTTCCCAATGATCTCAGCATCTTCACGAAAGCGGCCTGGTTCATCAAACAAATACTGCCCCACGCCAATCATCACCAAAAGGAAAAACAACACCAAAAGAAAACGGATTTTGCCGGTGCGCATTGAACTGTCCCCTGGTTTAGGATTTACCGCTGGATCAATGGAAGAATCAAAAATTCATTTTGAAAATAATAAATATAATGAATGATCCAATGAAAAAATGCCAAGGGGGGGTGGCTGTCAGGAGATGACAACGGATTACCGCGGCAGTCGAACCGCTACGCCGGCATTGATGAACCAACTGCGATCGGACCAGGCATAGCCCGCTGAGGTGTCAAGCTGAACGTTACGGCGGGGCTGATAGGTCAGTCCGGCGTCTATGGCCGTGTGAAAATCCCCCCCATTTTTAGCGCTGCCATACAATTCCACAAAAGCGCCGGCGCGCGGCGTAAGGCCCATGCCCAACGACATGCTGAAGAAACGTGAGAGGCCGCGGGGCTCATCTTGTTCCACGGCGAGATTGTATGAGAGGCTGAAGCGATCGGACAGCGTGTGCGACATGGCCAGCAGCAGTTTGGGCAGCATTTTTGACGGCGAAAACGCATCATTCCCCGCAGGCAGATTCAGGCAGATCACCGCCGCTGTTGCCGGTAAACGGCCGGTTTCATGCCACAGGTGAATTTTGCTGCCAATGATCAGGCCGCTGAGTCCTGCGGTAATACCCGTCTTTCCCGCCCCTTTCACGCTTTCCATTCGGTATGCCACTCCGATGCGAACTTCCCAGCGTGGCGACAGGCCATAACGAAGCAGGGTCGTGGCCAGATCGTAAGCACTCAGCCCCGCGGCTGTGGCTCGCGTGTACATAAACCCGGTTTCGATTTGAAAATGCCTTTTCGGCACAATAAAAGGCGACTCGCTCTGATCCGGGCGATCTGTGGAAATCGACGGCGGCTCCGGTTGCGCCATGCCCGTACCGACAGGCAGAAGCAGACACACCATCATCCATTGGCAAACGGTTCTCACCGATCCCTCCTGAAATTGGCCTGCGAATTACATGAAAAATAGGACGATCTGCACGAACAGAAAATTGACGATGAACGCAATGGTAAGCGGGAGAAACGTTGCAACGGCCGTCCATTTGGCGCTGCGGGTTTCCTTCCAGATGGTCAGGATGGTGGTCGAGCAGGGATTGTGGAGCAGGCTGAACAGCATCAGGCTGATGGCGGTGACAATCGTCCAACCATGCTGATCCACCAGCAGATGGCGAAGGGCCTCCAGCGAATCCAGCTCGATCATCATGCTGGCCTGGCTGTAGGCCATGATGATGGTCGGAATGACGATTTCGTTGGCCGGAATTGCAATGATATAGGCCAGCAGCACCACCCCATCGAGACCGATAAGCCGACCGAGCGGATCCAGCGCATTGGCGATGTGGTTCGATAGCGGCAGCCCACCGATGTGGGTGTTGCCGAGAATCCAGATCACGGCGCCCGCCGGGGCGGCCATGATGATGGCGCGCCAGAGCACGAAAATGGTGCGGTCGATCAGCGACGTGTACAGTGTCTGCAAAATTCGGGGCTTTCGGTACGGCGGCAGCTCCAGCGTGAACACCGAAGGTGTGCCTTTGAGCAGCGTTTTAGACAGGCCAAAAGATACCACCAGGGTCATGAACACGCCGAACAGGGTAACAGCCATGAGCGAGGCGGCGGCCACCAGCGAGCCCACGCCGGCGGGAAACGGCGCGGCAATGAAAATGGTCGCCATCATGATGAGGGTGGGCCATCGGCCATTGCAGGGCACGAAATTGTTGGTGATGATGGCAATCAGCCGTTCACGTGGCGAATCGATGATGCGCGTGGAGATCACGCCGGCAGCGTTGCAGCCGAAGCCCATGGCCATGGTCAGGGCCTGCTTGCCGTGAGCGCCGACGCGCCGGAATAGCGCATCCATGTTGAAGGCCACGCGCGGCAGATAACCGAAATCTTCAAGGATGGTGAACAGCGGGAAAAAGATGGCCATGGGCGGCAGCATCACGGAAACCACCCAGGCCAGGCCGCGCCAGACGCCGTGCCAGAGAAAGCCGGTGAGCCATGGTGGAGCACCCAGTTGAAAAAACAGCCCGGCGGCCCAGCCCTCGAACCAGAATAATCCTCTGGCGATCAATTGCGAGGGATAGTTGGCGCCTTCGATGGTAATCCAAAAAATAGCCGCGAGAATCAGAAACATTAATGGAAAACCAGTAACAGGATGGGTGGCGATGCGATCGAAATAGACATCCCAACCTGCCCGACGGTTGCCCGATTCGATCACCGAGGAACGCGCGATCGCGGTCGCCTCTTTATAGATGGACGAAACGAGTCGGTCGGAAAACGAGCCGTCCAGGTTTTGATGCAGGCGCTCCGCTTTCTGCAGCAAATTCTGGATGTGCTGTTTGCGTCCTTCTGCATCGGTCATGCCCTAAACCTCCAGCGCCGCTTCCAGTTCCGACATGTCCTCTTCCTTCTGCGGGGCGAGCGGGGATTCGGTTTGGGCCAGCGAATCGGTCAAAATGGCTCTCCTGATGCTGGGATCACCTTCCAGCAGGCGCATGGCCAGCCAACGGTGGTTGGAAAGATTGGGGTATAGATTCTTCAAATGCGGCAGAAGTTGCTGAACGGCTTCCTCAATGTGCGGGTCCAGTTCGATGCGCCGCGGTTGCGTACGTAGGTTGCCGGTCACTAGGTCCTGCACGGTCTGCAAGAGGTGATCGGTGCCCTTGCCTTCGCGGGCCACCATGGGCACTACAGGCACGCCCAGCTCTTTGGCCAGCTTGCGTGCATCCACAAACATGCCCTTGCGCTCGGCTTCATCCATCAAATTGAGCGCCACCACCACCCGGTCGGTGATTTCCAGCACCTGCAACACCAGATTCAAATTGCGCTCCAGAGCCGTGGCGTCCACCACCACCACCACGCAATCCGGGTTGCCGAACAGGATAAAATCGCGGGCAATCTCTTCGTCTTCGGACGTGGAAAGCAGTGAATAGGTGCCCGGCAGATCCACTACCTTGTATTTATAGCCGTTGTGACGGAACGCGCCCTCGCTACGCACCACGGTTTTGCCCGGCCAGTTGCCGGTGTGCTGCCGCAGTCCGCTCAGGGCATTGAACAGCGTGGTTTTGCCGGTGTTTGGATTGCCTGCCAGTGCGATGAGATAATCAAAATCGCGGATATTCACGCCCAGCCGAATCAGGTTCCCGTGACTCGAACAAGTCGTTGCCTGCGCACATTGGCATCCAGCCATGGTAGTACTCCCCGTTTGAATTCCGCAAACCTGCTCGATTCACGAAATCGGTTCAACAATGATGTTTTCCGCTTGCTGTTTGCGCAGGGCGATCTGCGTGTTTCGGACCACAAACGCAATCGGATCTCCGGACGCAGCCTTCATTGCGACTTCCACTTCGGTCCCGGGCGTAAACCCCAGGTCCATCAACCGGCGCCGTTCGAGCCCGTGCAACCGCAACTCAACAATATGGGCTCTCTGCCCTCGATCCAGCTCAGCAAGCGTTATTGGCATATATTTATCGATAGATAATTTTCAGATTAAACAAAATTGAAAATTAGGCTAACCTAAATATACAATCGGCTGATAAGTTTTGCAAGTGATTTTTTTGATTGTTGCTTGAATAAAAATTTGTTATTTTCAAGATGTTTGGAGGAGGTAGTTTAATTTGATTTTGCAGGTACAAGAAAAATAAAGTGATCATAGCTACCGGAATTGGGGACGGTTGGACTGCTGTCCGGTGCAATTATTAATGTTTCGAGCTCAGAATCGGTCATAAGCGTCTAAATGTTTGCCTTCAAAATAATTTAAAGTGTCGGTGCGGTATCACAAGTGATTGTATGGAAACGCGATGAATCCAAAACTTGTGTTTTACGTGACTCAGTGGTTGGTCTTGGGGGTATACCTTTTAGCCGATCTTTTTTATTGCCGCGAATTTTACCGCAAGGAAAATCGGGATCGCAAACTGGCGACCGGATTTTTTCTAGTGGCTCTGGTTCTGCATCTGTGCTATCTGGTTTATCTGGGCATTTTCAATCAACGGCTGCCCGTAGCTACCGTGAGTGAAAGCACCAGCACTCTGGTATGGCTCACGGCTGTGATATATCTGGTGCTTGAAAACCGCCTGAAAGAGCGGTCGATGGGAGGGTTTATTCTATCTGTGTTACTGATCGTGTTATTTTATTCCAATATGACCTTTCAATATAACGAGAAAATTAGCCCAATTCTTGAGGATGTTGAGTTTGAGATTCATGTGATGGTAATGTTGTTTGCCTATGGTGGATTTATTGTTTCCTTCATCGCCAGTTTGATGCATACGATGCTGTCTCGCGAGTTGCAGAAGCGCCATCTCGGGTTGTTTTTTCGGCGGCTGCCGTCTCTGGCATTTTTTGAAGAAATCAACAACGTGGCGGTCAACATCGGCCTGATGTTCATGACCATCGGTCTGATCCTTGGCCTTAAAAATGCGCTGTCGGTGTGGGACCCGAAACGGCTGATCGATCCGAAAATCCTGGCCACGTTCCTCACCTGGGCGATCTATTTCATCCATTTTATGGGTCGCCGGTTCCTGGGATGGCGGGGGCAGCGCGCCGCCTCGGTATCGATGGTAGGATTTGGCTGGCTGATTTTTTCGTTCATGTTTATCTCCATGCTATTCCAAAGTGTGCATCGGTTCTATTAATTCGATTCAGCACTGGATTGCAACGAAAGCGGACTTATGATTTTCAAAGTGTTCAAAATCACCAACGATGATCTGAAGATACCGGGCGCGTTTGAAAAACTGACCAACGAGCAACTGGCTCAGATTCACGGTAAGATTCAGGCCGGCGAGTGGATGATCCTGATTCTGCCAGTGGAAACCCTGCTGTTTTTTTACAGCGATTCGAACCGGCCACAGAACCATCTGGCGCAGGCGCTGAACCAGGCCGGGCTGCTGGCGGGTAAGAAATGCGATTATCAGGAAGCCGCCGGCGCCGAGGCGCTGGAGCTGTTTCTGCAACTGGCCACCGGGATTTCGCAGGGGCAGGCCGAGCCCCGGCTGATCCAGTACCTGCGCGAAGTGTATATTCAGGCCGGGGAGTGCGGCAATATCGGACCGGTGTTCCACCGGCTGTTTCAGCGCGGCATCTGGCTGCACGAAAAGGCGCGCATGGAAACCGACTTTTTTCGCTTTAGCATCCATCCCCATGAGGCCTTTGCCGAACTAGCACAAAAAATCTTCGGTGATCTGGGCAATGTGCATGTGCAGATGATCGAAGCCCCGGCGCAGGGCCTGCACGATTGGCTGGATGCATTGTACCATAAAGGATGCCGCAAATTCACCCTGCTTACACATGAACCCAATCGCATAATGCCGGCCAAATACGCCACGCAGGTGCTCTCCATTGAGCGCAATCCCATCCTGTCGTCCAACGTGGATATTTTATTAATTTTTGACGAGCAGGCCGTCACACTGGAGCGGCGTGCCATCACCCGACGGATGTCCAGCCGACAAAATTTCCCTCTGCTGATTTTCGATGCCACCGGTCGCGTCACGGATGCCAATGGGATTGACCGCATTTACAACGTGTTTGTGTATCAGGTTCACGACCTGCAGAGGATTGCGCAAAAAAATCGCGAAGAACAAGCCGAAGTGGGTGAAAAAATCACCCGGTGGATCCGCGAGGAAGCGGCGACCATCCGCGAGTGGCTGTATAGCGATTCGCGGCATCAGTTTGCGGGCATCATCGGCGCGACGCCCGAGATGCAGCGCATTTTCGAGCTCATTTCGCGCATCGCTCAGACCAATATCACAGTGCTCATTCAGGGCGAAAGCGGCACCGGTAAGGAATTGGTGGCCAGGGCCATCCATCAGCTTAGCAAGCGCGCCAACAAACCCTTCATCACCGTCAACTGCGGCGCCATACCTGAAAATTTACTGGAAAGCGAGTTGTTCGGTCATGTCAAAGGCGCATTTACCGGCGCGATCAACCACAAGCGCGGCCTTTTTGAGGAAGCCCAGGAGGGCACGATTTTTCTGGATGAAATCGCCGAACTGCCACAACAATTGCAGGTGAAGTTGTTGCGCTGCTTGCAGGAGGGCGAAGTCAAGCGTGTGGGCAGTAACGAAGTGATTAAGGTGGATGTGCGCGTGATCGCGGCCACCAATCAGGAACTCCTGAAAATGGTGGAGGAAGGCCGGTTCCGCAGCGATTTGTACTATCGCCTGAACGTGATTCAGATCAACTTACCGCGGCTTCGCAACCGTCAGGAAGATATCCCGATTCTGGCACAGCATTTCGTTAAAAAATATGCGGCGCGTCTGCAAAAAGCGGTGGATGAAATTTCCGCCGAAGCGCTGCAGGCACTGTATGCCTATCCATGGCCGGGCAATGTGCGCGAGCTGGAAAACGCAATCGAGCATGCGGTAGCTATGGCCATCGGGCCATCCATCGAGCTGCACGACCTGCCGATCCACTTACAGCAAGCGCGCACCAGCGAGCCGTGTGACAATCACCGCGCCTCGCGCATGACGTTGAAAGAGATGGAAAAACATTACATCCGCGAAACCCTCGAGGATTGCGGCTGGAATTATGAGATGGCCAGCCGGATTCTGGGCATCGGCCGCACTACCTTGTGGCGCAAATTGCGCGAATATCAGATTCAAAAACCTGAAAAGGTTTAATCGGCTTTCCCACCCCGATTTGGCAAAATGCGTTAATAGCGTTTTGACAAAGCCAACTTTTCCATCTATGAATCCCGTCTTCTCTTTCGGCAAGCCGATTTTTGGGCAAACCGACAATTTTGGTTCGCGTGCACTGCCGGGCGACTCCCTGGATGAACGTTCTAAATACATTCCACCGTGCTAGGGTTTTCAAAACGGTGAGCGATCGTACCCGAATTCTGGCTACATATGCTCTATCTACGAGCCGTAGCCAATGCAACCATGGCAACGCAGCGCGGTTGAAATTGGTTTGAAGGTGCTGGATATATACCCTATTGCAATCATCCAGAATGCCAGACCTCATCGGTGTAATGTGTACTGGAACGCAACCCCCTGTGGATTTAATAACTTTTCAGAGGTGCCGTGGCGGCCAGTGAAGGGGCAAGGAGAAGCGGTATGTCAAAAGCTGGCTATCTTTTCTGGAACTGTCAGTGGCATTGCGATGGAGGGATCAATGGCTTCCAATCAGGTGTCCCCGGAAAGCCTTGCTATGTTTCCTGTAATTAAAAACGTTTTTTAAACCCCATACGCCAGAAATCCACTTCCCGAAAGCCGGCCGTCTCTGACATGGCATTTGTCCGGTGATCGCACCTTGTCAATGAGACGTGGAAAATCTACAATTAAGGAAAGATTTCAAAAAGCAATCACATGACTAATGCCCCTTCCTGTGGTACAGTCATCAACAATAGGAAGATACCAGGAACAGTCAGAACCTTTTCAATTTGAAAAGGTTTTTTTTCAAAAAGGAAAAAATGAGCGATGTCTCAGTTTTGGACCGTATCTGCCGTTAACAAAGTCTTGCACCAATTTAATGTGAGGTTGCAATTTATTGATATTTAATGAGATATGGTTTTTCTAAAATCCTGTGCAGGGAATGGCATTATGGTGGCCGTGGCATGTTTTTTGATCATAGAAATGCCGTCAAGGTGGGGGGCTTTTCCAGAGTCGAAGCAGGAGTTTATTATCATAGAAAGGAGTTTGACGATGAAACGGCATAATCTGGTGATGCTGTTGGCGGTACTGGGAGTGGCGCTATTGAATCTGGGCTGCGGCAAAGATGACAATCCAGTCAAGACGGAAGAATTCGGTGAGATTTCGGGCACGGTGACGTTCGTGGGCACATGGCCGCAAACCGGCGAGATTCAGGTGTCGATCTGGGCGAGCTGGCCTCCCATGGGACCGCCGGCCGCCGCAAGCACGGCCTTTCAATCGGGCCAGAACGTGCAAACCTATAAAATCGATGGATTGAGCAAGGGGACCTACCCGGTCATTACGGTGGGCTGGCGTGATCCGAACAATCCCGCCGGCGCTAAGGTGCTGGGGGTGTACTGGGCCAATAAAGACAGCGTCGGTGTGGCCGACGATGGCATCACGCTAACGGTGCAGCCCATCGCCATTGAAATCTCCGATAACAAGCTGGTGTGGAACAATATCGATATCAAAGCCAATCTCGATATCGTGAAGTGAGCGGACCGATGCCAGACACAAAAGGCAAATATCCGACCGGAATTTTCTTGCTGATGCTGTTGGCCATTCTGGGGATGCCCCTACAGGGCATTCCCCAAAATGGCCATGTGGATCAGAGGGTATCCGGCGTGATTACCGGCCGCGTGTATGACGCCGAAACCATGGAGCCGCTGGGCTTCACCGATGTGTTTCTGGACAGCGTGCTCATCGGCGCGGCCACACGCAGCGACGGAACATTCATCATCCGGTACGTGAAACCGGGCACCTACCGGCTGATCGTACGCCGCATCGGCTATCAGCAGCATCAGGAGATCATCCATCTTCAGCCGGGCAAGCTGTTGTCCCGCACCATTGCGCTGAAGCCGACCGTGGTGCGCGCCGAGGAAGTGACGGTGACCGCGGCGCGGCGGGAGCAGACGGCGCAGATGGCGCCGGCCAGCGTGATGATCATCAATTCACGCGATTTGCGCGAGCGCTCCATCGTGACCTTTGATCAGGCGCTGGAGCTGGTATCCGGCCTCGACCTGTACCGCGCCTCGGGCATCTCGGTGCAGAGCCTGTCCATCCGCGGCAGTTCGGATGTCGCCGGCGGAGGGGTGGGGAACCGTGTGCTCCTTCTGATCGACGGTCGGCCGGCGCTGACATCCGATTCCGGCGGCGCGCTGTGGAGCCTCATTCCCACCAGTTTTATCGAACAGGTCGAGGTGGTGAAAGGAGCCTTTTCCAGCCTGTATGGTTCCACCGCCATGGGTGGCGTTATCAACGTGATCACTCGGCGGCCCACCTACAAATCGCTCACGACGGTTGACCTGAGCTACGGCTTTTACGAGCAGCCGCATCCGGAGCTGCGCTTCACCAATGAACCGCTAAAACAAAGCCAGATCGAAATCAGCCATTCCGGCGTTAAGGGGCGGATGAGTTATTTGCTCAATTTTAGCCGGAAGCAGTCGGACGGTTACACGGAAAACACGGCCTACAAATTTTACAACGTGTTTGGCAAGCTGCTGTATGATTTTCGCGAGAACCGGAATCTGGAAATTAGCCTGAACTGGTCCACTTCGGATAATGATTATCCGCATACCTGGATGAGCAACCTGCAGCCGTACCGCGTGCTGCCCAAATACCGCGATGACCGGCAACAGAAAAATGTGTACAGCGCCGATGTGCTGTACTGGGCCGTGCCGAGCACGCGCGCAAAATATTCCTCGCGGTTCTATTTCTACCGCACCGCCTCGCGATCGTTTTTCAACGAGAATGACCCCAATTATACCATTCCCGGCAATCAGCCGTTCGGTCTGCGTACCCTCGTGGATGCCGATAAATTCGGCAATATCACTCAGTTCGACTATTACCTCAACGATCGCCACTATCTTATCGTCGGACTGGATACGCAAATCGACCGTGTGCAGTCCGACCCGGATACCATCATGTACGGCGACCGGCAGGTGAACAACGTGGCGCTGTATCTGCAGGATGAGTGGGAAGTCACGCCAGAACTCACCACCACACTCGGCCTGCGGTACGACTGGAACCATCTTGTGAACGGCATCACGCAGGGGCAATTAAGCCCGAAAATTGCGCTGGTGTATCATCCGCGTTCGAATCTGGCTTTTCGGCTGTTGTTGGGACAGGCCTTCCGCGCGCCATCCATCGCCGAGCGCTTTTTCCAGAAGGAGCTCAGCGGCGGCACCCTGTTCAAGCCCAACCCAAAGCTGAAGGCCGAGAAAATGGATTTTTCCATGGAAACGGGCGTGCGCTGGCATTTCGGCGAGTGGATCGATCTCGATCTGGCCTACTTCCGCTACCATTACCGCGATATGATCTACTGGGTGGAAATTTCTGCCGAAGAAGGCGTGCTATATACCCTGTTCCAGGTGCGCAACCTGAACAAGGCATTCATGCAGGGGCTGGAGGTGGCGGCCAATGTGAGCTGGTCGCCGTACTTTCGTGCGCATGCCAGCTACACATTTTTGGACGCGCGGGATCAGTCCGATAACCGACTGGATGATCGTCTGGCCTATCGGGTCCGACACTCGTTCTCGTTTTCCAGCACGTTTGCCTATGGCCGGTTCTCACTGAACCTCACCGGCCGGTATAAGAGCCGGGTGGAGGAGGTGTTCCTGTATCCACTGGAAAAGCCGGACGCCTTTTGGGTGATGAATGCCAGATTGCAGGCGCGCGTGAGCCAGGCACTGCGGCTGTCTCTCTCGGTTCGCAACCTGCTCGACACGCAATATGAAGAACTGGCACGCTACCGCATGCCGGGACGGAACTGGATTATCGGTCTGAACTACCGATTTTAACGCCGCAGACACAGCGAGGAGTGCATGAGACATCCGGTGCATTTCATTCCGATTGCCACGACGCTTTTTTCGATCATTTTTGCTGCCATGGTGTACCGCCGCTACAAACAAAAAGGCGGATTGCATCTGCTGTGGTGGAGCGCAGGCATCCTGATCTATGGCGTCGGCACATTCACTGAAGCCATCACGACGCTGTTCGGCTGGCAGGAATGGGTGTTTCGCTTCTGGTATGTTTCCGGAGCTCTGTTAGGCGGCGCGCCGTTGGCTCAGGGTACGGTGTATTTGCTCATGAAAAGGAAAACCGCCGACCGGTTGACTCTGGCCCTGGTGCCGTTCGTCCTGATTGCTGCAATAATGGTCGTGCTCACCCCGATTCGGTATGAGCTGGTCGAGCCGTTTCGACTCAGCGGCCGGGTCATGGAATGGCAATGGGTGCGGCTATTCAGTCCGTTCATCAATACCTATGCGTTCATCTTTCTGGTTGGCGGTGCGATATACTCGGCGTACCGGTTTAAAAAGAGCCCGAAAACGCATTACCGCTATGTTGGCAATGTGTTTATCGCTCTGGGAGCGTTGCTGCCCGGTATCGGGGGTACGGCCACTCGCTTTGGCTATGTGGAAGTGCTGTATATTACCGAGTTCGTGGGGCTGAGTTTGATCTTTCTGGGCTATCGCATCATCACCGGACGCAAACCCACGCCGGCTGTGGAGCTGGAGACGGCGCGGGTGGTGGGAAAGCCGGTGGCGTGATTGGTCGGGATGGCGATGATAAGCCTGTAGCCGATATTCCGGTTCTGTGGGATGGGCCAACATGCACACCTGAGTAGCGCCGATGGCAGCCACGCTCCCGGCCGGTGGGCTGGTATCCGCCGGAATCAGCCGTTTCCGGCGGCAGCGTGGCAGGCCGATGGAATGCACCTGTGTTGCGCCGCTATGATTGCACCACTTCCGCTCCGACGACCTGTCCCTTCACGGCTGAGGATGCATCGAGGAACACTTTTACTTCGACATTTTTGTCTTTCACCAGAATATCCCCCTCGACCACCGAGCCTTTTTGCAGCACGATTTTAATACGGCGAATACCGACCTCCGAGCCCTTGTTTTCCTTGATGATAATGTCGCCGCGCACCCGCGATCCATCCAACAGCGAAATGTTCCCGTTGATGGTGGTGATATCTTTTTCCACATAACTGCTGACCAGCTCAATCGATCCGTTGATGCTTTTGATAGTGCCAAAAATATCCACCTCGCGGCCGATCTGCACCGGGCCGTTGACCGACTCCACGCTCCTTTCGATGCGCGCCCGGTCCCTGATTTCGATCCCCCCGCTTACGCTCATCGCTTTGCGCGCCGTCGCGCCTTGGTCAATGAAAATGTTACCATTGACCGCGCGGCAATCCCCTTTCACCACGGCGTTTTTGCCGATGATGATGTTGCCGTTGACGGCATTGATGGAGCCGTTGTGCGTTTCCTCATCCGCCACCGTGATCGATTCATTAACGCTGAGATTGCAGGCGGAAAGCGCAAGCACTGCCGCCAGCCCTAATCCCCCAAATCGCTTCCAGGCAAACATGGCCTTTTCTCCCCGAAAGGGTACATGATTTCAGGTTCTTTCACCTCATGGATTGTAATCCTTGCATACGTAAAAATGGCCACCGGGTTGCCGGGAATGTTGTACGTACGAAACAGGATTACTGCGCGCAGTGGAGATCAAAGGCCGCATCAGAAAGCAGAGCCATTTCAGGCTTCGGCGGCTTTTGGTGGAAACAGGGCATTTCGTAGCAAATAGCCGGTAGCGCCGGCAAATCCGGCGGCCAGCACGGCAAAAGCGAATGTCAGCAAAATCAGAGAGATATCGCTACCCACGGCCAACATGTGCGCCACGCGGTCGGCCACGATCTGTGCGGTAGTGCTCCATTGCCACAGCGCGGCGACCAGCCACAACACGCCCGCGCTGGCGGCGCCGACAAAAAACGAGCCGCGGAACGACGTGCCCTGCATCAGCGTCCAGATGAGCGGCACCAGCATGATCCACCACCAGTAAGGAGTGAACCACTGCAACAGTGCCATGGCGATCAAACAGAACAGGAATCCCATCATTTTTTGACCTCGAATCGGGTTTGGGTGACGATGTTTTTGTGGCTTTCATCGGGCGATTTGAGGAACAGCAATTCGAAATATTCGCCATTCGCCCAGGCGTCGATCATGTTGTCGTAATACGGGGAGCCCGGATTGCCGGACTGCCCCCCGGGGTACACGCCCCAGGCGCGCACCTTTCCGGGCGTCAGATCCACCACCATGCGCCAGGATGGTCCGGCGCGCCGCGACGTGGCGTTGACGATGGCGTAATTGCCGTTGGTTTCCAGCCGCATCCGGCCCATGCCAGGAATCTGCGCCAGGTGGAGGATGTCGGTGCCACGGGCCTTGCCCCATTGCCAGCTCCGCCCCATGGGCCCGAGATCGGTTTCCAGATTTTGCACAGCGATTTTGAACGTGCGCTGCGCCACCATGGCCAGCGTCTCAGGGGCTTCGGTGGTGCGATCGTCGAAATACGGGCTATCGGGGTGGTTCAGCACCAGTTCTATGGTGACGTCGGCGCGCGGCCACAGCAGCCGGCCGCTCTTCGATTGCATGTCATCGCGCCAGACGCCACGGTAAAACTCCCGCCACCAGTATTCAAACACAATAGGCGCGGTAAGCTCACGGCGCGCTTCGAAATTCCAGGCTTTGAGGGTATCGTATACCGCTTTCTCCGTCGGCGTCAGCTCGGCTTCCGCCAGCAATTGCAGCAACGTCGGCAGAATGGTTTTGGCGCGCAGGTTCAGGTTGTCGTTCTGCAGCCGCATCATGTCTTTGGGCGTCAGACCGGTTCTGGTCTGCAGCCAGTTGTTGATGCGCGCCCCACGTTCGAACGGAGCGTAGAACCAGCCGAGGTAGTAGGGATAGCTCGGCGCCGCCGGCGCCTGATTGGCCGAAGAAATAAAGCCGCGCGGCGGATTTTTGACATGGGGAAGCTGATCCATGGGCACCCAACCCTGCCACTCGTGCTGCGGGTCGCTGCCATCCAGAATGTAGCGACCCTGCTCGCGCCAGCGCAGCGGGAATTTGCCGTTGTGCCAGATGGCAATGTTGCCGTCCACATCGGCATAAGCGATGTTTTGCGCCGGGCAGTGGAAGTGCTGCAGCGCCTTGCGGTAATCGTCGTAGCCTCTGGCCTTGTTCAGGTAATAAAACGTCAGCAGCTCGCTTGAGGGCTCGTGCGCGGTCCAGCGGATGGCGGCCATGCGCGGAATGTTGGGTTGAAATGGATGTTCATGCTCCAGATAGGCCACCGGGCCGAAATGCGTGTAAACCACCGTGTCGCGCACGGTTTCGCCGCCCCGCACGTTGATTTCCTCGACCCGGATGCGGGTTTGACGCCATTCATCGCCGTATTTGTATTCCGAATAGGTGCTGTCCCTGAATGTGATGTGGTACCAGTCAAGCACATCCGAACCGGCGTTGGTCATGCCCCAGGCGATGTGCTCGTTGAATCCGAAAATCAACCCGGGCAGACCGGGGATGGTGACGCCGTACACGTTCATCTCCGGGGTCACAAGCTGCATTTCATACCAGATCGAAGGCAGGTTCAGGGCCAGGTGCGGATCGGCGGCAAGGATGGGGTGGCCGCTTTGTGTGCGCGATCCCGCCACGGCCCAGTTGTTGCTTCCGGGCACGAACGGGTCTTCGGCAGTGGCATTGGCCGCGGCCACGGGATAAAATGTTTTTTCCGGCCGCGCCGG
The DNA here is from genome assembly GCA_030950365.1 of Candidatus Zhuqueibacterota bacterium. Taxonomy (GTDB): domain Bacteria; phylum Zhuqueibacterota; class Zhuqueibacteria; order Zhuqueibacterales; family Geothermadaptataceae; genus Hydrothermovivens. Next base: position 12,879 of record JAUZRQ010000054.1, on the reverse strand, counting down.
GATGATTGGCCGGAAGGACCATGGGGTCTCCTGAGGCACAATCGGATCGGTGAACGGCGGAAAAGTGGGATATAGCTGACGGATGGCTTCTTCACCAAGCACCTGCCGGGTGCGGGTGAGTTCCAGCTCATTGAACCGGCCGGTCAGCGTCCAGGCCATGTATTTGAGAACCAGCGCCGATTTGAGATCGGTCCATTTTTCCGGGCGATAATCCAGGATTTTGTATTCCAGCGGCAGGTGGCGCTCGTCGATCCCGGCAATCCACGTATTGATACCGGTCGTGAACGCATTCATGACCATGCGGGCGGTTTCGTTCTCCTGCAACGCATTGACGGTGTTTTCAGCGCCGAACACCATGCCCAGCCGGCGTCGCGAGCGGTCGAATTCCAGCGTGCGATCGCCGAAGATTTCCGACAGCCGGCCGGCCGCTGCCATGGCGATGAATTCCATTTGCCATAATCGATCCCGGGCGACGAGGTACCCCTGGGCAAGAAACAGATCGTGCTCGTTTTTGGCAAAGACGTGCGGCACCTGCCGGTTGTCCCACACCACCGTCACTGGCGCTTGCAAGCCGGGAAGGTGCAGCGTTTCCGACAGGGAATAGAGGGCTTTGCCGTTTTGCCAGAATCCGGCAAATGGATTCACGAATTTGCCGATCGGTGGCAGCAGGCCGACTTTATAATTACCAATCCAGAACAGTGCTACCGTGATTGCCAGAGAAAGGAGAAGTTTGAACCAGCGCATGAAATGGTCTCCAACTGGTTTTGAATGATATTTGGGGCTTCAATGGGCGTGATCAGGCAACCGCCGTCCGCTTTGGCAAGGCCGCAGTGCCTGCAATGATAGTCAAAATAATGTAATGAACATGATTCTCCAAGAAAGATATGACCAAACCGGGCAAAATGCGGTGGTGAGGTTGCATGGATTGTGCGCAAAAGGAAAAAAACGAACACAATTGACATGGATAATACGGATATTCGCGGATGATGAGACAGGCCAGCCAATACGTCGAAATGATTGTTTCACCACAAAGCGCGCGAAGAGCGCGAAGAAAAGCGTTGCAAGTTTCTGTGCAAACCAGTGAAATCAGTGGTTTAAACCCAGATGCCCGGAGGAACGGGCCTCATGGCCGGAAGCCAATGCCACCAATGCGCAGCAGAGTGCCTTCGAGCTCCCAGCTTGCGCCGAGCATGGTCTCCATCAGCCACAGCCGCGCCTCGATGTGCCCGGTCATTTGGGGGATGCGATAAAGGGATTCGCCATCGGCCAGCGCGGCAAACGGAATGAGCATATCGGCCAGATGCCGGTCCACGGTGGCGCCGGACTGAATGTCCTGCAGCAATTGCCGCGCGGTGTTGCGGCCAATCCACTCGGACGAGCGCCGCGGAGCGCCAGCCATGTCAGCGCCCAGAGTGGCTTTGGTGCTGCTGTAAACCCACAGACACAGTGCCGCTCCCGGTTGCGGCGCTGGCTTGTAATACAGTGGCATGTCGGTTTCATCATAAGCCACCGTGATGGAGCTCTGCAAACTTGTGGCCCGGAGCACTTTCATCGCCTCTCCAGCCATGCGATCCGAGACGTTTCGCTCTTTCAGGTGGGAAGACAGCGCGATGCCATTGACGGCAGAAATCTGGCCCTGTTCAAGGAGTTGCAGGGGCTTCAGCGGACCCTGCAAAGGCTGGGTCGAAACGGAAAATTCGCCGTTGCCGGTTGGGATGAATCCGGGCCGGTGGATTTCAAACGAAGCCGTCGCCCCCATCTGACGCAAAGCATAGCTCAATACATGTTGCAGATACAACGCCGTCGGGGCATGATCCTGAAACAGCCCGCCTTTGACATCCAGTTTGGTTGGAAATCTGGCGAATTGCAACACCGGCAATACGGCCAGCGAAAACAGCGTGGCCGAGCCGGAGGTTCCGATATCCCATTCAAGAAAATAATCCTTGAGCGGCCGCTTTGGTACGAACTCTATTTCCTCCGAGCCTATTTCCGCGCCGCGCACGTTTGCTCCGGTCCACCGGGCGTAGGCCTGCACCACACCGAGATGCTGCGGGCGCAGTCCGGGCTTTTCCCGCTGCGCCCGGATGTGGGTGATTCGCACGCCCTGTCCCAGCAAAACCGCATACGTAATGGCATCTCGCACGATGGTGCCGGAGCCAGACTTTTGACTGCCGTCGATTTCAATCATGGTAGGCTCTGAAATGGAATCCGTGATTACGGCATGCGATGATGGTCGGCCTCCAGGATGCGCATCAAATATTTGCCATATTCGTTTTTCATCAGGGGTTCGGCCAGGGTGCGGAGCTGATCGGCATCGATGTACCCCATGCGGTAGGCGATTTCCTCGATGCAGGAAATTTTCAGTCCCTGTCGCTTTTCCACGGTGGCCACAAACGACGCCGCCTCAATGAGCGAATCGTGTGTGCCGGTATCCAGCCAGGCAAAACCGCGGCCCAGGAGCAGTACGTTGAGCTTGCCTTTTCCCAGATAGATACGATTCAGATCGGTGATTTCAAGCTCCCCGCGCGCCGAGGGCTTCAGCGTCCTGGCGTATTCCACCACCTGATTATCATAAAAATACAGGCCGGTGACGGCGAAGTTGGATTTCGGCTGTTTCGGCTTCTCCTCGATGCTAATGACCCGGCCCTCATCGTCAAACTCCACTACGCCGTAGCGTTCCGGATCGCGCACGTAATAGCCGAACACGGTGGCGCCTTCTTCCTGCCGTGCGGCCTGTTTGAGCAAATCGGGCAGGCCGTGGCCGTAGAAGATATTGTCGCCGAGAACTAGCGCCACGCGGTCGCTACCAATGAAATCTTTGCCAATAAGAAAGGCCTGGGCCAGGCCTTCGGGGCGGGGTTGCTCTGCATATTGGAATGACAGCCCGAGCTGGTGGCCGTCACCAAGCAGCTCGCGGAAGCGCGGCAGATCATGGGGCGTGGAAATGATGAGAATGTCGCGAATGCCGGACAGCATGAGCACCGACAGCGGGTAATAAATCATGGGTTTGTCGTAAATCGGAAGCAACTGTTTGCTGATGACCTGCGTGATCGGATACAGCCGGGTTCCACTGCCTCCTGCCAGAATGATGCCTTTCATAGACGCTCCTTTGATCCGTTTCGGTTGAGACTTCGGGGGAATTGCTGCGGATAGCGCCGCTGTCGCCGGCGGCGGTCAACTGTATTATCGAAATTTTACGCGCATAAATTACAAGATTGCGGAAATGAAAGCAACGAAAATAAAGGAAGATCGGCGGCATATTCTCGGCAACGACCAAACACGTTTTGGTTTAATAAAAAACGTCCTTCATGAACCGGCCGCCACCTCATGTATAATTTATAATTCTGCCAATTCGGCGAAATGATTGTTTCACCACGAGCGCACGAAAAAGGAGAAGCGAATTTAATTTCCTAAAAAATCTCTGTGAAAATCAGTGCAATCAGTAGTTCAACATGCATGCCTTCCCAGAGCCCACGGATTTGATGGCGTCGCCGTTTTTCATTACGCGACAAAATAATGCAAAATACTCAAAATCCACGAAAATCCGTGTCCATCCTGGCTACATTTTGATTTTCCCAATCGCGTGAATCTGTTTGTCATCATGCAGCCACGAAGAAAGGCGCATTAATTTTTCTGTGAAAATCAGTGCAATCTGTGGTTAAAACTTGAATGCCCGCCAGAAATGGCTCAATCTGCAAATCCGGCAAAATTTTTGTTTAATCACGAAGAACACGAAGGGCACGAAGAAAATATAGTGAATTTGAATACATGGTGAAAATCTCATAATAAATCAGTGCTGCCAGTGGTTCAACATGGATGCCAGCCAAAAGCGCCAGCCCTTTGCAAAATTTGCGAAACGGGGTAGCTCGAATTTGGATTTTCATAAGTGACGCTAAAAAAAGGCCCATCCCGCCCGGGGCAGAACAGGATGGGCCACGGCAAGTGAGGAAGGAGAAGAACAGGGGTAAGAGAAGTCCATTATTGCAAAAGCAATGCCTCGTCTTTTTTCTCAGACCCGGCGCGACCGGTTTTGGCGGCGCCATCCTTGTGTTTATCCACCGCTTCCCAGACCGCTTCGCCGGTCTCATCCACCGGTTCATCCTCGAACGCCTCGCGACGCCGGCGCACAAACACATAACCGCTGCCAAACACCAGCATCGCCACGATAATGGCCGGCCAGAGCCAGTTGCGGCCACCCGTTTCCGTCTGGCCGGGCAGCGCAGCCTGGATTTCCGCCCGATCTTCGTCCTGAGTGGCTGGTTCGGGCAATTCCGATTCCGGCAGGCTCAGCGTTTCCCCGGGCTCTGCAGGCGACTCCAGCACTTTTTTGATCTCCGGCTCGGGTTCGGCCAGCTCATCTCCTGCGGCCGCCTGATGAAAGCCGCCTTTTTGCCGATTCCGGAATTCGGTCAATTCTTCTTCGGTTTCGATTTTCGCCATCTGTTCTTGCTCGAAGGCGATTTCATTGACTTCCGACAACCGCCGGGCACGCGCAATTTTGGCCACGGCCGTCGCTTCTGGCAACATGATGCGCTCGCCAGGATAAATCTTGTTCGGATCGGGAGCGCGATTGAGCAGCGCCAGGGCCCGCCAGTAGCTGGCCTTGCCGTAATACTGCTGCGCGATTTTGCTCAAATACTCGCCTTCCCGAATCACATGAATGCGAGGCTCGTTCAGAAACAAGCGGCTGCTCCACAGGGTTTCACCGTGAATCCAGAATGAGGCCAGCAAAACGGACAGGAGCAAGCCTTTCAACAGGGCCTTCATGATACACCTCCCTTGATTGTATGGATGTTCGATTTGGTTTTTCGCCAGGGGGCATGCGACCGCAACCAGGCCATGACATGCACGCCAAAGCAGGTCAGCCGCGCGGCGTAATGGCGCTGAGACCAGAAAAAGAGCGCAAGTCCGGCCACAGCCACGGCCATGCCCACCAACAGGGGCACGTTCCGTAACAGCGGCAGAGACAATGCGAGCCGGCTGCTGAAATAGCACAGAAAACCAGCCATACCGTAGGCCGGGAAACGCCAGTACGATCGGTCGCCGCGATAGGCGATGGCCGTATGCGCCAGAAAAAGGCCCGTGAACACCGTCACCATGATTTGCCACATGGCCATGATGCCATCCTCTCGTTGAGATTCGTTGTTGGCGGCGCCATGCGCTGCGCCGCGTCATCCTGCGGTCGCTGCGATTAAGGCAAACCTGGTGCCAGAACACCAGTGGTCTATTGGGATGGCTGTAGCTGATTGAAAAACAGGGGATTATGTGTTCTGATCGGGAGAGGTGGTCTGAAGTGAAAATTGCCTGCCGGCCATGTAAAATTTGCAAGCCGACCGGCAGGGGCGCGACTGGAGCAGGCAAGTGCCTGACTTTGTGGCAATTAGCCCGCTGTGTAAAAATTACTCGTTTTGATAGCGCGCCAGCTTATTGTGCAGCGTTTTCAGGCTGATGCCCAGCACGCGCGCGGTATGCGTTTTGTTGTTTTGCCATTTTTTGAGGGTGCGCAGAATGAGCTGCTTCTCCACGTCGGCCAGCGGCGTGCCCAGCGGCACCACCAGCAGGTCGTCACCGCCATCCGGCTGTGGTGCTGGCACCGGCGCGCCAGCCGGGTTCAGCGCCGGCGGCAGGTCATCCGGCTCGATCTGCTCGGAGTGGCACAAAATCACCGCCCGTTCGATGGCGTTGCGCAGCTCGCGCACATTGCCGGGCCAGGGGTAATTGAGCAGCCGTTGCATGGCCGGCGTCGAGATGCTGCGGATTGGCTTGTTTACCGCCTCGGCAAACGTCGTTAGAAAGGCCTGCGCGATGATGGGAATGTCCTCCCGGCGCTGGCGCAGCGGCGGCAGCTCGATTTCGATCACTGCCAGACGGTAGTACAGGTCCTCGCGCAGCCGGCGTTCGTCGATGGCAGCACGCGCCGGTTGATTGGTGGCGGCGATGATACGCACGTCCACGCATGTGTCTTTTTGCCCGCCCACACGCCGGAACGATTGCGTTTCCAGCACGCGCAGCAGCTTGGCCTGCAGCTCGATGGGCATTTCGGCGATTTCATCCAGAAACAGAGTGCCGCCGTCGGCCTGTTCGAAATAGCCGGTGCGGTCGCGGATGGCGCCGGTGAAAGCCCCGCGGACGTGGCCGAACAGTTCGCTTTCCAGAATGTTTGCTGGCAGCGCGGCGCAGTTCACCGCCACGAATGGCCCTCTGACGCGGCGACTTTTGTTATGGATGGCGCGCGCCACCAGTTCCTTGCCCGTGCCGCTTTCGCCGGTGATGAACACGCTCGCATCGGTTGGGGCCACGGATTCCAATGTGCGGTAGAGCTGCTGCATGGCGGCGGATTTGCCGAGCAATCCTTCGTAGCGCGAAAGGCCGGCGAGCTGCGTCTCCAGCGAACGGGTGCGATCAACCAGCGCGCGTTTTTCCAGCGCATGCTTGAGCACGCGCTGGATTTCCTGGCCGTCCACCGGTTTAGTGAGGTAATCGAACGCGCCGCGGCGCATGGCTTCCACCGCGGTTTCGATGGTACCCCGCCCGGTGATCAGAATGATCTCGGTATCGAGGCGCTGTTCTTGCGCCAGAGACAGAATATCCAGTCCGGACAGGTCATCGAACATGAGATCCAGTAGCGCCACATCGATGCGGCGGGATTGCAACTGCTCCCAGGCATGGCGTCCGGTTTCGGCCAGCACAATGTCGAAATTGCCCTGTTCCTGTAAAATGATTTTTAGGGATTCGCGTACTGAGGCGTCGTCATCGGCGATCAGAATGCGGGGTTTTGGTCCTGGATTCATCATGGGCGGCCTTCCTATTTTTTGAGCAGGGTACTCAATGCTTCCAGTTGGTCGCTGAATTTTTTTACGTCGTTTGCGAGCAATTTCAGATGACGTTGCAGCCGTGTTGCGGCATCACCGGAAAGTTTTCCGGCCAGAATCTGTGCGGCTTCCACGTTCAGACGGATGGCATGCTGACTGGCTCGCAAATCGTGAATCAGCTTGCGCAGACGGGTCTGGTCCATGATATGCCTCTCCCGTAAAATACTGGATGGTCGTTCGCCCATTCGTGCGTTATGAAGCGTATGCGTATCCGTGGACGCCCCGGTCCGACGGCTGAGGTCCCCATTAACCTCGGAGCGTTTTTCCCTGTTCAGCCATATCCATAGAAAAAAAACTTTTCAGAGACGTTGAGTTCTGTAAGCAGTACGGTTCAGCCGTGATGGTTCAAATATTTTTCCAGGATCCGGTAAAAATCGTTCATGGCAAATGGCTTGGTCAGAAAATCCTCGCATCCGGCCTCATGCGCCTTTTGCTGGTCCTCCACCATGGCCCGCGCGCTCAGGGCGATGATGGGAATATCGCGCAAATGCTTTTGCGATTTCAGCGTGCGTGCTACCTGATAGCCATCCATGCCGGGCATCATGATATCAAGCAGGATCAGGTCCGGATGCAGCCGCTGCGCGGCGGAAATCGCGGCCGGACCATCATCGGCGAATTCGACCTGATAACCGGCCTCTTCCAGTAGAAACTGCATCGCCTCGCGCGTGCTGAGATCATCATCCACCAGCAGGATGCGCGGCTTTCGCGACAGCAGCCGCCGGCGGCGTCTGGTGGGCCTGGCCGCCGTGGGTGCGGGCGCGGCTTTTGAGGCGGTCTGTACCGGGATTTTCACGATGAACTGCGTGCCCCTGCCCGGTTCGCTTTGCACTTCGATGCTGCCGTTGAGCAAATGCACAATTTTTTGCGTGATGGCCAGCCCCAGACCGGTGCCCTCATAGCGCCGCGATGCCGACCGCTCGACCTGGTAAAACGGCTCAAAAATCGCTTTTTGTTTGGATTTCGGGATGCCAATGCCGGTGTCTTTGATGCGAAACACCAGCGACGATGATGCTTTTTCCCAGCCGAGGCTGAGGCTCACCTGCCCTTTGTCGGTAAATTTTTGTGCATTGCGGGCCAGATTCAATAGCACGCGCTGAAATAGTTCGGGATCGGACACGACCGCTTCGGGCACGGTTTTGCCGATGTGCGTATGTAGCTGCAAGCCTTTCTGATCGCAGAGCGGCCGGATTTTGTTCACGACCTCATCGAGCACCTGGGCCGGCGAGCAGGGCGCCAGATTGGGCGCCATGCGTCCGGCCTCGATCTTGCTCAAATCCAGCAGGTCGTTGATGAGCGCCAACAGATGATCGCCACTGTTGCTAATGATGTCCAGATAGTGCTGCTTGTCGCGATCGGACAGCGGCTTTTTCCTGCGCATGACTTCCACATACGATAAAATGGAATTCAGTGGCGTGCGCAGCTCGTGCGATACATTGGCCAGAAACTCGGAAATCAGCAGGTTGGCGCGCTCCAGTTCGCGCGCTTTCTGTTCGAACGCCTCGAACAGCAACTGGCTTTCCAGCCAGCCGGCCATGCGCTCGCTGAATCGGTCAAAAAATTCACGCATCGCGGCATCAGGCCGAGCCTCCGGTAGCAACAGGCCAATGACGCCGAAGCGTTTTTGTTTTTTGCGCAGGTCGGCGGCCAGCAGGGCCGAGTACGATCCGACGGCCTTTGAGGGCAGCCATCGTTCAAGCTCCGATGCGACTTCCGCCATCGGCAGCAGCACGGCGGATTTGCCGCTGAGGTGCGGCCGCAGACAACGCAGCAGCGATTTGGCCGTGGCTGCCGACAGAAATTTGCCGCGGGCGCTCTGGCGGCCGGGATTGGTCCAGAATGCCAGAGTGCGATGCTCGTCCACGGCGAGCAGCAAACCGGCGGGCAGAGTTTTCAATAGCCGTTCGGCCACACGCGCAAGCTGGGACTCCAGCCCGGTTTCAGACTGGACAATGGTTTCCAAATCGAGCAGCAACCGTTCATATTCGGCCTGACGCTGACGAAGCCGGGCCTCGCGCAGGCGGCTCAGGCCACTCTCCAGCAGCATGGTCCAGCGCTGCAACCATTGCAAGACAGATTCGTCCGGCGGCTCGGCCAGGGAAACCAGCAGCAGCGCCAGCGGTGCATCCATGGCGCCGATGGGTGAAACCAGCGCCGGGCCTGCGTTCTTCTGCAGCCATTTTTGCAGCCCGGGTTTCGGCCATTCCTGTAGCGCTTCTGGCGGGATCACAAACGCGCTTCCGCGGGCGAACGCCGGCCGTAGCATCGGCAGCACCTGCCCGACGGTGATCTGCTCCGGCAGCGTGCGGTCTGTCTTGCGCCGGCCGGGGCCAGCAGCCAGCGCATAGCGTTCGCCTGTGTCGCGCAGATACAGCGCAAAACGTTGCCAGCCCATATCGCGCAGGGCCTGCAGAAACCGCCGCGCCAGCGCCGCTTCATCCCGGGCGGTTTGAACCAACTCGGCCAGGTCGAACAGCGCCTGCCAGGTTTGCCATTCACGTTCGAGGGCGTGCGCATCCTGCAGGCGCGCCTGTTGCAATTGTTCTTGCAATTCCGCCAGCCGTTGCTCGTTTTGCCGCTGCTGAGAGGCGTCCTCGATTTGCAGCAAAATGTGCGAAGGGCCGTTCTGTCCCGGGATCGGAATCACCCGCCATCTCAGATGCAGCATTCGGCCGCCGGGCTGCCTGTAGGCATCAGTGAACTCGGCAATTTGCGATTGCAACCGGTCGCTGTAATTGGCCTCAAATCGCAGCAAATCGCGGATGAACGGCGGCAGATTTTTCAGCGCAATTTCATCGCCGCGGATACCAAGCAAGGATTCGACCTGTGCATTGAGGGCGCGGCAGGCGCCGTCCGGCCGCACCAGAATCAGACCCACGTCCAGCGAACCCAGCAGCGACCGGTAAAACTGTTCGGCCACGCGCAGCTCCTCGCGCTGTCGTCGCGCCTGTTCCTGCGCTTCTCGCAGCCGCGCCTCCTGTTGCTGCCAGGCCGCCGCGTCCCGCTCGATCCACAGCAAAAGCGGCGGCTGCGATTCGCGCTGTGGCAGCGGCAGCAGGGTGATTTCGGCGCGGTAGCGGCTGCCATCCCGGCGCACGGCCTCGATGTGGCCATGCCAGGCGCGTGCGGTCTGCAGGCTTTGCAGCAGCGCTGCCGGCGCCGAATCCGCCCGGCGCAAAACGGGAAGGCCATGCTTGCGCAAATCGCTGACCGAATGGCCGGTCAGCCGGGAAAAAGCCGGATTGGCGAAGTGGATGTTGCCGTTCGGCTCGCAGAGACAAACGCCATCCGGCGCGGACTCCAGCGCGCTGCGATACAGCCAGACCTGTTGTTCTTGCTGTTCGAGGAGGTCGCGTGCGCGGTCGGCGTCCCGGTCGTCCTCGGTAATGTCCTGGAGCATGAGCAAAAAATGCTCGATCTTTTTGCGTGCATTCAGCAGTGGTACGATTTCCACGCGCACTTGCCGGCGAACGGAATTGGTTTGCCAGGAGCAGGTAATGCGGCCGGTCTGTCCCAGCCGGGCTTCCTGCAACGCCGGCGTCAGTGCCTGGTAATTGTCTTTGCCCAGCTGTTTTTTCAGCGGACTGCCGCTATCCGCATTGGAGGACGGGTGGCACCACTGGTGAAATGCCGGATTGGCATAGACCAATTTTTCATCGGGATCGAGATAGGCAAACCCCAGCGACGTGGTGTCTAGGACCTTATTTTGAATGCGATTTTCCTCGCGCAGTTGCTGGCTTTCCTGCAGCAAGCCGTTGCGCAGCTCGGCCTCGGTTTGAAAAAAGTGGCGGTGGTACAGCAAAATCAGTGCGATGATGAATAGGCCGCCGATGAACGCCGGGATCAGCGAAAGCGTCATATCCACAAAAATATGCGTGTATGAGGCCAGCGCAAAGCAGGCGAGCGTGCCAATGAATACGAAATATTCGCTAATGCTGCGGATCAGGTTACGGCTGCTGAAATAGAGTGAGAGCAGCGCGACGATCGCCGTGGGCACCAGCCACAGCATTTTATCGAATCCGGGAATGGGAAACCACAGCCCCTGGATGTCCAGCAACATGGCCGTGGCCAGTAGCGTGGCCGAAACCAACAACAGGCCCGTGCGGCCGTACAAGCGCTTTTTTTCTTTGTCGGTGAGCAGCCGGAAACCATATCCCGATGGGGCCAGCCCGAGCCACAGCAGCCCGACGATGTGGAAAGCAATCTGTGTATAGCGGGCGAATCGCAAATAGGCCAGATACGGCAAAACGAGCTGAGCGGGCAGAAACGAAATGAATGTATAGAACAGCAGCAGGCTATTGAATACGATGAGATGCAGGAAATAGGCCTGTGGATGCAGACGAATCCAGATGATGGCCAGGAACAGGCCGACCAGAATATGCGCCAGCAATAAAAATTTCAGCAGCGGCGAGGATGAGATGACCTGCAGGCCGAATCCCACCGCACGCGCCATGTGAACAAGGGCTTCCTGCATGAACGGGCTTCCGCCGGATCGTGGTTGATCTGGGTTGGTCAGCGCCCGGCACGGTGCGAAAGATGATTGTAACTATTCAGCTTTATATATAAGTTGTGATAGGCTCCGTCATCGCGAGGCTTCTCCAGGCGACGGAGACGTGGCGATCTCCATGCCATTCGCAAAAAGATTGCGTCGTCGCTTCGCTCCTCGCAATGGCAGGTGAATGCCAATTGTTCTTTTTAACTGAATAGTTGCCAATTATTTTTGGCGGTTGCGAATTCACGGCGTGCTGCCGTCGCCCCGTTTTCGAAACGCCTGCGGAACGCTGAAAAAAACAATCGCTCGCTACCATGCGCGCGCAGGCAGGGATTCATGAAAAACAACCTTTAAAAACTCCCTCCTTTCGCGAGGGGAGCAGCGCGCGTCAGCGGGTTTCTGTGAGGCGCCCCAAATTTCGCAACCCCAATGCCCCGCTTTGCTCCTGTTATGCCGGGCAGGTCGATTTGAGTAGAAATAAAATGAAGAAATAATTTGATTTTCGCAAGGCATTTTTAAAGAGGTTAAGGCTATAAAACCTCAAAAGTTAAAACGTTTGCTTTTGTGGGGAGAAATGTTTAAAATAAGGTACACCGCAGCAACGCGTTTTCATGGGAGCATGGCTGCACTTTGATTGTTTGAGGTTGGAAAAGGATCAGTGGCATACCGACTCAATATAGCCTGTCGGACGGTGTCCCTGGCTGGCAGTTTTTTTTGATAGCCATGCAAAGCCAATAAATATTCAAAATTGCAGGAGGAGCGCGACATGTCATTCGTAGCCGAGCTCGAGCCAAAGGAACTCTGGCGGCATTTTGATGAAATTTTGAAAATTCCCCGCGGCTCGAAAAATGAGGAAAAGATGCGTCAGTATGTGATCAGCGTGGCCGAGCGCCATGGGCTGGAATACAAAGTGGATGCCACGGGTAATGTGGTGGTGCGCAAGCCGGCAACGCCGGGCCATGAAAATGCCCCCGTCACCATTTTGCAGTCGCATCTGGATATGGTCAACGAAAAAAACGCCGATGTGGAGCACGATTTTGACAAGGATCCAATCATCCCGCGGCAGGAGGATGGCTATCTCAAGGCCACGGGTACGACTCTGGGCTCGGACAACGGCATCGGCGTGGCGGCCATGCTGGCGGTGATGGAAGCCAAAAACCTGGTGCATGGCCCGCTGGAGCTGCTGTTTACCGTGGATGAAGAAACCGGTCTCACCGGCGCCAGCACCCTGGCTTCGGACATGCTCGAAGGCCGGCGGCTGCTGAATCTGGATACGGAGGAGGAAGGTGCGCTGTATGTGGGCTGCGCCGGCGGCGCCGATAGCCAGTTGCGACTGCCGCTAAGGAGCGAGTCCGTGCCTTCGCAGACAGTCACGCTGGACGTCAAACTTACCGGGCTGCGCGGCGGCCATTCCGGCGTGGATATTCATCTGCAGCGCGGCAACGCCATCAAGCTGCTGGCCCGGGCGCTATATTCGGTTTCGCTAAAAACGCCCTTTCATCTGGCCGGATTTCAGGG
>JAUZRQ010000053.1 GCA_030950365.1 Candidatus Zhuqueibacterota bacterium | reverse complement strand
CCGAGGTCATCCAGTCGGTGAGCTGCTTGGCCTCGGTGGCGGAAACGCACTGGCTCAGAAAGACCGAGCGCGTGCCCTGCCGCTGATTCGGGCCAAACGTAATCGTCGGACCGATGCCTTTGAAATCCTTGATGGATTCCATGGCCTCGATGAAACTTTCCACCGTCAGGTCTTTGCCGGCGCGCTTCAGGCCTTCCACCATCGGTTCGGCGAACAGAAATCCGGCGGCAAAGAATACGCCCCAACGTTCATCCGGTGCGTATTTTTTAGCCGCTTCGCGGTATTTTTTCATCAACGGATGATCCGAATCCGGCATCTCGGCGAAGTTGGCGAAAATCACGCCTTCCCATAGCCCTTTGGTGATGTTGTGCATCAGGCTCATATCTGACAGTGTGCTTGTAGTCATCCACTGCGGTTTGAAGCCGAGCTTGGCCGCCGTGCCGAGGGAAATCGCCGCCTGTTTCGGCAACAGGTACATGATCACCACTTCCGCGCCGGCTTCTTTCAGTTTCAAAATGTGCGAGCTCAGGTCTGTGTCCATGATCTGCGTGGTAGCGGTGGCCACGAAATCCAGGCCGTGTTTTTCCAGCGCCATTTTTGCGCCCACCAGGCCGCCCTTGCCGTAATCGTCGTTCTGGTAGATCATGGCGATCCTGGTCTTCTTCAGCGTGTTCACCGCATAGTCCACCATGATGGTGGCTTCATCGAAATACAGCGGATAGACGGCAAAAATGTACTCGTTCGGCGGATAGGCCCAGTGCGAGGAGCCCGAAGCCGGTCCCACCCACGGCACCTTGTTCTGAACAAGATAATCCTTCACCGCCATGCCCGGCGCGGTACCCACGCCGCCGACGAAGGCGAACACGCCCTCGTTCTCCACCATTTCCTTCACCACGGCCTTGGTCTTGGCCGGCTGGTAGGCGTCATCGCGGTAAATGTAGCGGATCTTGCGGCCGTGGATGCCGCCCTCTTCCTCGTTGATCATCTTGAAATAAGCGGCCGTGCCGCGCGCCACCGCGCCCCACAGGGCGGCCGGTCCGGTTTGCGGGCCCCACTGCCCGATGACGATCTCCGTATCGGTGACGCCGCGCTGGCCTTTCTTGGCGCAGCCTACGCCCAGCGTCACGGCGAAGACGGCCAGAACAACACCTGCAAGCAACCAACGTGAATGCTTCATCGCCTGCCCTCCTTTGGTTAGATCGAAAGCTCCCTTGGTTTTCGTAACAGCGTCCATTCAGATTTGTGAGGTGCGGGATGCCATCAACTTTCGTACATCTCTTCAATCAAATCACGGTACATCTGTTGGATGCTCTTGCGCTTAACTTTCAGGGTCGGGGTGACCTCGCCGTCCTCTTCGTACAGCTTCTTCGGCAGGATGCGAAACTTGCGCACCTGCTCCACCCGCGCCAGCCTGGCATTGACGGCATCCACTTCGCGCTGGATCAGCTGGACGATTTCCGAGTGCCGGGTCAAATCCGAATAAGTGGAAAATTGCACTTTGTGATCCTGCGCGTACTTCACCACATTTTCCTCATCGATGACGATGAGCGCGCTTAAAAATTTGCGCCGGTCGCCGATGACCACCGCATCGTTGATGTACGGGCTAAACTTGAGCAGATTTTCGATGTGCTGCGGCGCGATGTTTTTACCGCCCGCCGTGATGATGATGTCTTTTTTGCGATCGACGATCTTCAAAAAACCTTCTTCATCCATTTCGCCCACGTCGCCGGAATGCAGCCAGCCATCCGCCAGCGTGCGCCGGGTGGCCTCTTCGTCCTTGAAATAGCCTTTAAACACCGACGGTGAACGCACCAGAATCTCGCCGTCGTCGGCGATCTTCACCTCCACCCCTGGCAACGGTTGTCCCACCGAACCCAGCTTGTACGCATCGAGGCGGTTGACCGTGGTCACACCGGTGCCCTCCGTCTGACCGTAACCTTCCAGCAGGTTCAGACCGATGGACTGGAAAAAAAGTAGCACTTCCGGTGAAATGGGCGCGGCGCCGGAGTACGCGATGCGCATGCGATCGAAGCCGAGCCGTTCCTTTAATTTGCGAAACACCGCCAGATAGGCCAGAAAGTACGCCGCCCGCAGGTAAAATGGCGGCCGTATGCGGTACACCATCCGGTAGCGCGCATGCTTTTCGCCGATGCGCCGGGCGATGGCAAACACCGAGCGCTTGAACCAGGTGGCATCGGCCATACGGATGGCCACATTGCTGTAGTATTTTTCCCAGATGCGCGGCACGCCATAGCCCACGGTGGGCGATACTTCGCGCATGTTTTGCGGCACGGTTTCGAGGTTTTCCACAAAATTGATCACATAGCCATACCGGATGTGCAGGAACACCGAAAACAGCCGCTCGAAAATATGACACAGCGGCAGAAACGACAGCAGCTCGTCAGTGTCGTACACCGGATTGGCTTTGGCCACGGCGTCGGCCATCCAGGTGGCGTTCTTGTGCGTCAGCATGGCGCCTTTGGGCGGCCCCGTGGTGCCCGAGGTGTAAATTAAGAGCGCCAGATCATCCGGTTTGACCGTGTCCATCAACGTTTCAAACAGCTCCGGCTTTTTCTGGATCGCTTTTTCGCCTATTTCGATCAGATCATCAAAAAACATCACTTTGGAATGCCGGAAGTGCCGCAGGCCCTTTTTGTCCCACACGATCACCTTTTCCACCGACGGCGCGCGATCCTGGAAAATCAGCCATTTGTCAAGCTGCTCTTCATTCTCCACAAAAAAGAACCGCGCCTCGGAATGATTGATCACATATTCGCACTGCTCGGCCGAGTTGGTGGTGTAAATACCCACCGACACCCCGCCCACGCA
The DNA here is from genome assembly GCA_030950365.1 of Candidatus Zhuqueibacterota bacterium. Taxonomy (GTDB): domain Bacteria; phylum Zhuqueibacterota; class Zhuqueibacteria; order Zhuqueibacterales; family Geothermadaptataceae; genus Hydrothermovivens. Next base: position 29,765 of record JAUZRQ010000053.1, on the reverse strand, counting down.
CTGCACGCCGAGATCGATGAACACCCACTCCGGGCAGTTTTCGCCGATGATGGCCACACAATCGCCCTTCTTCAGGCCCATTTGCACCAGGGCCATGCCAACCCTTTTGGCCGCGGCGTAATATTCGTTCCAGGAAATGTCTTTCCAGACGCCGAATTCCTTCTGGCGCAGCGCCACCCGGTTGCCGTATTTTTTCACCGTTTCGGCGAACACCTGCGGCACGGTTTTATACGTGGCGCTATTTGTGCTCGTTTTGTCTGCCATGATGATCTGCCGACTCGTTTTCCATCCGCGTCGTTATCGCCAGCGTTTTTTGCGTTTCCACCGCTGATAGCCTTTGACCGAGGTCTCTTTTTTCATGCCGAGGTAAAATTCCTGCACATCGGGGTCTTCCATCAGTTCCTGCACGGTGCCGGCCATCACGAACCGGCCGTTTTCCATCACATAGCCGTAGTGCGCCACGCGGAGCGCCATACGCGCGTTCTGTTCCACCAGCAAAATGGTGATGCCTTCTTCATTGATCTGCCGGATAATGCGAAAAATATCGCGCACCAGCATGGGCGATAGCCCCAGCGACGGCTCATCCATCAGCAAAAGCTGCGGCCGGCTCATGAGCGCACGGCCGATGGCCAGCATCTGCTGCTGCCCGCCGGACAGGGTGCCTGCCAGTTGCTTTTCGCGTTCCTTTAAAATCGGGAAATAGCCGTAGATGCGGTCCATATCCGCGCGGATGCCGGCGCGGTCGCGGCGGGTGTAGGCGCCCACCAGCAAATTCTCTTTGACCGTTAGCTCGTCAAAAATCTCGCGGCCTTCGGGAACAAAACCGATGCCCAGCCGCACGATCTGCTCGGGGTCCTTGTCGTCGATGCGCTGATCTTTGAAATAGATGCTGCCCTTGTCCGGCTGGTCGTCCAAAAGCCCCATGACGGTTTTCAGGATGGTGGTTTTGCCCGCGCCGTTGTTCCCTAAAATGGCCGTGATCGTGCCGGGTGCAATTTCCAGCGACACGCCCTGCACCGCGCAGATCAGGCCATAATACGTTTCGATGTTATTGACGCGCAACAGCGGCTGATTCGTGTTCATCTTCTCCCAGGTAGGCTTTGATCACATCCGGATGGTTGGCCACCTCCTCCGGTAGGCCTTCGGCCAGCTTCTTGCCGAAATCGATCGCCAGAATGCGGTCGGAAACGTCCATCACCATTTGCATGTTGTGTTCAATCATCACGATCGTGATGCCCAGGTCTTCTTTGATATCCTGCAGCCAGAAAAACAGGTCCTGCCGTTCTTCGGTGTTCATACCGGCAGAAGGCTCGTCCAGCAGCAGTAGCTTCGGCTCCAGGGCCAGCGCCCGGCCGAGCTCCACGAGCTTTTGCCGGCCGTAGGGCAACGATTTCACAAATTGATCGCGCGCCGATTGCAATTCCAGAAAATCGATAATCTGCTCGATGCGCGCCCGGTGCGCCACCTCCTCGCGCGCCGTCAGCGATTTGCGCCAGGGCAACAACAGACTGTGCCACACGCCGCTGCGCAAGTGGATGTGACGCCCTAGCAGCAAATTATCCATGGTGGTCATGTGCGAAAACAGCTCGATGTTCTGAAACGTGCGCGCAATGCCCAGCTCGGCGATTTTGTGCGGCTTCAGGCCGATAAGCTCCTGCCCACTGAACAAAATGCTGCCCTTATCCGGTCGGTACAGCCCGCTGATGCAGTTGAACAGGGTGGTTTTGCCGGCGCCGTTCGGCCCGATGATGGAATAGATTTCACCCTCCTGCACCTCAAAAGAGAGATGATCTAGCGCCAGGATGCCGCCAAAATGCTTGGTGAGATTGTCCACTTTCAACAGAGCCGCCATATTACACCCGCCGCTCGTAATGTTTGCTGAACAGGCCGCTGGGCCGGAACCACAGCACCAGCACGATGGCCAGAAACGCCACGATGGATTTGAATTCCAGCGAAATGTACAGGCCGAACAGGTTTTCCAGAAAGCCGAGCAGATAGCCGCCGAGCGCGGCGCCCACCAGGCTATTCATGCCGCCCATCACCGCGGCGGCAAAGCCTTTGATCAGCGGATCCCACATCAGGTGCGGATCGAGGGTGGACGTGGGCGCGAACAGCACGCCGGCCAGCGCGCCAATGACCGAGCTGATGCCCCAGGTGATGCCCAGAATGTGGTTGGTGCGGATGCCATTGATGCGCGCGGCCATCCAGTTTTGCTGCGTGGCTTTCATAGCCACGCCGATTTTGGTATACTGGAAAAACGCATACAGCAGGCCCATCAACACCAGTGCCGTGATCATGGTGGTCAAATTCAAATAACTGATTACCACTCCCCCCACCTGCACCACCTCGGTATCGCTGATGGGTAACGGGAAATCTTTCTGATCCGGGCCCCATTTCCAACCGGCCAGACCGTGCAGCACCAGTTGCATCCCCAGGGTGACGATAATCAAATCCAAGACCGTTGGCTCTTTGGCCCGCCGAACGAACAAAAATTCAAGCACCATACCGAGCACAAAGGCGAACACCAGGGTCCCCAACAGGGCCAGTTGCCACGGCACCCGGTCGCTGATCAGCAGCATGTAGGCGAAATAGGTCGAGACCATGGCCATTTCGCCCTGCGCGAAATTGGGCACTTCCGAGGCTTTGTAGATAATGACCATGGCTAGCGCCACCAGCGCATACAGGCTGCCCACGGCCATTCCGTTGATCACCAGTTGTCCAAACATGCGCTTCCGTTATATTGATATCATCAACGTTTGCGATTCCAGCTCTCGGTGGCGGGCAATTTCGGGGACATTCAGAACGGCCACGTCCGCCAGTAGATTTTGGTTCGCAGCCAGATGCCGTAAAGTCCCAATCGCTCGAATACCACGATGAAAATCAAAATCAGGCCGAACAGCACGAACGTAAAATTGGGCAGCCCGCTCACGCTCAACCATTTCTGCGAAATGTGCAGCAGGAACTGCCCAACGCCGGGAATGTTCTGCACCGCTTCCAGCTTGATATTCAGAAACGACACCACCGTAGCACCCATTACCGACCCGAGGATGGTGCCGGCACCGCCCACGACCACCATGGCCAGAAACAAAATCGATTGCAGCAAATCAAAAATATTCGGATTGATGAAGCCCAGTACGAAGGCCATCAGGCCACCGGCCACTCCGGTGTAAAACGCGCTGATGGCAAACGCCAGGGTTTTGTAGTAGGCAATGTTCACGCCCAGCGCCTCGGCCGCGATATCGCTATCGCGAATGGCGATGAACGCCCGCCCCACGCGCGTGCGCGTGATGTTGCGCGCGGCAAATGTCATGAGAAAGGTAAACAGCATGATCACCGCATAGATTTCGCGGTCGTTTTTGGCCACGAACGGCCCGATGCTCAGGGGCGGCGTTTGCAGGCCCATGTGCCCACCGAATAGGGACACCCGGCCGATAATGGTGGTTACCGCCATGCCGAACCCGAGCGTAGCAATGGCGAGATACGGCCCTTCCAACCGCAGCGCCGGCAGGCCCAGCAAGAAACCAAACGCCGCGGCCAGAAAACCGGCAATCACGATGGCCAGAAAAAACGGCACGTGCAATTTCAACATGAGCAGGGTGGTGGCATACGCGCCAATGGCGAAAAAGCCGGCATGACCCAGCGAAATCTGACCGGTATAGCCAATCAGCAAATTCAAGCCGACGGTGACGATGACATTGATGGCAATGTAATTGACGAGATAAATGTAGTAATTGGGTGAGACAAACGGAAACAGGATCAGGGAAACGACCAGAATACCAAACCAGATTTTTTGCGCACGGTCTTTCAATAATTGGACGTCTTCGAAGTAGTCCCGCTTCATGTCCATACCGGCCAGCTCTCCACGCTATTTGACTACCATCGTGTGTGCGCAAGAAATTAATTTTTTTGTAACAAATTGCAAGACTTTTATGACAAATATTCTTTTTGGCCTGGATAATTCAACCCCCAAAGGCGCGAGGAACGCAAAGTATTGAGCAACCTAAAGTGATTTAATTTTAAAAAAACAAGTTTTTTATCAAGCGAAAAAAAAAGGCGCTATTTCTTTGCGACTTGGCGTCTTTGCGTGAGAAATTTATGAATCATGCAAGCTAAAAGTTCTCTCACGAGTATTTTGGGGTAGAGCTTTTTTGAAGTCAGCTGCGCAATTAGCGCGGCATTTTCATGCCCAGCTTCCGATATGTATTTAATCTGCTCGCTTTCATTGACTTACATACATATTGGATAGCCTGTCTGCTTACACTTAACATCTTTTCCCTCGGCTCGATAACATTAAAAGAAATAGTCCGTTTATGGCAACCATCAAGCAGATCATTCAACAGACTTATAAAAATTTTTTAAATCCATATAAATCCAAACATTGTTAATAATTTTAGAACCCCATGTTTTAATAAGCGAATGAAGCGACACATTTTTATTCCCCTTATCTTTTTATTTATTCTCATCCTATCAGGGACGATTGGATATGTCATCATAGAAGATTATACCCCGGGCGAAGGTCTGTATATGACCATAATTACTATCACCACGGTCGGCTTTGGAGAAGTGAGACCCTTGACGCCAACTGGGCGCTTTTTAACAACCATTTTAATTTTTCTTGGTTTTATCAACCTGGCCTTCGTAGGCCATGCATTTTTAGAGATTTTTTTCGAGAAAATTGTTGATCCCCATAGTGCGAGGAAACGCATGATCCAGCAGATTCAAAATCTACATTCTCATTATATCATTTGTGGATTTGGAAGAGTGGGGGCGGCCGCAGCCCAGCGGTTTTGTGATCTAGACGTGGACTTTGTGATTATCGATGCCAAAAAAGAACGCTGTCAAGAGTTAAGCGAAAAAGGTCTGTTATATATCGAAGGAGACGCTATTGATGAAACCATTCTGCAGCTCGCGGGAATTAAACGCGCCAATGGGCTATTAACTTTATTGCCCTCCGTTCCGGACAACTTGTTTATCACATTAACTGCACGCGAATTAAACCCTACACTACATATTATTGCCCGAGCCGACAACGAAGCATCGGAGAGAAAATTAATAAGGGCTGGTGCAGATGAAGTCATATCACCATATAAAACGGCCGGCCTCCAAATGGCCATCCAAATGTTGAGTGCCACAGGCGACCTGTCTATACAAGCCCTTGCGAATGTGAAAGACCATTCCGGCTTACAATGGCTCGTTATCGACCAGGATTCTGATTGGCTCCACAAGCCCATTGCCAATATTCAGCAGGAAAACCATGTTCGGATATTGGGGATCCGACGTGGACACAAAGATACATTATTCCCCAAGGACAACTTTCGCATTAAAATCGGCGACAAACTGTTGATCATTACCAAAACCTCTGAAAGACCACTTTCTTCTAAAATCAAAGAACGTCACAAAATTCTCATCGTTGATGATAATCCTGTCATTTTACGGCTTTATACCCGATTGCTTCGAAGAGCCGGGTTTCATCCAATCACGGCGGCTGATGGCAAGGAAGCACTGACATTGATACTGAATGAACGCCCCGATGCCGCTATATTGGATTACATGCTTCCAGGGCTTTCGGGAATTGAAATCTGCCATGAAGTACGGCGCCAGGATGCTTTGAACAATATAAAATTAATTCTATTCACGACCGACGACCAGGCTGAAACCAGATTGAAAGCCTTAGAAGCAGGTGCAAACGCTGTCGTTGTAAAGAGCGCCGACGCACACGAATTGATCGAAACAGTGATCCAGATTCTTCAACAAGAGCAATTAAATCCACAAGAATCGGTAAAAGTTGTTGATGTCAAAGAAATACTCTCAACAGAGATAATTCCCGATTTAGACCGGCAAAGTTCAATGACGCCATCTTTAGAAAGCCATAATGAACAGGAGGAGATTTTCTTAACGAAACGAAATAGTAGCGCTTCGAATAAGCTGTTTTCCGAAGATACATTGCAGCAACAAGTTGACAATGATAAAAACTTGTTGATTGAAATCATTTCGATTTTTCAGGATGATGCCAGTAGGTTGCTGGAACAAATTCAAGAGGCTATTTCATCAAAGGACAACAAAATGCTACAAAGGACCGCACATACTTTAAAAGGTTCACTTGCCACTCTGGCTGCAAATTCACCATACCAAAAAGCGCAAGAATTGGAAAAACTCGCAAAAGATGGAAATATGGATGGCGCCGCGAAAGTGTTTCATAAATTAAAAAACGAAATAGAACATCTAAAAGAAGAACTACAATCCTATCTGAAAAAAGATTCTGTTGGATAATCTTGGTGGATTATAGGGTTCAAAATCTATTTAGCGAAGCTAAACTGAATCAATGTTGCTAACCATAATACCTTGCGAAGAATATTATTGGAATTATTTTTGCAATTTAGGAGCTCCCTATATTTGATGATAGGATATCGATATCATTGTTTTTTCAAGGCGTGATAATGTCCCCTGTCTCCCACACAACCTCTTTTGATAGCATTTAACAGCATCGGATAGCCAGGATGGTGATATCATCCATTTGATGCCGCTCTTGCTGAAAATCCTGAATTTCTTGCAGCACCGATTCGCACAAGTGGCGCGGCGGCCGTCCGGCCAGTCGGGCCAAAAGCCGGTGTAAGCGCGCTTCCCCGAACATATCCCCTTGCGCGTTCATGGTTTCGAATGCGCCGTCTGAATAAAGCACGAAGGTATCGCCCGGCTGGAAGGCCACGGTTTTAACTGAAAATTGGGCGTGGGGAATCAAGCCAAGGGCCAGATTGGCAGTATGGTGCTTCAGAAGCCGCTGAGATTGGCCATCCATCTGTAAGATGGGCGGATGCCGGCAGTCGCAAGGGTGGCCTTGCCGTCCTGCCGGTCCAGCAGCAGCATGGCGCAGGTGACGAACGTTTTTCGATCGGTCAGGGCGTGGAAGGCTGCATTCAAATGCTGCAGGAGCGCCGCAAGGTCGGTGGTGTGCCGCAACTCCATCCAGACGGTGCTTTTGAACATGGCGGCCAGAATGCCGGAACCCACACCGTGCCCCGCGATATCGGCCACGATAAACAGGGTCTGCCGGGGGGATATGGGAAAACGGTCGAAATAGTCTCCACCCACTTCGGTGGCCGGGAGCATCACGCCATGCGATTCATAGCCATCCTCATTGCCCGGGTCCGCCGGCAGCAGCGCATTCTGGATGTCGCGCGCCACGCTGATCTCGGCTTCGGCGCGGCTGCGTTTTTGCATCTCCCGGCTCACCAGCAGGATAAACAGCCCGTATCCGAATGACACAAAGACGGTTCCGGCCACAACCAGCAGCATGCGCCGCTGCGCCTGTACCTCCATTTGCTCAGTTACAGGCATGGTGAGGGCCGCGTCTGCTTTCTGCTGCCGTGAGGAGTTCTGGATAAAGATCCATCCCAAAAACAAAAAAACGATTACAAATCCTGATGTCATCATCCGCCGGGCATGGTGCAAATTCCAGATAATGTTGGCTGCAATCAGGGCGCTAAACAGGGTGGAGACCAAAAACTGGGAGAGATAGTTTTCGCCGAGCTGCGGTTCGCCTAACGTGATCAATGGCCCCAAGCGTGGCGAAAATCAAAGCCACGGCGAGCGTCAGCTTGATCCGCGTGCTGCGAGGCAGATTCTCCAACAATGCTTTGAATTCGGATCGGCCACTCGCTTTTAGGAGACGAGGCATAAAAAAGGTCGCGTTTCCTTGTTTGTTAACCAAACCATTGATCTGATTGGCAAACACCAACTACCGGGCGAGGCCTTCCGGGGGAAAATCATCGGCAAATTGCTCTGCCGGCAACAGGCCCATCTGAAACGCCAGCCAGCGCGCCCGCTGCTGGAATTCCGGCAGCCGGTCTTTGGGGATGGGCTTGCCGGCCACTGGCCGGATTTTCAGCGGATTGATCGGCCGGCCGTTGTAGTACATGGTATAATGCAGATGCGGCCCGGTAGCCAATCCCGTGGCGCCCACATAGCCAATGACCTGTCCCTGATGCACCGTACTGCCTTTCTTTAACCCTTTGGCATAACGCGACAGATGACCATACAGGGTCACAAACGTGCCATTTTTATGCGAAATTTTGATGCACTTGCCGTAGCCGCCATTCCAGCCGATGTGGATGATCTTGCCATCGGCCGCTGCCACAATGGGCGTTCCCGTGGGCGCCGCGAAGTCCACGCCGGTATGCGCCCGCACGCGCTTCAGAATCGGATGCCGCCGCCGGGTGGAAAAATAAGACGTGATGCGCCGGTAATTCAGCGGCGACTTCAGAAACGTTTTCTGAAAACTATTGCCACGGATGTCATAATAACGCAGACGGCCTTTGGCATCGGGAAAGCTATAAGCTAACAACGTGGTGTCGCGCTTTTCATAGGCAGCGGCCAGAATATCGCCGTAGCCGCTGAAACGCCAGTCCTGCGTTTGCGGATCGTACACGTACTTTTTCTCGAACAGGATGTAAAACCGGTCGCCCCGGCGCGGATCGATAAAGAAATCGATATCCCACTGAAAAATATCCGAAAACGCTACGATGAGCTCGGGACTCTCGCCGATTTGCAGCACGGCGTCGTACAGCGTGGTGCGTACGGTTCCACTCACAAACGTGGTTTCCACATGGCTCGCCAGCGAATCGCGGAAGGCCACGAATCCGCCGCTGCCATCACGGCGCACGCCCACCAGCAGCTCCGACGCAGGCTGGTAGCGCAGCTCTTGCACGGCGCCGGATGCATCCTGCAACAACAGCAGCCGGTCGCCGGCACGCAGCCGCCGGGGATTGAACACCTCGCGCAGGGAAAGCGCGATTTGCTGACTCTGTTCACGCGGCACCCCGGCCTGCCGCAGCAACCGCTCCAGGGTGGCGCCACGCCGGATTTTCAGCGATCGCGCGTTTTGCAGCGGCTCAGGGCTGTTGACCGACCGCAGCTCCTTCGCTGGAGCGGCGAAGTTCAACGACGATATGACATAAAAAATGGGAAAGAACACAAACAACAGCTTCAGCGGCATTGATTTGAACATTGTCCCTCTGTGATCATGCGAGTTGTGGTTCCATCCACTCCTGTGCCGATTTCCCTTCCTGACTTATTTCAACGGGCGCAGGTCAATTGCCGCCCGCCATCCACGCTCAGGGTGACGCCGGTAACCCAGTCGGCTTTCGGTGAGGCCAGATAAAGGATGGCCTCGGCCACATCCACGGGCCGGCCGACCCGGCCCAGCGGATGCGTGACTTTGCTGCGTTCGAGAAATTGCTGGTATTCGGATTCATCCATGCCGCCGCGCCGGTGTAATTCGGTCACCACCACGCCCGGATTCACGGCATTAACCCGAATGCCTCTGGGGGCGAGGTCGAGCGCGGCACAACGGGTCATCTGATCCACGGCGGCCTTGCTGGTACAATAGCCGATCAGATTGGCAAAGGCGCGCAGGCCGCTCACGCTGGACACGTTGATGATGCTGCCCCGCGTCTTTTCCAGATGCGGCACGCACAGTTGCATCATGTGGAACACGCCATTGACGTTGACCTGCCATAGTTCCTGCCAGTCTGCTTGCGACGTGTCCTCAATACTGCCGGCGCGAATGATGCCCGCGGCATTGACCAGCACATCCAGGCGGCCGAACGAGTCGATAAGCCAGCGAACCGCGTTTTCACAGTCCGGGCGGGTGGCCACATCGGCGATCACGTAGGCCGCTTCGGCGCCAATATCGCGTACGGCCCCGGCCACCTCCCGCAACGCCGCTTCGTTGCGGCCCAGCAGCGCCAGACGTGCGCCCTCACGCGCAAACGCCAGCGCGGTTTCCCGACCAATGCCGCTGGATGCACCAGTGATCAACACCACTTTCGTTTCGAACAGACGGTTGAGCATCACACTTCCTTTCCTGCCAGAAGTTCCCGGTATCGTTGCTTATCTACATTCCCACCACTGAGGATGATCGCGATGCGCGTCCCAGGGAAGCGGGTCGCCAGTTTTCGCGCTGCAGCCACCGCCACCGCCGACGTCGGTTCGATGATCTGCCGGATGTGTTCGGCCACCCAGCGCATGCCTTCCACGATTTCCTGCTCCGAAACCAGCACAACCTCCCGTACGAGCCGCTGGATGATGGGAAAGGTCAATTTGCCCGGCGACGTCACCTGCATGCCGTCGGCGATGGTTTTGGGCACCGGGATCTGCACCCGCTCGCCTTTTTGCAGCGACAGAAACGTATCGTTGGCGGCTTCGGCCTCGGCGCCGTAAATCTGTACCTCCGGGCGCAATTCAGCCAGGGCCGTGGCCACGCCGGAAATGAGGCCACCGCCGCCGATGGGCGCCACCAGCAGATCGAATTCCGGCATCTGCTCGTGCAGTTCCACGCCAATGGTGCCCTGCCCGGCGATAATCAGGGGATCGTCAAACGGTGGGACCAGCGTGCGGTGCTCGTTTTCGCAAATGGCCTGCGCAATCGCCTCGCGGCTCTCGCGGTAACGGTCGTAAAGCACGATGTCCGCGCCGACCGCCCGCGTGGCCTGCAGCTTCACTGCGGGCGCGTCCTTCGGCATCACGATTTTGGCATGCGTGCCCAGCAACCGGGCGGCCGTGGCCACCGCCCGGGCATGATTGCCGCTGGAGAACGCCACCACACCGTGTCGGCGCACCGGCTCCGAGAGGGCAGCGATTTTATTGTAGGCCCCGCGCAGCTTGAACGCGCCGCTTCGCTGCAGATTTTCACATTTGAAAAAGAACTCCGCAGCGCCATCTGTGCGCTCGTTGATTGAGCGCAGCACCGGCGTCCGATATACCACACCGGCTATCCGGGATTGGGCTTCTTCGATGTCGCGAAAGCCAAAACTCATAATTGTTAAAATAAAGAAAAAAAATTGGATTGCAAGCAAATATTTATAGCCGTTCTCTCCTTTCTTCTACCTCTCCTTCCCAGGTTTAACTTGAGAAGGAGAGGATCGCTGCACAGGCTAAATTGCTACAATGTAACTGCTCAGCTTCCTACTCATCGTCATCGCGAGAAGCCCCACATCACGTGCGGGGTAAACTCCGCGGCGAAGCGATCTTAATGGCCTATCTGCAAAGAGATCGCCGTCCGCCAGTCGTCGGACACGTCCGCCAGCAGTCGGACAGGCGCGTCCGCCTAGCGAAGGCTGCTTGCGATGACAATCAATATTTCATCAAACGAAAATAGCTGAATAGTTCCATTACAATGATTCGGTGTAGCGCTTTCTGCCTGGTCTTACTTTCCATCTGAATTTACTGGAATTCTTGCGGCAAATTTTGTATTATCCTGTTCACATGAAAACGATCAACGACCCTGGAAATTGGCTGCGCCGCTTTTCGGCCGTTATTTTCGATTTCGATGGCGTGATTGTCGATTCGGAAGTGCTGCAGGCCCGCGCCTGGGAGCAATTGGCACGTGAGCTCGGCCACGACGACCTTCGCGTCTCCGCCGCACAAATCGCCGGCCGGCTCGACTCCCAGATCGCCCGCGACCTGTTTGGCGCGGAAGTGGATGTGGCCTTCTGCTTGCAGCGCAAGGTGGTTCTGCAGGAGGCGCTCGAGGCGCGGGGTGAATTGCGATTCATTCCCGGGGTGCTGGAGTTGCTGCCTGCCCTGCACCGGACGCACACGCTGGCCATTTGCTCCAATTCCTATGAAGACCGCGTCGAAGCGTTTCTGAAACAGCACAACCTGCGGCGCTGGTTCCGGGTGGTGGTTGGCTACCGGGATGGCCTGGCACCGAAACCATCGCCGCAGCCCTATGTTCGCACCTTGCAGCGGCTCGGTATGGCTGCGGATGGCGCCTGCGCCATTGAGGACAGCCCGCCGGGCATTGAAGCCGCCAAACAGGCTGGTCTGTTTGCGATCCAGCTCGTGCGTGCAGGCATCGAGCCATCGCCGCTGGCGGATGTACACATCACAGATTATGCGCAGTTGAGACAAGATGAGGGAGTGATTCGATAAATCGCAAAGGAGACGATTATGAGCAGCAAAAGCTATGGCTTGTTGGAAGGCAAAAAAGGCATCATCTTCGGCCCGCTGGATGAAAAAAGCATTGCCTGGCAGATCGCTCTCGCCGCCTACCGCGAAGGAGCGCGGTTTGCCATCTCCAACGTGAAGGTGGCGTTCCGGCTGGGCACGGTGGCGGAGCTGGCCAAACTGTGCGGCAATGCGCCGCTCATCGCCTGCGACGCCAGCAACAGCGAGGACCTGGAGGAGGCCTTCGAGCAGCTCAGGCAGGAGTACGGCAAAATCGATTTCATTGTGCATTCCATCGGCATGTCGCCGAACGTGCGCAAAAAACGTCCGTATGAAGACCTGAACTACGACTGGTATCACAAAACCCTGGATGTATCGGCCATGTCGCTGCACCGGATGATCGCCGCGGCGCTGAAAAAAGACGTGCTGAACGACGGCGCCAGCATCGTGGCGCTCAGTTATATCGGCGCGCAGCGCATTTTTTCGACCTATTCCGACATGAGCGATGCCAAGGCGCTGCTGGAGAGCATCGCCCGCAACTTCGGCGCCCGGCTGGGCAAGCGCGGCATCCGTGTGAATACGGTGTCGCAGAGTCCCACTAAAACCACCGCCGGCACGGGCATCGAGGGCTTTGACGCGCTGTATGACTTTGCGGAGAAAATTTCACCGCTGGGCAACGCCACCGCCGAAGACTGCGCCGATTATGTGGTGACCCTGCTCTCCGACCTGACGCGCAAGGTGACCATGCAGAACCTGTATCACGACGGCGGCTTCAGCTCCATGGGCATCAGCGATGCGATTATTGAAATGCTGTATCAGCAATACCAAAACAAATCATCCTGAAAAACACGTATTCGAGAAAAAAGCGGTCAAACCCTGACCGCTTTTTTTATAACGATTCAGCCCTTTGGAACAAAAAACAAAAGGACCCGATATCACGAGCCTTCGCCGGCTGGCGGATCCTCGCAATGACGGGAAGTGGGCTGAGTCGCACAAAATCCTCATTTTCTGAAGTAGTAATAGTTACGCTTTTTTATGGCTCTATGCCGTTCTGTGTAAGTAGTTATCCAACAGGATCAACCATATCCTCGAGAATATACCCCACGCCTGGCATATCGAAACTTTTTGCTTGTATCCTTTCAATCATGAAATGGATGAAGCTCGAAAAATGCCATCCTGGACAATGTATGAAGGATTATGGACGGGGGGATTCTTATTTATGGCGATTCACCTATTTTTGACATGACTTATTCCTGTTTATCCTGTAAATCCTGTCAAAAAATGAACAGGCACCCCATACAGTTCAACGTAGAGCCTTTTTGGAACCGTTCAGCGGTCCCGGCAATTCCAAAGCTTTCTTTTCATTCCGGCTAAGCACAAAATAAGATTTCGGCCTTTCAGCATAACGATTCAGCGAAGGGGGAAAATATTCTAAGGGAGAGAAACAAACTTCTTGCACTGGCGCTGAGACCACCGAGATTAAATTTTAAGGATTTCGGAATCGCGAATTCATCATTTCAAGGTTTCAGGGAAACCATCCGCGTCAATCCGTGTGCATCCGTGGCTCCCCAAAGATCAGTGCCAATCTGTGAAATCTGAGGTTTTTGGGGAATCAATATCCAAATTCATTAGCAAGGCGTTTCATGGCGATTCAAAATGGCAGTGCCCGGTTTGTGATGAATAGTTACATTTCAGCGGATTCCTCAGGATGATTTTCTTGATGTTATTCTTTGCCTTCAATCAACTTCCTGGATGGCCAAAACAGGGTCACATCACGAAACACCATGAATACGACCAGGCTGGCCCATAGCCCATGATTGTTGTTCGATCGTACGGCCAGGATGGCCCAGGGGAGAAAGCCCACAAAAAAGCTGATCAGCATGGCATTGCGCAGGGTCCGGCCACGCGTGAGGCCAATGAAAAAGCCATCATAAATATAGGCCACGGCGCCAAAAATCAGCGCCAACATGAACCAGTAGTCGTATTCCCGCAGCAACGCGATCACATTGTCGTGCGAGGTCATGCCCCGAAAAATCGGCTCCGGCCACAGGGCAATCACCACGATGAAGCCGAGAGCGAATAGTTCACCCAGAAGCAGCGCCTGCATCAACAGCTTCCGCAACGCCGCACGGTTGCGCTCGCCGTAGAAAATGCCAGCCAGGCTCTCGGTAGCGAACGCCGCACCATCGATAAAATAGGCGGCAATATCCAGAAACCGCAGCAAAATGCTGTTCGCCGCCAGCACCACCGTGCCCAGCTTGGCCCCAAAGTTGGTAAAAATGGCGAAAGCCGAAATCAGGCACACGGTTCGAATCAGAATATCGATATTCAGCCGCAACATGTGGCTGAGCTTTTTACGATCCAGCAGCGTCTGGCGCGACGGCTGTGGCCGCGGTTGTTTGCTGCGGAAGATCAGCAGCGCAATAACCAATTGAAAATACTGGCTGATCGCGGTGCCGAGTCCCGCGCCAAACGCACCCAGGTGGAACAGATACAGGAAAATATAGTTTAGAATCACATTGGAAACATTGGCGACCATGGTCATATATAACGCCAGGTGGCTTTCTTCGCGACCCAGGTACCAGCCCAGAAAGGCGAAATTGCACAGGGTTGCGGGCGCCGCCCAGATGCGCGCGGAAAAATAGGCCTGGCCGGCGGCTTCCACATCGGGCGATCCGGACAACAGCGCAAACGCCACTTTCATGAGTGGATATTGCAAAATGAGAATGCTCAAACCGATGATGCCGCCGATGAGCAGGCCGCGATACAGCAAATGGAACACCTCCTCCTGATCGCGGCGGCCCATGGCTTGAGCCGTGAGGCCAGTGGTGCCCATACGTAAAAAGCCGAACGTCCAGTACACATAATCAAAAATCACCGCGCCCAGTGCCACGCCGGCCAGGATGCTCACGTCCGGCAAATGGCCGAGCATGATGGTATCCGCCAGACCGGTGAGGGGCACGGTGACATTGGACAAAATATTGGGGATGGTCAATCGCAAAAATCGCTTCAAAGATGCGGTTGAGGCGGTTTCCTGCGGCACAGCGATAATCTCTCCAGAATTCACGATTCGCGATATCAGAGCCACAAAGGCATTGTTTTCGATCACTCGAATTTTTATTTTGCAACGGGCTCGGCTAAATAAAAGCCCTTTGTGCCCAATTCGCAACCCTTATTTCACGGATGCGACTCAAACTATTCGGAGGCATGATGAGCGCCAGTCAAATACTGACCCTGTATCTAATTTTGTTCGCGCTGGAATATCTCTGGGAAACGTTCCTGACCTGGCTGAACATGCGCCATGTACGCGCCCATGCTGAGGCGCCGCCAGAGGCGTTTCGCGAAGTGGTAGATAGCGAAACGTACCGCAAAAGTGTGGATTATACCCTTACCCGCGGTCGATTCGGAATCATCCGCAACACAGCTTCTTCCCTATTTTTGCTGTTCATCATTCTCAGCGGAACGCTTGGCCGCATGGATGTCCTCATCGCGCAGTGGCCGCTGCATTCCTATTTGCACGGCATCGTTTACATTTTCACCCTGTCCTTGATGTTTAGTTTATTCAACCTGCCGTTCACCCTGTACTCCATTTTCGTCATCGAAGAACGGTTTGGCTTTAACAAAATGACCTGGAAACTGTTCATCATCGACGGCTTGAAAAGCCTGGTGCTGTCGCTTGTGCTGCTGGCGCCGCTGTTCTGGGGCCTATTCTGGTTCATGGACAAAACCGGCAATTACTGGTGGCTATATGCGTTTGGCTTTCTGGCCGGGTTTCAGTTGCTCATGGTGTATCTGTATCCCACGGTGGTTGCCCCCTGGTTCAACAAATTCACACCGCTGCCGGATGGTTCGCTGAAGGAAAAAATCCTGCACCTGGTGCAAAAAGTGCATTTTCACACCAGCGGCATTTTCGTGATGGACGGCAGCAAGCGCTCCAAACACAGCAACGCCTATTTCACCGGCCTCGGCCGGGTCAAACGTATCGTTCTGTTTGATACCCTGGTGGATAATCTGGAAGAGGACCAGGTGGTTTCTGTACTGGCGCACGAAATCGGACACGAGAAGAAGCATCACATCAAAAAGGGGCTGGCGTTGTCGCTGGCGAGCATGCTGGCAGGCTTATGGATTTTAAGTCTATTGTTGCATTATCCGTCGTTTTTCCAGGCGTTTGGCTTTTCTGGCCCCAGCTACCATGCCGCCATCATTCTATTCGGGTTTTGCTCCGGGCCGTTCACCTTTTTCCTGACGCCGCTCGGTTCGATCTTGTCGCGCAAATACGAGTACGAGGCCGACCGCTTTGCCGTGGAGGCCATGGGCACGGCTCATGGTCTCATTGGCGCCCTGCTGAAATTGAGCAAGGACAATTTGAGCAACCTCACGCCGCATCCTCTGTACAGTTTCTATTACTATTCCCATCCGACGCTTGCCGAGCGCATCGCGGCGATGGAGGATTATGAAAAACGCCTGAACGGCCAGCAGAAACAAGCCGTTGCCATGGGGTAGCGAGCAAAACACCAGGCACCTGCTAGGTGCCTGGTGTTTCTAAATTTATTTTCGTGGTGTCAATTGGGGCTAATTGCCAAGCTTGCGCGCGCGAACATTGCGCGGCGGCGTTGGCGGGGTGGTGTCGGCCGTTTGCTGCGGCGTCACCTGAATGGTCCGCCCCGAAACATTATCGCCGGGGTTTAGGGTCACCGACTCGGTCCTGCTTGCATAGCCATCGCGGCTCACTTTGAGGGTGTAGTTGCCGGGGGCCACGTCCTGAAACGCGAAGCGGCCGCTGGCGTCCGTTTGCGTTTCTTGCACCACCTGTCCCGATTGCAGAAGCTGCACCGTAGCGCCGTTTACCGGCTGACCGGTTTGCGCATCGAGGATGGTGCCGCTAAAGCTGGCGCCGTTCACGACCGGCGTAAGCTGAAGAATTTTGCCGGTCATCTGCTGGCCGTCCGCCAGGGTAATGGTTTCGCTGGCCGTCTCGTAGCCATCCTTGAACGCGACCAGCGAATAGGTGCCTGGCTGAATATTTGGCAGGCCGAACTGCCCATCGTTCACCGTCCGCGTTTCGTATTTTACCTGCCCGCCGACCTGCAGTTGCACCGTCGCGCCGGCGATGGGCTGCTGATTGCTGGCATCCACCACTTTGCCCTGCAGCGATGCCGGTTGCACCACCGGATCCAACAAGATGTTCCGCCCGGTGAGGGCATCGCCGGCCTGCAGGGTCACCGAGATTTCCCCGGGCTGATATCCGGATGCCGCGGCCCGGATGGTATACGTGCCGGCCTGAATATCGGCAAACTGGTAGCCGCCATCGGATCCGCTTTGCGTTTGTTTCACGCTCTGTCCGTTACGGAGAAGAGTCACCGTTGCGTCAACAATTGCGGATTGCGATTGGCTGTCCTGAACGCGCCCGGATACCGAGGCCAGTTGTGGCGGGGCGCTCCCACTGGCCGTATAAATCAGCTCGATATTTTTGAAATAGGTTTTGTCCGGCGGATTCACCGTTTGATCATTCGGCCCCTTGGTGAATTCCACCACCATCCATTTGCCCGGCTTGCCGCTGGATTTGGCCGAATTATCCTCGGTGAACTCAACATAGATGCGATACACGCCATCCGACACCACGGCGCCGTTCACATCGGTGCAGTTCCAGGTGACCTCGTGCGAACGGTGGCTGCGCAGCGTGGCCGAAGTAATCGCATCTACTTTATTGCCATTACTTGCGGCATTCCATTTGACGAGATGTTTGATTCGTTTTTTAGCCCACACTTTCAATGTTTTAATAAATTGATTTTGAGCGTCCTCCACCCAAATCGCTCCAACATGTTTATCTGCGTATTTGCCCCCATAGCTCGTGGTGGTCACACGAAACGTAACCCTGCCCTGGGTTTGTGCGAATCCGTCCCGGCTTCCCTGTCCTAGCACCATCGCGAGTACGGTGGCAATGATCGCCACCGTCCGGCCTGATTTTCGCATTTGGCACATTCTCCTGAAGTAGCTCATTCCGTTGCCCCTGCATATCGTGAACATCGATCGTATTGCAATGCAATAAACACATTCAAGCAAATTGCATGCCCGCCGTTGGCAGAAAACCAGCATAGCCGATGATGGCACCCGTTGTACGTTCGCAACCTTTTTATTTTCAAAATGATTGGGAACCGACTGCTCAAGGCTGGAAATTTTATACAATCAATGCGCCGTGGTATGGTATTTTTACATATCCCTTGTAGCCCCCACTGGAACCCCATATTTGAAACAAAATAACGTAAATGTAATGGGCTTGTGACCGTTTCTGTGATTTTCAACAAAATGCCCTCCATTCCAGCATCCCCTCCAGCACCATCATCAAAAGTAAAGAGCTGACTTTTCTTTAATTACCTTTTGACAATCTTACAGAGCTATGCAAAATGATCTCGGCATGGCTTTTGCCTAGCATCCCTAGCACAGAAGAATATGGTAAACATTCCGGCGTCAAAACCCAAGCATAAAAACATGCAGCTCGTTTATCGCGTTTTGATTTTATGTTGGATTCTTTTAACAACCATAGGTTGCGAGGCTCCATTTCCGCCCCAAAAAAAGGAGGGGCCTCCAGATGATCATACGGTCAATGTGAGTGGGGTCATGCATCGCGAGGGCCTCAAATATCCATACCGGCCTTCGAGCGGCTGTTCCAGCGATAAATGCCACCAGGAAGACCTGGACGGAGGCGTTGCCGAGGTGAATGGCATCAAAACCATTGCGCCTTCCTGTTTTCAGTGCCATGGCACCTTGTGGGAGGACGAATAGCGCTGATACACTCAAATCACACTCATATCCAAAGGAGGTTCAGGATGAAGCGAATATTGATGATCTTGATGACCCTGGTCTTGATCACCAGTTTTGCCAGCAGTTCGGCGCTCAAAAAGCCTGCGCCAGATTTTGCCGGAAAGACGCTCAATGGCGAAACATTGAAACTGTCTCAATACAAAGGCAAAGTCGTGCTGCTAGATTTCTGGGCCAGTTGGTGCGGCCCCTGTAAACAGGAATTCCCCTTTCTGGTGCAGTTGCATCATCAATTGAAAAACAAAAATTTTACTGTCATCGGTATCAATGTAGATACAGATATTCAAAAAGTGAGCCGGTTTCTTGACAAACAAAAGGCAAAACCGGCTTTTCCGATTGTGTTCGACCCTAAAGGCAAAATCGCTGGACTCTATCGGCTACAGGGCATGCCCACCACCATTCTGATCGATAAAAACGGCGTGATCCGCTACCGCCACACCGGATTTCAGGAAAAGGATAAGGCCGAGCTGATCCGCCGGATCAAGGAGTTGTTGTAACAGCATCAACATGGGAGCAAAACATGACAGGGAAAGTCCGAAGAGGAATGATTTTAACCATGCTGGGATTGCTGTTTTCCGGCCTTATGAGCTGTGCCATGGTGCAACCGTGGCAGCGCGGCGAGCTGGCCGATCCGATCATGATCTTTGATGAGAATCCCATCGAAGCCGGAATCAAAGAACACTATCTGGACTACCGGGAAGGTTCCGTGGGCGGCACCGGAGCCCAAAGCGGAGGTTGCGGCTGTGGTTAAACGACTGGTAGCAGGACTTTGTGCTTTGCTGCTGGCCAGCCCGCTGCGCGCTCAGGATTTGCCGGATAACGAATTGCAGGTTGCAATTAATTCTTATTTTGATAACTTTAATGTCAAAATCGTCTATCCGACGATCTCGATGACCAAACGCTTTTCCGATAGCTCCACGGTCAGTGTCCGCTATCTGGTTGATGTGATCAGCGCCGCATCCATGCGCAGCCATTTCAACGTCGATGGCGTGACCTCGGCCACGGAGAATGAGGACGGCGGCGGCGACGATCGGCCGGACGAGGTACGGCATGAAATCGGGCTGGGCGTGAACGAACTGCTCACCGGTGGTCTTCTGAAGGGCGGCACGTTTTCCCTTAACGCGCTGTATAGCCGTGAGCACGATTACAGCTCGTTCACCCTCGCCAGCCTGTTCACCTATCTGCTGGCGAAAAAAAACACCACCCTGCAATTTGGATTCGTTCGAAGCTGGGATCGCGTCTTTCCCCAGATTCGCACGTGGACCCGAAAGAAGGACGTGTACACCTACAGCTTCAACTTCACGCAGATTCTCAGCCCGATTTTCATCATGCAGGTGATTCTTTCGTACAACAATTCGCATGGCTATCTGGCGGATCCGTATCAGGTGGTGCGCATCATCGAGGGCGACCGGGTGGCGACCTATGAAACCTCGCATCCCGATCGGCGCATTCGTAAGGCCATCGGGCTCCGGCTGAATTACAAGGTCGGCCCGCGCGCCGCGCTGAATTTTGGCGTCCGGTATTACTGGGATAGCTGGGATGTCAATTCGCTGACCACCAATATCCTGTATCAGCAGTATTTGCATCCGGCTGTCATTCTCGGACTGGGGCTGCGGAACTATATCCAGGACCGCGCCTTTTTCTTCAAGCCGCAATACCTGCGGCCGGAAGAATATATGACGGTGGACACCAAGCTCAATGAAAATTACAGCAACAACTATCAGATCAAACTGAGCATCAATGGTGGCTATTTTAAGAATGTGCCATTTTTCCAGGACGAGAATTTGCAGGTCAATTTTATTCTCAACTTTTACCACCGGCATTCGGCCACGCCCGACTGGCACAGCCGGTTGAAAAACCTGTACGCATACATTTTGAGTTTTTCCGTGCGCTATCATTTTTAATGTTTATACAGGAGATGCAGCTATGAAGCGACGCGATTTCATCAAACAGATTTCGTTCGTCACCTCCGGCCTGGTGCTGTCGAACACCCTGCCGTTTTTCCTTCGCAAAGCCGCGGCCGGTGAAGCGCCACGATCGCCATTTCAATTGAGCATCGTCACCGACCGGCCGGATGAGGTGCTGACCAAACTGGAGAGCCTGCTGCAATCGCAGGTCCTTTCCAGGTCGTCGTTAAAATACGCGGAATACACCCTGCCCGGCGAGCACCTTTCGGACATGGCGCTGATCGCCAGCGGCCGGCTGATCAATTTTTATCGGCCGCAGGATGACCTGACCCGCGGCCTCATGGAAATCGCGCGCCAATTCGGCATGCCGCGGCGTGTCGAGAATCCAGTACTGATGCAATTCTCACAGGACACGGCTGACGCACAGCCCGAAAAGCTGCAGGTGTTCGTGCGCAATCAATTGGTGGAAGAAATCCGTTTCGAAGATCATCGAGACTATTTCCGTGTGGCCGGCATCCGCGGCTTTATCGCTCTTTCGGTGCGCCAGGGCAAGGCCAGCATTGTGGAATCGAGCTGCCGGCACAAGACCTGCATGAACATGGGCGCCATCCGCCGCCCCGGCCAAAACCTGATTTGCATTCCAAATCAAGTTCGTGTGGTAGTTGCCGGTCAAAACGCTGCAGGGGTGGATGGCATTGTTTACTAAATCGATACGCTGGCCCTTTCTCGTCGTTCTGCTGTATGGCGGTGGGCTGTTTGCACAGTCTAAGCCCACTGCCCCCGTCTTTGAAGTCTCCACCACCAAATTTCTGCTCGGCACCCAGGTCGACATCATCGCGCTCGGCAAAAGCGTGCAGGCAGCCAAAAAGGCCTGCTATTTTGCTTTTCGTGAGATGGAGCGCATCGAGAATACCCTCAGCTCCCACCGCGCCGATAGCGAGATCGGCAAACTCAATGCCTCCGCCGCGCAACGGCCGGTGCGGGTTTCTGCGGAAACGTTTGCCATTTTGCAGCGCGCGCTGGATTACAGCCGGCAATTTCACGGCCTGTTCGACATATCCATCGGCTCGATTTCGGTTCTATGGGGTTTCAATGAAGACGGCGATATTCGCCTGCCGGGTCCTGACACGCTGCAACAGAAACTGGCGCTGGTAGATTACCGCCAGATCCGCCTTAACCCGGCCGACACCACAGTCCGTTTCTTGAAGCCCGGCATGCGCGTGGATCTCGGCGGCATCGCCAAGGGCTATGCTATCGACCGTGCCGCCGCGATGCTCCGCCAGCATGGCATTCGCCAGTTCCTCATCAATGCCGGCGGCGACATCTACGCTTCGGGGCTGAAGGCGGACGGTCGCAAATGGCGCATCGGTATAAAGCATCCAAGACAACTGAGCGAACTACTGGCGACCTTTGAACTGACCGATTTTGCGGTAGCCACCAGCGGCGATTACGAGCGCTACGCCATCATCGATGACAAACGCTACCACCACATTCTCGATCCGCGAACCGGTTATCCGGCGACGGATTACCGCAGCGTCACCGTGCTGGCGCCTTCGGCCGAAGCCGCGGACGTCTGGGCTACGTATCTCTTCATCCTCGGCTGGCCCCAATACAAAAAGCTCCAACCGTCTCCCGTGCTCGCCCTCTTCGTCGATCATTCAGGGACGGTGTATTATGACCTGGCCTGGAAACAGAAATACGGATTACAGCTTGTCGAATGAACCGGGGAACAGCCTACTTTTGCTTCTGTGATTAGCAATCCCTTTCTGAAACCCTTCACCCCAGGCATGCATCTGTCACCGTTCCCGGCACCAGATATTTCTTGATAATTAGCTCAGGATGATTAATTTAGAAATCAGGAAGGCAGCGAACCCGGCCGCTTAGCGGCACGGCAACTTGCCGGGGCATATTCCGTATCGATTCTGTAACAGAGGGATCCATGAACAGGAAGAATCCTGGCTAACCATGGGCGTTTCATGCCGATAGGGGGGCGGCCCTGTATTTCATGAATGCTTCGCTTCGCCTGTCGATTGCATCTATAAGGCCGGATTGGGGGTGCCCGTTTCCTCATTGATCGTAATGTTCATCCAAATTCCTTTCCTGTAGGTAGGACGCAAAGGTAAATTAAACAAAAATGCGTTTATCAAATCTACTGTTACAGAAGACATGCCGCGTGGTAACATGCGCCCGGGCATTGGCAATCGGTTCAGCCGGTCTTTTGCAACTTTTTGATGAAGAGAAAAGCATCATCCAGACCATTATCTGTAATAAGAGTCCGGGAATAGAAGCGCAAACCCAATATAACGATTCAGAGTAACTATTCAGCAAATGGTGAAAAACTCATAAGGCAGAAAAGCAAACCTCTCGCAGTGGTGCTGAAGCGCTATGATTTAATTTTGAGGATTTCGAGATAGTGAATTCTTCATTCCAAGGTTTTAAGAAGACCATCTGCGTCAATCCGTGTGCTTCCGTAGCTCCCCGAAAATCAGTGCCAATCTGTGAAATCGGTGTTTTTTGGGGGCGATATCCAAATGCATTCGCAAGGCGTATCATGGTGATTCAAAATGGCAGTGCCCAATTTGCGCTGAATAGTTACAACCAAATCGCTCGCGATAATTGGAAATAATTCATTTAAACATATGCACGATTCGTAATGCAACGTTCAAGATGGTGTGAATGTGACAGGACGAGATGACCCATGAAACCGGGAAACTGCTTTTCGTTAGCGCTGTTTTTTTTGTTTCTGCTTGCGGCCGGATCACAGGCCAAAGATCGGCCGGTTTTGCGTGCCGGAAGACTCAAAAGCCGCATTCATTTAGATGGCGTGATAATGGAACAGGCATGGTTCCAGGCTGATTCCATCACCCACCT
The DNA here is from genome assembly GCA_030950365.1 of Candidatus Zhuqueibacterota bacterium. Lineage (GTDB taxonomy): Bacteria > Zhuqueibacterota > Zhuqueibacteria > Zhuqueibacterales > Geothermadaptataceae > Hydrothermovivens. The sequence continues at coordinate 6,222 of JAUZRQ010000053.1, read as the reverse complement.
GACCATGATCGAACCGAAACAGGGTATCGCGCCATCGGCGTCGACCAGCGTCCGGGTGCTGGCCACTGCCAAAGGGCTGTACATCGGCGTAATCTGCTACGATCCACATCCCGAGCAGATCGTCGCATTCAGTCGCGGCAGGGATGCGCGGCTGTCCCGAGAAGATTACATTGCGCTGGTGTTCGACACCTTCAACGACGGCCGCACCGGCTACATTTTCAAAATCAATCCGGCCGGGGCGCGCTACGACGCGCTTGTAGTTGGCCAGGGGGAAGACGAAAACAGCGAATGGGACGCCGTCTGGGATGCCCGAACCCATATCGGCCCATACGGCTGGTCGCTGGAAATGTACCTGCCCGTCAAGAGTCTCAACTTCCAGCGCGGCGGTTCTGTCTGGGGATTCAACGTGCAGCGCCGCATCCAGCGATTGCAGGAAACCGACCGCTGGTCCGGGGCGACCATCGATTACGAATTCGGGCAGACCACCCATGCCGGGCAATTGATGCACCTGCCCGCGTTCGATGTCGGCCACGGATTGACCATCAGCCCGTCTGTGGTCGGCGGTTTCGGGATATTCGAGCCGAATGCCCCGACCGACGTCCGCAGCGACCTCAGCCTGGACCTCACGCAGCGGTTCGGCCCCAACCTCGAAGCTTCGCTCACCCTCAACACCGATTTCGCCGAGACCGAGGTCGATGCCCGGCAGACCAACCTCACCCGGTTTCCGCTGTTTTTCCCGGAAAAACGCACCTTTTTCCTGCGCGGCGCCGATATTTTCGAATTTGGCCTCGGTCTCAGCCGCGACATTATTCCCTTTTTCAGCCGCCGCATTGGCCTGTACCGCGGCCAGCAAATCCCCATCGACGCCGGACTGAAAGTCAACGGCCGCGTGGCCAACACCAACATCGGCGCGCTGGTCACCCGCACGCGCGCGGTGGCCGGACTCACCCCGGCCACTACCATGGGTGTAGTGCGCCTCAAACAGAATATCTGGCGCGAATCGTCCATGGGACTCATCACCACGTTTGGCGATCCGCTCGGCCGGGAAAATAGCTGGCTGGCCGGCGCGGATTTCACCTATCAAACGTCGTATTTTCGCGGCGACAAAAACTTCCTGATCGGCGTGTGGGGATTGTACAATCAGCGGGCGGGGGTAACCGGCGATAAAGCCGCGTACGGTTTCAAAATCGACTATCCCAACGACCTGTGGGACATCGCGTTTGTGTACAAACACATCGGTGATGGCTTTTCGCCCTCGCTCGGCTTTGTGCCGCGGCCCGGAGTGAACATCTGGCGGCTGGGCGTCACCTATTCCCCACGACCGGAGTGGAAATTGGTGCGGCAGATGTTTCATGAATTCTATCCCTATCTGGTCACCAATTTGCAGAACCGGTGGGAAAGCTACCGGGTCTTCATGGCGCCCATCAACTGGCGGCTGGAAAGCGGTGATCGGTTCGAATTCAATATTGTGCCGCAGGGCGAGAACCTGCCGGAGCCGTTCGAAATTTCCGACAATGTGGTGATACCCGTGGGCGCCTACCACTGGCTGCGTTACCGGCTCGAAGCCGGTTTGGCCAACAAGCGAAAGATTAGCGGACAGGTCACCTGGTGGTTCGGCGGTTTTTACAGCGGCCGGCTGGATCAGATCGAATTTTACATGGATATCAAGCCCTCGGCCGTGTTCGTGGCCCGCATCAGCGGCGAGCTCAACTACGGCCGGCTGAAGGAGGGCAACTTCACCCAGCGGCTGTACGCCGTGCGGTTGTCCTTTACGCCGTCTTCGGATTTGCAAATCAGCAGCTTTATCCAGTACGACAACGAAAGCAACACCATCGGCACCAACACCCGCCTGCGCTGGACGTTTTCACCGCAGGGCGACCTGTTTATCGTGTACAACCACAACCTGGCGCGCTCCCTCACCGACCGCTGGACCCGGGAATCGTATCAGTTTCTGCTCAAGTTTCGGTATGCAACCTGGTATTAGGCAGCACGGAATACTTTGCTTGCTTTACTGCCTCAATGCCATTTGAGATATCGAGTTACATTGTAACCATTTAGCATGAACTGTTTTTTGTCATTCCGACTTCCGGTGGCCACCAGAAGGTGGGCGCAGGAATGCCGGAATCTCGTACCACAGCTCATTCCTGGGATGGAGATCTTGGGATTTGCAGTAAAGCACAAGGAGCTGCATTAAATTTATGCCAATCCATCGCATCTTACACAGCACATTGCTGGCGCTGAGTCGCCGGCTCAATCGACGCTATGCCACACTGGAATCCCGGCGTCAGCGTCTGGAGCGTTTCGCCCGGCTCATCCCCATGCCCCGCGGCGTACGGCGCACCGCCGCCATGGATTCTTTTCCGGCAGAATGGCTCGTTCCGGCAGGCGCCCCCGAAGATGCCGCCATTCTGTATCTCCACGGTGGCGGCTACGTCATGGGGTCCATCCGCACGCACCGGGCGCTGGCGGCGCGCATCGCCCGGGCAGCCGGTGTCAAATGCCTGACCATCGGCTACCGGCTGGCGCCAGAGCATCCGTTTCCGGCGGCGCTGGAAGATGCGCATCGCGCCTATGGGTGGCTGCTGCAACAAAAAATTCCGCCGCAGCGGCTGGTGGTGGCCGGGGATTCCGCCGGCGGCGGTCTGGCGCTGGCGCTGCTGCTTTTCCTGCGCGACCGAGGCGAGCCGCTCCCGGCCGCCGCCGTCTGCCTGTCGCCCTGGACCGATCTCGCCGGCACCGGCGACAGCATCCGCAGCAAGGCCGCGGTCGATCCCATTGTGCCGGTAGCAGCGCTGGATTACGTCGCCCGGCAATATCTCCACGGCGAGAACCCCAAAAATCCGTACGCCTCTCCCCTGTACGGCGATCTGCACGGCCTTCCGCCGCTATTCATCCACGTCGGCACCCACGAAGTGCTATTGGACGACAGCCTGCGCCTGGCAGAAAAGGCCCGGGCCGCCGGTGTGAGGGTGACCCTGGACATCTGGCCGGACATGATGCATGTGTGGCACTTCTTCGCCCCCTTCCTGCCTGAAGCGCGGCAGGCGATTGGGAATATTGGGGCTTTCATTCGTAAAGCGATCCAGCCAGTGATACCCCAAACCCATCAACCAACTTGAGTCAATTCAGCTTGCGCTTATGGAAGAGAAAAAATATTTTATGCAGGTTCTTTTTTCTGACAGGATATAAAGGTTCTCCTCCCTTTATCCAGTTTATTCTGTAAATCCGGTCGAAAAGGTTAATCAAAGAACGCGATTGAATCAAAATTTAAATCCTGGAACGCTTCATCAAATGCAGGAGAGCTTTCCATGAAAATTAAAGTAGCCGGAAGCCAGCGAGCCCGGATGGCCGGTCTCATCATCGGTAGTTTCCTCGTTTTTGCATTCATCATAGCACCGTCTTGCTCGAAAAAATCCAAATTTCCTCCCCCACCCGAGACTCGCCAGGACAACGTTAAGGAAGTGCTGCACGGCGTCGAACTCGTCGATCCCTACCGCTGGTTGGAGGACCAGCAGGCACCGGAAACGCGCGAGTGGATCGCCCGGCAAAACGCATACACCCATTCCATTCTCGACAAGCTGCCCGGGCGCGACCGGCTCCGCCAGCGCCTGGAAGAACTCATGCGCGTCGAGAGCATCAGCGTGCCCATCGAGCGCAACGGCCGCTACTTTTTCACCAAACGCGCCGCCGACCAGGACCTGCCCATCATCTACATGCGCGAGGGCCTCGACGGTGAAGATCAGGTGCTCATCGATCCACACACCCTCAGCCCCGACCACACCATCAGCGTACAAATCCGCGAGATTTCGGCGGGCGGCCAGATTCTCATTTACAGCAAACGCCGCGGCGGCGAGGACGAAGTGAGCCTGCACCTGCTGGATGTCGACCGCCGCATCAACCTACCCGACAGCCTGCCGCGGGCGCGTTATTTCGGCGTGTCGTTCGTAAAAAGCGGCGACGGGTTTTATTACACCCGGCACGGGAAGGAAGGCTCGCGCGTGTATTTTCACAGGCTCGGCAGCAAACCTTCGGACGATCGCAAAATCTTCGGCGACGGCTACGGCCCCGACAAAATCATTTTCTCAGAGGTTTCGGAAGACGGCCGTCATCTGCTCATCCACGTGCTCTATGGGGCCTCGGCCGACCAAACCGAAATCCATTACCAGAACCTGGCGCGCGGCGGCAGCATCGTGCCGGTTGTACAGAATATTCCGGCGCGGTTTTACGGCACCATCGCCGACGGCCGCCTCTATGTCCAAACCAACTGGCAGGCGCCGAAGAAGCGCATCCTGAGTGTCAGGCTTAACCAGCTGCCCCAACATCCATCCAGATGGCGGGAAATCGTGCCTGAATCCGAATCCATCATCGAAGGTTTTTCGCTGGTGGGCGGTAAGCTGTTCGTGAATTATCTGGAAAACGTGGTATCGCACATCAAAATCTTTACACCAGACGGCCAGTCGGATGGCGAAATCGAGCTGCCGGCCATGGGCTCGGTGTCCGGCCTCGCCGGCCACTGGCAGGGCAACGAGGCCTTTTTCAGCTATTCCTCGTTTCTGATCCCGACGACGATTTACCGCTACGATGTGAGCTCGGGCCAGAAATCGGTCTGGGCGAAACTCCAGGTGCCCATCGACAGCGAGCAGTTCGAAGTCAAGCAGGTGTGGTACACCTCCAAGGACAGCTCCCGGGTGCCCATGTTTCTGGTGCATAAAAAAGGGCTGGAATTGAACGGCAAAAATCCCACGCTGCTCACCGGCTACGGCGGATTCAACATCAGCCTGAAGCCCGGCTATTCATCGCTGGCGACGATCTGGGTGGAGAACGGCGGCGTGTTTGCGCGGCCGAGCCTGCGTGGCGGCGGCGAATTTGGCGAAGAGTGGCACAAGGCCGGCATGCGTGAGAAAAAGCAGAACGTGTTTGATGATTTCATCGCCGCGGCGGAGTGGCTTATCGACAATAAATACACCAATCCGGAAAAGCTGGCCATTTCCGGCGGCAGCAACGGTGGCCTGCTGGTTGGCGCCGCGCTCACCCAGCGCCCCGATCTGTTCAAAGCCGTGGCGTGTTTTTACCCCCTGCTCGACATGATCCGCTATCATAAATTTCTCGTCGCCCGCTTCTGGATTCCGGAGTATGGCTCCTCCGACGATCCCGAGCAGTTCCAGTACCTGCTGAAATATTCGCCGTACCACAACGTCAAGCCCGGAACGAAATACCCGTCAGTGATTTTCATCACCGGCGACGGTGACACGCGTGTGGCCCCGCTGCACGCGCGCAAGATGGCGGCGCTGCTGCAACACGCCACCGGCTCTGACAATCCGGTGCTGCTGCTCTACGACACCAAAGCCGGCCACTCCGGCGGCATGCCCGTCAGCAAACGCATCGAAGACATGACCAATTGGCTGAGCTTTCTGATGTGGCATGTGGGGATGTGATTTGGGTAAAAATAAAACACGAGGCACCTTCGCGGTGTCTGCGATTTTTAACCCATTACGAAATGCCATGAAACGGATTTTTAATCACTAATTCCCTGATGCGCTGGTCATGCTGTAAATCTTCGGAGTACAAAATGCGACAATTGGCCTTTAGCGCTGCAGCAATGATCAGGCAATCATAAAAAGAATATTGCCAGCCTTCCTGAATTTCCAAGGCAGTGTGATAAAGCTCAATACTGGCAAAGACTTCACATAATGGTTCTAATACGTTGGAAATATATTTTCGACAATCTTGTTTTTTTAACGGTGTCTGAAATTTCTGCGTCGCAACATTCAAAAATTCCTGAATCACCTGAAAACTGATGCATCCAGCATAATTCTGCAAAGCTTCGCGAATCATTTCTTTTGCGCGCATCTGCTTTTGCGGCGAGGATTTATCAAATGAATAAATAAAAACATTCGTATCGATGAAAAATTTATCGCTCATTGAGCTCATCCCTTGTAAATTTGCGCCCAGGATTCACGTAGCTTAAAGAATCCATCAGTTCTTCATAATTAAACTGCTCCTGATCAGACATCACGTACCTTTTCAGCCATTGCCGGAAAGTTTCATTCAAGGTTGTGTTTTCACGCCGCGCTTTTTCTCTGGCTTTCTTGATGAGTTGTTCATCCGCACTAAGCGTGATATTTTTAAGCATTAAAGCACCTCTCTTTTTACAATTTTTATCTTGCACACTATTATATGTGCATAAAACTATCATAAAAGAAAATATAGTTTCACATAAAA
>JAUZRQ010000052.1 GCA_030950365.1 Candidatus Zhuqueibacterota bacterium | reverse complement strand
GCAACTGAATCATTTCGCGGAATTTGTTTTTCACTTCCGGCACAATGACCAACAGTTCCACATCCGAATCCTGGGTGGCCATATCCCGAGCATACGATCCGAACAGAATAATTTTTTTTCGGGCAGACGCTCACGCACCAGCAAATGCACCGCCCGGGTAATTTGTTTCTGGGTGACTTTTTTCATATCATGCGTTATATCCGTTTTTTCATCATCACTGCGCCCCTGCAGGAAACACCCTAAAATAACCAATTTTAATGAGGCTTACAATCAATTCTTCATGACTTTTCTTCGTTCGTTTCCGCCGCTTCTCCCGGCTCCGCATATTCCGCCAGCAAAAACCCCGCCTGGGCGCCCCAGAAGAGACAGCGCGTCCAGATGCGGGATAGGATGTAGAGCTGCCCGAGCAGAAAGGCCAGCCCGATGCCGATCCACGACGATTGTCCGGCGCCCGGCACCACGATCCAGTACACCAGCAGGATGCCGATCCAGATCAAGCCGACGGACAGGTACAGGCCGTAAGTTTTGAAGAAGCGGGGGACGACGAAGCCCAGTGCGCGCAGCGGCACGACCAGCATGTTTTTGTGGTCCCGCACCACGGTGAGGATTTTGCTGTAATCGAAAAGCATGTTGACGAACCAGACGATGAGCCAGAAAATCAAATATTTGGCAAAAGTCAGGGCGAAGTGCACGCGCTCATCGAGGGTCTCGCGCGTCCATTCGCGGATCAGTCCGCTCAGGCCGCCAAAAATCAGACGAAAGGCGAGGAAATACACAATCGCGGCCATCACCGCCAGAATGAGAAACCGGAAAAAATAGCGGGCAGAGGAGGCCCAGAATCCCGGTTTCTCCTCGCCGGTGGCCACGTAACGCGCGATGAACCCCGCCGAAAAGAACACCCATAATAGCCAATAGATCGCCGCGGCTTTCAGGATGGCGGCGTGTTCTTGCAGGAATCGGCCGCTGAGAAACGCATCCAGCGATTTAAACACCGCGCCGATGCCCACCACGCCCGGCTCGAAGGTTTTGGCCAGTCCCTGCGCCGTGGCGGCAAACGACCGGTACCAGAGTCCGTCGAAGTTCTCCAGCAACCGGTTCGCCGCCAGGCTATTGCCCAGCGAAGCCTGAATACTATCGGCGACTACCAGCGCCAGAATGGCAGAAAGGCCCAGACTGGCCAGGAAGGCGATAAACAGATAGCGTTTATTACCATTGACGCGTCGAATGCCATCCCGAATGGCTTGCAAAATACTCATGGTTTCCTTCCTCCGTTGAAGTCAAAGAGAGCCAACAGTATGACTATTTGTTGATTCTTTCAAAAGAAATGCTAAATTGAAAGTTACATTCCGCTCGTATTATTGGACAGATAGCATGAGAACAAATCATGGTTCGTATCCCATCACACCGGGAGCCCACGCATCCTGGTGCGCTATTAAAAGAAGAATTTCTGTTACCCATGCATCTTACCCAGAAACAACTGGCAAAAGCGATCCATGTTTCTTATCAGCGGATCAACGAAATCATCAATTGCAAACGCGGCATCTCTCCGTCTCTGGCGCTGCGGTTGGCCAAATATTTTGGTACTTCGCCCGATTTCTGGATGAATCTGCAATTGCGCTGGGAATTGTATCATGCCCAACAAAAGGAAAAAGAGCATTTAAAGCATATCCAGCCATTCAGGTCCGAAAAACTGTCTGATTAAGCCATTAATCTCGGCGTCCTCCGCGCCCTCCGCGGTTGGTAGTAATTAAACCGCTGAGGTCGCCGAGTGCGCAGAGAATGATTGCTCTTTATTCTTCGAGTTTGTTTACTACTCTTTTTATGCCATCCTTCAACAACACCACGTTGAAACTAATCAGCAATCCAACTCGTAAATCAATAATTTTCAAATAATTCAGCAATTGCGCCAGATCCAGATCCGTCAATTCTTTCACGGTTTTGCATTCAACAATGACTCGATCATCAACCAGAAAATCACACCGAAATCCCATATCGAGTTTGACCGTTCCATATTGAACCGGTAGCTCCTTCTCCTTTTCAAACAGAATACCGGCCTAACTCAATTCATACGCCAGAGCCGTTTGATACACCGATTCCAAAAATCCAGGACCCAGAGGGCGATGCACCTGCAGTACGCAGCCAATAACCTTATTCGTCAATTCATTGATTCCCAAGGCATTCATGAATTTCCCCCGAAAAAATTTGCATTTTCCCGTCTTCGTTAAAAACTAAACCGTTGAGAGCGCCGAGTTCGCTGACGGAAATAATTCTATCTGCTTTTGTTTGTTTTTACAATGCTATTTTTGGTTCACAATGAATTGATTACCATTCAGCATGAAAACGTTTATCCCATTCACTGTCCATCGATTTCAGCGATTGACGTAACCCCATTTCTAAAAAATTTCTCCGCGATCTTTACGTTCTCTGCGGTTTCCCTACCTTCTCCATCAGGAAAAAAACGCCAGAAACTCCATCAAACTCTGCAGCCAGATCATCCACTTCGAGCTCCATTTCATCGCCGCGCGGTAGCCCTTCGGTTTGGCGGTCCAGCTATTGTTGGTGTGGTTGACATCCAGCACCAGCACGTTGCGGGGATCCACCTCCACCGTAGCCACTTTCGCCGGTTTCACGTAATCGAAACGCGCCCAGCGCTCGCGGCCGTCCCACCGCTCCATCACCTCGTCGCCGTTTTCAAACGTGACTTTCACCTCGATGGGAAAAATCGCCTCGCCCCAGCGCCGCACGAACACGGTGGTGTGGTATTGCGCCTCCGTGGTATCCGATCCGTTCTCCGCCGATTCGAAAAATTTCAATCCTTCTTCCGTTTCCCGGTATCCCTTCGGAGGGGTGATTTTCCGCGATTTCACCGCGCCGACGGCATAATCGAACACGTTGGAGCTGTTGTAGGTCTGTTCGAAAAACCAGCTCATGTCTTGCCCGCTCACCTCGTTCACCACCGCAAAAAAGTCCTGCGGCTTCGGGTGGCGGAATTTCCAGCGGTCGAAGTAGGTGGACATGATTTTCTGGAACGTCTCCCAGCCGAGATAATTTTCCAGCGTGCGCAGCATCATCGCCGGCTTGTTGTAGGAATTATAGCCGTAGGCGCCGGGACCGTATTGCCACGCCAGCCGCGACATGCGATCGAGCTTCATCGTCGAACGGAAGCCGTCGTACATGTCTGCGCCCATGGTACGTTCACGCAGCGGCACACTGTCGAACACCCACGGGAGGAAGCCTTCGAAATAGCGCCGCACCAGCACGGGATTGGGAAAGGCGCGCTCCATCGTGCGCGTGGTGGAATAGGTATTGAAGCCCTCGTCCAACCAGGCGTATTCGAATTCATTATTTGCAACGATGCCGTACCAGAATTGATGGCCCATTTCATGAACGGTTACTCCTTCCGGACTGCGTGCTGCCCGCGGCGATAGCCACCTCGTACCACCGGTAAAAAAAGTGGGATATTCCATGCCGCCGGAGCCGGAGCGGTACGCCGGATCGACCACCGTCACATGGCCGTAGGGATACGGCCCCCACCAGCTCCCGTAATATTTCAGCGCCGCCTTGGTGGCCTCGAAGTAGCGCTCCTTCTTGCTGGCGTGGTCGGGCATGAGCAGCAGACGGATGTCCACCGGCGGCAAGTTCGGTTCTTCGAAACGATCGGTGTATTCTTTCAAATGCGGACTCGCCACCCAGGCGAAATCGTGCACGTCCTCCTGAAAAAAGCGGTGTGTGGTGGTGCCATCGCCGTTGTCGGTGGTTTCGATTTCCCTTCCGGTGGCGCCGACGGTCCAGCCGGTGGGCACGGTGAGCTTCACGTCGTACACGCCGAAATCGGCGTAAAACTCGGTCTGGATGAACTGATGACAGTTCCACCGGCCGTTGTCCTCGAACACGCCGATTTTCGGAAACCACTGGGCGAGAAAGTAGTAATCGCCGCGGCTGCCGGTGCGCGCAAAGGTGCGCGGCACTTTTAAATCCCACACAATTTCCACCTTGATCGTCTCGCCGGGACCGATGGGCCGGGGCAGTTTCACGCGCATCACGGTGCGGTCTTCCGGATTGCCATCATCCGGCTGAATGTACTCCATGTTCGGCAGCAGATCAGTTTCGGCCCAGCCTTCTTCCGGTAGAATCCGGATGGCCTTCACCTCGCAGTAGGCCCAGTCGTTTTCGCGGTAATCCGACAAATTGCGGCCGGCATAGCGCACCGACTGCAGAAACGAGCTTTTGTCATTGCGCCAGGCATTGTAATACAGGTGAAACTGCAACTCATCGGTCGTTTGCTGCGTGATGTTGCGCCAGGTCAAAATTTCCTTCCCGTACACCATCCGTTTTTCGGTGTCCAGTTTCACATCCATGGTGTAATTGGCGTTGCGCGGCGATAGCGGCGGCGTTTGCGCCAAGCTGATGTTCGCGCTCATGAGCAGGCCGATCACCAGGCTCCATCGACGGGTTTCTTTTCGCATAAATGGTCCCTCCCTTGCTAAACCGGCTCACAGCCGGGCAGGTTTTATCCAATGCAACATGCTGACAATCTGGAGTGTTTTCAATTTAGAGAGTATATTGGAGGAAACGCAAAAAGAAAGGCACGAACCGACAAAAAAGTACAGGGAGAATATCAGTCGTCAAATAGGAGTTAAAATCGGTTTTGGGGGATGCAGGCACGGTATTTAGCGCACCCAAAGCGCTTTTTGCACCCAACGCTGTCTTCCTGCTTCGAGCCGGATGAAATACAGGCCGTGGACCAGGCGCGGGTTTTCGTAGCGCAGGGTATGGCTACCCGCCGGCAGCAATTTGCGATTCAGCTCGCCCACCTGCCGGCCAAGCAGATCAAAAATTCGGATGGACACCGCTCCGGAGGCCGTCAATCGAAAGCAGATGTGCCATGCGCCGCGGCGGGAATCGATGCGGAATGAACGGATGAGGGCTGCGCTGTTTACCGGGGGCCCGCTCCGTGCGCTCGTGATCCGGTCATTCCGGAACGCCATAAACCGGCCCTGCCGGTCGCTGAGAATCAAATCGGCGTCGCCGTCATCATCCAGATCGGCGAGGGCCAGGTTGAACACCGGCGCCGGCAAGGTCAAATTTTGAAAAACCGCCGCATCTGCCTGCCACCGCGGCTCCCCTGCCGTGCCGGTGTTGCGGTAGCACACCAGATTCAGGCTATCCTTGATGAACACAATGTCGAGTCGGCCATCGCGATCGAGATCGCCGACGGACGCGCGGTAAAATGTCTCCGCAGCAAAGCCGTCGGACCACGGTTCGCGTTTCTGTCAGTTCGGTTCGGTCAGCGTGCCGGTATTTTCATACCACGTATAGCGGCCGCGCTGTTGCAACAGCAGGTCCGGCCGTCGGCGTTGACATCCCGGAGGATCGGATCGAGGTAAAACGAATCCGGGGCCAGCGGAGAGAAGAATTCCGGCCAGTCCACGTAAATGCCGTGTTGATTTTTTCGAATCAGAGTGAGGCGGGTGGCCATCGTGTTGCCGTCGCGATCCAGCAACTCGGCGGATACCGAAGTTCGAGGCTGCCATCGCCATCCCAGTCGAGGACGGAAATGGTGGGACGGTCGTAGAGCAAATTGCCGGACAGCGCCATTTTGAAGGGCTGCTGAAAGCGCAACACGCCCTGCTCCAGCCGGAACATGCGGTAGTAAAGCGTCTGCGATGGAATATCGGTAGGCCGCGCCCGGTGCGCCTGAACGCCGAACAGGCCGCCATCCGGCACGAAATCCACGTCGGTTTCGCGGTAGCCCGCCGGGAACGTCAAATAAAACGCCGGCTGCAGCAGCTCATCCTGCGCTCGTGGATGCACCGCAAAACCGCGGACGGGCGCATATTCGTGCGCCAGCAGTAGTTCCGGCTGCCCGTCGCGGTTGAAGTCCGCCAGCGCCGTATTAGGATGGAACCAGGCGTCATCCACAAACACGGCCGGCCGGTCGAAGGCGAAACGCAACGTATCCTGCGCCGGTGCGGTCGTGCCGAGAGCAATTAGCGCATTGCCGTAATCCCAATCCCACACGGCGATCATGTCCGGCAGCGAATCTGAATTCAAATGCGTGAACTGCACGCTGGAAGGATTGAAATTGTAGTACTGGATTTGCAGCGGACGCGGCGACGAAGTCCACCGTGGCTGCCGGGCGCTGCCGAGGTTTTCGACATACCGGTAGCCCTGTTAGCCCGCGATTACCGCATCCGGATCACCATCGCGATCGAAATCCACCAAGGTGATGAAAGTCCCGCCGGGGAGCCCCGTCACGAGCGTGTCAGCACTGCGCCATTCGCCAAGGCCCGGATCAAAGCGGTAGCAACGAAAAACCGGATCGCTCTGCCCGGGAACCGGCAGAATCACCTCGGCGCGCCGGTCGCCGTCGAGATCGGCCAGCGCGGGTTTGTAAAACGGTGGATAGCCAGCCACACCGACATCCAGCGCCCAGTCCGGCCGCTGCTCGAATTGCAGTCCGGAGGGCATGGCGAGGTTTCGGTAAAAGCGCACGCCTTCGGAATCCACAATCATCACATCCGGCCAGCCATCGGCGTCGATATCCCCGGCGGCCACGCGCATGTATCGATGAATCTGCACGCCGGACGGATTGATGAGGCGGTCTTCCGGCTGCCAGGACCAGCTCGGGGCAAAGGCGGCGGTCGCCATCATGGCGGCGAGGAAACTTGAGAGATGGACCGTTTTCATGGCATCACCTTCGATTGTATGACATGGCCACAGAATTTATACAACGCCGCCGCCGAAAAAAGCATTTTCTGCGAAATGACTCAATGAAAAAGTGCTCATCTTTTACCAAATCCGCTTGTCTTTCTGAAAGGAATTTCATAGTATTGGGGCGTCAGAAAGCCAGTCATGCCAACGCGGAAAGACCGACCAATGAACCGCAACGAAATCGTGAATGAGCTCGCGAATTTGATGCCGCGCGTGCGCACCGACGAGCCCCTTGCACCGTACACCACCATCGGCGTTGGAGGCCCGGCCGATGTGTTCGTCGAAGCGAGCACGGTAGAGCAAATCCGGCAGGCGGTGGCGTTCTGTGAAGCCGCCAGTGTGCCCTATTTTTTAGGGATAATTGGTTTTTTTATGGGTACAGGTTTAATTTTCCGAGATGGAATAGGACAGCGATTCTAAAATTTTCGAAGGCGTTGTATCCTCTGACGATATATTCAATTTGTTGGATGATGGAGTTAATGAATTCAAGCAGGGCCTTGGTGATCCGGTGTTTGAGATAATGAA
>JAUZRQ010000051.1 GCA_030950365.1 Candidatus Zhuqueibacterota bacterium | reverse complement strand
GCATAGTATAACCATCCGCCAGCAAATTTTGAAACAAAAAAAGCCGAGCGGTTAAACTCGGCTTTGGAAAATCGGACAGTGGCGGGAAATGGCTTTATTTGCTCAAATCAATGGCGAATGTGTCGCGGAATAAACTCCGGGGAAATCAGCTCTTTTTCACTCTGGGATTGATACACCACTTTGATGCGGTAGATCGGCAATTCGCCGGCCTGCAATTGATCGATATACTCATACGTATGGCCCTCAAAATCGGCAAAGGCCGGCACAAAGGCACGGGTTTCGTACATCCCTCCGTCCGTTTTGCGCTGAATTTCAAAACCCAGAACGTCTTCTTCGAACTTGGTTTCCCAGGTCAGCAAAATGCCATCTTCCCCGAATAACCGGGCCTCCATCTTGATTTGTGGATACACGCTCATGGAGCTGTCATACTCAGTCTTGATAGAGACCGGCCAGGCAGTCAGAAAGTACACGGAGGCGAGGAGAAATATCAAGATTCGCATGTAACCTCCCCTCCTTTCGGAAGTGTGGGTTAAATGATTGAACATGTAAGAAAACTGACTCCCATTCAATGGGCAAATGCCACTGTAGCCCCGGTTAGTAAAAGGCAAGAAACTTTGATAAAGTATGCAACACAAAAGGGGAATTTAAGATTTTTTTATTATAGAGCAAGCAATTTTTTTCAAAACGTGTAAAAAATTTTGCTGAACATTCATGGATATCTTACCGACTTATATGCCTGAAACCTGCAGCAGACCATTGATTTCCTTAAATAGGCAATTCTGTATTAAATCGACTTTGGAGCGAATTTCCCGCATTTAACTTTTTGATTCATCTCGGGGCGGGGCCGTTGCAGGATGTCCCCAGAAAGTGCCGCCCCCCTTAATACCACTCCAATGCGTTTTGTGATTGAAGCGTGTCACTGCATTTATTTCAGCCGCAAAATGATCAGTGTGAAATCGTCCTGCAGATTGGCTTCAGGCGAGAAATGGCACACTTCCTGATAAATATGTTCGCGGATGGCATCAATGGGGGCATCGCGGTATTGCAGGATCAACTGCGTCAGGCGCTCCTCCCCAAAAATGGCCTCCTCTTCATTGAAGGCCTCGGTCACGCCATCGGTATAGAAAATAACGGTATCGCCCGGCTGCAATTTGATGATCCTTTGGTGGTAGTTCACCCCGGGACGAATGCCGACGACCAGGTCATGTTCTTTAATAGGCCGGACTACCCCATCGCGGCAAAGGAGCGGATAGTTGTGGCCGGCATTGGTGAAGGTAAAGCGATATTTTTTACAATCCAACACGCCGTAAAAAAAGGTCACGAATTTTTCCGGGGAGGTGGTCAGAGATATGTGCTCGTTGACCTGGCTAACGACCTTACGCGGTGAGGGATAGCGCAGGGCATAGGCCCGAAAGGCGGCATGGAAATTGGACATCAGCATGGCCCCAGGGATGCCCTTGCCGGACACATCGCCGATGGCGATGGCCAGCCGCGAATCGGAGAACTGAATAAAATCATAAAAATCGCCGCCAATGATGCGGGAGGGGATATTCATGGCCGCCAATTCAAAATTGGCACCACTCGGACATTCTCGTGGCAGCAATGAACGTTGAATTTCTTCGGCCACTTTGATTTCTTCCTCGATGCGCTGCTTCTCCAGCTTTTCACGGTACAACTGCATGTTTTCCAGCGCAATGGCCAGTTGCTCCGCCAGCAGTCGCAACAGCGTCAATTCCTCGTACGAATAGCTGGTATGGGTAATTTTTCGGCCGAGCACCAGCGCCCCCAGCACATTCTGCCGATGAACCAGAGGAAACAGAATTTCCGCGCGCAGCTTGCGCAGCGCAATCTGATCGTGCATGTTGGAAATGCGCGCCATCATATCGCTCTCCAAGACCGGATTGTCCGCCTCGAGCATGTACCGCACCATCTCACCGTTCCTGGCAATACGCACTTGCTCTTGCGGCCGCTCCAGCAGCGGGGTTTGCAGGGCGTCGCCTTCGGGCAGCAGCAAATACACCGTTTCCGCCAGCAAGGTCTCTGTGAGACCGTTGACCACCTTCTCGCGCAGCTTTTCTGGTTCCAGAATGGTGAGCACTTCCTGGCTCAGTCCCTGCAGCGATCGGCGGTAATCTCCGGCATGGCGGTATAGCACCCGGTCCAGTAGCGTTTCGAAAAAATTCAGCAGCGGCTGAAACGCAATGATTGCCACGATGAGAAAAAGCGCCTCCACAAAGCGAGAATTTTCACCAAGGGTTAGGCTCGCGGCCCGCTTGACCTCGGCATACAGCAATAGATAAACGCCGACCAGCACCCCCGAGGTCAGTGAGAACACAAAACCGCGGCGCAGGATGAACTGAATATCCAAAAAATGATACCGGATGATGGCCCAGGCGATGGATAGCGCGCCGAGGAGCAATCCGAGACTGGTCAAAATATAGGCCTGCCACAAACTCACCTGCAGGAACAGAAACTTCGGCAATAAAAACGCGATGGCGTAAAATCCGGTACTGACCCGAATGCCCCAGACGATGAGCCGCACCTGCTTCTGCAGCCTCGGACTCTCCAGCCGGTGATCACTGCGCTGCAGATAGAAAATGGCCAATACCACGTAAATTAGATTGATCAGAACGAAAAACGCCTCGTGGTAATCATACACCAGCGCCATGGAATCCAGAAACAGGCGAAAGAACAGGCGCACCGGTTCGAAAAACGGGCCGAGCTGCGGCAACAAACTTTCAGGCGTGAACCAATAGCGAATCTGGGCGGATGAATCAAAAAACAAAATCAATATAAAATGCCATGCCTGGGGCAGAAAAATTAGGAGTGGCAGGCGCGGCCGCGCTTGCAAAATGCGGTGCTCGCGGGGGAACACCAAAGAAAACAACAATAGCGCGGGGAAAAAGAACTCCCAAATGAGAAACAATCGCTGTAACCATCCCAGTCCGCCGGCAGCCTCGGGAGTTTTCTCCAACAGCAGCCCGAAGGCGGCGAAGATGGGCCCCACAGCGGCGAAAAACAGCATGGCCGAGGTGACGCGGTTCACTCGCTGACGCGGTCGTTCACGTAGAATCAATAACCCCAGCAAAAAAAGCAAGACACCGCTGATTAAATAGACCACCGTTATCAGATTCGGAATCATTTCCCCTGTTTGTATTTGACCATCGTGACCTCCGTCCCCCCTTTCGAGAAATTGTATTCCACTTCATCCATCAGGGACTTCAAAATAAAAATGCCCCGGCCGCTTTCTTTCAACAAATTTTCCGGCGCCAATGGATTGGGCACCTCATCCGGGTTGAAGCCATCGCCCTCATCGCGCACGATGATTTTGATGCCCTCCTCCGATGTGACAATATCCACATACACGCTCTTGTTCGGATCGAGCTTGTTACCGTGGATAATGGCATTATTGACGGCCTCAGTCACAGCGATGGCAATACTGTCGCGCGCACCTTCGCTGAACTTCATCGATTTGGTGATTTTATCCGTCAGCTCTTCGACCTTTTCCACGCTTTCGATCCTGCTGGCAACCACCAGATTGTATTCCCGCTGTTTGCTATTTTTGGGCTTCATTGTTTTTTAAAATCTCCAATGAACTGAAAGTTGAATATGATTGACGTAATAATCCTCTCCTTCGAATGGCAACACGCGCTGCCGCTCACCGGAAAACAGAATCGTCGAGCCGTTTTGCGTAGTGTAACTCAAACGCAGCACCGGCCCAAGATTGGTATGCACGCCGATGCGCTCCGGCAACAGATTTCCCTCCTTATCCTGCCGCATGCGATACCGCGCCTGACGGTAGAATACCACGCCGGTAACGTACTGAAAGCCCGGCCAGATTTCCTGGCTGAACTGCAGATTGATCCAGTGGTTTCTCCATTGCGTCCTCGGCCGTGATGTGAAACGCTCCCAGTCCAGCGAACCCAGCTCTTCCAATTCAAAACGATAATTTAACGAAAAAGTCAGGTCATTTCCAAGGTTTGCAACAAGCGAATCCTGCAGAAAAAAATCGCGGATCACGTAACTGCTGCGGATCGGCTGCAGCTCGTCGAAATCGTAATCCACATACTGCGCGCGCACTCCGACCGACTGAACAAACAGAAAACCGCCGGGGACCGTCAGGCGCACCCGGGGTTCGATCTGGAACAATCGGGTCCAGTTGTTCTGCGCAGAAAATTGTTCGTGCAGATACACAAAATGCTTGAGAAAAACATTGGCCTCCCATGAAAGCGTGAAAAACGGATTGATTTGTCGCTGATGCAACAGCGATACCTGCCAGCGTTGTTCATCATAGCTATCCGGATTCCGGAGGTCTGAGTTGTCGTGTTGCACTTTTTGGAGTTCGGTGTATAGCCGAAGCGAATCGCTGCGCGATATCGGTAGGAAAAACCGCATGGCAATGCGGGTGAATTTCTCCTCGATGTCGTAGCCCAGGGTGGCGAACCGGCGCGAAAACGGCGAAAAGCCGGATGAGTCCGGGATATCGTAATTCACCGCCGACTCGCCCATTTCCAGCTCAAAATGGCTATCAAGGCGGCGGTACTGCCATCGGTAATCCATACGGTTTCGGATTTCAAAATCCTCATGGCTGCGGCTGGCGGTGGTCCTTCCGCGATCCAGTCGCTTTACTGTGACTTTGGTCGAAGTCAGCACGGTGTGCAGCCGAAACTCGGAGGTTTCGGAAATGCGGTAAGTCAAAAAATTAGTGATGCCCTGCTCCGATTTGCGCAGACTCTCGATGCGGCCGGAAAGGGGGTTGCTGAAAAAATTATCACGGCGAAGCAGGTCCAGGTGCACGATCAGCGAATCCTTGCTGCCCGGCTGGAATTCGCGCCACACGGAATATTTGACCCGCGCCGTGCCGTTGCGACGGTCGCGCAACCGCGTGGCCTCGCCCCAGGCATACAGCATGTTCTGGTACTCGCCCAGTCGCTGCGGCGGCATATTGATCAGCATGCCCGTGTACAAACCGGATTCCATTAGCGCATTTCGGCGCTCCCAGCGGAACCCCAATTCTGGTTGAATTTCCATGCTGGTTTTGAAAGACCAGTTGGTAGCAAGGGTCACCGCCGAAAGCTGACGATCGTAGTTGAAATTGGATAGCTCATCCTTAAAAATCATATGTTGCAATTTCAGGTATGTTTGCAGGTTGGGCCGGAAAGTCTGTCCGAAAGTGAGAAAGGCATCCTGGAGGTCTTTCCATTTTTTTTTCGCGCCGCTTTTGAGCATGGATGAGGTTAAATTCAGCCCGATGGCGTAGCGCAGCGATCGGGCCACCCCGTGGTAGCCGAGGCGATAGGCCCAGTCAAATACGTCGATATTCTGTTGAAACGAGGCGAGGTTCACCGCCGGCTGGCGCGGGAGCTGGATTTGCGCCAGCAGCCGCGACGATGTCAGTGTCCCGGGCCAGTCCATGAGAATCAGGCCAACGGCCATCCAGGGCAACCACCTATTTCGCATGTTCGGGCACGATTGGCATTTCGAATTTATTTATTTTGTGGAATAATTGCGCCGCCGGAAATGACCAGTTTCATGGCTTCTTCCACCGACAGGTCGATGTCGATGATGTCGGTTTTGGGCACGAACAATAAAAAGCCGCTGGTCGGGTTCGGCGTGGTGGGCAAAAACACGCTCACCACGTCCTCATCCAGAGCGTCCTGAACCGGGCCACGCGTATCCTGAGTGTAAAATCCGATGGAATAAATGCCCCGCCGTGGATATTCGAATAGCACTGGTTTTTTGAACACCTCGCGTTTTTCGCTCAGGAAGGCTTGGCTTATCTGCTGAATGGTACTGTAAATCCGGCTGATGATTGGAATCCGCGCCAGAATCAGTTCGCCGAACTGAATGATTTTGTTGCCTAGATAATTGCGTGCCAAAAGCCCGGTCACCAAAATGAGCAAAATCAACGTGATGAATCCCAGGCCGGGAATGGGTTCATCTCCCAGTGGCAGACCGAGCTGCGTGCGAAAGAATTTATAAATTACATCCCGGAGAATGCTATCGATTTTTAAAAACAGGTAATTGATGATAAATAGCGTCAGTGAAATGGGCACAAGCACCAACAAGCCGGTAACGAAGTAGTTCCTCAACCTTCTCGAAAGTCGGGTTTTCTCCACCTTCATAGACGTCCTCAGCTACTCCTTTTTGGTAATGATTCGAATGATTTCCTCATCCGGTTTGCCCATATTGTATTTTTCACGGGCAATTTTCGCAATATAGGAACTGTCGGTTTTCAATTTCTGAATGACGATACGTAAACTGTCGCGCTCCTGTTTCAGCGCTTGTAGCTCTTCCATCAGCGCCTGCCGCTGCTGCTTGAGCTGCCAGTGGCGGTACAGGCCATACTTACCGCCGATATACAGATACAAAAGCAGTACGATAAACGCGCTCAAGATGATCCAGTTGAGCAAGCGTTTTTTGGAGGATTTCCGAGATTTGCGCGACATTATGTTCTCCATGCAAGATGCGATGATCGTTGGCTTTAGCCCATTTTTGATCACGCCAAATAGGCCATTATTTCAGATGCATTGCAACCTTGCTATTTTCAATCGGGTCATCAGCAACAAATAAATCATTCACTATCCGATTGATTTTCTGTGGATAGCCGTATTTGCAGTCCCACAGATGCGGCAATCAAATCAGTATGGCGGCGATCAAAATACCACCCAGACTGCAGGCCAGGTTGACGCCATCGTTGTCCAGCCAGCGCAGGCCGGCCACGTGCCGGGTCGGCGTATTGCAGTGATGCAGGTGCTCGGTTTCCAGGCCGCACACAGCGCAGGTGGATTTGCGCTGCAGAGTGGCGCCGAGCACGCTATCCAGCAGGTTTGCCAGGAAGCCTGCCAGGGCCACCCATAAAAGCGCGCTTCCGGATATCGGCCCGGCAGTTCCGGATGGCGTGAGCAACACGGAAAACGACACGGCCGCGCTACCGGCGGCAGCCCCGATCAGACCGGGCAGCGTAATTCCACCGGAAGCGCCGGGCAGCACGGGCTTTCCCGATACGATGGAGCGCGGCGTTTGTGCCGACAGCAGGCCGATCTCCGTCGCCCAGGTGTCCGCGGCGGCAGCAGCCACGCCAGCCAGGTACAGGAAAAAGACCATCGGGTGCGGCAACCAGATGCTGATGATGGCCAGCAACATGGGCAAGCCGCCATTGGACAGCACCTGTTTGGCATCTCGATGCGAAACGGCCTTGTAGCGGCCGGTATCCGCGGCCTTGCGCCACTGCGTCCATTTGGACAGCAGGCTCGATGTCACAAAAAACACGATCAACGGCAGGCTCATGGGCCAGCCGCCAACCGCAAAAATAAACGTGCCCACCAGAAAGGCAGCAATGGCGCCGCTGGTATCCAGCGCGCGGAGGCGCAGCGCGGCAGCCACAATCATCAGCGCCAGTAGCTCACCAATGAGCGTCTGCCTGAAGAGCCCGGGGGTTAACAGCATCTTCAGCATGGCGGCGCTCAGCAGCGGCACGCTAAGGTTGTCCGAGCCGCGCAAAGACAGCGCTTCGGCCGCGGCCGCAACCGCGCCAACGGCAAGGGCGATGAGCACCAACGGCCCGGGCGCCAACCCGAATGCAGCGAGGTCAATGCTCAGTCCCGCCAGGACTATGATAGCCGAAGCGCCGAACATGGCCAGAGAACCGCGGACGGATTTTTGATCCCATGGAGGCGGTAGGGGCATGGGCTGCCGGGCGCGCACACCAACCATGCCGGCCACGGGATCGCCGAAAGCCATCAAAGCAAACGGAATGAGGAGCAGAGCCGGATGCTCCCGCCAGAACAGCGGCAATAGCACGGCCAGCGCCAGCGGATAATACACCGTGCCCAGAGACCGGCGCTCGCTGCGATTGTACACGCCGATTTTGCCGCTGCGAATGGACCAGGCGTTGGCCACGGCGAACAGCAACGAAATGATCATCATCGGCGCATACGTGCGAAACAAAAACGGAGTGGGCAATACTGCCAGACCGGTGGCGAAGTGCACCATCTTGCGCACGTTCTCTTGCTCGGCGCTGAATTTGCGACTCAGCCATTCTACCGCCGCCAGAAAAGCCACCAAGCTCGCCAAAAATCCCGCAGCAATTGACCAGTCCTGTTTCGCGATTGTTTCCAATAACCGCATTCGCGCCGCTGGAATGATAGTGATAGGTCACAGACCCGATTCTTGATCCAGAGCAAGGCGCTACCCTTGCCATGAAGAAACATGAAATCAAAAATTCATGAGGCGCCCGAGTCATGGGCGCTCAAAATTTTAGCGAAATATTTAACCTGAAAAATTCATCACGCAAAGGCGCAACGAACCCAACGTGTTGACCAATCAAAAGTTTAAAAGGCTTTTCTATCATTGAATTTAAAAAGCTAAGTTCTTTATCAATCGCAATCATAAGACATTATTTCTTTGCGACTTGGCGTCTTTGCGTGAGAAATTTATGAATTAAGCAAGTTAAGAAAAGATTCTCTGATTAATCGCATGTAATCGCAAAAACCATCCCTCCCAAAGGCACAGACACTGCAGATGACCGTCTGAAAAGTACGTTAGAAAATTCAAATATTTTGATGCAGCTTATAGCAATACTTCAAATTCTTATGTACAGCAGCTCTACACCATAAAGAAAATGGCTTGCCCGGATTCAAAAATACACGCCAGATCGCTATCGTGTTTGATCCGCGTCAATCCGCGGCTTCCAAAATCAGAGATAACTTGCAAAATCGGTAATTTTTAGCTTCGGCATCATCATGATGCAAAGATACCGGAACTATCGCATAATCAAAAGATTAAGGAATTTTTGCTATAAAATCAACTTGAAATTGGATTGTTGAGGGAAGTTCTGCGGCATGATCAAAAAAACGTTTTAAACTGTAAAATGCCAGCAGGTATCGTACGCTTTCCGGCACGAAAAACAGGAAACGTATCAGTTGCGGTGAGCGCGTGAGTGTGCTTTTCCCCACCCTTCCATGCCGATGCGAATACCCACCATCCTCAGGATGGCCCCTCGAAGAATAGACTTGTGGCCCCGATAAATTTTGCGTATATTTGCTTAACTTTAATAATTAAGAGCATTAAGCAGTCGAAAAATTCCTTATCCACAAAGTTATCCACATTTTGTTCAGACTGTGAATTTCTAAATTTGGCCAATTTTCGACCGGTGACCCCCTGTTATCCATACAACATTTTGTGGCCTTTTTTTCTTTGGACACAATTTTTCTGATGCAAGGATGCAACAATTTTACATTATTTTATGTTTTTTAAGAAATTATAAAAACCGGACACAATTCTATTACAATCCTGTAATAGCCGTGCAGTTTATGCAACATCATTGCCAGATTTGTCAATTTTTCTGATTATGTCAGCCTTTTAACATTTCCACACTTTTCACAAGTTATCCACATTTTATGCACGTGATCCACATGCACTTTTCACACAGCTTGAGATTGCCAAAAATCCGTTTCATCCGGTTCCTGTCGCTGGTTTTCCTGCTTCCGCTTCCGGCTTCCGGACAGCGACTGCATGACCACCTGCAGGCCTATCAGGTCAAAATCGACTCCGCATTTACAGAACCCCGCGCGCTCGAAACCGTGGCCTATTTCCAGCAATTCTGGCGAGATGGCGGCAACGCAGATTTCAACGCCTGCATGGATTACATCGCCGAACAACTGCACGGCGCAGGTTTTGCCCGAGAACGGTCCCCATTTCAGGTGCACACGGCCGATACCATCATTGCCGGTAGCAAAAGCTGGCAACCGCATGCAGCCAGCCTGCGAATGATCGCGCCGATGGACACCCTGCTATACACGCTCACCCGCACCAAAATGGCCCTCTGTGTGGGATCTCACTCTACACCGGATACGGGCGTAACCGCCGAACTCGTGTTCATCGATACGCTGAAACAGATTGGCAAAGACGGCCTTGCCGGCAAAATTGCCTATACGCATCGTTCACCGTTTTCGGTTTATCAAAAGGCGGTGATGCAGGGCGGCGCGGTGGGCATTGTCTCGTCTTCAATTCCCGAATTCAACCGGCCGGACCAGAATTTGGATTTGGTGAGCATGAGCGGTTTGCCGCGCCAGGGCGAGCGGCCGGCCTTCTGCTTCAAAATTTCACGGCGCTGGCAGCAAACCTTAGACTCTCTGCTGGCCCGGGGGCCCGTCATTCTGCACGCACGAGTACGCACGGAATTCCTGCCCAAGCATGTCCGCGAAGTCACGGCCAGCATCATCGGCGCCGAAAAGCCCGATGAGATCATCGCGCTCATCGCCCATGTGGACGAGCCCGGTGCCAACGACAATGCCTCCGGCAGCGCGGCTCTGCTGGAGATGGCCCGAAGTCTGCGCCGGCTGATCGCCGCCGGCGAATTGCCCCGTCCGGCACGCACGCTGCGCTTTATGTGGGTAGAGGAAATCGCCAGCATCCGCCGCTGGAAAACATCCCGGCCGGACAAATTCCATAAGGTCAAAGTGGCGTTTGTGCTTGATATGGTGGGCGAGGATACCAACAAAACCGGCGGGCGATTTCTGATCGAAAAAATGCCGGACCCTTCGGCCATCTGGACGCGACCGCCGGATGCCCACACCGAATGGGGCCAGGGATTCATGCCGAAATCGTGGATGAAAGGCAGCTATTTGAACGATTTGCTATTCGCCGCGTGTGAAACGGTGACGCGGCGCGAACCCTGGGATTTCGCTACCAATCCGTTCGAAGGCGGCTCAGATCATGTGCCCTTTCTGGCCGAAGGCATTCCGGCGATTTTAGCCTGGCATTTTACCGACCGGTTTTACCATACCAGCGGCGACAATCTGGACAAGGTCTCAAAGGCGGAAATGCGGCGCGTGGCCGTGGCCGTGGCCAGCGCGGCCCTGTATCTCGCGAATGCCACGCCGGAGCACGTAGGTGCCCTTCTGGATTGGTTGCAACAACGCGCCACCTGGCGGATGAACAACGAAATCGGCCATAGCCGCAAGGCCATTCTGCAGGCCAGCGATCCGGCCAAGGCGTTCGAGCAGCAAAAAACAATTCTGCAGGCCTGGTTGAACTGGTACCGTCAGGCCTTCGGTTCGGTCGCTAGCCTGCCGATACATGGAACGACAGCCGCGCTACAGGCCCAAATCAACCGTTTGCAGCATCGACTCGAACAGGATTTTCATTCATGGATCCAAGGACTGCATCATGACAGCCAGGAAGCTTCTACTCATTGACGGCGATGCGTCGTCGCGCATGTTTTTGGACGTCAATTTGTCGAAATTCGGCTTTTCGGTGACGTCCGTGGCCACCACTGAAGAGGCGTTGGTTTCGGCCAACAAAGACCGGCCGGATTTGATCATCTGCGATGCGGAGTCGCAAACCATGAAGGGGATTGAATTCTGCTGGATGATCCGAGAGACCTCCAACCTCAAAAGCATCCCGTTCATTTTGATCAGCAGTGACGACAATCCGGAGACCGATATCTCGGCTTACCGAAGCGGCGTGGATGCCATCGTGCGGCGGCCGGTGTCGATCCGGGCGCTCATTACCCGCATCGAAACCCTGTTGACGCGGCTCGAGCAGGTCATCGGTGATTCCGGGCAGGCGGGTGTCGGCACCAATGCGCCACCGTCCCAATATGATTTACAGGGGCGGCTGCAGGCGCTTTCTTTGATTGAGCTGATTCAGTTTCTGCATATGGGAAAAAAATCCGGCATTCTAAAAGTCCAGCGCGATGGCGAAATCGGCGAAATGGTGTTTCAAGAAGGTGAGGTGGTGTTTGCACGCGCCCGGCAACTGGAAGGCGAGGAGGCTGTGTACCGCATGGCGAGCTGGAGCAGTGGAGAGTTTTTCTGGCAGGTCGGCAAAACGCCTCCAGAGAAGAATATTCAGAAACCGACTATGAAACTGATCCTGGATTGCTGCTCAGTGCTGGATATGGAGAATATCATCGTCAATCCGAGCTCGTAAGCGCATTGATCTCCGTCCCAAATTGAATTTGGGACGGAACGAATTGGGGAGAAGCTGCGCTTCTCATTCTCTCGCAGCGGCGCCGAGCGAGCGCGGAGAATGGCCTCTCACGCAAAGCCGCAAAGACGCGAAGTTGCATTATCATCCGTGCCCATCCGGTTCATCCACGTCATCCGCGTGCGCTTTTTCAATTTTCGCGGGATGGATGCATGGCCCCTGCGCCCACAAGGGGCGCGGGCTACAGACCCGCCGCGGGCAGGGACCGCCGGTTGCTCATTATCCGTCATTGCGAGGAGCCGCCTCCTGGCGGCGACGACGCAATCTCACCGCCTCCGGTACGAACATCCACCGCGGTCAGGGGATGCGTCTAACCAAAACCAAAATTTCAACCACAGGTTTTATGACCTCCGTCCCTAATTGAATTTGGGACGGAACGCATTGGGAGAAGCTGCGCTTCTCATTCTCTCGCAGCGGCGCTGAGCGCGCAGGGAAAGGCGGCTCAC
>JAUZRQ010000050.1 GCA_030950365.1 Candidatus Zhuqueibacterota bacterium | reverse complement strand
TCGGTGCTGGTGAAGCCGGGCTGAATGACGCGGTCGGATAGCCCTTCGGCGATGATCCGGTGCGCGATGCGGCAGATGGTGGCGTACACCGTCATTTCCTCCGGGATGCGCGTCTCCAGCCAGCCGATGGCCAGCCGCTCGCCGGAAACTACCCGGCGACGCAGCGATTCGGGCAGATAGGCCATAAACGTTTCGTATTCGCTCTTTGTGATGCCATCGGCCAGCGCAAAGGTTTTGGAGGTATTCAGGGCGATTTTGCGCGGATTGCGCTCCTTGATGACATCCACCAGCCGTTGCCACTGATCCGGTTGTTTTTTCTTGTCCCACGCACCCTTGAAGAACTGGCCGATGTCGTAGCGGGCCACGGCCAGCCGCTCCACGCCCTTTTTCTCGCCGCGGTCGAAAAACACCAGAATGGTGCGGCGGCGCGCGTTCAGCCAGGTGGACGGCGCCATGGTTTTGAAAACCGGGTCCTCGTTGTATTCCCGCGCAATGATGATCCACATGTCGATGCCTTCGCGACGCATGAGCATGGGGATCACCGTGTCGAGTCGCTTTTGCAGCCACTGGTTGCGCAATTGCGCCCGCTCGCGCATGGCTAAAATCCGCGGTATGCCCTCATGGGCCCGCAGCGAAAACAGCGGCAGCATCATCGCTGCCAGCGCAAGAATGATCATTTTTCGCATGTTTGGCTCCTATCTGTTACAGTTCAATTCTCCACTATTGATGAATTTTGAGCCACGGATTGACGCGGATTGACACGAATGCCTGTTGGAACAGAACCGCGCCTGTTTTTTTCCTGGACGGATGGCCTGTGCAAATAAAACACCGTTGCAAACGGTGTTGGATCGGGGCAGGGGCCGGGTGAAACGGCACCACCGGATTGCCCAGGCCGTGGCCTATTTTCCGGCCGTCAGGGACGGCCTCTAACCTTGTTGTGTATATTACCGACCGGTAAGAGGCGGTCCCTGACCGTCCAATACTCCGCGCTCCCCGTATTTCTGCGAGCGTTTTTTTCTTCTTACACTATAATCCACAAAAAAATCGCGCATCCGCAATTTGCAATAATTTATTCCTGGAGTCAACCCATACCGGCCGGATGCCTGCAACGACCCGGCCGCGCCGGCTCGTCGGATAATCGTTGCTCTTTGGAGCCGGCGTGCGTATGTTGCGCAGAGCGTACAATCAACCCCTGACTTTAAGAGAGAGGAGTCTGTCGTATGAAACAGTTGACGTTGTTCTCGCGTTCGGTCGGCGTGGCGCTGGCACTGGCGCTTCTGGCCTCGCCGGTGCGGTCGCAAAAAACCATCATCCATGCAGGCCATCTCATCGATGGCATCTCCGACGCGCCCCGCGAAAAGGTGTCCATCATCATCGAAAACGGGCGTATCGTGGAGGTGAAAAATGGCTTTGTCAAAGCCGACAAAACCGATAAACTGATCGACCTCAGTCAAAAATGGGTGATGCCCGGCTTTATAGACAGCCACGTGCACATGACCGGGCAACTCGAAAAGGGCGGCTACATCAAACGGTTTCAACTGTACCCCGCCGACGTGGCGCTGATCGCCACCAAATATCTCAAACGCACGCTCATGGCCGGTTTCACCACAGTGCGCGATGTGGGCGCCGACGATTTCGTCAACGTGTCGCTTCGCAATGCGGTTAATCGCGGCGACATTATCGGGCCGCGGATGTTCGTCTCCGCCAAATCGCTGGGGGTGCTCGGCGGCCATGCCGATCCGACCAACGGTTACCGCGAAGATATCCTGCCCGTGCCGGATGAGACCAAAGGCGTGGTGGCCGGGGTGGAGAGCGCGCGCCGGGCGACCTTGCTGGCCATCAAGCGCGGCGCGGATCTGATCAAAATCACCGCCACCGCCGGGGTGCTGTCGCTGGCGTCGGTGGGACAGGTGCCGCAGTTCACCGAAGAAGAAATCCGGGTGATCGTGGAAACGGCGCGCGATTTTGGCCGCAAAGTGGCGGCGCACGCGCACGGCGCCGAGGGCATGAAGCGCGCCATCCGCGCCGGCGTGGCGTCCATCGAGCACGGCACCTATATGGATGACGAGGCCATGGACCTGATGATCAAACACAGCTGCTACATGGTGCCGACCATCATCGCCGGGGTGTCGGTGGCCGACTCGGCGAAAATCCCGGGCTTTTTCCATCCGTTCGTGGTGAAAAAGGCGCTCACCATTGGGCCGGTCATTCGCAAGACGTTTGCAAAGGCCTACAAAAGAGGCGTGCCCATCGCCTTTGGGACGGATGCCGGCGTGTTTGCGCACGGCAAAAACGCGCTGGAGTTCCAGTATATGGTGGAATCCGGCATGCCGCCCATGGAGGCCATCAAAGCGGCGACCTACCACGCCGCCAAACTACTGGGCAAACTCGATGATTTCGGCACCATCGAAAAAGGCAAGCGCGCGGACATCATCGCCGTGAATGAAAGCCCGCTCAAGAACATTAGAACCCTGCAGCACATGAAATTCGTGATGAAAGATGGCGTGGTGTACCGCAACGAATAGCCGCTCTGCGTAAGAGCACAGAAAAACCAGGGCAACCCCAGGCCGATAGGCGTTTGGGGTTGCCTTTTGTTTAAATGAGGTTTCGAAGGCCAGACAAATTGCCAGGCCAGTCGCAATGCCATCGACAACGATGAGTGTAGCTTCGAAATCGCCGCCTGGAAATCGCAGGATGGGTAATCGCAAAGTACCATACAATTCCAATGTGAACGGGAGCAACACAATACATAAAAGGTTGTTGAGACCGCTGATTAAATCCATGTCTCGAACATCCCCCTGGCGCCTCGCCGCCGTGCTGGCGTTGCCGCTCAAGTGGCCGCTGCTGGCGCTGCCCGGCATCGGGCGGGATGAGGCGGTGTATGTGTACTGGTCGCGGCTGGGCGAGCCTTTTTATGCGCCGCTATTACAGTCGGCGCTGGCATTGGCGCGGCTGTTGCCCGTGCCCGAGCTGGCCGCCATCCGGGCGCTGGCCCTGGCGGTGAGTGTGCTGAATCTTTATCTGGCAGACCGACTGCTGCGAGAGGTCGGCGTTCCGGCCGCCCGCCGGTCCATGGCCGTGCTGGTGGTCGCCACCCTGCCGTGGCAGGTGTACGTCGGCGGCATCGTGCACCCGGACGGCCTTTTTCTCGCCAGCTTGCTGCTGTTTTGCCTTAGCATGGCCCGGGACCGGCTGGCCGCCGCGGCGGTCATCGGCGGGGCGACTGCGCTCTGCAAGCCGGTGGGGCTGGCGCTTTTGCCCGTGGTGGGCTGGCTGCTGGTGGTGCGCAGTCGCA
>JAUZRQ010000005.1 GCA_030950365.1 Candidatus Zhuqueibacterota bacterium | reverse complement strand
CCATCGCTTGTGGGAATGGCTCTGTGGACTGCCGCCCGAGCTGCTGCTGAATACCGGCTAATAGGGCGTCTATCATCGGTTCGCGCTCTTTAAAAAAACATCACGTTTCATAGACCTCAAATCAGGTTACAGGATTGATATACACTCAGTAAACGAGATATGGGCCGGAATATAAAACTCGCACAAGCTGCAGGTTGATCAACCTAATAGCGATTCCCAAATCGCTGATCTAAGGCTCAAAATTGCCAGCTTATCAGGATGAATTTTGTGGATTCGAAAAAATCGCTCAATTTGGGAACAAAATAAATCGTATGAGGAAGCAATTCCATGAGTGAATCTTTTTACGATTACATCGTTATCGGCTCAGGTTTTGGCGGGTCGGTGGCGGCGATGCGGCTGGCAGAGAAGGGGTACAGCGTGCTGGTGCTGGAGCAGGGGAAGCGTTATCGCAATGAGGATTTTCCGAAGACCAATTGGTCGTTGCACAAATACATCTGGGCGCCGCGACTGCGCTGGTTTGGCTTTCAAAAGTTAAGTGCGTTCAAAGAGGTATTCATTCTCAGCGGGGTCGGCGTCGGTGGCGGGAGTCTGGTGTACGCGGCCACGCACATGTTCCCGCCGGATGCGTTTTTTCAGAATCCGGTGTGGGCGCATTACCGCGACTGGAAGACCACGCTGATGCCGTTCTACGAAAAGGCGCGGTTTATGCTTGGCAGCACGCGCAATCCGGCTTTCTACCGCGCAGACGAGTTGCTGCAGGAAATCGCCGCGGGGATGGAGCGGGAGCACACCTTCGGCCGCGTGGATGTCGGCATCTATTTCGGCGACCGCGAGCAGGAAACCGATCCCTATTTCAACGGCCTGGGCCCGATGCGCCGGGGCTGTGTCGAATGCGCCGGCTGCATGGTGGGCTGCCGTTACAACGCGAAAAACACGCTGGATAAAAACTATCTCTATTTCGCGCAGCAATTCGGCGCGCGCATCGAGGCCGAGCGCCGGGTGTATCGCATCGAATTTGCCGATGGCGTGTACACGGTGCACACGCGGTCCAGCACCGCCTGGTTCGGTGGGCGGCGGCAGGTGTTCCGCAGTCGCGGACTGGTGGTGAGCGCCGGGGTGTTGGGCACGCTCGAGCTGTTGCTGAAGCAGAAGTACCGCTACAAAACCCTGCCGGCGCTGTCGGACACCCTGGGCGAAAACTTGCGCACCAATTCCGAGATGCTCTGCGGCGTAACGGCGCCGGAGGAAAAGTTGAACCACGGCGTGGCGATTTCCACCTATTTCGAGCCGGACGACGCCACGCACGTGGAGATCGTCAAATATCCGGATGGCTCCAACGCCATGAAGACGATGGGCATTCCGGCGGCGGACGGCAAAAGCCACCTGGCGCGCATCCTGAACCTGCTCGGCCGGCTCATTCGGCATCCTTTGACGTTCCTGCGCGTGCTGCTGGGCCGCGACTGGTCCACGCGCTCGATCATTTTGCTGGTGATGCAGACCCTGGACAGCTCCATGCGCATGGTGTACCGCCGCTTCCCGTTCCCCGGCATAACCATCCGCAATTCCAGAGACAACCGCGTGCCGGCATTCATCGACATCGGGCAGGAGGTGATGTACCGTTTCGCGAAAAAGGTGAATGGCATCCCGCAGAACACGGTGACCGACGTGCTGTTCAACATGAGCACCACGGCGCACATCCTCGGCGGCTGCCCCATGGGGCGCAGTGCAGAGGAGGGCGTGGTCAACGAGCGCTTCGAGGTGTTCGGCTATCCGCGCATGTACATCCTCGACGGCTCGATCATTCCGTGCAATCTCGGGGTGAATCCGAGCCTCACGATCACGGCGTTGAGCGAATATGCGATGTCGCTGGTGCCGAAAAAAGAGGGCTACACCGGGAAGACGCTGGATGAGTTGATAGAAGAGGGAAGGCATTAACCACAAAGGCACAGAGGACACAAAGAGGCGAGTGGATTGGCTATGGTGTAGCTTTCGGAGGAGTAAAATTGAATCGGTGATGGCAAATGGGTGTAGAAGGCGGTAATCTTGAAAAATTTGCCGGGCGATGACACCGCTGCGGTGGTCATCGCCATGCGGGGGAGCCGGTCGAATGGATGAGCGAATGGGTCAAAAAAACAAGGCGGTCCGGGACCGCCTTCCATTGCTTGCCTTCTACTCCAACCTTTAGCTAATCACACCATAGCCCGGCGGAGCTTTTTCTTCAGCGTTTTGATCTGCTTGCGCACGCGTTTGAGTCGGTCGTAGTCATGCTCGGCAATGGCCTCGTCGCGCTCTTGTTTCAGCGCGCGGATGCGCTGCTTGATCTTCGTTTTGGTTTTCTGATCGAGCATGGCCACGTGGTGCTCATGCATGTCGATGTTCAGCGCCGTGCAAATGGCCTTGATGAGATGATCCTTGTTCATCTGTGTGTAGCCCTGCACGGCTTCATGTTCGATGCCAGACGCGATGTCTCTCAATTCGGCCACGGTTTTCTGCTTGAGATCCTGATAGGAATACTCCATATCGTGCCTCCTTTCGATGAACGTTCCGGCAAACATGCAAACCTGTCCATGCGGTGTATAAAATAGAATACAGCCGGCGCGGTTGTCAAGCAAATTGTGGGACGCGATGGGGAAATGATTTTGATGCTTCGCCACGATTCAGGGTGCCAGGAATTTCGCGACTGACCTGTCATTTTCCCACCTTGCCCAGTTTAACCCGGGAAAGAGGGAAATTTATGAGGACTCTGCTATCGAAAGAAAATATGCTAAAAGACTTGCTTGTCTTGATTATACAATTTATATTTCAAAGTGTAAATTCATGAAAGAAAGGAGCCAGTATGATTGCGACTGCCAGGGATCTGCGATTTCATACTAAGGAGATTTTGGAGGCCGTTTTGCGCGGCGAAGAGGTGATCATCACGTATAGAGGAAAGCCCCGGGCGCGCATTTTGCCGATAGAGCCAATCCGTGCCGGGGACAATCTCGGCGAAGAGCCAGATGACCTGTTTGGCATGTGGAAGGATTACGATGAAACGGCCGATGTTGAAAATTATGTGCGTTCGATCCGACGGGGGCGGCGATGATCCTGGTGGATACCGATGTGCTCATCTGGTACATGCGGGGCAATGATAACGCCCGAAGAACGATTCAGGAGCGATCTCACATTAAAATCTCGGTCATTTCGTACATGGAATTGCTGCAGGGATTAAGAAATAAACGGGAGTTCTCGATTTTAAGGAAAACCTTGCAGCAATGGAAGACAGAAATTTTGCATATCGACATGGCCATTTCTTTAAAGGCCATGTTTTATTTTGAGCAACATTTTTTGAGCCATGCTCTTAAAATTGCCGACTCGCTCATCGCCGCCACCGCGGTGGTTCATCATTTGCCGCTGCTCACCGCAAATGATAAACATTATCGAATGATTAAGGACTTGCATATCCAACTATTCCGCCCTTCCTGACTGTATTCTTTTGCTTTTCTATGCATCTTTAAGTTTTGGTCTCGCGATTCGACCGCCTCCGGAATTTCGAGATTGACTTGTCATTTTCCCTCCTTCCCAAAAGCCGGAATGACGAAAAGCCATATTCATAGCCACGGATGCACGCGGATCCATGGGGCCGAGCTGTCGAAAGGGAGTCTTATGTACGACGCAGCTCGAGGGTGCGTTGCACATGTTGGGGACCGATTCCTGGGTTTCCGTGAGACCCTTTTTCCCTCTTTCCCAACGCGCCAGGAATGAGATACCGGCATTTCGGCGGCTCCCTTCGTGTCGCCGCTGAAAGCCGAAATGACCAATAACTACGCATGCTCAATCGTTACAATTCGGCAAGGTATTGAGACGTTTCTCCGAGTACCCGCCTGCATGGTCACGACAACAAAAAGGCCGGTTTTGAAATGGTTTGAAAGTGGCATAAGAACATTTTTAAATACAATTTAACTTTTTTGCTTATTTAATAAACATTGGATGTGCATTTTAACGGGAGTTCTCAGGTATTTGACCGTGCGTCCAATTCATCATATTGTAAGGTCCTTTAAAGGATCCTTCTTCGCGCGTAACATCTCGGGGAAATGGAGCCAGCACCGCAATTTCTTTTTTTCGAGCTAACATCCCTTTGATTGGCCAGCCAGGTACGATTGTAATCCGTGCCGGATCGGATCGCGCGGCCCTTTGTGAGCGGCCGTTTTCGCCCATGCGCGATGATGTCCTTGCCGAAGCCGGAGAAACAGCGCTGCCGCGGCGTTCGCCCCGCCGGTGGTGCGGGGGCAGCCAGTAGAGCACGCGGCCGGGCTTGTCTTTGAAGATCAGCCACATTTAAAAAATCAAACCATCATGGAGGAAAATATGCACAGAACAGGCATGACAATCGTTGTGGGGAGCCTGCTCTGGGTGTCGTTCCTTCTGGCGCAGGAGGAGGCTCAACAAAAGGCGCGGGAGCTGTATCAGCAGGCCATGCGCTTTCACCGGCAAAACGCGTTTGGCCGGGTGGTGGAGCTGTGCAAACAGGCCGTGAAACTGGACCCCAATTTCACCGAGGCGCACCGCGAGCTGATCGATCATGTGCAAAACCGGGACTCGTTGCGCGCGGCGTACCAGCGTTTGGCCGAAAAGGAGCCGAACAATCCGGTGTTTCAGTACCTGCTTGGCAAGCTGGCCAAATCCCCGGAAGACAAGGCCGCGTATTACCGCAAAGCCTATGCGCTGGATTCAACCTACACTTGGGCCAATGTGGCCATGGGCTATTTGCATCTGACCAACAAAGAGCCAGACAAGGCGCTCCAGTATTATGCGAAAAGCGTGGAATACGACCCCCGCAACAAGACCGGCTATCGGGGTATGGCCCGGGCCTACGACCGCATGGGCCAGCCGGAAAAAGCGATCGAGGTCTTTCAGCAATTCGTCCAGAATGCGCCGGACGACCCGGAAAGCTATTTTCTGCTGGCCAGGGCGTATAATGAACTGGAACAAAAGGAAAAAGCGATTGCGCTTTACCGGCAGGTTTATGAAAAATTCCGCGAAGGCGATCCGGACATTTCGGCGGAGGCGCTGTACTGGATGGCCAGAACCGAGCCAGATATCACGAAAGCCATCGCGATGTACGAACAATTGGTGCGGGACTATCCAAATTCCAGCATGACCGCCAGCGGCTACAACCATATTCTTGAGTACTACCGGTCGCGCGACTGGAAGAAAACCGTCCGACTGGCGCAGCAGGCCATGCACCTGGCCGACTCGCTTTCCAAACCATTTCTGAAATCAATTGCTTACCAGAATTTGATTCGCCTTTATCAGGACCGGCAGGATGACCGCGCTCTGAGCGCCCTGGCGGAGGACCTGATCGGCTCCGGCCATCCCGACCCGTTTGTGTATTATTTTCTTACCAATGCGCTCTCGAAAACGCCGGAGCGGCTGGACCTGGCCGAGAACGTGGCGCGGCGCGGGCTGGACATCATTGATCCAGAGAAGTTTCTCGGGGTGCTGGCCTTTGGCAATTACTCGCAGAAAGAACTGCAGAGACTCGCTGATGAGGTCCGCGGGACTATGCTAATGGGCCTTGCAAAAGTGCTGCTGAAAAAGCAGGCCTTCGAAGAGGCCATTTCTGCGCTCGAAGAAGGTATCAAGCTGAACAAACGCGAGAAAGAGCGGGGCATTCTCATGCTGGGACGGGCTTATCTGGGCGCAGGCGATTTGGCCAGGGCCATCGATCACCTGATGACGGCGCTGATTGGACACCGGAAGGATGAGGCGGCAGAGGACCTCAAAAAGGCGTATAAAAAACGCCATGGCCGTCTAAACGACCTGCCGAAGGCCATTCTGGATTTTGCCCATCGCGATACCAGCGCTGCCAGCGCGCCGCTGCCCGTACCGGCGGAGCTCACGCTCGAGCAGGCCATTTTGCAGGCGCGGTCGATTCTGAGCGGCGAGGCGCTGGAGTTTGAAGTGACCACGCTCACCGGCAAGCGCTTTGCCCTGAAGGAGCAGCGCGGCAAGGTGGTGTTGCTGGATTTCTGGGCCACCTGGTGCGGTCCGTGCATTGCCGAAATGCCGCATCTGCAGAAATTGTATGAAAAATATCAGGACGAGCCGGATGTGGTGTTTCTGGCCATCAGCATCGATGAGGGCCGGAACGTGGTGGAGCGCTTCATCGAGAAGAACAAATACACCTTGCCGGTGGCGCATGCGCCGGAGATCCGGAAAAAGTACGGCGTGCGCGGAATCCCCACGCTGATCCTCATCGGCCGTGATGGCCGAATTCATTACCGTACGGTCGGTTTCAACGTGGAATCCGATTTCGTGGCGGAGCAGTCCGAGAAAATTGAATTGCTGCGCCAGAAGCGACCGCTGGCGCGCAAATGAGCGGCGGTTGGGTATGAAGGCAGCGGCCACGGGCCAGTTCGTGCTTAAAACGGGCTGTCTTCGCTG
Source organism: Candidatus Zhuqueibacterota bacterium (assembly GCA_030950365.1). Taxonomy (GTDB): domain Bacteria; phylum Zhuqueibacterota; class Zhuqueibacteria; order Zhuqueibacterales; family Geothermadaptataceae; genus Hydrothermovivens. The sequence continues at coordinate 80,048 of JAUZRQ010000005.1, read as the reverse complement.
GAAGGCGTGGCGGTTTCATCGCCCACAGACGGTGAAGGCTCAGACGGCTCAGCATCCGCGGCGGGTCGCGCCACCGGCTCGGTGGTGATGGCCGGCTCGCTGCGGTAATCTTCCACATCCATGATGACCTGCCGGTTGAACAGGGGGTACAGCGCCTTCATGAGTTCGCCCTCCTCGTCAAGGCGGGTGACGATGGTCATGTGCGCGTATTCGGTGAGCACCACCGCGGCATCCTCGCCCTTGCCAATGCGAATCTTTTTTTGTTTTACGTTGAAAGGTTTGACGGTGGCAGCGGGCAGGGTCACGGCTTCACCGGTTTCTTCGTGAGTAAACGTGACCTGCACCAGCCCTTTCACCATGCTGGTAAACAGGTGGCCCACCTGCCGGCTGTTGTCCAGTTCCGCCTCACACTGGATATGAAGCTGCGGAATGATGTCGCCGTCGGCGTTCTTGTCTTCGGCCGGCCAGTATTTTTTGATGATGGTGTTCTCGAACTTCATCGGTCCTCTCATCGGGTTTGGCGTTTGCATTTCGAATCCGTGAGAATGGTGGTGCTAATTTTACGAAAAGTTCGTTGCTTTTGCAAGCGCTTCCTGAGCGAAATTCAGGCGCTATTGAAAGGGCCGCTTTGGCAGCCCTGGAGCGTAGGTGGAGATCGACGGCTTGCATGTGAGCCTATAGGCTCTCCGCATTTCCCTGAATTGCCTACAAATGATAAGCCGATATCGCCAGCAGATGTAAAATCTATGGCACCAGCAGGAAGAGCAACTGCTGGCCAATTTGCAGCCATGGCAGACACGCCTGGATCAATGGTTCGCCGAAATAGAACAAGAAAAAGGAGGGCTTGAACAGCGACTGTAGCAGGAAAAACAAAAATCCGATGAGAAGCCCAGAGAAAATCCAGTAATGCGCTACAGGATGGGTTTAACAAACAAAAGACCTGAGTGTGGAGGGATAGGATGGTCATACGCTTGCCAAAGCGCCGAGCGGGTAGGCGTAACGCGAAAGGCATGCGTGAAAAGCATTCCTGCGCTCGGCAGGCAGGGTCACGCATGCCATTGCTGCGATGCGGGCAGCTCCATTGATATCTGCTCGCTGAACCAATGATTCCCGGAACCTATTGGCCTTCTTCTAAAGTTTCAGGGCCGATGATCATGTATTCTTTAACCGGCTTGCCGCCGATGAGATGCTCCTGAATAATGCGTTCCAGCACGTCCGGGGTGCAGGAGTGGTACCACACGCCCTCCGGGTACACCACGGCAATGGGGCCCCGGGCGCATACGCGCAGGCAGTTGGCCTTGGTGCGAAAAATACCGCCGGCCCTGGTGAGTTTGAGCTCCCGCAGCCGTTCCATCAAATACAACCAGCTTTTTTCGCCTTCTTCCAGACTGCAGCACTTGGGCTTGGTTTGATAACAGCACAGGAAAATATGCCGCTTTATTTTATCCATATGCAGGTCTTGCACTTTTTGCTGCAATTCGTCATGCATCATGAATCCTCCGCCATAAAATGGTGATTCCAAATCCAAAATGCGGCGCAACTGCTCTTTATCATTCTGGTGAATGGATGTCGGTGTGAAATGCAAAAAACGAGTTGCCAAATATACGCAAAAAAATATGCGGTGTCAAGCCGGGGTATGGCTGCTGAGAGCCGGATTTCTTTTGCATTGCAAGCCGGAAATTTGTACTTTCAATATCAGGAGGTAGCACGATGTCTTGCCGGAACAGGTTCATCATCAGCATTGAAGCGATGATTCAAGCAGAGGGAGGAACAAATGTCCAATATCATGCCGGAAGGGGATGCCCTGCGCAAAGCCGTGAAGTGGATCTCCGATAGCCGAAAGGAAAATCCGGACGCGAATATTATAGAACTCATCAACGAAGCCTGCGCCCGTTTTGATTTATCCCCAAAAGATTCGGATTTTTTGTTCAACCTGTACCGGGACAAATCCCGGGATTCTGATGATTCGTAAACGCAAGGACGCCATGGCCGAACGCGTGTTCCGTACCACCTGCACCATGGATTGCCCGGACACCTGCGCGCTCGAAGTGACGGTGGCCGAAGGTCGCATCCGCCGGATTGCCGGCAGCGCGGACGATCCGGTGACGGCGGGTTTTATTTGCAGCAAAGTTTCCCGGTTTGCGCGGCGGGTGTATCATCCGGACCGCATTTTGTATCCGATGCGGCGGGTTGGGCTCAAAGGCGAAGGCGAATTTGAGCGCATCCGCTGGGATGAAGCCATCGATATCGTGGCGGGCCGCCTGAGATCGATCCGCGACCGCTGGGGTGGGGAGGCCATTCTGCCGTTTCATTATGGCGGTTCAAACGGCCTGCTGGGCGAAGATGCGCTGGATGATTATTTTTTTGCGCGCCTTGGCGCATCACGGTTGGCCAAGACCTTTTGCGCCGCGCCTTCGGGTGAGGTGGCCAGGGCCATGTATGGCAAAATGCCCGGAGTGGCATTTGAAGATTACGTGCATGCGAAATGCATCGTGATCTGGGGAGCCAATCCGAAGGTTAGCAACATCCATCTGGTGCCGTTTTTGCGCGAGGCCAAAAGGCGCGGGGCGTTTATCGCGGTGGTGGACCCGCGCAATGCGTTTTCGCGCGCGGAGATCGATCTGCACCTTCCGGTGCGGCCGGGCACGGATTTGCCGGTGGCCCTGGCCATGATTCGCCTGTGGCGCGAATGGGACCGGCTCGATGCCGGATTTCTGCGCCGGCACGCAAAAAATGTTGAGCCGCTGTTTAACGCGGCCGATGCCTGGCCGCTGGACAAGGCGGCGCGTGAGGCCGGAGTACCGGCGGAGGCCATCGAAACGCTGGCGCGGCGCTTCGCCGATGCCGATCCCGCTGTGGTCCGCTGTGGCTGGGGCACGGAACGCAACCGTAACGGCGGCCGGGCCATTGCCGCCATTCTGGCCATGCCGGCGCTGCTCGGCAAGTTCGGAAAACCGGGGAGCGGCTACACCATGAGCAACAGCGGCGCCGCAAGCCTGGACTTGCAGGAGGTCTTCGGCCCGATGTCGTGGAACACCCGGACGCTGAACATGTCGCAATTGGGCCGCATTTTAACTGAGCCGCTGGAGCCGCCGGTGAAGGCGCTGTTCGTGTACAACGCCAATCCCGTGGCCACGGCGCCGAATCAAAACGCCGTGCTCAGGGGACTCATGCGGGAGGATTTGTTCACGGTTGTGCACGAGCAGGTCATGACCGACACGGCGCGTTATGCGGATATTGTGCTTCCCGCGGTGACGTTTCTGGAACAGTACGAGGTCAAAAAAGCGTATGGAAATTATGTTATTGGTGGGGTGCAGCCGGTGATTGCCGCGTGTGGCGAAGCCTGGCCCAACGAGGCGGTGTTTGCCGCGCTGGGCCGTGCCATGGGCTGGCGCGAGGCACCGTTCACCTGGGATACGCAAACGTTTTTAGAGAAAATCAGCGGCGCGCTGCGCGCGGGCCGGAGCGCCGTTAGCCCGGCCAAAATGAAAGCCGGCCTCGTACAGCGGTTCGATTTCCCCGGGGAGCGGCCGGTGCCGTTCAAGACGGTGTTTCCGCTGACGCCGGACGGCAAAATCGATCTGTGTCCGGCGATCCTGGGTGAGGAGCCGTTTCGCTATCGGAACAGCCAGGACAAAACTCATCCGCTGCAGCTCATTACGCCATCGAGCCCGAAGCTGATTTCCAGCACCATGGGCGAATTTAATCTCGACCGGCTGGAAATCACCTTGCACCCGCGCGATGCCCGGCACCGCGGCATCCAATCAGGGGATCGCGTCAAGGTGCGCAACCGGCTGGGCGAGGTGCATTGCTATGCCCGGGTGTCGGATCGCGTGCGGCCCGGAGTGGTTGCCATGCCCAAAGGCGCCTGGCGCAAAATCTCGCTCAACGGCCAGACCGCCAACGCCCTCTGCCCGGATCATGTCAACGATATTGGTGGCGGCGCCTGCTATAACGATGCCCGGGTGGAGGTGGAAAAGCTGGATTGACCAGGGGATTGGCACCAAAAGCCCGGGCGGCGATGTCGGGCCGCTTTGTTAATAACCACGGATCTCGCAGATGAGTACGGATGAGGGGCGCCGCGGATGGACACGGATCAAACGCCGATGCTGGATTGCTGGCTGTATGCTTCGTGTTCCGAGATGTTGGCGGTGGAGATCTTTGAGCGGCGGCAGGGCAACGATTCGCAACGATTCGGCCTTACGCCCCTATTTATTAATCCGGCTTTTTTCGGCCAGTTGGGAGCCGCTGAAATGCCGGAATCGTATTCCAGGCTATTCCTTTTTCCCTACTTTTTCGGTTTAACCTGGGAAGGAGGAAAGGAAAAAAACAGTTTTCGGCAGCATCGGGAGGCGCCGCCGAAAACCGGTTCAACTGGTTATGCTTTATCCCGATTCAAATCCGACCAGCATTTATTCCCACTTCACCTCGTACACCGGCACCAGATCGATGGGCAGGTCTTTGAGACCGTCCAGAGCCACACGCAAAAAATCTGGCATCTGGCCGTAATCCTTTTCCAGCCGTTTGGCGCGGTCGTAATCGCCCTCGGCCTCGATGAGCAGCAGTTCGTTGGCCAGTAGGGTGATGCCGTCATCAAACTTATCGAAATCGATGGCAAATTTTTTGGTGTCCGGATTGTACACGATGCCGCCGTTTTCCATGAGATAATTCAGCGATACAAGAGCGGCCTTGCCGTGCGCCTCGCCGGTGCCGAAGCGAATGGTGCGGAAAATGGAGCCGAGGTAGCTCACATAATGCTGCTTGCGCAGCTCGGGATCGATGATCTCGTGTTCGCGTAGATAGCGCAGGCTGTGCAAGCCAGCGATGTCCGCCTTGTTTTCCTCGATCCAGGAGTACAGATCGCGTAACGCCACATTCACCGGCGTTTGCGAGCCATGCACATAGCGCGGCCCCAGGCCGTGGGCGATTTCATGCAGCAGCACGAAATCGAAAAAGCCCTGTGCGGTCATCAACTCAACCTGATCCTCGGTAATCAGCCGTTTGCCAATGGGCAAAATGATCTGCTGCAAGCGCGCATCGAGGATGTTTTTCCAGAATGTCTTTTTGGTGCCTTTTTTCGCGTGCACTTCCGGGTCGTTGGGCAGGTTGGCTGCCACCGGCTGATAGCCCACCCGGATGTCGCCGCCACGGTAGATGTCGCGCACAATCACAAACGACGCGGTCAGGCCGGCGTTGGCATTTTTATAGCGCCGGGGATACGGCAGAAATTGCTCGAGGTCATTCAGGTGCTGTTTGTACACTTCCAGCTTGGCGCTTTCTTCCTGATCGACGATTTCCACGCTGGCTTCGTAAGCGGCCTTCAAATTCATGAGCTCGTCCTCATACACCTCGAACGGCCCCAGCACCATATCGAATTTGCTGTCCTTCATATCGATCCAGGCCACATCTGCGTCGAAGTACCGGTCGGTCAACAGAGCCTCGGCTTTTTTGAGCAGGTAATTGCGGAAATCCTCACTCTCGGCCAGTTTAGCCGCCTGCCGCAACTTGTTGACCATGGGCACGATGAACGATTTATACTCCACATGATAAGGAACCGCCACAAGGCGATTGCCTTTGCGTTTGATGACGGTGTATGGACTTAAGAACGCCTCTCTGTCATCCGGATGCTCCGCAATCCATTTTTCAAATTCTTCTTTGGTCATGTCGGGCGGATAGAATCCGGCGGTCGGTGGTTTGGGCGGTACGTCCATGAACGGCGCGTTATGGTCCAGGCGGTCGTAGGGCCCGGTCTGCATGAAGAAAAATCGGCGCACCGGATCGTCCTCGCGGCGCTCTCTCACCATGCGATTGCGCAGCGCGATGTTGTCGTGGTAGGTCTGTCGCCAGAAAATCTCATCCACCAGTTCGCCCACCTCGATGAGGGTTTTCAGCAATTCTTTTTCCTTTTTGCTGAATTGGCTGGCATCGAACGGCATGGGCGTGAGGACATATTTTGTCATGCGTTGCTCGATGCTCTGCGCCTCTTCATCCGTCCAGGTTTGCTTCTTGCTGCAGCCCATGAGGATCGCCAGCATCAAGAATCCGCTCAGCCATGCAAAACGAAAATGCTTCATCCTTGGTCTCTCCAATTTGGTCCTCTCCTAAATTTGTTCAGGAATGGCTCTATCTAAACTCGTTATTAGACCACTTTATTCAAGCCGCAAGTAAAAGCCTAACGATTCGTCTCTATTAATTATCAATTTCGAATTGGCGTTATCATGCCATACCACGAGACGGGCTGACAAATTGCAGCTTGGTTTGGATGGTTGTAAACAGGGAAAATGGCCGGAATGAATATAGAGTTTTCCACAATTAGAGTAAAGTTAAAAAATCGTACAAGAAATTTTAGTGTGGCGCATCCGCTGTAGGAGCCGGCAACGGATAGACGGGAGGCGCAAGCGGTCGCGAATCCGTGGAATCGAATGGTGCGATTGGTTCTGGTGTTTTTCTTTTTTTACGTAGAGTTGGCTTTTGTACCAGCATCATGAGGACGGCGGCCACGATCAGCATGAGATAAGTCGAAACGAAGCGCCATGCGGCGCTGGCCACCGGTAGCAGGTCCGGCGGAATGGCGCCGCGGAATACCAGAATGAACATCACTTCGGCGCCACCGATCGCCCCGGGCGTGGGCACGAAATTCATCAGCATATACACCAGCCATTGCATGAGAAAAAAGGCCACCGGATCGGGATGGAGACCCAGACCGGCCGCAATGAACGTGAAGATGCTGTAGCGCATGATCCATTGCAAAGCTGCTAGAAACACGTTGAGCGCGAAGATCCTTTTGCCGCCACGGGATATCACCTGGAAGGCATTTTTGAAATCAGCAAAAACCTGCTTCAGAGGTTGCACAAGCCGTTTTTTTAGCCATTCCGTGGGCAGGAATCGAAGCAAGATACCGCGTGTGGTGGGAAATGCCCAGATAAATACAGCGGCGCTGAATACACCCAATACGGTGACCGGCAAAAACGAAGGTAGCTGCGCCGCTGCTGCCAGGATTTTCTGCATCATAGCCCAGAAGCTGAGGTGTTCTGGTGCAAAGAACATCCAGACAATGGGCACGACAATGGCCATGCTGAGATAATCTTCTATAGAGCCGATGACCATTAGTGAAGCTGCCAGGCCGGATTTGACGCCGTGGAAAATGAGCAGACCGATTTTGGCATACCCGCCCCCCATGGCCGTGGGCGTGGCTGCGGCGGCCACATCGTTAGCCAGCACGATTTCCGCCAGTTCCCTCGAGGTCAAATTCAGCCGGAAAAACGAGGACCACACCCTGAGGCGCAAATAGGCAAACACCCACGGAAACAGCGAAAACAGTACCGCTAATAGGAGCCAATAAAAGGGGACCCGCAAAATCGTCATGAATCCGGTATGTCCGGTGGTGACCCCTGTATAAATGAGATTGCCGAGAACAGCGATGGGCAGAATGAGCAGAATGATTTTAATTGCGCGCTGCAGTGCCGGAGGTCTGGACATGGATTTTTTGCAGGCTAACAGGTTGAACATTTTTTATTTAATATAATCGACCGGGTATTGGAAATATTCAAAAAATTCAGAAATTTTACTTGCTTTTTAAAAATTTGATTCACAAATTGTGGCCGCTTTAATGGTCTGGCTTTGTTTAAACATGTTGAAATGGCCTCCTGCAGGATGGTAGGGCCTGCCGGGCATTCAACAAGCAGCAGTCCAGAGTCCAGCCTCGGAACTGCTCGCCGTTTTAAACAAGGTCGCGGTCGATTTAACCTCCTACCATAATAGGGAGATTTTTTTTATGGAAAAGGGAGTCGTCAAGTGGTTCAACGACGCCAAGGGCTATGGTTTCATTCAAAATGAAGCCGGCGAGGACGTCTTTGTACATTTCCGGGTGATCGAAGCCGATGGATTCAAGTCCTTAACGGCCGGAGACAATGTAGAATTTGAATCTGAGATGGGCCCCAAGGGACCGCGAGCGACAAGGGTGGTGAAATTATAAGGTTTTGATAAAATAATCTACGCCCCTGTCCTCGATACAGGGGCTTTTTATTTTCCCCTCTTTACCTGTCATGAAGAAACAACAGCTGTAACTGCATTGTTGCACCCCCTCCCTGGTTTTATCGAGTTTTCCCACTGCAATTGTCCCGATAAGTACAGGCGGTGGTTCATATTGGAACAGAAACCGCCCCTAGGGCCGGCAAATGGTGCTGAAAATAGCATGGCATGCCCTTTGCAGAATCAAGGGGTAACCAGGCGCTGCAACAGCAATATTGTCACACGAATTCATCATTACAGGAAATACAGCGGTGCCGTGGCCGACTCCATAAAGGTTTGGCTCTGCACAAAATTGGAGGATGTACCATGCGTTTCATGATGGCCGTTTTGCTGGGGGGCATGCTGGCCGTGGGCTCCATGATCATCAATCAAAAACCCGACCGCCAGCCCGGCGCCATGACCGCGGCGTTTCAAATGAGCGAGGATGGCATGGCGAATTTCGATGCAACTCGCGATGTGCCGCATATGATCCTGCTGCCTACCTCTGATCCGGATGCCGTGGCTACCGTTCGCTTTTATCACGAATCCTTTTCGTTGGCGCAGCTTTATATTGTCAACCTTGAAGGATACCGGGTACGTACGCTGGTGCAAAAATATCTGCCTGGCGGTGCTTATCAGATTTCGTGGTACGGTGAGTCCGATGCCGCCCGGCGTCTTGCACCCGGAATCTACATCATGACTTACCGGGCCGACGATATCATTGAAAAGAAAAAGGTGGTTTTACATTAAATTGGGCATATTCTCAGGGGGATCAGGAGTGATAATCAATCGCTCGGCCAACATACTGACAAATCTTCTCAAACACCTTCATCTGATCTTCAGGAATAATTTCGTTTGGACTGCCCTGGCTCAAATAAAGCACGCCAATGGATTCTGTGCTGTTGTAAATCGGGATGGCGACGAAAGGATGGGTTTTCACATACCGCAATTCTTGATGATCGAATAACCCTTCTTCCTTCAACGTTTCATTGTAATGGCGAATACAGAGGCTCTTTTTTTTATGAAAGGCGGTGGCAATGACCCCCGGCATATCCAGCTCGAGTTTGGCCCATCGCAGGTTATCGTTAGTGGGCAGGCCAAAGTTCAACTTGCTCTGCAATAATTTCTTAGTCTTATCATACAAAAATAGTACTACATGCTGAATATTACCATGTACGTGAATCGTCGCAGCCAGATTCTTCAGCAGTGATTCCCGCGATGCTTTACCGATGAGCTGGGGAAAAAGTTCGTCCAGAATAATATCTTTCATTTCCAGATTTTTCAATCGCCGGGTGGCTTCTTCTATTTTCAGTTTGAGTTCTTCGGCGATGGCGCATACATCTTCCAGTTTTTGGCCATAATTTTGAAATACCTCAAACGACAGGTGCATGTCGTCCATCAGTCCGTATATACGATTGGATACCTGGCGTACGACATTTTTGTATTCCTGATTGGTAAAATCTAAATATTCTTTAGCGCGGTCAAGCCCTTCATAAAAATAATGCGCACTCTGGTCGCGTAAATAAAATAGCTTCGCAATACTTTGGGCCACATAAACGATTTTGATAAGGGGGTTGATTAGCAGAATATTTTTATTGGGAAGCAATTCGAAGTGATGATATTTAATGACTTCTACAATAGTATTGGGCAATCGTAACTTTTCTCCAACCTGACGACCTACCTCGGTATGCGTAACTTTGAAAATGCGTTCTTCAAGATGCAACGATTCTTCGTGCTCTCGCTTCATTTTCGCATACTTTTTAAACAAATTGGGCGAGAATTGGGCCAGAACCAGTTTACCGATGTCGTGCAGGAGGCCAGCCATTAACGCCTCCTCGATGTTCTCCTGCTTTCGTTCATTGGCAATAATCTCAGCAGCTATGGCGGAAAACACCGAGTGCTTCCAAAAAGTATACAAACTGAATGACGATTGCTGCTCAAGCGCGTTGTTTTGGCTGAAAATAGTCGCGCCTTCGAACAGTTTTTTGATGGGACGCAAACCACGGAAGTTCACCACCCTGGATACGGTGAGGGGATTCTGAGGATTGTAACTCGGTGTTAATGTCAGAATGCTCAGTACCCGCAGCGCCAATGTCGGGTCAGTGAGCACCGTACGAATGACTTCCTTGATGGACGGGCGGTTTTGTTCCATCAGATAATCGAGCCGCAGAATAATGGCCGGTAGCGAGGGCAGCTCATTCAGGTTGAATCGGGTTTCTAAAAAAGGAAATTCGAATTCGAAAGCTTCAGCAGGGGCCATTTCATAGGGATCGAAAACTGAAGTGTCCAAAGCGTCCTTCCGGGTCGTTTGCATCCAGTTAAGGCTTTTTTCATCAACATTCTGTTGACGGCCGTCATGCCGCCTTTCTTCACCGATTCGTTTACCGGACAAGCCGTGTCGATGTGATCATAGCCAGCGCATGTTCGACCATGATGATGTGCAAAAAGTCCGACAAATGTTCTCAGCTGATCAAGCCGGGATCAGGTGATCTTTCAATGCGAGGTAAAGGCGACCATTCAGACCATTGCCTTTCATTGCGTAGAGGTCCGCATTCTGTGCAGGATCACTTCCGAGGCGATACAGCATCTTGACCGATTCCATGGATATCGCCGGGATCGCTTGGTTCACGCGCGATGACAATAGGGGCTTAAGGCTGAATGGTTGCAAGCAATATGAAATAGTATCAAATTTTCTATAGGATTATCGGGAAATTTGCCCAATTTTCAAGCGGATTTTTCTTTTTTATTCGTATGGTGAGGATTTTAGGATGGTTCCCACAGGCCACGGTGAGAATGGCAGCATCCGCACCGCAACAGGATCGCTGGTTTCGTCCCTTATGGTCATTCACCTTGACAAAGGTCGGGAAAATTGATATATTTGATTGCTTTTTTTATGGATAGAATGGATCGGCAAAACCTCTTCGGCAATATGATTTGAACTTTGATCTATTGTTCCGGTTTTTGCCATTCTACTTTAAAAAATAATGGAATTTCTTTTAAGAAATAAGCCAGAGATATGAGATACCAGGCGGTTGATCAGTCCCCTGGTAAGATTAAAACCCAGAATGACAAAGATAGACTTGTGGTCGAACAGTTATCAGATTCTGTTGTTGCAAGACAACTCATAAGCGGATGATAGGTAAGCGAGGTGCTCCATGTTATGATTGCCGGGGCGCTGGCGTTCTTGGCTATAATGGTCGATTCATTGATTGAGCTGGAAAAAAATCACAATCGAAAGGAAGCCATTAAGGCGCGCGGGCGCCTTTTTCTTTGACTCAGTGAGACCATGGCACGGGATGTTTTGCGTTTGAAAAATATGCTCTTTCATGCCTACCACGGTGTGTGGGATGAAGAGCGCGAAGTCGGGCAGCGTTTTCAGGTGGATGTGGAAATTTACGATGATTTCTCCGTTGCCGGGAAAAGCGACCGACTAAAAGACACCATCGATCTATACCGCGTGTATCAGGTAGTGGAGGAGGTGGTCGTACGTCGGCAATTTAAGCTGGTGGAGGCGTTGGCCGAAACCATTGCGCAGGCATTGCTACAGCAGTTCAATATTCGTGAAATTCGGGTGCGCGTGCGCAAACCCAATTCGCCGATCAAAGGCATTTCCGATGGCATCGAAGTCGAAATCGTGCGGAAGGCACAGGCAGGATGAAACGCGCAATCATTGCATTGGGAAGCAATCTGGGAAATCGAGAAGCGTATCTCACGAGCGCCGTTGATCAAATCGTGGCATTGCCAGAGGTATATCTGGTGGCCAGGTCAGCCATTTACGAAACCGAACCCCTGGGGCTGAAAGAGCAGCCGGCTTTTCTCAATGCGGTGATTGAAATTGAAACTGGGCTCGAGGCGGAAACTTTGCTGCAGCATTTGCTGACCATCGAGGCGGCGCACGGACGCCGGCGCACAGTCAAATGGGGCCCCCGAACCCTGGATCTGGATATTTTGCTTTATGGCGACGAGATCATCCGGTCGGAGCGGCTGATCGTTCCCCATCCACGGCTCATAGAGCGGCGGTTTGTGTTGGTGCCGCTGGCCGATCTGGCCTCTGAGCGGATCGTGCCTGGCCTCGGCCAGACGGTTGCCGAGCTGCTGCGAACCTGTTCGGATCATTCCCGGGTGTGGCAGTATAAACCCAAACATGTGGAGTGGACAATCCATCATCGTATCTGTTGAGGTCTCCTTTGCGGCTGCAATACATTGTGGTTGAAGGCGTAATTGGTGCAGGGAAGACGACCCTCGCGCGCAAAATGGCGGATCGATTTGAGGCCCGTCTGTTGCTGGAACAGCATGAGGCCAATCCGTTTTTGCCCGATTTTTACCGCGACCCGCAACGCTATGCTTTCCAAACGCAGCTTTTTTTCTTGCTGAGTCGCTTCCGGCAGCAACAAGAAATCCCGCAGCGCGATTTGTTCCACACCATGATGATCGCCGACTATCTGTTCGCTAAAGATCGCATCTTCGCTTCAGTGACCCTGGAAGAACGCGAATTTTTTCTCTACGACAAAATCGCCAGCCTGCTGGAACGCGAAATCATTGCCCCGGATCTGGTGATTTATCTGCAATCCAGCACGGAACGGCTGATGGCCAACATTCGTAAACGAGGTAGAGGCTACGAACGGCACATCACCGAGGATTACATCCGCACGCTGAACGAGGCGTACAACCAGTTTTTCTTCAATTACAACGCCTCGCCCCTGCTGGTGGTCAACATGAACGAGATCGATTTCGTCGCCGATGAAAACGATTTTGATGATTTGATACAACAATTAGAGCGTCCCATTTCTGGCGTGCAGTATTATTCACCCAAAAAATAGCTATGTATCCTCATGCTACGACTCATTTTCTGGATCATCCTGATTTACCTTGGCTACCGGTTGGTTAAAAACTGGCTGGAGGGTCCGCCGGAAAAGCGTCAGGTGGGCGGACAGCCGCAAAAGCCGCCGCTGGATTTGAGCCAGGCGGATATCGAAGATGCCAAGTTCCGTGAAATCCGCGATGAAAGCAAAACGCAATCGAATCTTTAAAGACAAAATGCACCCTCATCCATGTCCATCTATTTTCGTATTCTGACATACGTCCGACGTTACTGGTGGCATTTGCTGGGATCGCTGGTATGTATCCTTTTCTTTACCATTTTCAGCAGCGCCTCTCTCGTTTCCATTATCCCATTTTTGAAAGTTCTTTTTCAGCAGCAGCGCGTGGAAGCGCCGCCGGCACCGCTGGCCAATGTGTCGGATGTACAGACCGAGCTCGAGTCAAGCCTTACCCGTCCCATCGATGAGCTGCGGCAGGCACTGGAAAACTGGATCCTCACCAGCGGCAAACTCGAGGCGCTGGAAAAATTGTGCTGGATCATACTCGTTCTCATTTTGCTCAAGGGGATTTTCGGCTATTTGCAAACCTACTTCATGGCTTATGTCGAGCAGGCGGTGATGCGGGACATCCGTAACGATCTGTACCGTCACCTCAACCGCATGGACCTGGCGTTTTTTCATTCCCACCGCACCGGCGAGTTGATCTCGAAAATCACCAATGATGTGAATTTGATCAATAATGGCATTTCGGCCGCATTTGTGACTCTGACCAAAAATCCGCTATTGATTCTGGCCTATTTGTTATTGGCATTTTATTTAAGCTGGAAGCTTACGCTGGCCGTGCTCATCATTCTGCCCTTCGGCTACTTGATCATTCGGCTCGTCGGGTCGCGGTTGCGGAGAGAGAGTACCATTTCGCAGGAAAAAATGGCGGACGTGACCTCGGTGCTGCAGGAGACCATCTCCGGCATCCGGGTAGTGAAAGCGTTTGCCATGGAAGAATTCGAGATCAAAAAGTTTTTTCGCGAAACTTACGGCTATTTCCGCTCGCTGCTGCGCATGACACGCGTGCGCAACCTGTCTTCGCCCGTGAACGAATTCCTCGGAACGGCCATCGCGGTGGGCATATTGTGGTTCGGCGGCCGACAGGTGCTCGAAGGCAACGGGCTGGCGCCGGAAGAGTTCATGGCCTTTCTCATGGTGATTTTCTCGCTGATGCAGCCCATTAAAGAGCTGTCGAGCGTGAGCACGCGGCTGCATGAGGCCCTGGCCGCTGGTGATCGCATTTTTTCGCTCATGGACATGCAGCCGGCCATCCGCAACAAACCGAACGCGATCCAAATCCAGGCGTTTGAAAAGGAAATCGAATTCCAGAACGTGTGCTTTGAATACGACTCCAGCGAGCCGGTGCTTCAGGACATATCGTTCACGGTTCAAAAGGGACAGGTGATCGCTCTGGTCGGGCCGAGCGGCGCCGGCAAATCCACCCTGGTGGATCTCATTCCGCGGTTTTACGATCCCACCTCCGGGTGTATTCTGCTGGATGGCCATGATCTGCGCGATCTCGACATCCGGAGTTTGCGCCGGCTGCTGGGCATCGTAACCCAGGAAACCATTTTATTTAACGACACGGTGCGCAACAACATCGCCTATGGCATGGATGACATTTCACAGGACCAAATCGAAGAAGCGGCGCGGATCGCCAATGCGCTGCGCTTTATTCAGGAGCTGCCGCACGGTTTCGACACCGTCATCGGCGATCGCGGTGTGAAGCTGTCGGGCGGCCAACGCCAGCGGCTGGCCATCGCCCGCGCGGTGCTGAAAAATCCGCCCATCCTGATCCTGGATGAGGCCACCTCGGCTCTGGATTCCGAATCCGAACTGCTGGTGCAGCAGGCCATTGAGCGGCTGATGGAAAACCGCACCAGCTTTGTAATTGCGCACCGGCTTTCCACCATTTTGAATGCCGACCGCATCCTGGTACTGGATCGAGGGCGCATCGTGCAAAGCGGCACGCACGAGGAGCTCGTGCAACACCCCGGCATGTATCAAAAATTGTATCAGATGCAGTTTCGCGCCTGATGGCAAGCATTTGGGGGACAAAATAAGTCGGCTGCAAAACATCAGGGAGGCGGTGGTTTATGATTCAAAAAATTTTGTGTCCGCTGGATTTCTCGGCGCATTCCCGGATGACCCTGGATTGCGCCGTAAGCCTGGCGAAAGCCTTTGACGCGAAGCTCATCCTGTATTATGTGGTTGAGAGTGTGCATGGAGAAGACATGTTTTTGGTGCTGGCCATGACGCCGCAGGAAATCGAAGAGCGGCTGGAACAACAAGCGAAGGAGCGCATGCAGGCCATAGTGGCTGATATCAAGGACGATATCGATCTTGAGGTGGAATTCGGCAAAGGCAAGGCATTCGTTGAGATTATCAAGAAGGCACGCGTAGAAGACGTGGATTTGATTGTGATTGGAAGTCGTGGCAACAGCAGCCTGCCACACATTTTACTGGGCGGTGTGGCCGAAAAAGTTGCACGAAAAGCGCCCTGTTCGGTGCTGATCGTCAAAGATAAAAATAGCGTGTTTCGAATGCCTTAAATGCTGAACTGATATCGCCATTAGCGGCGTGTGCTTGCCTTTTCCACGCATCGGACCAATGAAAAGTTATCTTGAATCAAGGTGTGTTCATCACTAATGGGAATAGGGCTTTCATGAATCCAAAGACATTTTCGTATATATTCCGAATTGTGCTGTTGTTGAGCCTGTTGTATCTGTTCTTTGTCAGCATTGCCTTGATGAGTGCCTCGATTAAGATGTTTGGCAAAGGCTTCGCCGAGCAGCTTCTGGCGACAACCTCAAGTCCATTCGTCGGTCTGTTTATCGGGATTTTAGCTACCAGTCTGGTGCAAAGTTCCTCTACCACCACATCGATGACCGTGGCCCTGGTGGCCAGCGGCGCCATCGAACTACAGGGTGCGATTCCCATCATCATGGGCGCCAATGTTGGCACCAGCGTGACCAATACGCTGGTGGCGCTGGCGCACATCACCCGAGCCGGCGAATTCAAAAAGGCGTTCGCCGCGGCCACCATGCACGATTTTTTTAATCTGATCGCCATTATCGTTCTGTTCCCGCTGAATTATGTCACCAACGTGCTGGAAATTCTGGCGAAATTTCTGTCCGGACTGTTTCAGGCGGCCGGTGGCTTGAAGTTTGCCAATCCGCTGAAAATGGCGACGGCTCCGGCTGTGGATCTGATTAAACAAATTGTCTCTGCATCTGGATGGATAATGCTCATTATTGCAGTGGTTTTTTTATTAATCTCGTTGCGCTATATCGTTGTTACTTTAAAAGCCCTGGTGATCGGCCGAGTGGAGACGTTCTTTAACGAGACATTGTTTAAGAATGCCTTTCGGTCTTTTGTCATCGGCCTGATATTGACTGTGATGGTGCAAAGCAGTTCTATCACTACCTCATTAGCTGTACCTCTGGCAAGCACGGGTATATTTTCCCTGCGGCAGATTTTCCCGTACACGCTTGGCGCCAATATTGGTACCACCATCACCGCCATCCTGGCGTCGATGGTTACGGCCAACCCCATTGCCGTGGCCACCGCTTTTGCCCATCTGATGTTTAATATGCTAGGCATCATCCTGATTTGGCCGGTGAAGGAATTTCCCATCTGGCTTGCTGAAAAGCTGGCCGATCTGGCTATCAAAAACCGGCTGATCCCGCTGGTCTATATTGTTTGTGTGTTTTTTATAATTCCGGTAACCTTCATTTTCTTTTTGCGGTGAGGCAACATCATGCTGTTTAAAGAATTATATGATTTGTGGCGGGCGGACAATTCGCTCACCCAGGCCATCAACGACTCGCACATCATGCTGGATAAAACCTTCGAGATGTTTCAGGAGTCCGTGCGGTCGCTGCGGCAGAGCGACGATGGGGAGTTGAAGCTCAATGTTTACGAAAGCGATCATGTGGTGAATCAGTTCGTTAAAGAGGTGCGCAAAAAGGTGATGAAATACCTGGCGGTGACCGGCGGTGTGAATATCATTCCCGGACTGGTGCTCACCAGTATTGTGATCGATATCGAACGCATCGGCGATTATACCAAGAACATCACCGATCTGGCCATCAACCATCCAAAGCGGTTGTTTGGTGGTGAGTTCGAAGAGGATTTTCAGAAAATCGAAAAAACGGTCACCGAAATCTTTAAAAAGCTCATTCCGATTTTGAAGAAATCGGATAAAGAGGCTGCGTCGCAACTGATTCACGACACCTACTGGGTGTTAAAACGCTGCGATGAAATTGTGGATTTCTTCTTCCAGGAGGAAAACCGTGGCAACACGTTGAAAGAAGCAGCCTCTCGGGCGTTGTACACGCGCTATTTGAAACGCATCGCTGCGCATCTTTTGAATATCGCCTCGAGCGTGGTCAATCCCTTCGAGCAAATCGGCTTTGTGGCAGAAGGCAAATGAAATGGTTTGAGCCACGGATTCCTTCCCAAGTTTAACTTGGGAAGGAGGTCGTAACTATGAGCCGTATCAACAATTTGGACATTTTAATTGGCATTCCGGTTCCTCCAGCTGGCGGACGTGTCCGACTACTGGCGGATACCGGACTCTCCTTTCCTGAATAGATTAAAAATTTGAGATTTCGGCATTTCTGCGTCTCCCTTGCGGTTGCCGTTGAAAGCTGGAATGACAAATAACAGCACATGCTGAGCAGTAGCATAATAAAACATGAACCATCCCGATGTGAATCGTTAACGGAGGAAGTATGAAAAACATCGTATCCACTCCGAATGCGCCGGGCGCGATTGGCCCGTATAGTCAGGGCGTGATCACCAGCGCGTCGGCACTGATTTACACCGCCGGTCAGATTCCCATCGATCCAGCAACCGGCGAAATGAAAAATGACACCATCGAGGAAGCCACCGAACAGGTTCTGCGCAATGTCGAAGCCATCCTCACCGCGGCCGGCGCTTCGATGGATGACGTGATCAAGATCACGGTGTTCATGACCGATCTTTCGGAATTTGCGGCCATGAACGAGGTATATGCGCGCTTTTTCGGCAGCAATCCGCCGTCGCGCAGCGCCGTGCAGGTGGCCGCGCTGCCCAAAGGCGCCCGGATCGAAATCGAAGCCATTGCTGCTGTGCGCAAATGACCCCGCTGCGCTTCTCACATGGGATGCTGATTCTGGCCTTACTGGTGGCCGCTGCTGTTGCCGCAGCGCATCCGGTGGGCAGACCACAGCGCTTTTCGGCGGCTGCATTAGCGGCTCCCCAACCGGTTTCGGCCGATCGGGACACCACCATGGGCAAAAATCCTACCGGCGCGATGATCCGGTCGGCGGTGTTCCCCGGTTGGGGACAGTGGTACAACGGCAAAAAGTGGAAAGCGGCGCTGGTGTTTGCCGTGGAGGTGGGACTGGTTGCCAATGCCGTGCGGCTGAATCAGAAGGTGGTCAAAAGCACGCGGCAGGACGAGCGTGAATTCTGGCAGGATCAACGCAATTTGCAGTTCTGGTGGTTACTGGCGGCCAAATTGCTCAGCATGCTGGATGCTTATATCGATGCGCATCTGGCCGATTTCGATGAATCGCCAACGGTGGTCTCGGTGATGCCGGAAACCGATGGCGCGGTCCGGCTGCGCGTCGCATGGCCGCTGGATTGAACGATCCACTGGATGAGCTATATAGAGCAAGCACCTTGCTCGTTCTTGATGAGCGGGGAAGGCCCCGTTGAACTGGCAGCATGCCTGGGCATCGTTGTTTTGATGCGCGGGTTGGGGAATCATGCACAGGCAGGCTGCCCGGGCTACAGTCCTTGCCAGCGGCCGCCGATTAGGAACCGGTTCATAAATCGCTGTCATTTGCCGCCTCGATGCATAAATCCCAAAAATCCAACAATCGGTGAATAACCTTGCGATATTGCTCCTGTTGGCTTATCTTTATAATTTCATTGATCGCCGGGCCGATGATGTCGTCTGATACGGTGACGGCGCAGGAACGTACCGGTTCGCCCGTCGTTGCAGACAGCACGGTGCACGATTCCAGCCGTGTGCAGCCGGCGGATCCGTGGCTCGGCGCCGACAAATTCAAACACATTGCTTTAAGCGCTTACTTGCTTGGCGCGCAGATGTATATTTACCAGCAACCTCTTGGGCTGGACGAACGCCGGGCGCTGGGACTGGCCGTCACCGGCACGGCCGTGATTGGCATCGGCAAGGAGATTTACGACGGCGTGTCCGGCCGGGGACAGGCGAGTTTCAAAGACCTCGCCGCCGATTTGCTGGGAATCGCGCTGGGCAGTTTGCTGTTTATGATGGATTGACGGAGGTGTTCGATTGTCCGACATGGATTCGTCTCAGAGCAAGCCGCAACTGGATAAACCCAAAAGCAATTGCGGAGTGGTGGGCATTTACGGCCACAAGGAAGCCGCCACTCTGGCTTATTTGAGTCTATATGCCCTGCAGCATCGCGGGCAGGAAAGCGCCGGCATCGTGACCACCGATGGCGTGCGCATGTATCGCCACGTGGGCATGGGGCTGGTCGCCGATGTGTTTTCCGATCCGAAAATCATGGAGCAACTGCCGGGCCGCATGGCTATCGGGCACAACCGCTATTCCACCACCGGCTCCACGGTGCTGATCAACGCGCAACCGCTGCTGGTCAATTCCATCGATGGCCCGATTGCCATTTCGCACAACGGCAATTTTGTGAATGCGCGCACCCTGCGCAAGGAGCTGGAGCGCGAGGGCGCGATTTTTCAGACCACATCCGATACCGAGATTGTGCTGCATTTGCTGGCCCGTTCGCGCGCCGCAACCATGATCGATAAATTGCGCGAGGCATTCAGCCGCATTCAGGGCGCCTATTCCATAACCCTGCTCACCCGGGATACCCTGTACGCGGTGCGCGATCCGCATGGCTTCCGGCCGCTGTGCCTGGGCCGCAAACGGTTTACGCACATTGTCGCCTCGGAGTCCTGCGCGCTGGACCTGATCGGTGGCAAGTACCTTCGCGACATCGAGCCGGGCGAGATCGTGGCCATCAACGACAGCGGGGTGCGGTCATACCGGCTTTCCAGCAGGCCGAGCAACGGCCACCACGCTTGCATCTTTGAATTCGTGTATTTCTCGCGGCCCGACAGCCGGATTTTCAACGAAAACGTGGATCGCGCGCGGCGCCGGCTGGGCAAAAATCTGGCGCTGGAAAGCAAAAAGAACGGCCCGCTCGACGCCGATATCGTGATTTCCGTGCCGGACAGTTCCAACACCGCGGCAGTGGGCTTTTCGCGCCGCAGTGGCATCAAGTTCGAGCTGGGGCTGATCCGCAACCATTACGTCGGCCGCACGTTCATTCAGCCCGGCCAGGGCATCCGCGATTTCAAAGTGCGGGTGAAGTTCAATACAGTGAAAGGGGTGCTCAAGGGCCGCAAGGTGGTGGTGGTCGATGACTCCATTGTGCGTGGCACAACCCTTCGCCAGCTCATTAAGATGATCCGCAAGGCCGGCGCCAAAGAAGTGCACGTGCGCGTGAGTTCGCCGCCCATCAAGGCGCCGTGCTATTACGGCATGGATTTCCCGACGCACGAGGAGCTCATCGCCAACAACATGAGCACCGAGGAAATCCGCGAATATCTGGGGGCCGACAGTCTGCAATATTTGTCGCTCAAGGGTATGCTTGATTCTGTGCCCAAAGACATAAGCTACTGCACGGCCTGTTTCACCGGCGAGTATCCGATCCCGCCGGAGACCATTCGCAGCAAAAACGATCTTGAAAATCCCTGATATATGGATTTTGACCTTTGCAGATATCCAGGAATGGTGATCAGGGACCGCTTTGGGCCAATAAAAACGTTTTTCGAGGTTAGAGGCCGTCCCTGACGGCTGCAAATGTCGCCATTTTGCCAAAACATGCTCATCGCCCAATAAAAGCTGAGCAACTGCAATGATCTAATCCGTCTGCCCTCCAGGGATGGAACATTCAAGCAAAGGAAATGGCAGCCGTGGGAAAGCAAGCCAATCGCACGTTGACGCAGGCCGCGAGACCGGCCGATGAACCCATCCGATGGAGCTTGATGCAGAAGTTGCTGCGCGGGCTCGATTTTTTGTTCATCCTCCGGCCGACGCTGTTTTTCCCGGTGTGGGTGGTGTACGCTGCCGGCTTTGCAGTCGCGCAGTGGCGCCATCAAAACGCATGGAGCTGGACCTTCTGGGAGGGCACGGATTTCTGGCTTCTGGGGCTGGCGCTTACGCTGCTCATGGGCAGCGCCTTCATTCTGAATCAGATCATCGATATTCCGATTGACCGGCAGAACCGCAAGCTATTTTTGCTGGCCGATGGCCATGTGCCGCTTTACCTGGCCTATTTCGAGTCCATCATGCTGTTCTTTGTCTCCACCTGGCTGGCGTTTCGCGTGGATCTGACGGTGGGGGCGCTGTTTCTGGTGATTTATTTCGTGACCGGGGTGGGCTACAGCCTGCCGCCGTTTTGCTGGAAAGATCGCCCCGTGGCCGGATTGCTGGCCAACATGTTTGGCGCCATGCTGATTTTTACCGCCGGATTCTGGACCGCAGGCCAGGCGGACTGGCTGGCGGCAGTGCATGGCGTTCCATACATGGCCGCCGTGGGCGCGGTGTTCCTGTTCACCACTCTGCCCGATAAGCCCGGCGATGGCCAGTTCGGCAAAGAAACGTTTGCGGTGCGCTTCGGCGATGTGGCCACGATTTACTCCGGCGCGGCGCTGGAAATGCTGGCTCTGGCTTCGGCAGCGGCCCTGCGCGATCCGGTGATGTTCTTGCCTGCCCTCATATCGGCGCCGTTTTTCGTGTATGCCGCCTGGCGGCCACGCACCGCTAATGTGATCCGGGCCATTAAATTTCCGATCCTGCTGCTGGCGTTTGCGGTGTGCTTTTATTATCCGATCTTGCTGCTGCTGTTTGCCGGTACCTACGCCCTGGCCAAATGGTATTACTGGAAGCGCTTCGGGCTGCACTACCCCAGCTTGAAGGTGGATGAGTCATGATCGGAAGGGCTGCATGGCAGACAGGGCCGCATTGCAATGGCCCTTCAGCCAACTTCGTGAGTCTGGCGGTTTTTGAATGAATAAGGCCTGAAAAACAAAAAATAGCAAAAACTAAACGTTTGGGTTCTTCTTGCAAAAGATCAAGGGGGGTACCGCTTTAAAAAGATTTCATGCAAAGGCCATCGTTGATTATGCGTCTGGTGCGCGTTTTGGTGTTAGGATGAAAAGGGGCCGGAATCCGTTTAATTTCTTAGCGAGCTCACTGCGATTGCAGACAATGTTCATTTGACCGGTTTCGCAGGGCAATGACCGTGCATTGCGACCGCTAGTTCATGGCCGCGAAACGATGGTTCAACTATCACGTCTTTTGCTTTGCGGGCACCATTGTAGAAAATTGAGCCGTTGCGAAGATTAGTTTACATTATTCCAGATACAAGGGGTTCCGCAATGAGGAGCGATTATTGGTTTGCTGTGTATGGCTGATTGGTCACAAACTGGAAAGGGATGTGTTGAAAGGTCAAGTGTTTACCATCGCTAATTTTTTCAGCTTCTTGCGGATTCTGGTGGTCTGGCCCATTGTAGTGCAACTACAGCGGAACACGCCGCAAAGTAGCCTTTATGCCCTGTATCTGATGCTGTTCGGTATCGCTACGGATTTTTTGGATGGTTTTTTCGCACGCAAGTTTCACCAGCGCAGCGACGTCGGCCGCGTCATTGATCCCCTTGCCGATAAAATCGCCGTGGCCGCGGTGGCTTATGTGCTGATGCAAACCCGCGGCATGCCGGTGTGGTTTTTCGCCTTGCTAATCGGGCGAGATTTGGCTATTTTATGTCTTGCGCCGATCATGATGAAGCGCATCCGCGCCATCCCGGAGAGCAACTGGTACGGCAAAATCGCTGTGACCGTGATTGCGCTGGTGTTCGTGCTGTACACCCTAAACGCATCACCGTGGAATTTATGGGCGCTGTATCTTTCGCTGATTTTTATCGTCTTATCCAGTTGGAGCTATCTGGTCCGATTTATCCGTCTGATAAAAGAAACGCCATCGGCGGAATAAGACCGCGATGAAAACTGGAATCATACATTATCACTGAGATTCCAACGCCATGAAAAGTCTGGTTCAAAAAATACGCAATGGACTGAGCCGCACGCGATCGAGCCTGGTGGATGGCATCGGCAAAGCCATCACCGGCAGGGTGCGGCTCGACGAAGACCTGCTTGAAATCATTGAAGAGCGGCTGATTGCCGCTGACATGGGCGTCAACACAGCGATGGCGGTTATCGACGTGTTGCGAGAAAAACTGGATCACCGTGACCGCGATGACCCATCCGCCGTGTTCGATGTGATCAAAGACGATTTGCTGCAGCGATTGCAGCGCGTCAACGGCGCGGCCACGCAGCCGGAGGCGTCCGAGAAGCCATACGTGATCATGGTGGTGGGCGTCAATGGCGTCGGAAAAACCACCACCATCGGCAAACTGGCGCACCTCTATAAAATGGAGGGCAAAAGCGTGATTCTGGGCGCAGCGGATACCTTCCGCGCCGCGGCGCAGGAGCAACTGGCCATCTGGGCGGAGCGCGCGCAGGTGGCCCTGGTGCGCAACAAACCCGGCGCCGATCCGGCCTCGGTCGCCTTCGATACCGTCTCCGCCGCGCAGAGCCGGGGCGCGGATGTGGTGCTCATCGACACCGCCGGCCGGCTGCACACGCGGTCCAATCTCATGGAAGAATTGAAGAAGATCCGGCGGGTGATTGAGCGCAAGCAGCCCGGCGCGCCGCATGAGGTGCTTCTGGTGCTGGATGCCACCACCGGACAGAACGGCCTGGCACAGGCCAAACAGTTCCACGAGGCCGTTCAGGTCACCGGCATCGTTCTGACCAAGCTCGACGGCACCGCCAAGGGGGGCATCGTGTTCGCCATTCAGGAAGAGTTGCAGTTGCCCGTGCTGTTCGTCGGCGTGGGCGAGCAAATCGACGACCTGCAGCCGTTCGATCCCGAAACCTACGTTGAGGCTCTGTTTGCATGAAAATCAAGCTGATCACCCTGGGGTGTCCGAAAAACGTGGTCGATTCCGAAGTCGTGGCCGGAGGGCTGCAAAACGCCGGGGTGCTGTTCACCCACGATGACAACGCCGACGCCATGATCATCAATACCTGCGGCTTCATCGATTCGGCCAAAGAGGAATCCATTGAAACCATCCTGGAGGCCGTGGAGTGGAAGAAACAGGGCCGGGATCGGAAATTGTTCGTGATGGGCTGCCTCACGGAACGCTATGGCGCCGAGCTGCGTAAGGAAATTCCGGAGATCGACGGCATTTTTGGCAACCGGCACCTTGAACGGATTGTAAAGGAAATCGCTCAACAACTTGATTTGCGCCGCGAACTCATCGGTGAGCGGCAACTGTTGACGCCGAAGCACTATGCTTATTTGAAAATTTCTGAGGGCTGCGAGCATCCGTGCACGTTCTGCGCCATCCCGTCCATTCGCGGGCGCTTCCGCAGCCAGCCCATAGAACATCTGGTGGCCGAGGCGCGCCGTCTGGCCGGGCAGGGAGTGAAAGAGCTGATTTTAATCGCGCAGGACACCACGCAATACGGCCTGGATCGGTACGGCGAGCAGCGGCTGCCGGAGCTGCTGCGGCAGCTCAACCGCGTCGATGGAATTGAATGGATTCGGTTGATGTATGCGTATCCCTATCACATGACCGATGACATCATCGACGCCATCGCCGGGCTGGAGCGCGTGTGCCATTACGTGGATATGCCGGTGCAGCATGTGAGCAACCGGCTGCTGAAGCGCATGGCGCGGCGCGTGACCGCCAAACAGCAGCACGCGTTGATTCGGAAAATGCGCGATCGCATTGCCGATCTGGTGCTCCGAACGTCGGTGATTGTGGGCTTCCCGGGCGAAACCGAAGACGATTTTCGGGAGTTGCTGGATTACGTGTCCGAAGGGCATTTCGACCGGCTGGGCGTGTTCACCTATTCGGCGGAGGAAGGCACGCCGGCCGCCCGTTATCCAGACGCCGTGCCCGAGGACGTGATGCGCCAGCGCCAGGATGAGCTTATTCAGGCGCAGGACGATGTGATGGAAGATAAGAATGCCCGTCTGATCGGACAGGAAATGCGCGTGCTTGTGGATGAGTTTGATTCCGAGCTGCAGGTGTACCGCGCCAGGACGGAGGGC
Organism: Candidatus Zhuqueibacterota bacterium; assembly: GCA_030950365.1. Lineage (GTDB taxonomy): Bacteria > Zhuqueibacterota > Zhuqueibacteria > Zhuqueibacterales > Geothermadaptataceae > Hydrothermovivens. Next base: position 54,994 of record JAUZRQ010000005.1, on the reverse strand, counting down.
GATTGCCCGGAGATCGATCAGGAGGTGTTGTTAACCCGGCCCTGCCGGATTGGAGCGTTTTACCGTGTGCGCATCACCGGCGCCACGGCGCACGAATTGCAGGGCAAAATTTTGGAGAAAGACAATCAAGCGCGCGACCCGGGAACCAATATGATGATTCCTGTGGCCTTCGCGGGAGGTGCCAAGGATGTTTAAAAAAATGTCGTGGTCGGCCGCTGTTTTGTTGCTCCTGGCCGGATGGGGGTATGCTCAGGTCGAAATCCCACCGATTATCCACGAAGACCTGCCCAACTATTATCTCGACATGGTCAATGTCCGCAGCGACAAGCCGAACCAGAGCCGGCTGGATGTGTACATCAAAGTGCCCTACGATGAGCTGCAGTTTTTGAAAACGCCGAGCGATAGCTTTCGCGCCAAATACGAAGTGACCGTGGTGATTTTCGATGAAGATGACTTCCAGGCCGATGGCAAAACCTGGCAGCGCGCCGTGACCGTCGGCTCGTTTGCGGAAACCAGCTTGCGCACGCGCTATAGCTATTCGCACACGTCGTTTGACCTCGATCCCGGTACCTATCGGGTCACGGTCGGACTGATGGACATGGATACCCGCAAAACCCTGACGCAGAAAACCAAGCTGGAACTGCGGGATTTCGATAATCATAAGCTGACTATCAGCGATGTACTGTTTGCCGATTCGGTGCACGTCACGCCGGATGGTGCGGTAAAGGCGTTTCCGCACGTGAACACGCCCCGGCGGCGCGCCGGCAGTCTGTACGGCCTGTTTTACGTGTACTCCAAAAAGGATCTCGGGCCGTATTCGGTGCGGCTGATCATCCGCAATGCCAAGCGCAAAAAGGTGTTTCAGGATACGCGCCAGTTTCCGCGCGTCGGGATGGCCACCCCCATCGTGTTCTCCGTGCCGGACAGCCAGCTTGCCCACGGCCAGTATGCGATGCAGATCGAGGTGAAAGCCAAAAAGCAAAAGGCCAAGCTCGAAACCCGTTTCCTGATTCACTGGCAGGGCATGCCGGTGACCACCACCGATCTGGAAAAGGCGATTCAGCAGTTGCAATACATCGCGCACGGCAAAGATATGAAAAAGATCAAAAAGGCGCGGCCGGAAGATCAGATGCGCGCGTTTCTGGATTTCTGGAAACGGCGCGATCCCACGCCAGGAACGGAGCGCAACGAGCTGATGGAAGAGTACTACCGCCGCGTGCAGTACGCCAACGAACATTTTAGCGGCATGCGCGAAGGCTGGAAAACCGATATGGGCATGGTGTACATCATGCTCGGTCCGCCCAACGACGTGGAACGCAATCCGATGACGCGCAGCTACATACCGTCGTTTTTCACCGAACGGCCGATCAAGGCCTGGGAGGTCTGGCATTATTACGATTTGAACCGCTATTTTATTTTTGTGGATGAAAACGGGTTTGGTGATTTCCGTCTGGAAAATCCGCAGGCGCTGGATGACCTGTACAACATCTTTCGCTACTGAGGCATAACAAACCATGGAGAACGGATGCCCCCGGTAATCAAGCCCTCAAAGCTGCGACCGCATGCAACCATCGGCATTGTGGCCCCGGCCAGTCCGATGAACCCCGAAAAGCTGGAACGAGGTGTTCGTTACCTGGAAAAGCAGGGCTATCGCGTTGAAATCGGCACGAGCGTGCACCAGCAGCGCGGCCACCTTGCTGGCCCGGACGACCACCGCGCCCGTGACCTGATGCGCATGTTTGAGCGTCCGGATATCGATGCGATTTTTTGCGTGCGCGGCGGCTATGGAACCCCGAGGTTGTTGCCCTTGCTTGACTACGATCTCATCCGACAGCATCCGAAAATCCTGGTGGGATACAGCGACATCACCGCGCTGCAACTGGCGCTGCTCAAAAACGCCGGGCTGGTGACCTTCACCGGGCCGATGGTGGCCGTGGAGCTGGCCGATGAGGCGTTCGATCCGCGCACCGAGGAGCGGTTCTGGCGCATGCTCACTGGCGATCCGGCGGCGGTGGAATTTTTGCCGCTGCAGGAAGACGGCTGGCAGGCCACCATCCCGCAGGAGGTAACCGGCCCGCTGATCGGAGGATGTTTGTCGCTGGTGGCGGCGGTGCTGGGCACGCCGTACGTGCCATCCTTCGAGGGGGCGATCCTGCTGATCGAAGATGTGGGCGAGGAGCCGTACCGCATCGACGGCTATCTGGCGCATTTGCGTAATGCCGGCATTTTGCAGCGCATTCGCGGCGCAGTGCTGGGTCGGTTCGAGGACTGCGTGCCCAAACCCGATCGCCCGTCGCTCTCGCTGCAGCAGGTGCTGGAGGATTATTTCGAACCGCTGGCCATTCCGCTGATATACCAGTTTGACTACGGCCATGGCAAAATCAAGCACACCCTTCCCATTGGCCTGCCAGTCCGAATGCGGAAGGACCCGTACAGGCTGGAGCTTGCCGAGCCCGTTTTTTCCGATGCCTGAGATGATTTGGCAACGCAGCGCTTGAAAAAGCGCACAGCATCCATTAAATTAATTGATTCAAGCAATGCCAGCGAATTTGCGTCGGCATATTGCATTGACCCGGTGCCGGCCCGGATTGCCTTCAATGATGCTCGGGATGGACGATTGCGGCAGGAGGCTCCTGCAGCAAGAGAACTTTTTAAAGGGAAAGACCTTTGTCTATAACCTATCAACCGGCCGATTTCCCCGTCGGCGTGTTGATTTCCGGACGGGGAAGCAATTTCATGCAAATTCATCGGATGCAGCGGGAAGGCCGCATTGCGGGGCGCATTGTCTGCGTTATCAGCAGCCGTGAGAATGCGCAGGGACTGGTGTACGCTCGTGAGCACGGCATTCCGACGTATGTACTGCCTGCGGAGACGATGAAAAACGAGAGCGCTTTTGCCAGCACGCTTTTGGATCGGCTCAGGCGGCACGATGTGCAACTGGTGGTGCTGGCCGGTTTTTTGAAAAAAGTGCCCGATGCGGTGGTCGAAGCGTTTGCCGGTCGGATGATCAATATCCATCCGGCGCTGTTGCCGGCGTTCGGGGGCAAGGGCATGTACGGCCGGCGCGTGCATGAAGCGGTGCTGGAGTACGGCTGCAAGGTGTCTGGTGCCACCGTGCACATCGTCACGCAGGAGTATGATGCCGGACCGCCGGTGCTGCAAAAATGCGTGCCGGTGCTGGAAGATGATACGCCGGACACGCTGGCCCGGCGGGTGCTGGAGGTGGAGCACGAGCTACTGCCCCGCGCCGTGGATCTGTTCGCCCGCGGGCTGGTGGGCGTGCGCGGGCAGCGGGTATTCATCCGCCAGGCGTGAGGTGGGGTGAAGGTTTCCTGGTATTTTGAAAAAAAACGGATTTCATCTCTTCATGTTTTTCGTGGTGGTCACTTTTTATTGGTTGTACAAACATCGTTGAAAACGGTGCTGTTTCGGGTGCAAGTGGTTCGGACACTGCAATTGAACCACAGATTGCACTGATTGGCACTGATTTTACAATTGATGAATTTCAGAATGCGCTTATTTTTGTGCTCTTTGGTGCTTTTGTGGTGAACTCATTCTTTCAATAACGAATCTTTGAAACCCAACGGGAATTCATGAAGAACGCACTCATCAGTGTTACCGACAAAACCGGCATTGCCGATTTTACCGGTTTTCTCATCCAGCAGGGATATCGGATTTATTCCACCGGCGGCACGGCCAGATTGCTGCGTGAGGCCGGGCTTGCTGTAACCGACATCGCGGATTTGACCGGCTTCCCGGAAATCATGGATGGCCGGGTGAAGACCCTGCATCCAAAGGTGTTCGGCGGCATTCTCGCCAACCGGGATGTATCCGCGCACGTGGCCGAAGCCGATAAGCATGGCATCCCGCTGTTCGACATGGTGGTTGTCAACCTGTACGCGTTTGCGGAAACCGTGTCGCGCAAAGACGTCACTCTTGCCGAGGCGATAGAGCAAATCGACATTGGCGGCGTGACGCTGATCCGCGCGGCGGCCAAAAATCACAAACACGTGGCCGTGGTAACGAGCCCCGCGCAGTACGCAGCCATCCGCGGCGAAATCGAGCGGAACGGTGCACTCTCGAATGAAACGCGCTACCGGCTGGCCGTGCAGGCCTTCGCCACCTCTGCCGCGTACGATGCGCAGATTCACAACTTTTTCTGGCAGCGGGCGCCGGAATTCGAAGCGCTGCCGGAACGGCTTGTACTACCGCTGGAGAAAATCGCCGATCTACGCTACGGCGAAAATCCCCACCAGCAAGCGGCGCTGTACCGCCATCTCCTCGGCGGCGCAGGCGGCGTGCTGTCGGCAAAGCAGTTGCACGGCAAAGCGCTGTCGTACAATAATTACATGGATGCCGACGCGGCCTTTCAAATCGTGCGCGGCTTCAGGCAACCCGCCGCGGTGATCATCAAACACGCCAACCCCTGTGGCGTGGCCGTGGCCAGAACCCTGCCCGAGGCCTATGCACGGGCGCTGTCCACCGACCGGCAATCGGCCTTTGGCGGCATCGTGGGAGTGAACCGTGAGCTGGATGCGGATACGGCTAGGCAGATCGCGGATATTTTTACCGAAGTCGTCATCGCGCCGGCGTTCAGCGAGGCGGCGCTGGAGATTTTGCGGCAGAAAAAGAACCTGCGCCTGCTGGAATGTCCGGCGATTTCCGAGCCGATTTTGCCGGAAATGGAAGTGCGCCACCTGACCGGTGGACTCCTGTTGCAGGATAAAGATTTACGGCCGGACGACGATACCAAATTTGACATTGTCTCCCGTCGCAAGCCCACAGATCAGGAATGGAAGGATCTGCTCTTTGGCTGGAGAGTCGTCCGCTGGGTCAAATCCAACGCCATCGTTTACGCCAAAAACGAACAGACCGTCGGCATCGGCGCCGGACAGATGTCCCGCGTGGATGCGTCGATCCTGGCTGTGGAAAAAGCCCGCCGGGCTGGTCTCGAGCTGAACGGTTCGGTGGTGGCTTCCGATGCCTTTTTCCCATTTCCAGACGGCGTGGAAGCCGCGGCCGAGGCGGGAGCCACGGCGGTTATCCAGCCCGGAGGATCAATCCGCGACAATGAGGTGATCGAAGCGGCGGACCGCGCCGGCCTCGCCATGGTGTTCACCCATGTACGACATTTTCGGCATTAGCATGATAGGCCAATTGGGAATCGATAATAATGGTCAAGCGATTTGAGGATGAACAATCTTGCAACTTTGTCATTTCGTTTTTATTGCCATTTAGGGTTAATGCAAAGCCTAACTCACAAATGATCGGAGAATGACTGTATCGTGACAGAAATTGAATAATTCAGGAAGTTGGCTGGATAAATTACTTATTATTACTTATTAAGGATTTATTAAGGAAAGAGAGACAGAATGGCATTTTCATGGCAGAGTTTGTTAGGAAACGATATCGCCATTGATCTGGGGACGGCGAATACGCTAGTTTACGTTCGCGGACGCGGCATCGTCATCAACGAGCCGAGCATCGTGGCGGTACGCAAATCGGATCAGGAAATTGTGGCCTACGGACATGAAGCCAAAGAAATGCAGGGACGCACCCCCGGTGAAATCACCACCGTCCGTCCGTTGAAAGACGGGGTCATCGCCGATTTCGAACTGGCCGAGGCCATGATTCGCCATTTCATCAAGCGCGTGTCCGGCAACCATTTGCGCCGCCCACGCATTGCGGTGTGTATCCCGTCCGGCATCACCGAAGTGGAAAAACGTGCGGTGCGCGATTCCTGCGAGCATGCGGGCGCGCGCGAAGTGTACCTCATCGACGAGCCCATGGCCGCGGCCATCGGCGTGGGGCTGCCCATTGAAGAACCGGTGGGCAACATGGTCATCGATATCGGAGGCGGCACCACGGAAATCGCCGTGATCTCGCTGTCCGGCATCGTGAACGACATCTCCATTCGCATTGGCGGTGACGAGATGAACGAAGCCATCATTCAACATTTCAAGCGCAACTACAACCTGCTCATCGGCGAAAATACCGCTGAGCACATCAAGTGCACCCTCGGCTCGGCAGCGCCGTACACGGAAAAGGCCAGCCTGCAGGTGCGTGGCCGCGATCTGGTCGCCGGCATCCCAAAAACCGTGGAAATTACCTCGGCCGAAGTACAGGAGGCCCTGGCCGAATCCGTCAACGCCATCGTCGATGCCACCAAACTGTGCCTGGAGCGGACGCCACCAGAGCTGTCGTCGGATATTCTCGATCGCGGCATTGTGCTGTCGGGGGGTGGGGCGCTGCTCAAAGGGCTGGACGAGCGGTTACGCCGCGAGACCAGTTTGCCGATTATCGTGGCCGAGGACCCGCTGACCTGTGTGGTGAGGGGTACGGGGCGTATTCTCGAGGATTTAAACCGTTATCAAAAAGTGCTCAGTAAAGTGAGACGCTACTAACCGATCGAACCCCGTGATTGCCAGTGAAAGAATTACGATTTACGCAGAACCCCTTTCTTACCGTCACGCGCCAGGAGTATTTTACACTGCTGGTCAGTCTGGCAATTTCATTCGTGTTTCTGTTTGCCAACCATAATCCACAGGTGGAGCGGCTGCGTACGCTGGTGATTGGAGCGTGGGGCTACGGCCTGAGGACCATCACCTGGTTCCAGTCCATGCAGGACATGCAGGAAGAACTATCCCGCCTACGGGCGCGCGCTACCCGTTTGCTCCTGGAAAACAGCCAGTTGCGTGAGGCCGCTCTGGAAAACGCCCGCCTGCGTGCCATGCTGGAGTTCAAACAGAGGAGTGCCTTCGACCTGGTCAGCTCGCGTGTGCTGGCCCGCAGCGCCGAGCATTTTGTGAAAACGTTGACGCTGGATGTGGGCACCCGGCATGGGGTGCAAAAAAACATGCCAGTGATCGCGCCGGCAGGACTGGTGGGCAAAATTCTCGCCGTATCTGGAAACACGTCGGAAGCGCAACTGGTGCTGGATCATAATTTCCGAGCGGCGTGCAAGATTCAGCGCAGCCGCATCAATGGCATTCTGGTATATGAAGATGGCCGGACCTGCCGCCTTACCCAGGTGCCCAAAAATGCCGATGTGAAGATCGGCGATGTGGTGGTCACGTCCGAAATGAGCGGCCTGTTTCCCACCGGTATCATCGTCGGCGTAGTGAAGAAAATCAAGCGCAGCAGTTCAACTCTGTTTCTGGATATTGAAGTTGAGCCCGTCGTGGACTTTGATACACTGGAAGAAGTGTTCGTTATCATATCACCGCACCAGTCAATCGCCAATTGACATCATGAAAATTGTTCAATACACAGGCCTGTTTGCCGTTCTGCTGATTTTTCAAATCGTGGTGCTGCCATTCTTTTCGGTTTTCGATATCGTGCCGGATGCGGTGCTAATCGGGCTCATTTATCTGGCGATTCACCAGGGCGGCGTGGCGGCTATGTTGACAGCGCTGGCGGTCGGCTTCTTTCGAGATGCATTTACCTCGCACTTTTTGGGTGCCTATATGTTGAGCTATGTGGTGGCATCGTTTCTTGCCGGCGTCCTGTTGAAATTTCGCGAAAAACTGAGCTTCCAGATTCAATCCATGTATCTATTCATCATATTGTTCAGCTTTCAGTTGATTTATTACTCCTTGTTCATGCTCGATCAGAAACTGAACCTCGCCCAGCTCATTTTCCGCTTCTCTTTGCCCGGCGCCCTTTACACGCTGGTGCTAGTGGTTATCACGCATTTTCTGTTGCCTCGCGGCTTCTGGAGGTAAGGCGCATGGCGAAATGGCTACACATGGTATCCCGGCGCGTGGTCATATTCCGCGCGCTTTTGATCTTTGCTTTTCTCGGATTGCTCAGCCGGTTTTTTTATGTTCAAATCATTGACCAGGAGCGCTATTTTCAGGCCAGCAACAAGAACCGGCTGCGCCAGGTGACCCTGGCTGCACCGCGAGGTTTGATTCTGGATCGTTATGGCGAAATTCTGGTCGATAATCTGCCGGCTTATTCCATCTATGCCATTCCCAATGAAATGAAGGCGCGCGATTCGGTGTTTGCCGTTCTGGCTAACCTGTTACAGCGTCCGGCCGATGATCTGCGGCGGATCTACCGCCGGGAGCGCCGCGGGCCGTTTCAGCGCGTGAAGCTGGCTCGCTATGTTGAACTGCCTCTGCTGGCGCGCCTGGAAGAGCGCAAAATGGAGTTGCCCGGCATCGTGTTCGATGTGGAGCCGCGGCGATTTTACCCAGCGGGCATCAAGGCGCCGCATGTGTTTGGCTACCTCGGCGAAATCACCGAAACCGAGCTGGAGATGTACCGGGACCAGGGTTATGAAAAAGGCGATATCATTGGCAAGAAGGGACTGGAGCGCATCTACGAACCCATCCTTCGCGGAGAAAAGGGCTATCACTATGTCGAGGTGGACGCACTCGGCCGCGAAGTGCGGGTGCTGAAGGAGCTGGGCGAAAAATTGCCCCGGCCGGGAAAGAATCTCTACCTCGCCATCGATGCGCAGCTGCAGCGGTTTCTGGAGACTGTTATGGCTGATAAACGCGGCGCGGCCGTGGTGTTGAATTGCAAAAACGGCGAGGTCATTGCCATGGTGTCCAAACCGGATTATAATCCGGAAATCTTTACCAGGCCCATTCCGAAAACGGTGTGGGAAGCCCTTCTGAACGATCCAGGCCATCCGCTATACGACCGCATGATCCAAAGCATGTATCCGCCTGGTTCGACATACAAATTGGTGCTGGCGGCGGCCGCGCTGGAAAAAGGTCTGGTGGATCCAGACGAAACAGTATATTGTCCGGGATACCTGCGGCTGGGCATCCGTAAATTCGAGTGCTGGAAAAAGAGCGGCCATGGTAGTGTTAATTTGTTGCAGGCTATCGAGCAATCGTGCAATGTGTATTTCTTCCGACTGATTCAGAAAGTCGGCCTGAATCCGTGGGTGGAATTTTCACGTAAATTCCATTTTGGGAGGAAAACCGGTATCGATCTGTTCGGCGAAAAGGACGGGCTGGTGCCGGATTCTACGTATTTTAACAATCGCTATGGCAAGGGCAATTGGAGCCGCGGTCAGTTCTTGAATCTATCTGTGGGGCAGGGTGACTTGCTGGTCACGCCGTTGCAAATGGCTGCCTTTGCCATGCTGCTCGCCAACCGCGGCATTGGCTTTCGTCCTCATCTGGGCCGGATGATCGAAGATCCGATTACCGGCGATGAGCAATATATCGCTCCGGACACGGTATGGGTGCGTGGCATCAGCAGCCGCACCTGGGATTTCCTCCACGAAGGCATGTTTCGCGTGGTGAACGGCGAGCATGGCACGGCCAAACTGGCCAATCCCGGTCGCATTCACGTGGCCGGAAAAACCGGTACGGCGCAAAATCCCCACGGCGATGATCATGCATGGTTCATCGGTTTCGCACCGTTCGAGGATCCGCAGGTGGCGTTTGCCATTTTCATTGAAAACGGCGGCAGCGGCAGCGCAAAGGCCGCGCCCATTGCCCGCGGGATTTTGCGGTTGTTGCTGCGCAATCAGAAAATTCGGATTCCCGATGCCATGCGGTTGCGCATGGATTAGCGGGTGGTCCGGAAGCGCTGGAAATGGCCAGTGGCAAGAAGAGAACCGCATCCATGGTTTCAGGCAGGTCGCAGCGGCCGGGATTTGATGGCAATTTTTTGCATTGAGGCTATCGTTTAATCGCAAATCAAAACAACAGGCTTTAGCATGCCCTGGGATTCGCAGGAACTGAAACGGGTCGATTTTGGCATCGTTTTCACCGTGAGTTTTTTGCTCATCGCCGGGCTGGTGGCGGTTTACAGTGCCACGCAGTCCAGCAGTCCAGCGTTGGCCAACAACTTTGTAAAACAAATCGTCTGGGTGTTTTTCGGTACCATCGTGCTATCCATTGTTATGACGATGCCGATGAAGTGGTTCAAACAGTACGCCTATTTGGTTTATCTTTTCTCTTTGGGTTTGCTGGTGCTGGTGCTATTGTTTGGCAAAGGGCAGGGCGCCGTGCACCGCTGGTTCGTCATCGGCCCGATCCGTTTCCAACCGTCAGAAATTGCCAAGATCGCCACCGTGTTCGCGCTGGCGCGCTACCTGTCGGAGGAGCAGCGCGATTTCGCCAATCCCAAAGATGTGCTGATGGCGCTGGCCATTGCGGCGATTCCCATGGCGCTGGTGGCCAAAGAGCCGGACCTCGGCACGGCGCTGGTGTTCGCCGCACTGGTCCTGCCGATGATGTTCTGGGCCGGGCTGTCGCTGCTCAGCGTGTTCCTGTTTATTGCTCCCGTACTGACGCTGGTGTCGGCGTTTTCGTTCTGGTCGTTTACCATCACCATGCTGTTCATCACCGCGGTGTTGTTCCTGTCCAAACGTGGGCCCAAAATCATCATTCCCAATTTCCTGTTCAACATCATGGTGGGCATTGTCACGCCGATTTTGTGGAATCATCTGCATGAATACCAGCAGAACCGCATTTTGACTTTCCTCGGTCTAAAGCAGGATCCGCAGGGACTCGGCTATCAGGTGCTGCAATCCAAGGTGGCCATTGGTTCAGGAGGCCTGTGGGGCAAAGGCTGGACGCACGGCACGCAGACTCAGTTGCGTTTCCTGCCGGAGCAGCACACCGATTTCATTTTTTCGGTGGTGGGAGAAGAGTTCGGCTTTCTGGGCGTGAGTCTCGTATTGCTCGCCTTCTTTTTTCTGTTGTGGCGGTCGTTTAATATTGCCATCGAGTGCCGCAGCAAGTTTTCCAGCCTGGTGGTGGTAGGCGCGGTGGTCATCATCGCCTTTCATGTGATCATCAACACTGGCATGACGGTGGGCATCATGCCGGTGACCGGTTTACCGCTACCGTTTCTGAGCTACGGTGGTTCAGCGTTAATCAGCAACATGATTTTGGTGGGTCTGATCCTGAATGCCGGTCGCCGGCGGTTTCAGTATTTATGATACCGGTGCCAAACCGATAGTCTGAGCGCCCGGCCCTTTGAAGAGAGCCGGTCTAAAACCCTATTTATGCGACTGTGCTGGGCATGGAACGATGAAACGTATTGCAACGATGGTGGGAATACTATAAAGAGACCTTTGTTTTAACTATGTTGGTGCTTGCAAATTGCGTTGTTGTGTGCTTCGAGCATTTTTATGAATTCCAAAATACAACTTGCATTTTAGGGGGCGTTTTAGTAAATTTATTTTAAACATATATTAATGGGCATTTTTTTAACAATTTGAAATCGCCTTACAGTTTGAAATTGCTAAATCTAAGGGGGGTAAAAGAGGGTGAAATCACAAAACAGCGGATGTGTCTGGCTATGATCCCACTGTGGCCAGCGGATGACCAGTCGAATCGTAGGATGTAGCCACACCCCAACAGCGCCTCACGGTTGGCCTGAACAAGAGAGGTTGTATTATTTTAATGGATACAATTTTCAATATCGTATTGGAGGATGCAGGATGTTGATGCCAGGAATTCGTAAATTTAGGATTCATTCCCGCTCTTTCGCTACGTACGCTGTACTTCTGTTGACACTGCTATTTCTGGCATGTGGCGGAGGCAAGAATGAAAGCGTGTCAGACGAGGGTGATGTAAGTATCGACCAACTGCTTGGCATCGAATCCGAACAAAAGCAGCAGGAAGAAGAAGCGGCCAGGAATCCGGAAGAAGACGAAGTGCTGCGCCTTCTCGGAATTTCTTCTGAAGAACAGAAGAGCGATCCGGCCACTGGCCAGACTGAGGGAGCCGATATCGAGTCGCTTCGCGCCGAAGTGCAGAAACTGGAGAGCGAATTGAAAGAAAAAGAGCGGCTGATTCAAGACTTACGCCGCGATCTGGAAGAAAAGGATCGCCGACTTGAGGAATTGCAGCAACAAGCCACGGCCATGCGTACATCCAAGTTGTCGGCACCAGCCGCGCCGTCGGTATCCCCTACGGGTTCGTTCCGCGAACGCTACAAAGCCGCGCTACAGCTTTACTACAACAAAAAATACCGTCAGGCGATTGAAGCCTTCTCCGCATTGCTGGCTGAAAATCCCAACCACCCCCTTTCGGATAACTGTCAGTACTGGATCGGCGAGAGTTATTACGGACTCGGCAACTATGAACAGGCCATCGCCGAATTCGAAAAAGTATTTGCCTATCCGAACAGCAACAAGGCCGATGCCGCCCTGCTGAAACTCGGCGTGACATATTTGAAGATGGGCGATCGTGAGTCCGCACGCGCACAGTTCGAGCAATTGATTGCCACTTATCCGAAAAGTGAATTCGTGAGCATGGCACAGTCCTACTTGCGAAAGTTGCAGTAAGCTTTTCCGCAGGAAATCGAATGCCAGAACTGCGCAAGGATCCGGTTGTCGGGCGGTGGGTGATTATTTCGACCGAGCGAGGCAAGAGACCTTCAGACTGGGCTTTCGAGGCGAGAAGTCGCAAGGGCGGTTTTTGTCCGTTCTGTCCGGGCAACGAAGACAAGACGCCGCCAGAGATTCTGGTGGTGCGGGATGGGGCTTCACAGGCCGACGCCTCGGATTGGCAAGTGCGCGTGGTTCCGAACAAGTTTCCTGCTTTGCAAATCGAAGGAGAGCTCAACCGCCGGGGTGAAGGCCTCTACGATTTGATGAATGGTATCGGTGCGCACGAAGTGATTATCGAAACCCCCGATCATGAAAAGGAGTTAGCCGATCTGGACGTGCTGCACATCGAGAGCATTTTGCGAGCGTTTCGTGACCGGATGGTGGATTTGCGCAACGACCTGCGATTTCAATACATTCTGGTTTTTAAAAACCACGGCGGGACCGCGGGCGCTTCGTTGGAGCATTCGCACTCCCAACTGATCGCGACCCCTATTTTGCCCAAGCGGGTCGCCGAGGAACTCGAGGGCGCCAACAAGCATTACCAGCTCAAAGAGCGGTGCATTTATTGCGATATCATCCATCAGGAGATGGACTCGAAAAAGCGCATCATCCTGGAAACCGATAAGTATCTCGCCATCGCTCCATTTGCATCACGCTTTCCTTATGAAACCTGGATATTGCCCAAGGAACATGCCTCGCACTATGAACGAATGGAAGATGCTCACTACAATCGCTTTGCTGAGGTTTTGAAAGACGTGTTGCAGCGAATCCAACGAACCCTGGATGCTCCCCCATACAATTTCATCATCCATTCGTCCCCCATTCAACGGTCCGACGTGCCCGAGTACCACTGGCACATGGAGATTATTCCCAAGCTCAGTCGTATTGCCGGCTTTGAGTGGGGATCCGGGTTTTATATCAATCCAGTTCCACCGGAAGATGCAGCGGCTCATCTGGCCCACGGCTAATGTCTTGTGGCGCCCGGCACGGTTCCGGTGGAGGGGGGCGCGGCCATAATAAATTCGTAAACAAAATAAACCCATGGTATTTTTGTAAACGGTGAGTTTAACACAAGTGTTAGGATGTAAACGATGAAAAATCCGCTATCGATTTGCTTCGTATCCCCTCAGATTGCCCCGTTTGTGCAGCAGGCCGAAATGGCTGAAATTGCCGCGCAGCTTCCAATCGCGCTGAAGGAGATCGGACATGATGTTCGCGTGATGATGCCAAATTACAAAAGCGTGAATGAGCGAAAATTTGTGCTCCGTGATGTGATCCGACTTCGTGACATGAGCATGAATCTCGGCGATCAGGAAATTAAAATCAGCGCCAAATCGTCTTTCCTGCCCGATTCCAAGGTACAGGTATATTTCCTGGACAACAAATCCTATTTCGGCCGGCCGGGCATTTATATCGATCCGGCCACCGGAAAACCCTTCCCCGATAATGCCGAACGCTTTGCCGCCTTTTGTTTAGGCTGCCTTCAAACCCTGAGAGTGTTGCATTGGCAGCCGGACGTCATTCACTGTTTCGATTGGCCCGCTGGTTTGCTACCACTGTATCTAAAAACCGTGTTTGCAGATGAAGAGTTTTTCGCCAAAACCAAATTTATTTTCACGTTCAACGGCTATTCGCCGTTGGCTGAATTTTCTTCAGAAACGCCGCAGAAGATCGGGTTGTCCGAATATCTGGTCGAGCAAGCAACTGAGCTGTTTACCGGCAAAAAATTTAATGCGTTGAAGGCCGGCATCGCCTATAGCGATCTCGTGCTCGTGGGCAGCGAGAGTCTGGCGCAGGAAATGATGGAAGAGGATATTTTGCCGGACGACGTGAAATCATTGCTGCAGACCAACAAGAGCAAACTGGTTGGCATGGTCAGCGGCATCAATTATAAAACATGGGACCCGGAGACCGACAAGTATCTGGCCATGAATTACAACGGCCGTTCGGTTACCCGGAAGGTCGAAAACAAGAAAATCCTGCTGGACAAGGTCGGTTTGCCGTATGCGGAAGGTGTTCCGCTGCTGAGCTATCACTCCGGCTATAGCACGGAAAAAGGCGCCGACGTGGTGTTAAAGGCGATCGATGATCTGCTCAAACTGAAATGCCAGTTGGTGGTTCTGGATGAGGGCGATGGTTCGCTGAAGAAAGAATTTGAAAAGAAAGCCAAAAAACATGCCCGCCAGATGGCTTTAGCTCCCAAATCGGCAGAGATGAAGCACCTCTTGCTTGCCGGTGCGGATATCGCGTTGTTCCCCGCCAAACATGAACGCCTGGGCTCCGAAGCCTTTCGCTGCTTGCGATATGGTACCATCCCCGTGGCACATGCATCAGGCGTATATAAAGACAGCATTATCCATTTCGATGCCGAGGCCGAGCAGGGGGCGGGGTTTTTATTTAAGGACAATACCGCCGCGGCACTGGTGAAAGCCGTGCAAAGTGCGGTGGCTATTTACAGGGACGCTAAAAAATGGCAAAAGCTCATTCGCAATGCGCTGAAAGAAAACCACTCCTGGGAAACTGTCGCCACACGGTTTTCCAAACTCTATCAAAAAATCGCAACTCAAAAAAAATAATTCAGGCTTTTCCGCACAGCCGTGAAAGCGCATGGTTTCGAATCACCAAAAGCCATGCGTTTCTTTTTTTGCGCTGTTGAGAGCTGCATAAGATGGCTGCTGTTCCCGAGTAGGAGACCGGTCTGTTCTATTTTGCATCATGACGGCCGATTCTCTTAGGCAACCAACCTGAGGCCATGGAATGGCTGTAGCGATTTCGTTCATCTGTTTGCAATAAAACGTTCACATCTGTTTCAGAAAGCAACAATGTTTCCCGATTACACAATTGTATTCAATTTGGTTTTCCGTGCTGCAAATTGGTTTGATGTTAAGTACATAATAAACAACGGGCAAGAATAAACGATATTTTGTTTCGAATTGGCACAAATTTTGTGGCATTCCACTATCTGAGCCAATTAACGGAAAGAGAAAGCAATGGAAGGAATTCAGGTTAGCAAAAGCCGGGTCGGGGCAAGACGTGACATTGCGCTCATTCGCGTAAAAGGCTACATCGATACGCAAACTTGCGGGTATATGTTGCACGAAATTACCGGAGTGATGAATGAAGGCCTGTACCACATCATTGTGGACATGAGCCAGGTGCACTATGTAAGCTCGGCCGGCTGGGGGGTGTTTGTTGGGGAGATCAAAGGTATCCGCGAGAATGGCGGCGATTTGAAAATTGTGCAGATGCTGCCGGAAGTGTATGAAATTTTTGAAATGCTGGAATTCAATCGCATCCTGGATTGCTACGAGAGCATCGAGGAGGCGATTGATGATTTTGATCTTTCTATCGGTTTGGATATTACCAAAAGTGTGAGCCGATCATATCGGTCGGAAAATGGCAATGCACAGCTCGAGGCTGTGGCCCCGCCGAAGCCATCCATGCGGCCGCGCGATGGCCAGGCCAGCAAGTTCCGGCGGGCGGCTTTTGCCAAGCCCAAAGTGGAAGAAAAGCTGTTGCCGCTAAGTGAAAAAATTAAAACCATCGTCATCGATGATCCAAGACAGGGCGCGTGGAAAATCAAAAAGGCGCTGAATACGGAACGATTCGGCAACACGCGGGTTAGTATCTTTAAAATTTATAAATTGCTCCGAAAACTCAATTTAGACACCAAAGAGAAGCGCTTTCGCTTTTATCGATCTCGATAGTGCGTTCAAGGTTGCGAGGATCGGTGGAAGGGCTGCTGACAAATGCATCCTCTCGTGCGGTTGTTGGCAGATAAAACAAACGCAGAAACAGGAGTAGCTGGCGAAAGGAACAACTCATGAGGACGGTGATTTACAAGAAAATAATTCTAATGGTTGCATCGATTCTTGCTCTGTTCTTTCAAAACGGAACGTTTTTTATGGCGGACGCGTTCGGGCAATCACGGTATCGCGGGGATTTTTATCCCGGAGACGCCGTCCGTGTTATTGTATGGCAGGACCCAAATAGCATCACCGCATCGAATCTGAACATCGATCGCCTGGGTATTAGCGATGATTATATCATCGACCGGCGAGGCACCATCCTGTTGCCTCTGATCGGTGAAGTGCGCGCTGTGGGGCTGAGCAAGGAAGCTCTGGCAGATACGCTGAGCGAACGCTATCGCCGTTTTATCTCTGGCCTCTATTTCGTATGCAAACCCCTCATGCGACTAACCATCCTGGGAGCGGTGAATCAACCGGGATCGTACCTGGTTGAGACCACCGCTTCTCTCTGGCAGGCGATTAACAAAGCTGGCGGGCCGAAACCGGATGCCGATTTACGCAAAATCTATCTATCCCGATCCGGAAAAAAGGTAGCCGAGAATCTGCTCGAAGTGTATGAGAAAGCCTATACGCTGAAGGAAATTGGAGTGAAATCGGGCGACCAGCTTGTCATTCCTCCATACCGTGGCTTCACGTTTCGGGATATTCTAGACTATGGCGGTTTTCTAATCTCGCTGGCCGTGTTGTATTTACAAATCCAGCGGGCGCAGCAGTAATTCCAGAATTTGGGGCCACAGTCGATTTCTAAGTGGGACCTGAGGCGGGTCCTGCACAATTCGATTCCACCAGATTATTGATGGAGTACGATTCGCCATGGACGACTTTTATTTTGAAGAGGAACCGCAGCAAACCGAGAGTTCCATCGATATAAAACGGTACATCAACGCCATCGTTAAGAAATGGTGGCTGTGGATGGGGATTACCGTGCTGATCGCCGGGCCGTGGCTCATGTATGTGAAAAACGAGAAACCCATTTATGAGGCGCAGGCGGTCATCCAGTTCAAGAGCTATGAGGGCGTGGACTGGGGGCTTCTGGAGTCACGTATTCAAAAGCTGACCAGCCGTACGTTCGCCGAGAAGGTGGTGCAGGAGCTTGGCCTGGTGATGGAAATGGATCCGCTGGAAGAAGATGTCCCCTTGAGCCGGAAAGAAATTTTCCGGCATTTTTCGGCCAGCCGACGGCCCGTGCTAGGCACATACGTCATCCGTTTCACCGAGGACGACTTCATACTGTATCGCCTTCTCGATGACGAAGGTAAGAAGCGAGAAAAGGTGTATGCCGGGAAGATCGCCGAAGCGCAGAAAGACACCGTACGTGTGAATGGTTTCGAGTTTTTACTGGCGGCCGATGACCAGGCCTTACCGGAGGAGGTGCGTTTTCATATCAAGGATTTCCGCAAGACCGTGAAGGATTTCCAGCAGCGCATCCGGGTGGATTACCAGCCCCCCGGCACATTGATGACCATAAAGCTCCAGGATACCGATCCGTTTTTGGCTGCGCTAATGACCAATCGTCTGGCGGAAATTTACGTGCGCGAGAGCATTTCTCTGAAAGGCGAGAAGACCCGGGCGCAATTGCAAATTTTGAAAGCCCAGCTCGAACAGGCCGAAAAGGAGCTTGCGATTTCCAACCGTGAGTTGGCGGATTTTCGTCGCCGCAACGCCGTGGATCTGGATGCGGCGGCTACGCGGCAAAACACTGATCTGGCCAATGCCGAGCAGAAAAAGGAAACTTTGGAAGAAGAAAAAAAGACCATCCGACTGCTTCTGGATGAAGCACAAAAATTGCTCAGCGGTACGGGCGCCGAAGACGAACAGCAACTCTCCCTAGAAAAGCGGCTGTTCTTTAAGGATTTCGTCCGGCTGGAATGGTTCAAAGACAACCCCAAGATGCTGGTGCTGAAATCGCGGCTGGAAGACCTGGACGCACGCTATGAAAAAGCCGCCAGCCTGTCCACGGTGAACCCTGAAGCGTTGAAGCTGGCCGCCGAGCTAGATGCGCTGCACCAGGAGATTTATCAGACCGCCGAGGGTGAAATCCGCAAGATCGACCAGGAGATTCGCAAGCTTAATAATAAAATTCGTTCGTTGGAAGCGAAATTGGCGCGGCTACCGGGCAAGCAGATGGAATACGCCGAGCTGACGCGCAAAAACGAAAAACTGGTGGCAATTTATCAGGAAACCCTCGCCAAGTATCAGCAGGCGCAGCTTTCCGCCGTGGCCGAAACTGAAGAGATCAAAATTCTCGATCCGGCAATCGAGCCCGACCGGCCGGTGAACAGCAACAAGAAGATCAAGGCCATTGCCGGGGTGATCGGTGCGCTGATGTTCGGGCTCGGCTTAGTGTTGCTGACTGAGGCACTAAACAAATCGATCAAGACGCCGCACGATATCAAAAAGCACCTGCGACTGAATGTGCTGGGCACCATTCCGCGCGTGGATTTCGAAGACGTGTTCGATTTCCAGGATAGCGAAAAATTAAAGATGATCGACCAGCAACTGGTGACGCATGACTATTCGCCGACGCCCATCGGCGAAGCCTATCGCTCGTTGCGCACCAGCATCATGTTTTCCAAAAATGTCGGCCGTATTCAGACGCTGGTGATCACCAGCATGGAACCGGGCGACGGCAAGTCGTTCACTTCGGCGAACCTGGCGATTACCTTCGCGCAGCAAAAGAGCAATACATTGCTAGTGGATACCGATCTTCGGCGCGGTGTGCTGCATAATACCTTCGGTGTGCCCAAAGAGCCGGGATTCAGCAACTATCTTACCAGCAGCATCCCGATTGCGGAGTTGGTCAACGAGACGCATATTCCCAATCTATCTTTGTTGAGCTGCGGATCGCTGATTCCAAATCCGTCGGAGCTACTGGGCTCGCACCAGATGAAGCGGTTTTTGGATGAAGTGCGGCGCCGGTTCGACATCGTCATTTTCGACACGCCGCCGCTCAATGCGGCCACCGATGCGGTGGTCATCGGTACGCAGGTGGACGCCACCATCATCGTGGTGCGCGCAGGCAAAACCAATCGGGATACGGCTAAACAAAAACTGGAACTTTACGAACACGTACCGGCAAAGGTGATCGGCGTGGTGCTGAACGGCACCACCCCAGATCTGGCGCATGAGGGATACAGCTATTACCATTATTGAGAGGTGGATTTCAGGATGAAAGTACTGGTCACAGGCGGTGCCGGGTTTATCGGATCGCACTTTTGCGAGTATTTGCTCGATCGCGAGCACAAAGTGGTGGCGCTGGATAATTTCAACGATTATTACGATCCGGAGATCAAGCGTCGAAACGTGGAGTCCTTTGCCCGGCGGAAGGACGCCGAACTGGTGGAAGGCGACATTCTCGATGCGGAACTGCTGGAGCGGCTGTTTGCACAGCATCATTTTGATGCGGTGGTGCACCTGGCTGCACGCGCCGGTGTGCGGCCCTCGCTGCGACAGCCAAAGCTTTACGAACGCGTGAATGTGCAGGGTACCATCGAAATTTTAGAGCAGGCGCAAAAACACGGCGTGAAGAAAATCGTGGTAGCCTCATCGTCTTCGGTGTATGGCAACAATAAAAAAGTGCCATTCTCTGAGAGCGATCCGGTCGATCACCCGATTTCACCGTATGCGGCTACCAAAAAAGCTTGTGAATTGATCGCTTACACGTACCATCACCTGTATGATCTGGATATCACCTGTTTGCGGTTTTTCACCGTGTATGGTCCGCGGCAGCGGCCGGATATGGCTATTCATAAATTCACGGCACTGATCGCCAGAGGCGAGCCAATCCCCATGTACGGAGATGGCAGCACTCAGCGCGATTACACCTATATTACCGACATTTTGGATGGGGTTTACAAAAGTCTTCTGCATTGTGAGGGATATCACATATACAATCTTGGCGAGTCCCGCACCATCCGGTTGCGCGATCTGATTCAGCTCATCGAGGAGGCTTACGGCAAAAAGGCGGAGATTCGCCAATTACCGATGCAGCCGGGAGATGTTCAGACGACCTACGCCGACATTTCGCGCGCAAAATTGGAGCTAGGCTACGACCCGCAGGTGGATGTGGCCGATGGCGTGCGCGAGTTTGTGAAATGGTTCAAGGCTACCTATGTGTGTTCGCAGGTGTGATCGGTGTTGCCGATATTTTTAGGAAATGTTCGACTATAGCAGGGACAAGAGGCAAACATGGTCAGGGAAAAAGAGGCTTTTTTGCAAAGTCTCATCAAATTGATTGACATGGGGGTGATTTTAGTCGCCTTCTTCGTCTCATACTTTGTCAGTTTTTACATTCGGGATCTTTTCGAACTGGGTGAGATGGCCTTTGCTGTGTCGCAGGACCTGGAAGGTTTCATGCACTTTTTTCAGAACACGGCGGTGCTTTGGGTGATCTACATTCCCGCCTATGTGTTGGTGCTGTCGATGCAGGGAATGTATCAGGATATCCGCACACGCCGGTTCCTGACCATGATCGCCACCATCATTAAGACCTCGCTAATCTCCCTGCTCATTCTCGGCACCGAGATCTTTCTGTTCAAAATGACCCTGACCAGTCGTCTGTTCATCGGTACGTATATCGTCATCACGGCGATTTTCCTGATCATTGAAAAGGTGCTTTTGAGCTACATCCTCGATTACATGCACAAGCTCGGTTATAATCAGATCAACCTGCTGATTGTGGGTACGGGCAAGCGCGCCCGACAATTCATCCGGACGGTGAAGAAACACTCAAACTGGGGACTCAATATTATTGGCCTGATCGATGACGACCACGGGATGTTCGGCAAGGAAATTGAAGGCTACCGCGTGCTCGGCCGCATTCAGGATATCCCGTTCATCATTCACCGTAAGGTGATCGACCGAGTGATTTTTGTGGTGCCGCGGTTGTGGCTCAATCGCATCGATGAGGCCATTCTGGCCTGTGAGCGCGAAGGCATCGCTACCAGCATCTCCATGGATCTATATAACCTGCGCATCGCCAAGGTACGGCAGACCGATTTTGGCGGCTTCCCGTTGCTCGAATTCGAGACATTCCACGCGCGCGAGTGGCAGCTGTTCGTTAAACGGCTAATGGACATTGCGCTATCGTTGTCTCTGCTGATTCTGTTGTCGCCGCTGATGTTGATCGTGGCGATTTTGATCAAGCTCACCTCCAATGGTCCGGTGTTGTTCAAGCAGGTGCGCTGCGGATTGAACGGCCGACATTTCACCCTGTACAAATTCCGCACCATGGTGGTGGGCGCAGAGATGAAAAAGCGTGAACTGGAAAAGATGAACGAGATGGATGGTCCGGTGTTTAAGATGCAGCGCGATCCGCGCATCACCCCGCTGGGCCGAATTTTACGTAAATTCAGCATCGACGAATTGCCACAGTTATTCAACGTGCTCAAAGGAGATATGAGTATTGTCGGGCCGCGCCCACCGTTACCGGTGGAAGTAGAACTGTACCAGCTCTGGCAACGGCGGCGGCTGTCGCTGAAACCCGGATTGACCTGCATTTGGCAGGTGAGCGGCCGCAACAAAATCAAGTTCGAAAAATGGATGGAAATGGACCTCGAATACATCGACAACTGGTCCCTCTGGCTGGATATTAAAATTATTTTCAAAACGTTTTTTGTTGTTCTCACCGGTTATGGAGCAAGTTGAGCCGGTCGATATTTAACTATGATCGAAATCGACCGGATTCTATCCATGCTTCGGCTCCGAAAATCCATCGCAGCAGACAGAAGCTGTGGAGTTCGATTTGGCACCTGGCCCACGCCCTGGAATGGATTTGGGGCGAGTGATCCATGTTTGAGTTGCATCATCTTAGAACTGGAGGACGAGAATGAATATTTGTATGATTGGTACAGGATACGTCGGTCTGGTGACGGGCACCTGTTTCGCCGATTTTGGAAATTACGTGACCTGTGTGGACATCGATGAAGAGAAGATCAGCAAACTAAAGAAGGGCATCATCCCGATTTATGAGCCCGGACTGGATGTGCTGGTGGCGAAGAACGTGAAAGAGGGGCGATTGAAGTTCACCACCGACCTGAAAGCTGCTGTGGAAGATGCGCTGGTGATTTTTATCGCCGTGGGCACGCCCCCGAAAGAAGACGGCTCCGCCGATATGCGCTATGTGGAAGCGGTGGCCAAGGACATCGCCAAATATATGAACGGCTACAAGGTCATCGTCAACAAGAGCACGGTGCCGGTGGGAGCCGCCAAGCACATCAAAAAAATCATTCAGGAAAATCTGACGCGCCCCATTCATTTCAGCGTGGCATCCAATCCCGAATTTCTGCGCGAGGGATCGGCCATTGAAGATTTTATGCGCCCGGACCGCGTGGTGATCGGCACTGAAGACAGCGAAGCCATGGCGATCATGAAAGATCTGTATTCACCGTTGTATCTCATCGAAACCCCCATCGTACTCACCAATCTGGAAAGCGCCGAGCTGATCAAATATGCGGCCAATGCGTTTCTGGCCGTGAAAATCTCCTTCATCAATGAAATCGCTCGCATTTGCGAACGCGTTGGCGCTGATGTGCACGATGTGGCCAAAGGCATGGGCCTCGATAATCGCATCGGCAAGAAGTTCCTGCATGCAGGACCGGGCTACGGCGGCTCCTGCTTCCCGAAAGATACCAAGGCGCTATTGGCCATCGGCAAACAATTCGACTACAAATTCAAAATCGTCGATGCGGCGGTGCGCGTGAACGACGAGCAGCGGCAGTTGATGCTGAAGAAAATCAAAAGCGCCATTGGTGATCTGAAAGGAAAGACCATCGGCGTGCTAGGGCTATCGTTCAAGCCGAATACCGACGATATGCGTGAAGCGCCGGCCATCGATATCATCAAAGGACTGCAGAAAAACGGCGCGCATGTGAAAGCGTTCGATCCGGTGGCCATGGACGAGGCCAAAAATGTACTTCCAGACATTGAGTATGTCAAGGACACCTACGATGCGGCAAAAGATGTGGATGCACTGGTATTCATTACCGAGTGGAACCAGTTCCGCAGCCTGGACCTGGATAAGCTGAAATCCTTGATGAAACAGCCGGTGATAATCGACCTGCGTAACATTTACGAACCGCCGAAGATGCGCGAAAAAGGCTTCAAATATGTGTGCGTCGGGCGATGAGGAAGACCGCGACCATGAAAACCCTGATGATTGCACCGCAGCCGTTTTTTCAGCCCCGGGGAACGCCTTTCAGCGTGTTGCACCGGCTGAAGGCACTGTCCCAATTAGGGTATCCGATCGATTTGTTGACGTATCCGATCGGTCAGAATGTGGAAATCGATGGCGTACGGATTTTTCGCTCAGCGAACCTGCCAGGTGTAAACAACATTGCCATCGGGCCATCGAAAACCAAGCTGATGCTGGATGTGTTGCTGTACCGCAAGGCGGTGGCCATGCTCAAGGCCAACCGCTACGATTTGCTGCATACGCATGAGGAAGCCGGCTTCATGGGCATCCGGCTGGCGAAGCGGTTCGGCCTACTTCATCTGTACGACATGCACAGCAGCCTGCCGCAGCAGTTGCATAATTTCAAATACTCCAGCAACAAATTGCTGGTGAATCTGTTCGAAACCCTGGAACGCAAGACCATCGAGTCGGCGCAGGCGGTGATCACCATTTGCCCGGAGCTGTGGAAATACGTCAACGACAAATATCCGGGCAAATTCAATAAGCTCATCGAAAACGTGGCGGACAACAGCCTGGTGTTCGGTGAGCAAAAGGCCGATCCCGAGATTTTTCGCCAAATCAACCTCAACGGCGAAACCGTGATCCTGTACACCGGCACGTTCGAGCCGTATCAGGGCCTGGATTTGCTGATCGAGGCCGCAAAAGACGTGGTGCAACAGCAGCAGGATGTGCGGTTCCTTATCGTGGGTGGCAAGCCGGAGCAGGTGGAAACCTACCGCCAGAAAGTGAAGGCGCTGAATCTCGAGCCGTATTTCATTTTCGCCGGCCAGCGTCCGCCGGAAGAAATTCCGGTGTATTTGCAAAAGGCGAACATTCTGGTTTCGCCGCGAGTGGAAGGCACCAACACGCCGCTCAAGATTTACGCCTATTTGCGGTCCGGCGTGCCCATCGTCGCGACGCGGCACATTACGCACACGCAGGTGCTGAACCCCGACGTGGCGGTGCTGACCGACCTGAAGCCGCAGGATTTCGCGGCCGGCATTTTGAGAGTGCTGCAAGACCCGTCCTTTGCGCAGCGGCTGTCGCAAAAGGCGCGTGAGCTGGCGGAAAGGGAGTACAGCTACGAGGCCTATTTGCAGAAGACGCGCGAGGTGTACGAATATCTGGAATCGTTGCTCAAATCCAAATCGAGACCGAACTGATGTGCGGAATTTGCGGATATATCAACTTCGATAAGGACGACTTCGCCCGCGAGCCAGACATCCGGCGCATGTGCGATGTGATCGTGCACCGTGGCCCGGATGAAGACGGCTATTTTGTGCACGACAACGTGGCGCTGGGCATGCGTCGCCTCAGCATCATCGACCTCCAGACCGGCCGCCAGCCCATCGCCAATGAGGACAAGTCCATCTGGATCGTGTACAACGGCGAGATTTACAATTTTCCCGAGCTGCGGCAGGAGCTCGAGGCCAAAGGACACCGGTTCCGCACCAAAACCGATACCGAAACCATTGTGCATGCGTATGAGGAATGGGGCGCCGAATGTCCCAATCATTTTAACGGCATGTTTGCCTTCGCCATCTGGGACGATCGCCGCAAGCAACTGTTCCTCGCCCGCGATCGCATCGGCATCAAGCCGCTGTATTACTATTTCGACGAGCACCGGCTGGTGTTCGGCAGCGAGCTGAAATCCATTGTGCAACTGCCCACGGTGCCGCGCGAGCTGAATCTCGAAGCGCTGGATTTGTTTTTGACCTATGAATACATCCCGGCGCCGTACAGCATTTTGAAAAACATCCACAAACTGCCGCCGGGGCATTTGCTGCTGGCCAAAGAGGGCCGGATCGAAACGCATCAGTACTGGGACGTGCATTTCCAGGAAAACGGCCGCAGCTTTGATGAATACAAACAGGAACTGCTGGAAATTCTGCAGGACTCGGTGAAAAAGCGGCTGATCAGCGATGTGCCACTGGGCGCGTTTCTGAGCGGTGGCATCGATTCCAGTACCATCGTCGCGCTAATGAGCCGGGTGATGGACCAGCCAGTCAAAACGTTTTCCATCGGCTTCGAGAATCAGACGTACAACGAGCTCGATTACGCGCGCACTATTGCCAAACATTTCAATACCGAGCACCACGAACTGATCATCCAGCCGAATGCGCTGGAATGGACGGAAAAGCTGGTGTACATGCTGGACGAGCCGTTCGGCGATTTTTCGATTTTCCCCACATATCTGGTGTCGAAAATGGCGCGCGAGCACGTGAAGGTTGTGCTCTCCGGCGACGGCGGCGACGAGCTGTTCGGCGGCTACGATACGTATATTGCCGACTGGACCGACCGCGCCTACCGCCGGATGGTGCCGGAGGTGGTGCGCGAGAAGATGGTCGCCCCCATTGCCGCCTGGCTGCCGCCCACTGAAAAGAAGAAGGGGCTCATCAACCGGGTCAAGCGGTTCGTCGAGGGCAGCCACCTGCCGGAGGACCTCGAACACACGCGCTGGATGACCTTCCTCGCCGAGGAAGAAAAAGCCAAATTTTACAGCGAAGACGTGGTGAGGGCCCGCAACGGCCGCACGGCGTATGATTTCATGCGCCAGTATTTCCGCAAGGCCACCACGCGCGATCCGCTGAACCGGCAACTGTACGTGGACATCAAAACCTATCTGGTGGATGATATTCTGGTCAAAGTGGATCGCATGAGCATGGCCGTTTCGCTGGAGGCGCGTGTGCCGTTTCTGGATCACCGCGTGGTGG
The DNA here is from genome assembly GCA_030950365.1 of Candidatus Zhuqueibacterota bacterium. GTDB lineage: Bacteria > Zhuqueibacterota > Zhuqueibacteria > Zhuqueibacterales > Geothermadaptataceae > Hydrothermovivens. The sequence continues at coordinate 28,987 of JAUZRQ010000005.1, read as the reverse complement.
AGTTTTCAGCGCGCGTGCCAGGCGAATACAAGCTCAATAAAAACCGTACCAAAATCCTTTTGAAAGAAGCGCTGAAAGAGCTTCTGCCGCCGGAAATCATCCATCGCGGCAAGGAAGGCTTCAGCATCCCGATCAAGAACTGGATCAAAAAGGAACTGAAACCGCTGATGCTGGATGTGCTCAGCCCGGATACGATCAAGCGCGACCGGCTGTTCAATCCGCCGTACGTGCAGCGGCTGATCGACGAACATCTGGCCAACAGGGAGAATCACAGTCATCGCCTCTGGGCGCTGATGGTGTTTCACATCTGGAAAAGCATCTATCTCGACAGGCATTAGGATGAAAGCACTGGTTACTGGAGCGAACGGATTTACCGGAAGTTATCTCACCAAACATCTGCTGAACAAAGGATACGACGTCCGCGTTCTCGTCCGCAAGAATTCGAATCTGAGCACGCTTGAGGGCCTGCCGGTGGAATACGCTTACGCCGATCTGGCGGCCGATGATCCGGTGGAGGATGCCGTGGCCGGCGTGGATGTGGTGTTTCACATTGCCGCGCTGTACCGCGCGGAAAACGTGCCCAAAAGGATGTTCTGGGCGGTGAATGTGGAGGGCACGCGCAAGCTGCTACAAGCCGCTAAAAAGGCCGGCGTGAAGCGGTTTGTGCACTGCAGCACGGTCGGCGTACAGGGCGAAATCAAAAATCCGCCCGCTAAAGAAGAAGACCCGTACAATCCGGGCGATTATTATCAGGAATCGAAAATGGAGGGCGAGCTGCTGGCCCTCAACTTTTTCAAGAAGGAAAACCTGCCGGGCACGGTGGTGCGGCCGGTGGGCATTTACGGCCCGGGCGACACGCGCTTTCTCAAGCTGTTCAAATACATCTACAACGGCAAGTTCCGCATGATTGGTAGCGGCAAGGTGCTGTACCACCTGACCTATGTCGAAGACCTGGTGGCCGGCATTGCGCTGGCCGGTGAAAAACAGGAAGCGCTGGGCGAGATTTTCACCATCGGCGGTAACGAGTATGCGACCCTGAACGAGCTGGTGGAGAAAATTGCCCGCATTCTGGATCGGCCGGTGCCAAAGACGCGCATTCCGGTTTGGCCGGTGTGGTTCGCCGGACTGCTCTGCGAGCTGACCTTCAAGCCGCTGGGCCTGGAACCGCCGATCTTCCGGAGGCGCGTGGACTTCTTCATCAAAGACCGCGCGTTCGATATTTCCAAAGCCAAACGGTTGCTCGGCTACGAGCCGCGGGTGTCGCTCGATGAGGGGCTGAAAATCACTGCGGATTGGTACAAACAGCAGGGCTGGCTGGATCAGTGAGCCCGCGCCCACGGTGTGCGGTTCGCGAAGCAAACAGGATGTGCCAATCAAGATAAAAACAAACTTCAAACCCGGATTTCAGGACGCAATCATGGCGGAAACCAACGGCGTAAAAAAGGAAACGGTCGAGATCCAGAAGGAGTTGTTCAGCGAGAAGACCTCGAAGCTGTCCAAATACATGGAGCTGATCATCGGCCGCAAGGGGCTGTGGAACCTGATCAAGTACGAACTCATCATCACGTTCTGCAGCGCCATTCCCGGGGCGCTCGGGCTATTGCTGCGCAGCAAGCTGTATCCGAAGCTACTGGGCCGGGTGGGTCGCAACGTCACGTTCGGGACCAACGTCGTATTACGGCACCCGCACAAGATTTTCATCGGCGACAACGTGGTGATCGATGACAACGTGGTGCTCGACGCCAAGGGCAAAGACAACCGGGGACTGGTGATCGGCAACGGCGTGTTTGTGGGCCGCAACACCATTTTGAGCTGTAAAAACGGCGACATCATTCTCGATGACAACGCCAATCTGAGCTTCAATTGCGAAATCTTTTCCGCCAACCGCGTGCGCGTGGGCAAAAACGTGCTGATGGCCGCGTACTGCTATCTGGTCGGCGGTACGCACACCTTTTCACGCACCGACATCCCGATGCTGTACCAGGAGCGCGAAGCGCGCGGCATCGAAATCGGCGATAACGCATGGTTGGGCGCGCACGTGGTGGTGTTCGACGGCACGCGGGTCGGCAAGGAATGCGTCATCGGCGCCGGCGCCGTGGTGAACAGCGATATCCCGGACTGGCAGATTGCCGTGGGCATTCCCGCCAAACCGGTGAAGGACCGCCGCAAGCTGAAGGACGAGCAGGAAATGCAGCAAGTATAAAGGAGAGCAAAAGCAGGATGGCACGGCCGATTCGCATATTGCACGTGATCGATAAATTCACCATGGACGGGGTGAATCCGAGCAGTTGCTCGCGCCTGTTCGCCGAGTGGATTCCCAAGCATGATCCGGCCCGATTTCAGGTGGATGTGGCCGGCTTGCGGCCGCGCGACGCGGCTGGCGAGTATCTGGAAAAACAGGGCATCCGGGTGTATTACATCACCGAGGGCAAATTTTCGCCGAAGAACATTCGTGCCATCGAGCAACTGGCCGGAGAGGGCCAGTACGACCTGTTGCACCTGCACGGCTACAGCTCGGCCAATTTCGGACGCATTGCCGCGCGGCGGCTGGGCATTCCGTCGGTCATGCACGAGCATGCGGTGCTGAAAGTGCTGCCGCACCAGTTTGTGATCGACTGGCTGCTGCGCCACAAGACCGATGTGGCGGTGGCGGTTTCGCGCGCGGTGAAGGAATTTTTGATGAAAGGCCGATCGGTGCCGGAGCACAAAATCCGGGTGATCTGGAACGGCGTGCCGCTGAAAGCGTTTCAGAACATCGACGCCGAAAAAGTGCGGGCCTTCCGCGAGCGGCTCAACCTGCCCGACGATGCCACGGTCATCGGCACGGTGACGCGCCTGCGCGAGGAGAAGGGCAACCGCTATTTCATCGAAGCGGCGTCGCAATTGCGGTCCACATTCCCGCAGGCCTATTACGTACTTATTGGTGATGGGCCGCTGCGCAAGGAGCTCGAGACGCTGTCCCGGCGGCTCGGCGTGCACGACCGGGTGATTTTTGCCGGCTTTGTGGCCGAAGTGCCGCCGGCGCTGGCCGCGTTGGATATCGTGGCCATGCCGTCCCTGCGCGAGGGTTTTGGGCTGGCGCTGGCCGAGGCCATGGCCGCCGGCAAACCCGTGGTGGCCAGCAACGTCGGTGGACTGGCGGAGCTGGCGGAGCACGATAAAAGCGCGCTGCTGGTGCCGCCCGCGGATGTCGGTGCGCTGGCGGCGGCGATGGAACGGCTGCTTACCGACGGCGACTTGCGCGAACGGCTGGCGCGTGCGGCGCGAGAGGCCAGTTCGGCGTTCAGCATCGAGGCCAATGTGGCCGCGCTGGAAGCGCTGTACACCGAGTTGTATGAGAATCACCGATCGCAGCGACATTCGGAATCGGCATCGCTGGCCGCGGTCGAGGCATGAGGCGGTTTTGTGAAACGGGAGCTGGAACAACCGACATGATGTGGGCCACGATTGCCAATAAGCTGCGGTGGAGTTTCCGCAAAAACTGGCCGGATGTCGTTGGCTTGCTGGCGCGCTATTATCCGCCGTTTGTGTTCGCCGAGCACCCGAAGAGTCTGGACGGGGTGATCCCGGTGTTCGTGTTTCACTCCGTCGAGCCAGTGAGCTTCGAGGCGCAACTGACGTTTTTGAAAAACAACGGTTATGTCACCCTGAATGGGGACGAGCTGCTGGCCGTTTTGAAAAAGGAACAACCGCTGCCCGACAACGCCGTGGTGCTCACGTTTGATGACGGCACGGCGAGTCTGTATTCGGTAGCGTATCCGCTGCTGAAAAAATACGGCTTTCGGGCGATCAGTTTTTTAATTCCTGGCTGTGTCCCCGATGAAGCCCCGCCGGCGCCGGATTACGGCCTGTACGAACACGGGCAGATTTCCCGGCAGGCCCTGCTTGAACGCGAGCGCGGCGATTTCCCGCTGTGCTCGTGGCAGGAAATCCGGAAGATGCACGACAGCGACGTCATCGATTTTCAGGCGCACACGATGTATCATCATTTGATTCACGTGTCGCCGCAGCTCGTGGACTTTTTGCATCCGAATTACGATTTTTATTTTTATGCGAACATTCACGTGCCGCTGTATTACCACAACGGCCGGCCCAATTACCGGCGCAACGAGCCGCTGGGCACGCCGGTGTATCGCGCCGAGCCGCGCATGAGTGGTCGGCCGCAGTACTTTGACAACGAAACGGTGCGCGAAGCCTGCGTACGGTTCGTACAGGAGTCAGGCGGAATGCATTTTTTCGAGCAGCCGCACTGGCGCCGCGAGCTGGTGCAGTTCTTTCGAGACCAGCGCAAACGGCACGGCGATGGCCGATTCGAAAGCCAGCGGGAGGCCTACCAGGCCATGCTGGACGACCTGCGTCAGTGCCGCGCGTACATCGAGGAGCGGCTGCCGGGCAAACGCGTGCGGCACTTTTGTTTTCCGTGGTTTATCGGCTCGGACGCCGCAATGCAGGCCGCACAGGAAGCCGGCTACGAGGCCCTGTACTGGGGCCTGCGGCGGGATGTGCGCGCCAACCGTCCGGGCAGTGATCCGCTGCGCATCGTGCGCCTCGAAGACCGGTATGTGTACCGGTTGCCGGGCGCAGGCCGCAAACCGCTGACGGATTTGTTGAAAGACAAATTCCTGCAGAACCTGCCACTTTTCAAGCAGCGGCTGCGGCAGAGTTTGTGAATTGGGTGGTGGTCGCCTTTTTGGGCTTTTCAAAACATCGTCGGAGACGGTGTTAGGTCGATTGATTCCAGTAGGAAATGCCAACAAAACCACAGATTGCACTAATTGGCACTGATTTAAAATTGATGAATTTTAAGATGTGCTTATCTTAGTGCGCTTTGTGCCTTTGTGGTGATCGCCTTTCATAACTATGAAAAACACCACCGGAGACGGTGTTAGATCGGGTGTATATCCGGATGGATATCTATATTTTTTGTGCCTTTGTGGTGAATTTCACCTTAAAGCAGCATCGACGAACGACAGGGACGTTCAAAACCACAGCATTCAGGAACCGAAACGCATTGGGATGACCTATGATTTTTGGCAGCTTTGGCAAGGCAACGGGGCAGTATCAGGAGAACGGAATCGCATGGCAGGACTGGGGCCTCGAACCGCAGGATGCGCCCCCCCATTTCCTTGATCAACAGGCCTTTCTGGCCCTGACCTTGTCCGGTGCCGCCAGCCATGATGCCGGACACCTGCTCCACACCGACCGCGACCGCAACATTACCGTGGCGCTGTACGGCAATATTTTCAACTACCACGAGCTTTCCGAAGCGCTCGGCCTCGAAACCAATGGTAAATCCGCTGCCGCAGCCGGAGATATTCTGGTCACCGGCTATGTGAAGTGGGGCACCGATCTATTCCTGCGCGCCAACGGCAATTTTGTACTCGCCATTCACGACCCGGGGCAGAACCGCTTCTGGATCGCCCGCGATCACCTCGGCGTGGAATCACTTTACTATTACCGCAAAGAGTCCATGCTGTATTTCAGCTCGAATCTAAACCAACTGGCGCATCATCCGCGCATTCAGGCAGATTTGAATCCCACGGCCATATTGCGCTATTTCCTGTTTAACTACAACCCCGCGCTAGATACGTTTTTCAAAGACATCTACAAACTGCGGCCGGGCTATGTGCTGCGCATCGAAAACGACCGCATGATGCTAACGCCATACTGGTACATCTCCTTCAAAGAACAGTTCGAAAAGGATATCGACACCTACCGGCAGGAGCTGCTGGAGCTGTTCCGCGATGCCATTCGCATCCGGCTGGATGCCGATCGCTTCCGCACCGGCGCGTATCTGAGCGGCGGCATGGATAGCTCCACCGTCGTCGGCCTGATGCGGCCGATGGTGAAGGGACCGCTGCACACGTTTTCGTTCCGCTGCCGAGGCAAGAGTTATGATGAATCGGCCTATGCCCGGCTGATGAGCGAGCGCTATCAGACCCAGCATCACGAGGTGCCATATGAAGCCGCCGACGTGGAGCGCATCGTGGAACTCGTTGAGCATGCGCAGGAGCCGTTTTCCGACATCGGCATCGAGGTGGCATCCTATCTGCTGGCGGAAAAGGCCTCCGGCGTGGTGGATTACGTGCTCACCGGCGACGGCGGCGATGAGCTGTTCGGCGGGCATCCGGTGTACCTTGCCGATCGCATGGCCAGCAAATTCGAGAAAATTCCGGCGTTTATCCGCAAGCCGCTGACGCAACTCCTGCAGAAGCTGCCGGATACGGATCAGAAAAAGAGCCTGCCGGTGAAGGCAAAGCGGTTTTCCTACAGTGTGCAGTTCCCGGCGGCGCTGTACAGTAACCGCTGGCGCATCTACTACACACCGCAAGAATTGCAGCAGCTCCTCACCGGCGACTGGAAAGCAGCGGCCGAAAAAGAGGACCCGCTGGCTGAGATTTTGTCGCTGTATTCCGAGGCCGATGGCGAGGATTATCTATCCAAATCGCTGTACGGCGATTACTACACGGTGGTGGGCTTTTACCTGCGCCGAATGGAACTGGTGCGCCGGTTCGGCCTCGAGGGCCGTTTCCCGCTGCTCGATCACCGGCTGGTGGAATACACCGCGCACATCCCGTCCAATCTAAAAATCGACGCGTCGGGCGCGACCAAATACATCTTTCATCAGGTGATGGCCGGGGTGCTGCCCGATGAGATCGTGTTCCGCAAGGACAAGCTGGGTCACAGCGTGCCGTTCAAAAACTGGCTGCGCAACTCGCCGCAGGTGCGCGAGCTGATGCAGCAGGTGCTGTCCGAAGAGACACTTAAAAAGCGCGGCTGGGTCAATCCGCAATTCGTGCAAACCCTGCTGCAGCGGCACCTGAGCAAGGCCGACAACCACAGTCACCGGCTATGGGCCATTCTGGTGTTGGAGCTGTGGTGCCAGAAACACCTGGACCGACGTGAAAAAGTAGAAACGCCACAGAAAGATGTGGCCTGAGCATGAAAAAGACAATTCAGAAAACGCTGCTGCGCGGCGGCATCAGTGTGTTGCTGATGGCCGCTGTCCTGTGGAAGATCGACCTTGAGGGCCTGCGCGCCACGTTCATGGCAGTGCAACCGGGCATATTCATACTGGCCACGGCGCTGTTTTTCCTGCAGCAGGCGATCATTGCGTATAGCTGGCAGATGCTCCTGGATGCGCAGAAGAGCGACGTGCCGTTTGCCACCGTGCTGAAAGTGCACTTTATGGGGACGTTTTTTGGCGTGTTCATGCCCACCAGCATCGGCATGGACATCGTCCGCGCGTTCAGTCTTTCGCGGTATATGAAAAAGGGCATGGATGCGGCCACGTCGATGTTCATCAGCCGGGTGGTCGGCTACATCGTGTTTTTTGCCATCGCGCTTCTGGTGGCAGTGCCGGTGGCGTATCAAACCGGCAACCCGCTGCTGTTCTGGCTGGTGCTTGGCCTGTTTTTCGGCTTCATGGTGGCGGTGTGGATGGTGATGAGCGAGCGCGTGCTGGGCTGGTTCCGGCCGCTGTTGCTGAAGTTCGGGCTTAGCGGCATCGCCGATAAAATCGGCCAGTTTCAAAAAGGCGCGCAGTTTTTGCACCAGAACCGGGCGCTCATGCTCAGGTTGCTGGCCGTGTCGGTGCTGTTTCAGGTGATGGGTATCTACGTGATCTATCTGGTGGGCCGCAGCCTGCACATCGATATCGGGTTGACGTATTATTTTATTTACGTACCGCTGATCATGGCCATCACTATTCTACCGCTGTCCATCGCCGGCATCGGCATTCGTGAAGGCTCGTTTGTGTTCTTTTTCACGCCGCTGGGCGCCACCGAGGAACAGGCGCTGTCGCTTTCGCTGCTTCTGTTTGCGCAAATGATTTTCGTGGCGCTGATCGGCGGGGTGCTGTATCTGCTGGGCGATTTCGCGCCGCAAACGGAATCCGCGGAAGGCGCCGCGGCGCCGGTATCGGAAGCGTCATCGGTGGAACGTTAGGCGAGTAAGCACGTAGCCTTGATATTTCAGGGCTTTTCGCCGATGCAATAGAGAAAAAGCGATTGAGAACGGAGCAAACCTATTATGCCGTTACCTGTGGGACATACTCTCGCTGCATACGCTATTTGCGAGGGCAATCGCGATCGGTTGCGCTTTTTCGATAAGCCGTGGCAGACGCTGTTGTTTTTCGCCGTGCTGGCCAATCTGCCCGATATTGATTTTTTGCCCGGATTTTTGCTGGGCAATCCGAATCGGTTTCATCACGGTTTTGTGCACTCGCTGGGTGCGGCGGTGGCCGTTGGACTTTTTGGCGCGCTGTATTTCCGGCGCCGCCATGGCCGGTTCTGGCCCTATTTCGGGCTCATCGCGGCGACCTATTACTCGCATCTGATTCTCGACTTTTTCAACCAGGACATGCGCGCCCCCTACGGCGTGATGCTATTCTGGCCGCTGGATTCGACCTATTACATGTCGCCCGTGGCGCTGTTCGCCTCGGTGCATAAATCATCGGACTCAAGCACCTTTTTTCAGAGCTTGTTCACCATGCATAACTTCTGGGTGGCTTTGCGAGAGCTATTGTTGATGGGCCCGCTGGCCGCGGGAACCTATTTTTACAACAAATGGCGCCGGAGCCGGTCGCCGCGAAAATCCGTGACCTTGCGGCTGGCCAAAGTGAAATATCTTCGGCAACGCGCAGAAGGCGCGCCGGTGTATGTGGAAGTGAGCGAAACGCGAAAAAAACTGAAACCGAAACGCTAACATGGCCGAAAACGGAGCAAAACCCAAACGGAAACGCCGCACCGCGAAAGCCAAACGGCCGTCGGTGTCCATCGTTATTCCTGTGATGAACGAAGAAGAAAACGTGCGGCTACTGCATGAGCAGATCCGTGATGTGATGCAGGCATGGGGCCGCACCTACGAGGTGGTGATCGTCGATGATGGCAGCACCGACCGCACGTTTGATATTTTGCGCGAGCTCGCAGCGGAGGGTCCGCATCTGCGCGTGATCAAGTTCCGCCGCAATTTCGGACAGTCCGCAGCCATGGCCGCCGGCTTCGAGGCCGCGCGTGGCGAGGTCATCGTCACCATGGATGGCGATCTGCAAAACGATCCGCAGGACATTCCGCGTATCGTCGAGAAGCTGGAAGAAGGCTACGACGTGGTCAGCGGCTGGCGCAAAAACCGCAAGGACAAGCTGATCATCCGCAAGGTGCCCAGCAAACTGGCCAACTGGCTGATCCGAAAAACCACCGGCATCGATATCCATGATACTGGTTGCTCATTGAAAGCCTACCGCGGTGATTTGATGCGCAAAATTCGGCTATATGGCGAAATGCACCGGTTCATCCCGGCGCTGGGGCGCATCGAAGGCGCTCGCATCTCCGAAATGGTAGTGAACCATCACGAGCGCCGGTTCGGGCAATCCAAATACAACATCACGCGCACGTTCCGGGTGATGATGGATCTGACCACCCTGAATCTTTTGCTGAAATACCTGACCAATCCGGTGCACTTTTTCGGCCGATTGTCGATCGTGCTGAACAGCCTCGGGCTTTTCATTTTCATGGCGCTGCTGTTCAACTGGCTGCAGGGCGGCGTGACGCCGGATGTGCTGAACATTCAAATGTCGCTGGTATTTTTGCTGCTGGCTTCCGGTGTGAGCTTTCTATTTTTCGGCTTGATTGCCCACATGGTGGTGCGCACCGGCGAAAAACGCGATGACCGGTTGTATGATTTTCAAGGAAACACAAGTTAGCTGAATTTTATAGAACCACAAAGTCACAAAGAACACAAAGAAAAATTAAAATGCATTTGTGTCTGATAGATTCTGCGAGATTTATCGGTTTGTGAATTGAAAATCATCCAATCGCCGTTTTCTTTGGATATGGACGAAGTGAACGGATCAACCCCATAGCAGAAAGGACGAGCAGCGAACGATGGCAGACGTGACGGCAACATCGACGGTAGATACGCTCTCCGATCAGGAGAATCACAGCGAGCCGAAACGGCCGACGCAAAAGCGCAAACGCGCTGCCAGCAAGCCGCGGGCGCGAGTGAAAGCGGCCATTTCGGTGATTATCCCCATTCGCAACATGGCCGAGGATGTGCCACAAATGCACGCGGCGCTCACCGAGGGGCTGAAGGCGTACGGCCAGCCGTATGAAATTCTGTACGTGGACGACGCCAGCACCGATGCCACCTGGCAGGAACTGCAGGCGGTTGCGAAAAAAGATAAAAGGGTCAAGCTCCTGCGTATGCGCAGCACCTTCGGCGAGTCGAGCGCGTTCGATGCCGGCCTCAAGCATGCGCAGGGCGAAAAGATTATCTATGCCGCCGCGCGCGTGCGCGTCAATCTGGCGCACATCCCAAAGCTGCTGCAAAAGCTGGATGATGGCCATGATCTGGTGGTGGCCTGGCGGCATCCGCGGCAGGACTCGGCGCTGAATCAGCGTGTGTCGCGGTGGTTCAACAGGTTGGTTCAAAAGCTGTCCAAACTGACGCTTCACGACATCAACTCCAGCGTGTTCGTCACGCACCGCTACGTGCTGGAAAACATCACGTTTTACGGCAACTTGAATATTTTTATCCCGATTCTGGCCGCCGGCAAGGGATTCAAGGTCACCGAGGAACAGATCGAGCAGTTGTCCGGCAGTTTCCGGCAATCCAAATACGTCAGCGAATACATCCACCGCATTCTCGACATCATCGCGGTGGTGTTCCTGACCAAATACTCGAAAAAACCGCTGCATTTTCTCGGCTTTGTCGGCACCATATTTACCCTGGCCGGCGCGTTGATGAGCTTTTACCTGTTCATTTACCGCATTCTCGGCATTGGGCCCATTGCCGGCCGGCCGTTGCTTTTGCTCGGCATTTTGCTGCTGGTGATCGGCCTGCAGATGATTTCCATCGGCCTCATCGGCGAAATGATTATTTTTACGCATGCACGTGAAATCAAGGAATACAACATAGAGACGGTGATAGGAGAGTGAAACTCATTATCCAAATTCCCTGCCTGAATGAGGAAAAGACGCTGCCGATAACCCTTGCGGATTTGCCCAAAAGCATCCCGGGCGTGGATGTGATCGAAACCCTGGTGATCGATGACGGCAGCACCGATCGCACGGTGGAAGTGGCGCGCGAGCACGGCGTGAATCACATCGTGCGGCTGACCAACCGCAAGGGGCTGGCCGAAGCGTTTATGACCGGCATCGACGCCTGCCTTAAGCTGGGCGCGGACATCATTGTCAACACCGACGGCGACAATCAGTACAAGGGTAAATACATCGCCGAGCTCATCAATCCGATTCTCGAAGGCAAGGCCGATATGGTGATCGGCGACCGGCAGGTGGATAACGTACCGCATTTTTCGCCGCTGAAGAAAAAACTGCAAAAGTTGGGTTCCTGGGTGGTGCGGCAGGTCTCTGGCACCGATGTGCCGGATGCCACCAGCGGCTTCCGCGCATACAGCCGCGAGGCGGCCCTACGGCTGAATGTGATTTCGAAATTCACATACACCCTGGAAACCATTATTCAGGCCGGCAAAAACAACATTGCCGTGACGCATGTGCCCGTGGAAACCAACGATAAGCTGCGCGAGTCGCGGCTGTTCGGCAGCATTCCGGCCTATTTGAAGCGCAGTATCGGCACCATCTTCCGCATTTACACCATGTACGAGCCGCTGCGCGTGTTTTCCCTCGTCGGCGGTCTGGTGTTTTTTATGGGATTTCTGATCTCGGTGCGATTTCTGTACTTCTACTTCTTCATCGATGGCGGCGCCGGCCACATCCAGTCGTTGATCCTGAGCGCTGTACTCATGTTGCTCGGCTTTCAGATCGGCGTGCTGGGCGTGCTGGCGGACCTGATCGCCGGCCACCGGCGGCTGACCGAAGACACGCTGTACCGCGTGAAGAAACTCGAGCTGAGCCTGCTCGATTTGCACGGCATGCAGAACGGCAACGCGCGCAAGAAGAAGGCTTCGAAACCGCGGACCCGAAAAACCAGGGCGAGCTAAGGAACGATATGCCTGCAGGAAGCAAAATCCTTTACATCGCCGGACGGGAGGCGAATTATTCGCGAACACACAACGTGATCCGGGCGCTCGAGGCAAGCGGCTATACGCTGAAAACCATTCTGCCGCCCGACCGGTCGTTCAAACACTATCCGAAACTGATTGCCGCCATGTGGCGCTGGCGCAAATGGCCGGACCTGGTGATCGTCGGCTTTTACGGCCAGTTGCTGATGCCGTTCGTCTGGCTGTTCACGCGCTTCCCGCGCAAGCCGATCCTGTACGATGTGTACATCTCCACATACGATACCATGGTGCACGACCGCGGCAAGGCGAAACCGCGTTCGCTCAAGGCGTTTCTCTACTGGCTGTCGGACACCATCAGCATGCACATGGCCAACCGGATCATTCTCGAAACGCAGGATCATATCTACGACTATTGCAAAAAATTCAAGCTGGATCCGGAGAAATTTGAGCGCATCTTTTTGGCCGTGGACGACTCGCTGATTCATCCGAAGCCGGTGCAGAACAAGAACGGCGAGTTTCTGGTGCATTTCCACGGCGAATACGCGCCGTTTCATGGCGTGCAGTACATCATCCGTGCGGCGCACAAGCTCAAAGATCAGGGCGTGAAGTTCCAGATTATCGGCACCGGGATCACTTACGAGCGCGATCGCAAGCTGGCCGAAGAGCTCGGCGTGGACAACATCACGTTCATCGACCGCGTGAAGTATGAGGCGCTGGCGGATTACATGTCGCGCGCCGACGTGTGCCTTGGCATTTTTGGCGAGAATCCGCGCACCTTGCGCGTGCTCACCAACAAAGTGGTGGAATCGCTGGCGGTGGCGCGGCCGCTGATCTCGGCCAAAAACGAGCCCGTGCAGGAGCTGGTCAAAGATGGCGAGAGCGCGCTTTTGATCGAGCGGGCCAATCCCGACGCGCTCGCCGAAGCCATTTTGAAATTGAAAAAGGATGCCGAATTGCGGCGCAAGATCGGCGAAAACGGACACCGGGCTTTCAAACGACATTGCACGCAAGAGGTTTTTCGAAATCGGTTGAAACGAATCATCGAGGACATGCTTCATGAGTCACGACATTGATTTCTCCGCATTTACCGGCAAAAATGTGCTGATTACCGGCGGCCTGGGATTCATCGGCAGCAACATTGCCCACAAACTGGTCAAATACAAGGCCAATGTCACCCTGTTCGACGCCTGCATCGATCCGTACGGCTGGAATCCGGCCAACATCCGCCAGATCGAAGACCGGGTGACGTTCATCAAAGGCGATGTTCGCGACTTTGATGCGCTGAAAGAGGTGGTCGAAGGCAAGGACCTGATTTACCACATGGCCGCGCAGGTGGGGCGCGAAATCTCCATGGAGACCCCGAAGCTGGATACGGATATCAACTGCAACGGCACGCTGAATTTGCTGGAAATTTGCCGGCGCTGGAATCCAACTGCCAAAATCGTGTATGCCGGTTCGCGCGGGCAGATCGGCGAGCCGCAGTATTTGCCGGTGGATGAGAACCATCCCTGCGAGCCGACCGATGTATATGGCATCAACAAGCTGGCGGCGGAGAAGTACCTGTTTTTGTACAGCCATGTGTACGGTATGCCGGTGGTGTCTCTGCGGCTGAACAACGTGTACGGCGAGCGCTGCCAGATGCACAACGGCTTTTACGGCATCCTCAACTGGTTCATCGCCAACGCCATGACCGACAAGCCGATCACGGTGTACGGCGATGGCTCGCAGACGCGCGATTACGTGTATATTGCCGATGTGGTGGATGCGTTCCTGCGCGCCGGCATTTCCGATGCCGCCAACAACGAAATTTTCTTCGTCGGCTCCGGCGTGGAAACCGTGTTTCTGGACATGGTGAAAGAAATCGTTCGCGCGGTGGGCAAGGGTGAGATCGTGCACGTGCCCTTCCCGGAAACCCGCGAGCGTATCGATATCAAGCGCTTTGTGGTGACGTACAAAAAAATTCAGGAAAAACTGGGCTGGACGCCCAAATACGATTTGCGCTCCGGAATCGAGCGCACGGTGGCGTTTTACCGCGAGCACCTGTCGGACTATTTGAAAAAGACCAATTGACCTAAAGGACCCAAAAACAGGACGTGTGAAGCGATCATGTCGGAAAACAGAGCAGAACAGCCGCTGGTTTCGGTCGTGATTCCGAGCTACAATTCGGAGAATGTCATTCGCATTCCACTTGATGCTCTGCGTGAACAGAAAACCGATATCCCCTTCGAAGTGATCGTGGTGGATAGCTCCACCGACCGGACGCCGGAAATCGTACGCAACGAATATCCCGAGGTCAAATTTATTCATCTGTCGCAGCAGACCTTTCCGGGCACGGCGCGTAACTACGGCATCCACGAGGCCCGGGGGCGGTATATTGCCTTCACCGATACCGACTGCAAGCCGAAGCCGGATTGGATCGAAAACATTGTGGCGACGTTTGACCGCGTCGAAGCCGACGCAGTGGGTGGCAGCATCATCAACGGCTATCCGTGGATGATCCCGGCGTGGGTGAATCACCTGATTGAATTCAACGAATGGACCGAAACCACCCCGGCCGGATATGTCACTAACATTCCGAGCGCCAATCTGGTGTATAAAAAAGAAACCTACGAGCAGTTCGAAGAATATTATCCGGATTTCCTGGGTTCGGAGGACACGCTAAAAAACTGGCGCATGATTCAGAAGGGCGGCAAAATTTATTTCAATCCCAAAATCTGCGTCATTCACATGAACCGCGTGGATTTGAAAAAGCTGTTCCGGCACCAGTACAATCTGGGGCGGTGGTCGGCGGAAGCGCGGCGCACCGAAGATTTGCCCGGCAATGTGTTCGCACGGATACCGAGGGTGGCGTTTTTGCTGCCGTTTGCACGCTGGGTACGCGCCTTTTCGCGGCTGGCGCGGAAAGACCTCCCGAAGCTGGGCATTTTCCTGCTCACCACGCCGCTGTACCTGGCGGCGGTGACCGCCTGGGCCGTGGGATTCAATTCCAGAAAGCCGCTGAATTACGACCGCGGCGCGTTCCAGCCACCTGCAAACGATAAAGCGCAGGAAGTGGATACCCGGGTCGTGCAGTCGCTATGAACGCGCTCTTTGGAAAGCGCCGCCGGATGAATCATCGCTAAGGAAGGCAGGATCGCAATGGCCAGAGGCACACTGCTGTTGATGATGGGCCAGATGGTGTTCATGGCATCGGGCTATGCGATGAACATCTTTCTGGCACGACGACTGGGCCCGGAAGAACTCGGGCTGTTCGGCATCATTCTGGCCATTCTTGTTTGGGTGGAGCTCTTTGTCATAAACGGCGTGCCCACGGCCATGCAGCATTTTTTACCGGAGGCCAAATACGACGCGCGTTCGATCGTCAAACAGGGCGTGAAGCTGCAGGGCCTGTACTGCCTGATCGTTTGGGCGCTGTTTCTGGCGTTGGCACCGGTGTTTGCCCGCTTCTTTCGCGACGACCGCCTGACGGTCTTTTTCTGGATTGCGTCCATCGATATCGTGATTTACGGCCTGTACTGGCTGTTCGTGGGCATACTCAGCGGGCGGCGCAAATTTGCCTGGCAGGCCCTCACCACCACGGCTTATGCGCTGGGCAAACTGGCGGCGGTGGTGGCGCTGGTGGTGCTGGGCATGGACGTCAAAGGCGCGCTCATCGGCAACTGGCTGGGATCGCTGGTTGGCGTGCTCATCGGACTGCGCTTCTGGCAAACGCAGTTCAATGCGCATGACAGCCGTCCGGCCATCGAGCGCGGCACGCTGCTGGCTTACGCCCGGCCCATCATCGTGTACACGATCATCATGAATTTGCTGTTGTATCTGGACATCGCCTTTGTGAAAAAGTATTTGACCGATGCCGACGTGGGCTTTTACCACGTGGCCGGCACCCTGGCGCGGATTCCGTATTTCATCTTCATCGGGCTGTCGTTCACCCTGCTGCCCACGCTGTCGCGCGCCATCGCCCAGAACGAACACGAGCGGGCGCGGCAGCAGATTCGCCAGGTGATGCGCTTTCTGTTCTTTCTGCTGGTGCCAACGGTGGTGTTTATCAGCCAGAATGCCGGGCCGCTGATCCGGCTGCTCTACTCGGATACGTACCTGCCGGCGGCGCGCATCCTGCCGGTGCTCACCCTGGCGCTGGTCATGTACACGCTGTTTTACATCGCCACGACCATTTTGAACGCCGATAAAAAGCCCGGTCTGGCGCTGTGGATCGCTGCCGGAGCGGGCATCGTGGATCTCGCAGCGAACCTGATCTGGGTGCCGCGGTACGGCGCCGTGGGTGCGGCCATGGCCACCGGACTGGCATCGGCCGTTGGCATGGTCGGCGGCGGAATCTACATCTTTCGGCGGTTTCATGCCGGACTGAATCTGTTCAGCCTGTTGCGGATCAGCGCGGCCTGTTTGCTGGCCTACCTGGCCACGCTGCCCTGGAATGTGTATGCAGTCGGCGTGCTGCTCAAAGCCGCTGGTTTCACCGCCGTGTATTTCCTGGCGCTGATCCTGGTACGGGAATTGAATGCCAGCGACTGGCAGGTTGTGAAGCACATTTTTGCCGGTGCCTCGGCGCGGGCCGGGGCCTCCGCAACGCGATAACAGGACGTGGCAAACCATCAAGGACTGCAGCAAAGTCGTTCACCGTTTCCCGGGTGTTCTTGGCTGCCGGGACCGATTTGCATCGTGGGATTGCTGAATGCCATACCTCAAGGATGAGACCCCGTTCGCCAGCATTGTCATCGCGAGCTACAACTCGGCAAAGACAATCCGGCGATGCCTGCAGAGTTTGCGGGAATTGCAGACGGCGCGCACGTATGAAACGTTTGTGGTTGATAGCGGCAATGATGCCACGGCCGATATCGTGCGCGCGGAATTTCCCGAGGTGCAGCTTATCAAATTGGCAAAGAAAACCCCGCCGGGCGCGGCGCGGAATCTGGGCATCCGCCGGGCGCGCGGCGAGCTGTTGGCCTTCATCGATTCCGATTGCATGGCTGATCCCGACTGGCTGGATCAGATCGTGCGCAGTATGGAGGAGCACGGGGTCAATATCGTGTACGGCGCGCTGAAAAATGGCACGCCATGGAACCCGGTCGGCACGACCGCCTTTTATATCGAATTCAACGAATTTTTGCCCGGCAGCCGCCGGCGGTTCTCGCAGATATTTTTGGGCGGGAATCTGGGGATCAGAAAATCAGTCTTTGAACGGCACGGCGTGTATTATAACGATTTTGTGGCTTCGGAAGATACGCTGCTGGCCTGGGAACTGGTTCAGCGCGGCGAAAAGATTTTGTTCGATCCGCTTGTGCGGGTGACGCACATCAACCGAACGGCGCTGCTGCCCATGCTGCGGCACCAGGTGGTGCTGGGCTGGTATTCCGGCCGGGCGCGGCGCGAGAGCAACCTTTACGGCCGCATGCTGCTGCGCTGGCGCGGGCTGTGCGTGTTTTTGCCGGCGATCCGCTGGTTGCGCGCCTCGATGCGCATCGTGAAGGCCAGCGTGTGGGAATACGTCAAGTTTCTCAGCGTCATGCCGCTGTATTTTCTGGCCAGCATTTACTGGAGCTATGGCTTTATGAAGGGCATACAGGACAGGCCGATTCCGGAATGGTACGGCGTGAATTCCGAACCCAGAAAGCGGACGACGGCGAAATGAAAACTCCCGGTCAAAACCCGATCCGCGTGTTCTTTCGCAACGATGATGTAGGCACCGATGAAGATGCCTATGCCGCGGCGCAGCGGCTGAGCGATGAAGCGCCCGGCCAGCAGTGCGGTGATCCGGTGCCGGAACGGCTGCAGCGCTTGGTGGAGCTGTTCGAAAAAATGCGGTTGCCGCTGGACCTGGGCGTGATCCCGGTATTTTTGAATCCGAAGCTGGCCGACTGGCTGAAACCTGTGGCCCGGGATTGTGCCATCACTCTAACTCAACACGGCTGGACGCATAAAAATCATGGCTGCCGGGAATTCGGCGCCTGCCGGAGCTATGAGCAACAGCGTTGGGATATTGCCCGCGGCAAAGCGTTTCTCGAACAGACTTTAGGCGAGGCGTTCACGCCGATCTTTGTGCCGCCGTCGAACCGGTACGACGAGAACACCATCCGGGTGCTTAATGAATTGAAGTTTATCGGGCTGTCGGCCGGCTTCGCGGAAAACTGGCTGCAGTTTGCGGTCATTCATCTCGGTCGGATGCGCGGCTGGTCGCGCTTTCGCGATTATCCAATCAGCTTGCACGAGGACAGGCACGGCCGCGTGGCCGAGTTTTCGACCTCGGTGGATGTGGTGCGGGACTATTTCGCCGATTGGCCCACGAAACCGTTGCCGCGGCTCATCGCCGACTTTCGCCGGGCGATGCGGTTCACCCGTGTGGTGGGTATCATGCTGCACCATTGGACGCTGCGCCACGAGGAGGAATGGCAGGTGCTGATCGACTTTTTGCAGTTTGTGAAATCGCAGGAATGGATTGAATTTGTATCGCTTAAACAATTGTGCGCTGAAAAATTCGAAAAGCCAGACATCAACTAAAAAACGCCAGGCACCTTCAAGGTGCCTGGCGTTTGAAGGAAACTGTTCAGTCTTCTACCCGTCATCGCGAGGATCCGCCAGCTGGCGGAGACGACGCGATCTCATTGTTATATTTCCAAAGAGATCGCCGTCCGCCAGCAATCGGACAGGCGCATCCGCCTTGCGGCGGCTGCTCGCGATGACGGGCAAGATTTCATTAAACGGGAATAACTGAATAGTTACGTTTGAAATCTAGTGCCTGGTGTATGAAATGGCTCGATAACCGCATGGGATGTGGAACGAAAATAGGACCGAACCGACGATGAAAATTGCAATCATGGGCATTCGCGGCATTCCGGCCAACTACGGCGGCTTTGAGACCTTCGCCGAGGAGCTGGCGCCGCGGCTGGTCAACATGGGGCACGAGGTCACCGTGTATGGCCGCTCCAATAACATCAAATACGATGGCGAATACTACAAAGGCGTGCGGCTGGTCATCTTGCCGACCATCGCGCACAAATATTTCGATACCGTGGCGCACACGTTTCTCTGTGTGCTGCATGCCCTGAAAGAGCGCTATGATGTCATCTTGATCTGCAACAGCGCCAATGCCATTTTTTCATGGATTCCCCGTCTGGTGGGCACGCCGGTCGCCCTCAATGTCGATGGACTGGAGTGGAAACGCGATAAATGGAACGCGCTCGGCAAAGCGTTTTATAAACTATCCGAACGGCTGGCCACGTTTCTGCCCAACGAGATCGTCACAGATGCGCGGGAGATTGAGAAGTATTACCTCGATCGCTATGGCAAACGCAGTACGTTCATTCCTTACGGCGCGCCGGTGGGCCGGGTGGAAACCAAAGACGTACTGAAAAAGTTCGGCGTTGAGCCGCGCAAATACATCTTGTATGTGAGCCGTTTCGAGCCGGAAAACAATCCCCATGTGGTGGTCAGTGCGTTTGAAAGCGTCAAAACCGACATGAAACTGGTGATGGTGGGCGATGCGCCGTACGCCACCGATTACATCAAGCAGCTCAAAAGCACGCGGGACCCGCGGATCATTTTCACCGGCTACGTGTTTGGCCGGGGCTACCGCGAGTTTCAGTCGAACGCGTATGTGTACATTCAGGCCACGGAAGTGGGCGGCACGCATCCGGCGCTGCTGGAAGGCATGGGCCACGGCAATTGCGTACTGGCCAACGACGTGCCCGAGCACCGCGAGGTCCTTGGCGATGCCGGCTTCTTTTTCGATGCCACCAAAGAAGGTGACCTGACCGAGAAATTGCAATATTTAATCGATCATCCTGAGGAGGTCGAAGCGGCCGGCCGCCGGGCGGTGGAACGCATCGAAAAATTTTATACCTGGGATCGCATCACCGAAGCCTACGAAAAACTGTTTCGGCGGCTGGCGAAACAGGAGCAATCCGTGCCCTCGCGAGGCAGGGAGGCTGAAAAAACCACCTTAGTCGAATAGGGAGGTTCATGGATCGACAGCACGATACGCTCATCATCATTCCGGCCTTCAATGAGCAGGAAAACATTGGCCGGGTGATTCGCGAGATCCGCGACACCGGCTACCCCGTGGATGTGGTTGTCATTAACGACGGCAGCACCGATGCCACGGCGCGGGTGGCGCGCGAGGCCGGCGCGGTGGTCATCAACCTGCCGTTCAATCTGGGCATCGGCGGCGCGGTGCAGACCGGCTTCAAGTATGCCCTCCGGCACGGCTATGAGTACGCCATCCAGCTTGATGGCGACGGCCAGCACGTGGCCGCGGAAATCCGTAAGATTCTCGATCCGGTGAAAGGCGGCGAGGCCGACATGGCCATCGGATCGCGCTATCTGGCCGAGACCGATTACAAAACTCCGCTCATGCGCCGCCTGGGCATGCTGGTGTTCAGTTTCGTGAACTCGGCGCTGGTGGGGCAGAAAATCACCGACAATACGTCGGGATTCCGCGCATTCAGCCGCCGGGCAATTTTGTTCCTGGCCAAATACTATCCGGCGGACTATCCCGAGCCGGAGGCGGTGGTGGTGCTGGGCCGTAACGGCTTCAAAATCAAAGAAGTGCCGGTACGCATGCGGCCGCGGGCGGCGGGCGAGTCGTCCATCAACGCCTTCCGCTCGGTGTACTACATGGTGAAAGTCCTGCTGGCCATTTTCGTGGACGTGTTCAAATCGTACCAAAAAGTGAGTGCCTGACTATGCAAATGCGCATTCAAATTTTTGCCGTTCTCGGCAGCCTGATCGTCGCGGCGATCATTTTCGAGCTCATTCGCAAGCGGAAGTTGCAGGAGAAATACTCGTTGCTTTGGTTCACGGCGGCCATCATCCTGCTCATTCTTTCCGTGTGGCGCGAGCTACTGGAAAAGACCGCGGCCTTTCTGGGCGTGTACTACGCGCCGTCGGCGCTGTTTATCATCGCGGCATTTTTCGGCATGCTGCTGGCGCTGCACTTTACGCTGGTGCTGTCCAAGCTGACGGAACAAAATAAGATTCTGGCGCAGGAATTGAGCATTTTGCAGGAAGAGATTCGCAAAAACACGCAGGCCCGGCGGGGCGATCCGTTTGAGCCTGTGGCAGCCATGGAGTCGGTGGAATCGAAAAACGCCAACGATCGGGTGGCATGAAAGACCGGATTGAACAGCATCTGCTCACGCTGGAAGCCATGTTGTCGCGGCGGTGGCTTTTGGGACTGGCGCTGGCCGCCATCGGCGTGCGCGTGGCGTTTGTGACCCTGGCGCGGTCCATCGGCGATCCCAACTCGATGGATGCGCAGAATTATTTGGAAATCGCCGAGAATTTGCTCGCAGGCAACGGTTTTGCGCTGGGCGGTGGCCCGACCACATTCGTCGCCCCGCTGTACCCCACTTTTCTGGCCGTGCTGCAGGCGCTGTTCGGCAAAAGTGTGATGGCGATTAAACTGGTGCAGGCCATCATCGGCGGCGCCAGCACCATCCTGGTGTTTGACCTGGCACGGCGGTTCGTACGGCCGGGACTGGCGTTTGCCGGTGCGGTCATTTTTGCTTTTCACCCGGAAATGATCGCCGTCACGGCGTTTCTATATACCGAAACGCTGTTTATTTTTCTAGCCCTTTGTACATTCATCAGCATTGTGCGCGCGCTGCAACAGCCGGATTGGCGGCGGTTTGTACTGGCCGGCATTTTGCTCGGCGTGACCAATCTCTGCCGCGGTACGCTGTATTACCTGCCGGTGTTTCTGTTTCTATTGCTGCTGGTCTATCGGCACGAAATGAAATGGCGGGCGATCGGTCTGATTGTGCTCACCGCCGGCATGGCGCTGACCATCGCGCCGTGGGCCTTGCGCAATTACACCACGTTTCATGCGTTTGTGCCCATTGCCACCGGCGCCGGCGATGTGTTCTGGACCGGCAATTACCTGCCGTTCGATGGTGAGTTCCGCTACCGGGAAACGCAGCGGAAAATCAAAGAGCTGGTGGGCGGGGCGTCGCTCATCGAACGCGATCGCATTTTGATGGCCGAGGCGAAAAAGGGCATTCTCAAGCATCCGGTGGAGACGGCCTGGCTGTGGATGCGCAAATTTTTCCGCTACTGGTTTCGCGTGTACGAAAACGTGCCCCGCGGGGAAAAACGGCAGCGCAACTGGCTGATCTGGTCGGCGCTGGCATTGCCGCATTATGTGCTGCTGTTGTTCACCGTGCTGGCATTCATCCGCGCGCCGCTCGGCCGCATCGAGTGGGGCTTTTTGCTGCTGTTGTTTGGATATTACACCCTGATTCACGTGGCCACCCTGCCGGTGCCGCGCTATCGCATGCCGCTGATCCCACTCATGGCGTTTCTGGCCGCGGCCGGCGCCGTGGTGGCATTGAATCGGAATCGAAACGAATGGCCATATGAAACGCACTAAACCGTTCATGACCAGAACGACCGAATCGCCAACCAACCGTTTTGCGTTTGCCGTGCTGCTGCTCATTTTGCTGGGCGCGGCCGCGGTGCGGCTCATCAATCTGGGCGTGCCCAGCTTGTGGGTGGATGAAGTCAACCATGTGTATGCCGGGCAATCGCTGATGAACGGCGAGGAGCCGCGCTTCCCGTCCGGTAATCTTAATGAGCGTGCACTGCTGTACTCCTGGATGGTGGCCATCTCGTTCAAGCTTTTTGGGATGAATGAATTTGCGGCGAGGCTGCCCAGCGTGGCGTTTGGTCTGCTGGCAATCGTGGTGGTGTTCTTTTTTGCGCGATCGTTGTTTAACACCCGCATCGCGTTGTTGTCCGCATTTTTGCTGGCATTTTCGCACAACGCCATCGGCTGGTCGCGGACCTCGCGCATGTACACCCTGTTCCAGTTGCTGTTTTTGCTGGGTGTGTGGCTGTTCTGGCGCGGCTTCGAGCGCAGGCAGGATGTGGCGGAAGCGTCGGCCTGGTACCGGATTCTGGATGTGGACCTGCGCTGGATCGTGGCCTCGCTGGGGGTGTTTGCGCTATCGTTTCATGTGCACCAGCTCACGGCGCTGTTCGCGCCGTCTCTCTGGGCGTACAGCGCGGTGCTGTTTGTGATCGCCGGTGTGCAGCGCGGCTGGGGCGAGGCCGTGCGCTTGCGCTACGGCTTTGTAAGCCTGGGCGCGGTGCTTCTGGGCCTGCTCGCTCTGACGCTCCTCGGTCTCAAGGAGTTTCTGGAATACGCCATCCATTTCCGGCCGGCATGGGCCCGGTACAATCTGGTGACCGATACGCATTACTATTTCTGGTTTCTGGCCAAAAGCAGCAATTTCCCCATTGCGGCGCTGTTTCTCATCGGCGCGCTGCAGACCGTCACCCGGCTGGACAAACACGCTTTTTTTGCCCTGTGCAATTTTGCCGTGCCCGCGTTCATGCTATCGTTCGTGTTTTCGTACCGCGTGCATAACTACATTTTCCACGTATATCCGTTTTACGTGATGCTGGCAGCCTATGCGCTGGATAACCTGTTCGAGGCCGAATATGGCATCCTGAAAGAAAAACTGCGCGGGGCGGTCTTCCGGCTGTCCGATCGCTGGCTGCGCTGGCTCGCGTATGCGATCATCGTCGGTTGGTTGCCGCTCACGGTCTGGTTCCGGTACGCGCTGAAGCTGCCGTATGTGGTGCCCACCGGAATGAACGGCGCAGTGGATCACCTCAACTGGCGCGCCGCCGTGGACTGGCTGCGCGAGAATGGCGCCGCCGATGGCGTCATCGTCAGCACCCTGCCGCTGACGATTCATTACTATCTCGGCCATGTGGAGTACAATTTGAACATGGCCAATCTGGATGAGACCCTGGACTGGCGCAACGGCGAGGCGCGGGTGGATTATTACTCCGGCGTCCCGGCAATCACCTCGGTGGAAGAGCTGAAAGCCGTGATTCAGAAGCATGAGGTGGGCTACATTGTGGTGGATATTTACCGCTTCGAACGCGACCGTTACGTGCCGCAGACCATCGCCCGGTATATCGATGAGCACTTGCAGCGCGTGTGGGAAGATCCTTATAAAACCGTGCGAATCTATCGCTGGCAGCGCACGCCATCGGACAAATAACGCCGGAACATTTTGATTGCGTCATGAAAGGGAGAAAGATCACAGGAGGGGTGCGGCATTCTGCAGACAGTGGATTTTGGGGGGCTGGCCTCAAATTTTGGGAGCCACGGATTGACGCAGATTGAACGCGGATGAGATATGCTTGCAGGATTAAACGCCCGGGTACGTTCCTACGGAATGTGGAACCTGGCCTCCGCGATTTCCGCGGCTTCTGCGGGAAATTTTTTCTCTATTCTTTGAAAAAGCGAGAGATCGGGTGCTCCCCGCACAATAAGTCGGGGAATGAAACATAGCGAATAAAGGCTGAATACTCACTTTGGCCATTGGTTAACATCAAAATACATCGCCGTTTATGGATATTTCCAAACTAATCTTTCTGGCCGCGCTGGCCGGTGTTCTGAGCGTCGTTTTCTTTTTCGTGCGCGACAAGTTGCAGTACTTTCTGGTGCTGACCGTCACCTTTGCGCCGCTGTCCATCGCCTTTATTTTCTACCGCTACAACGGCATTTACCTCATCGATTTCCCCATGCTGGCGCTGTTCGGGATGCTGCTGGCGCAGGGGCGTATCCGCAACATTCCCAAATCGGTGCTCGTGCCGGCGACGCTCTGGCTGCTCTGGGTGCTGATCACCGCGTTCAACGCTCGGTACGAGATTGGAACGGCCATTAGCGAATGGACGCGGCATTTGCGCGGCTATATCCTGTTCCTGTGCATGGCCAGCGTCATCACCAGTCCTAAACGCATCCACGGCATTATATGGGCGCTGTTCGGCACACTGGCCTTCGAGGCATTTCTGGGCTTCTGGCAGTGGCGGTTCGGCCCCCTCGGTCTGACGTTTCTGAACGAGCGCTTTTTTCGATGGCGCGTTGGCGCCACCTTCGGCCATCCCAGTTTATATGCCGACTATTTGATCTTACTGCTGCCGCTGCTGATCCGCTTTTTTGTGTTCATGAAACACCCCAAAAAGTGGCAGCCGATTTTCTTTGGCGGCGTGCTGCTGCTGGCCGGAGGCGGCCTTTACGGCACCTACTCCCGCGCCGAGTGGGTGGCGCTGGCGGGTTCCGTCGCCATGATGACCCTGTACAGCCTGCCGCTGCGCCGGTTCCGTCCACGGGTGAAAATCCCCGCCATCACCATCATTGCCATCGGTGCGCTGTTTTTAGTGCACTATTTCCCCACCATTATGAAGCAGTTCGAAGAAAAAGGCCGCAAGCGCGCCGCGGATATCCGCATGCCGCTGAACTACGTGGCCTTTGCCATGACCAACGCGCATCCGGTCTTCGGTGTGGGACTGGGCAATTACCGGCGCGTGTCGTTCTTTTTTGTGCAATACGGTCGCAAAGCGGAGAAAGAGTTCCGATATTCTTTCTATGAGCTAATGCAGGTGGTGCACAATTCCTATCTGCTCATTTCCAGTGAAACCGGCTGGGTTGGGTTGCTGTTGTGGCTGTGGTTTATTGGGGCGGTTTTCTGGCGCGCACGGCATGGGCTGAAAATACCACACACCTATTTGAACAACATCGTGCTAGGTCTGATGACCGGCATGGCTGGTTTTTTTATTTCGATCACCGTGCATCCAAACATTTCCAACCATAGCATGCTGATGATGATATATATGGTTGCAGGCATCCTGGTCGGGATGAGCCGCATCAAACTTTCGGGGAGACCGCCCAAACGCGGCAATGGGCAGGTGAAGGCCACCGAGCGCGCCACCCGGTTCATCGGCGCACAGAAAGCGTGAGACGCCATCGTGACGGAGAAGAGCGCTCGCAACAAAATTGTATCTGGGCTTGCAAGGAGAATTGAATTTCACAGCCACGGATGACCGTGGATCGAATACGGATCATGAGCTGCATGGCTTTGAGAAGCATTGGCCTGTTTTAGCTTGAGAAGGAGCAAGTAGAATAGGACGATCCAGCTTGATTTTGATTGTTTGTAGCTATTTTGTCATTCTGTTTTTTTTCGTCAATCGGCAACGCGGATTGACGAAAAATACTGGAATCTCATTGCACGGAACAAGCTGGGGGTAGGAGATTCTGGCAATTCTCCATTTAACAGGAATTGATGTAAACAGCAACAGGATGTTCCGACTCATGGAACGACAACATCGGCTTTTGGCGCTACTGCTCATCGGGCTGTTTTTGCTGCAGGGCTTTCTGGCGCTGGACGACATCGCGCCAACCTGGGACGAGGTGGGTCATTTGCCGGCCGGCTATTCCTATCTCAAAACCGGCGATTACCGGTTGTATGCCACCAATCCGCCGCTGGTGAAGCAGCTCGCGGCACTGCCGCTGCTGTTTCTAGATTTGAAGCTGCCGCTCGACTCGCCGCACTGGGAAAACGAAGATCACATCGAATTCGGACAGGCATTTTTGTACTACACCAACGGCCATGTGGGCGTGCAAAACATCTTCACCCTGGCGCGAAGCGTGATTTTGCTGCTCGGCGCGCTATTGGGCTGGCTGATTTTCATCTGGACGCGCGATCTGTTTGGGCCAACGGCCGCGCTGGTGGCCCTGGCCGTGTATGTTTTCAATCCCAACGTTCTGGCGCACACCACCCTGGTCACCACAGATATCGGCTTTGTGCTGTTTTTTGTGCTGTCGATTTATGCCATGTACCGCTACCTGCAGGCACCGGGATGGGGGCGGTTGATGCTGCTGGGCCTTGCCGTGGGCCTGGCGCTGTGCACCAAATTCACCGCCATCCTGCTGGCGCCGATTTTAGCGCTGCTGCTGGTGCTGCATTTATTCTGGACGCGGCAGTCGCCGGCGGTCCTCTGGCCCGGCCGTGATGCAAAATCAAACGTATCGAAATGGCGGGTGATAACGGCGCCCCTGGCCGTGGCGCTGGTGGTGTCGGTCGTGGCGCTGGTGGTCATCATGGCCGATTACGGCTTTCAGGCCGAACCGCTGGTCAAAGATCCCGAAGATCAGGCCAAGTGGGAAGCCCTGTTGAACCGGTTTGGTATTTCGGAACAGAGTCCGCTCCACGCACCGGCGCAATTTCTAGGCACGCAGATACCCATCCCGGCGCGCACCTATTTCACGGCCCTGGCCGCCTTCGCTGGCATGTCGCCGCGAACCAAAGGCGAGAATGGTAGCTTCCTGCGCGGCAAGTATCTCATGGAGCACCGGCATCCGAAAGGTTTCTGGTACTTCACCTATGTGGCGTTCCTGATCAAAACGCCGATCCCGTTGATTCTGGCCCTTTTTCTGGCGCTGGCCACACTGCCTCCGTCCAGCCGGCAGTACCTGGCTTTTTTTGTGGCGCCGACGCTGGTTCTGGTGGGCATGACGCTAAAATTTCACGATTTCGCCTACCGCTATGTAAATTTGCCACTGTTGCCGCTGGGGGCCATTCTGGTGGGGCGGCTGGCTACATTGCCATATTTTCGACGCAGAGGTATGGCGGCTGCAGCAGCCGTCGCCATGGTCTGGTACCTCGGCTCGGCTTTGTGGATTCATCCGCACTATCTGGCCTATTTCAATGAATTTATCGGCGGGCCGTCGCAGGGCTACCGCTACATGCTCAGCTCCAATCTCGACTGGGGACAGGAATTGCTGCATTTGAAAAAATACATGGAACAACATCGCATTGATGCCATTAAACTGAGTTACAACGGCACCGCTGTGCCGGAATATCACGGCATCCGACACGAAAAGCTGCCGGGCATCGACGCAGCGACGTTCAGCGATTACCGTCGCATGCATCCTTTTGTGGACACCCGTCCGACCGACGGCTGGATCGCCATCAGCGCGACCTGCCTGCAAAATATCGAAGGCGTGTATCCTGGTGCATCGTACCGGTGGCTGCAGCAATTCAAGCCGGAGGCGGTGCTCGGTTACAGCTTGTTTGTTTATCACATTTCTGCGGAAGAACTGCAACAGCGAGGACTCGACGGGGCAAGACCATGAAAATCGTGTATTTCAATTATCTGTATGACCTGTGGGGCGCATCCATCGGCTCAACCATCAAGGGCATCAAGCTGATGGAGGCGATTGAGAACTGCGGGCACGAGGTGAAAATATACTGGCGCAAAGACGATCCGAATGCGCGGCCGGGCGTCAATGGGCGACTGACGGCTCGTGAAATCCTGAAAAAATATCTGGCAAAATATTTGCATGAGCCGAACCAGATTCTGTACAACTGGAAATTCATCCGGGAGGAGCGCGCCATTTTAGAACGCGAACGCCCCGATGTGCTGATCACCCGGCTGGACGCTTACGTGTTTTCATCCATGTGGCTGGCCAAACGCATGGGTATTCCGGTGGTGCTGGAAGCCGACAGCCCGGTATCGTACGAATTACGGACGTTTCACAGGGAATACTGGACGTTACCCGGGGTGCTGGACAGCATCGAAAAATACAATTTACGCCGGGCTGATGCGGCGGTGGTTGTGTCTAATGTGCTGGCGGACTACTTCATGCAACGGCAACCACGGGATGATGGCTATGTGGTGATCACCAATGGTGCGGATATCGAGCGGTTTCATCCGCAGATTTCGGGGGACGATGTACGGACAAAGTTTTCATTGAATAACGATATTGTAATCGGATTTATCGGCAGCTTTCATCGCTGGCATGGCGTGGAAAATCTGATTGCGCTGCTCAAGCCCGTGCTGGAGCGTAATGCCAATGTGAAATTTTTGCTGGTCGGGGAAGGCGGGCCGCTGAAACCGACGCTTGAAGGTTACATCCGGAAGCACACATTGCAGCACCGGGTGATTTTGACCGGCCATGTACCGCATGAAAAGGTCCCCGGGCACATCGCAGCGATGGACATCGTGCTGGCGCCGTATCCGAAGCTGCCGTTTTTCTACTACTCACCGGTGAAAGTATATGAGTACATGGCCTGCGGCAAATGCGTGGTGGCCTCGCGGCTGGGACAGATCGCCGAGGCTATTGAAGATGGTCGGTCGGGATTTTTGGTGGAGCCCGGCAAAATTGAAGATTATCTGGCCGCACTGCAAAAGCTGATC
>JAUZRQ010000049.1 GCA_030950365.1 Candidatus Zhuqueibacterota bacterium | reverse complement strand
GAATTTATCCTGATTTTTAAGAAACAGGGTAAGCCCCCGGCTGTATCGAAGGAGATTAAAGAAAAATCTCGCATTTCCAAAGAGAACTGGAAAACCTATTTTTCTGGACACTGGTATTTTAATGGCGAGAAGCAGGAACATCATATTGCGATGTTTCCGGTTGAGTTGCCCAGGCGAGTGATCGAAATGTTTACCTTTGTTGGAGAAACCGTTTTGGATCCTTTTTTGGGCAGCGGCGCAACCTCATTAGCTGCCATGCTTACAGGTAGAAATTCGATTGGATATGAAATCAATCAAGACTTTGTACCAATAATTCGGACGAAACTGGAACAAAATGATCTGTCGCTTTTTCCGAATGACCTTGTATTTAAAAAGCAGGATGATTTAAATATTGATTGGGATGAAGAGATACGGAATTTGCCATATGTCTTTAAAGATCCAGTGAAAATGGATAAAAAAATTGATCCTCGAAAATTAAAATTTGGATCAACGATTCGTATGGGGGATAAGCAAAAGAAGGATGTCGAGTTTTTCATTGTGAGAGAAATTTTAAATGTCCATTTAATTCGATTAAACAATGGGCTCATTGTTCGGTTGTTGGGTGTGAAGCCCATGGAGTCTAGAAGAGATCATGCGATCCAATTCTTAACTAAGAAAATTTTAAAGCGACCTGTTTTTCTTAAATTTGATGAATCGAAATATGACGATCAAAACCATTTGCTTGCTTATGTTTATATGAAAAATAAGACATTTATTAATGCTCATTTAATTAAGCATGGTTTCGCTGAGGTTGATTGTGATTATCCTTTTCGGTTGAAGAAGAAGTTCTTAGAGTTCGCCCCAATGAAGGAGCCGTATGAAAACTAAATTTATCCTCAAAAATTCTGAAATAGAAAAATTGTTGCATGCAAAACCCTATGAATTCCCAAAGTATTCCAGACAGATACTCAATTTAGCCAATCAAAATGCTGGAGCTACGCGTCCGAAAATCGTGGGACAAATGAGTGAATTGATTCAACAGTTTTCTGGCAAAACCATTGAAGAATGGGAGAGATGGTATTTGGATCGTTATCCTAATGCAATCAAAGAAGCATCAGCAAAAATTGCAGATATGATTGAAAACTTCCGGAATGTGATGGATCATATCGATAAAGAACTAATTGAGGCCTGGGTAAAAGATTTAATTATTGTAAAAACATTTATCGGTTTGCGATTTCAAGAGGCGATTCTATCCAGGATTGCCTAAATGATCAATGCCAAATATCAAATGGCTCAGCCAGGCGACGAGGCCAAAGGCATAGATGGTTATATTGGAACGATTCCAGTAAGCATAAAGCCCGAAATGTATCGCTTAAAGCAGGCTCTTTCTGAATCCATCGATGTAGTCATTGTGTATTATGCGAAGACAAAAGGCGGAATTCGCATTGATATGAGCCAATTGATTCACTAATATTAAACCCAAAGCGGTGAAATCATGGCAAATTCAGGTGCGCGTATGGTCAGGCGGCCGGCTGTGGCGGGCTCGTTTTACCCGGGAACGGAGGAAGAGCTGCGCAACAATGTCCATTATTACCTGAACACCGAAATCGAGCCGATGTACGATGTTGTGGGCATTGTGGCACCGCATGCCGGGTACATGTTTTCCGGCAAAGTTGCTGGCACCATCTACGGCGCCATTCGCGAGCTGTCGCCCGAAACCGTTGTGCTCGTCGGCCCGAGCCATCTCGAATATTTCAAGGGCATCTGTGTGTATGAGGGCGATGCGTTTCAAACGCCACTGGGCGAGGTGGCCATCGACGCCGGTCTCAGGAAACGGTTGACGCAAAAAGACGAGCGCATTTTTGCCGGCGTGAAGGGACACAGCAGCAATGGCAATGGCGAGCATTGCCTGGAAGTGCAACTGCCGTTTTTGCAGGAGCTTTTCGACGAATTTCAGATTGTGCCCATTATCATGGGCGATCAGAACTGGGAGTATTGCGAATTGCTCGGGCGCACCCTGGCCGAAGCATGCGCGGGCCGCAACTGTTTGCTCATCGCCAGCTCGGATTTGTCGCATTACCATTCGTATGAAGTCGCGCAGATGATCGACGCGCGGTTTATTCAAACGTTGCGGAAGGGCGTGCCGAAGCAACTGGCCGAGGCCCTTGAAGCGCGCGAAGTGGAAGCCTGCGGCGGCGGGCCGGTGGTGGCCACGCTTCTGGCCTCGCAGCTTCTCGGGGCTGGCAAAATCAAAATTTTGTTGTATCAAAATTCTGGCGACGTGTGGGTGGATAAAACCCGGGTGGTCGGGTACCTCGCAGCCGCCTTCACAAAGGATTAGGCGTGATGCGTGCGGGTAGTGAATCTCTGGACGAAAACCTGTTCAATCGTCCGCCTCTATCAGAAACCGTGCGGCGGCAGCTTCTGTTTCTGGCGCGGCAAAGCATCGCCGATGCGCTGTTTCGCACGGTGACCGCGCCGTTTGTGGCGGTGGATTCCGCCGCGCGGTTCAAAAGCGGCGCGTTCGTGACCCTTTACGAAGATGAGAAACTGCGCGGCTGCATCGGCATGGTGGAGGCGCTGGAGAATCTGCCGCTGGTGGTGATGGAAATGGCCATGGCCGCGGCTACGCGTGATCCGCGCTTCGAAGCGGTGGCGCCGGATGAACTGGTGAAGCTGGAAATCGAAATTTCCGTGCTGTCCAAATTGCATCCCATTGAATCGCCGGAAGAAATTGAAATCGGCAAACATGGGGTACTGTTGCGCGCCGATGGCCATCAGGGGCTGCTGCTGCCACAGGTGGCCACCTCTGCCGGTTGGGCGGCCGAGGAGCTGCTGAGCGCCACCTGCCGCAAGGCGAGTTTGCCCAAAGACCGCTGGCAAAAGCCGGATTGCGAAACGTTCATTTTTTCAGCCGAGATTTTCGCCGAAGCCGATTTCAGGGATGCCTGATCCCACAACAGCGCGGGTGGAAAAGCCATGTGACTATTCAGCCAGTGCAGCGATTTGTCATTCACAAGATCGCAGGTATGGCTGAGTAGTGGCAAAGCCATTTGATCATGCCCATGAAAAAAAGCCAATTTTCTCTTTTCCTGCTGGATCGCCAGCATCGCATCGAAGCGCTTGCGCTGGCGCCGTACGCCTGCAAAAGCCAGGGTGCCGACCGCACGCGAATACATCCCGAAGCCCCGCATCCATACCGCAAATCGTTTTCCCGCGACCGCGACCGCATCATCCATTCCCGCGCCTTTCGCCGGCTAAAACACAAACGGCAGGTGTTTCTCACCAACGTGGGCGATCACTACCGCACCCGGCTCACGCACACCATGGAAGTGTCGCAGTTGAGCCGGACCATCGCACGGGCGCTGGGCCTCAACGAGGACCTCACCGAAGCCATCGCGCTCGGGCACGATCTCGGCCATACGCCGTTTGGGCACCTGGGCGAGGCCATTCTGGACCTCATCCTGCGCGGCAAATTCAGCGACCGGCCCGGCTTTCCGCACGGCGATGCCGGTGGCTTCAAACACAATTATCAATCCCTGCGGGTGGTGGATGAGCTGGAATTCCGCTACGAATTCGCCGGTCTCAATCTCACCGCCCCTGTGCGCGAAGGCATTTTGAAACATACCCGCCTCAAACGCAACCGCATCCACTATCCCAATTTGCACACGGCCAATTTGAACTTCGAGCATGATGTGGCGCTCACCCTCGAGGGCCAGGTGGTGGCCATCGCCGATGAAATCGCCCAGCGTACCCATGATCTGGAAGACGGCATGCGCGCCGGCCTGGTGGAAACGGATGAAGTGCGCAAACTGGAGCTAGTGCTTAAAATAGAAGAGGAGCTCAAGTTAAAACCACTTTTGCAGAAAAGCGATTATCTGTACCGGAATCGGTTAATTCATGGGCTGATCAACTTCCTGGTCAGCGATGTCATCGACGTGGCCATTGACGAGATCGCGCGTTTTTACGAAGAAGAAAAACGCTTTGAGCAGTTCGATCGCGAGATACTGCATTTCGGCGAGGGGGTCGATCCGCTGCAAAAACAGCTCAACAAATTCATTTACGAACGCATTATCTGGCGCGAAGAAGTTCGCAAATTTGATGATCCGGCTCGCGAGGTGATTTTGTATTTGTACCAGGCATACAATGACAATCCGGAGCTATTGCCGGATGTGGTGCAGCAGGGGATCGCCCGGGCTGAAGATGACGGTTTGCGCGCCCGCATCATTTGCGATCACATCGCCGGCATGACCGACCCGTTCGCCGTCTCTGAACTGAAGCGGTTGCAGGATGAGGGCTACCTCAAGCCAAATTTCGATATCGATGCGTTGCAACTAGACTGGATGCGCTGATGATCGGGACCGACCGCATGAAGCTGGAACTTCAGAAGGTGAGTTTTAGCTATGATACGCCGGGAGAGGCCACATCCCAGCCTGTTTTAATGGATATGTCTTTCTCTCTAAATTTCACCGATACCGTTGGGGTAATTGGGCCGAGTGGCGCCGGCAAAAGCACATTCCTGCAGATCCTGGCCGGGTTGGAAAAGCCAGATAGCGGCTCCGTGCTACTGGATGGCCGGGACGTGCATCGGGACCGGCAGGCCTACGAGCAATTGCGCCGCCATCTCGGGATTGCGTTTCAGTTTCCGGAGAATCAGTTGTTCGAGGCCACCGTGGCCGATGATGTGGCCTTCGGGCCGCGCAATCAGGGGCTGTCTGAGGCTGAAGTGCGGCAGCGGGTGCAAACGGCACTGGCGATTGTGGGCTTGCCGCCTGATGAGTTCATGCGCCGCGCCATCGAGCAATTGAGTCAGGGCGAAAAACGGCGCGTGGCCATTGCTGGCGTGCTGGCCATGCAACCGCAATGGCTGGTGCTGGATGAACCCACCGCGGGGCTGGATCCCGCGACGCGGCGCAATTTCATCGAGTTTCTGCGCGACTATCATCAGCAAGGCCGCGGCCTGGTCATCGCCAGCCACGATCTGGATTTTCTGGTGCAGGTCGTGCAGCGCATTTACGTCATGGATCAGGGGCGCTGGATTGCCGACTTTACGCCGGGCGAGCTCGAATCCCGCACCGATGCCGATTGGCCCATTCGGCTTCCGCGGGTCATCCGGTTGCGGCGTCGCCTGCATGAAATGGGGCTTACCCTGCCTGCCAATCTGTTTCATCCAGAAACCTTCCTGCAATTCCTTGAGCGAATCCCAAATTTGTAATCGTCCCCGCCGCTTCAAAATTGTAATTTACAAAAATTTAAAAAGCGCAAACGCGGGGCTTTGCCCGTACAATTAATTTCGAATTGGTAAGGTAACCGAAAAGCATTTTTCGGAAACGGCCCCTGACTTGAAATATTGATAAGGCTTTTAAAATTCAATTGGATGTGGCGAAATATTACAAAAAAATGACAATTTTCAAGTATTTTATCACAGGTTTTCTGATTATATTTTGCCGACAATTCACGGGTTTGAATTACGAAATTGTTGTAATGCAATTCAAGTAGGGGCGATTTATGACGATGTAATAAAATGAAACAGTGAGAAACCAAAGTAGCGGGAGAAATTACACCTTATGGCAAACAGCACAGCTACTGTTGATTTCAAGGAGCTGGACTTCGGTCAGTTGCCGAAGGACATCGAATCGACCTGGGGAAAGAATTTCGGATTCGACTATCACTATCCGCTGGTCAGCCGATCACCGGAAATAAAAGAAATTTTCTCTTTAATTAAAAAAGTTGCCAAAAGCAATGCCACCATTTTGATTCAGGGGGAAACCGGTACCGGCAAAGAATTGATTGCCGGATTGATTCAGTTTATTAGCAATCGTGCGGATAAGCCGTTTGTGAAGGTGAACTGCGCGGCGTTGCCGGAAAACTTGCTGGAGAGCGAGCTGTTCGGGCACGAACGCGGCGCCTTTACCGGCGCGTATCAGACCCGCATTGGCAAATTCGAGCAGGCCGACGGCGGCACGCTCTTTCTCGACGAAATCGGCGACATGCACCTGTCCACGCAGGCGAAAATTCTGCGTGTGCTGCAGGACCAGACGTTCAACCGTCTCGGCGGCAACAAAACCATCAAGGTCGATGTACGCATCATCGCCGCGACCAACAAAGACCTGTGGACGGAAATCGAAGCGGGACGGTTCCGCGCTGACCTTTACTACCGTCTCAATGTGGTATCGATTCACATTCCGCCGCTGCGGCAGCGCAAGGAAGACATCCCGCTGATTGCGGAATTTTTCCGGCTGAAGTTTTCCCGCGAATTGCGCAAGCGTACCAAGGGCTTTACCGCCGAAACTATGGAGTTGTTGCGGAACCACACATGGCCGGGCAATATCCGCGAATTGAAGAACCTGATCGAGCGCGCGGTGCTGGTGGTGGAAGAGGATCACGCCATCACGCCGAAAGAGCTGTCCATGCCTGGCAAGGATTATTTCGCCGCCGGCGGTAAGGAACGCCGCCGCCATTCCGACGAGGGCCTTTTAACCGTGAATACGCTAAACCTGAACCTGATTGAGAAAGAGGCCATTATCAAAGCACTGGAAATGCGTAATTGGGTGCAGAAAGATGCGGCGGAGCTGCTCGGCATTTCCCCGCGGGCGCTCAATTACAAGATTCAGTACCACAACATCACCCATCCATCCTGGAAAAAGAACACCAATCTGATGCGCTAATCCAATTCAAAAATGAATTGATGCTGTACAATCGCGGCCTGGTAGGATGCCGGGCCGCTTTTCATTCTATCCATTTTCGTAGTTTCGCCTTATAGTTCCCCTTAGCACGCTCTCCCTTGGCTGTAGCGCAATTACATTGATGTAATCTGGTCTTACGCAATTTCATTCCCGCCAAAAATCTTACAGCACTTTCACAAAATAGGTGAATCTAATTACAGTAAAAACAACCCATCGCCGAAGATTAGATTGTGGCATGGCTCTTGCTTGAAATAATACCTAAAATAATGTAGGAGAAGCAATGGACAGGATGGTCAAAAAACCAAAACGAGGTCGGGATATGAGTGCGGGGACCATTTGATCGCGGTTTCTTGAGGAGGATAAACAGGGATGTTTTTTCGACGATGCACCTTTGGACGGACAACCTGGCTTTTATCGTCATTGCTGTTGTGGTTGATGATCCCGCCAGCGCTTATGGCAGGAAAAAGTGTGAAAATTTCGTGGGATCCTAACACGGAAGCTGATTTAGCCGGCTATAAAATTTATTACGGCACCCACAGTGGCCAGTATGATCAGGTCATTGATGTGGGGAACGTGACCCAGTACCGGATTGGCAGTCTGCAGCCCGGGAAAACCTATTATTTCGTGGTGACGGCCTACGATACGGCTCGCAATGAATCCTCGCCGTCAAAAGAAGTCTCAGCCACGCTAACAGCCGAAGACACTCAGCCACCCAGGCTGGTCAACGTCAAACCGTTGGCCAAAAACTCGCTGCTTGTAGTGTTTTCGGAGCCCGTGCGGCCGTCAACGGCTGAATCGGTGGCCAATTACGAGATCCGCAACGGCGTTCGCGTGCGTCAGGCTCGCCTGAATAGTGACAGCGTATCCGTAACCCTCACCACCGACGACCATCAGAGCGGCAAAACCTATATTTTACACCTGTCCAACATTCAGGACATGGCCGAGCCGCCCAACACCATCGCCGATGGCACGCAATGGGTATACGTGTATAACAGCAACGATTACGCCAATCCGACGGCAGATACCACAGCGCCATTTGTACTGAATGTCAATGTTCCGTCTAATAACCGGGTTGAGGTCGTATTTAATGAACAAGTGCTGCCCATTAGTGCGGAGAATCGCGCCAATTACGCCATTAGCGGCGGCATTTCCATTGGCCAGGTGAAGCTTCAATCGGACGGCCGGACGGTGGTGATGACCACCAGCCTGCACCAGAACGGCGTCGATTATCTGCTCACTGTGCGCAATATTGCCGATCTGGCCGAACCGCCCAACATCATGCCGCGGTCGATTCAGTGGACCTATACCTATCATGAAGAGGATCACCAGGCTCCGCGTATTGTGGATGTCACGATGGACGATTTGCAGCATGTGCGAGTATTGTTTTCGGAGAAAGTGACGCCGGCGACCGCAGAAAAAAAGGAAAACTATCACATTTCCGATGGCATTGTGGTGCAGTCCGCTACTTTGCAGGAAAACCAGCGCGAAGTGATGCTGGTGACCTCACCGCATCAACTTAACCGGCAGTACACATTGACGGTCAATGGCATCAAAGATCAGTCGCCGTTTCAGAATCAAATCGCTGCCAACAGTACGTTTACCTATATTAAGCGCGGCCGCGAAGAGCCACCGGCAAATGATCCGTTGAAAAATGAAGGGCCGATTCAGGTCCACAGCGTTTCGCCGGACCGGTACCAGCTGGCGCGGCTCGAGGAAAGCGAAACCTATTACGTGGATGAAAGTTATCAGATTCTGCGCATCCCGGAGCGGTTGCGCAATTTGGTGTGGATCAAAACGGCCAATGGCGATCGTTTCAATCGCTCGAGTTCGTTTCTATCTTTTTATTTGAATGAGCCCGGGCGGGTGTTTGTTGGTTATGATTCCCGCGCAACTTCCTGGCCGACCTGGTTGACCAGCAACTTTGAACGCACGCCGTACCGGATTCGCGTTTCCGGACCGGCCCTGTATATGGATGTGTGGGAAGCGCGCGTGCCGGCCGGCCAGGTTACGCTTGGCGGCAATGCGGCGCCGGAAGCCACGAGCAATCTTACTATGTATGTCGTGCTGATCGAAACCAATCTGATGACCCGGGATATCGGCCGGCAGCCGCGTGAGTTCGTGCTGTACCAGAATTATCCGAATCCCTTCAACCCCCGTACGGAGATTTCGTTTTATCTTGCCAAGCCGTCGCTGGTGGAATTGAAAATCTTTAATGCGCAGGGCCAACGGGTTCGGCAACTGGTACGGCAGCGACTGCGTGCAGGCATGCATCGCTATATTTGGGATGCGACCGGGGATCACGGCGAAGCGCTGCCAAGCGGAACGTACTTTTATGTGCTGGAAATCAAGGAAGAAATTCATCAGGGCGGGTTCGTGCTGACCGCGTCCGTGCAGCGGCAGAGAAAAACGATGATTTACATCCGCTAAACTCCATGCAGTGAACATTCTACATGCTCCTCTCAAAAAGCCGGGCTGAAATTCCATGCCCGGCTTTTTTTGTTGGCAGGCTTTGGCCGGGCGCCAGGGACTATCATCTGCGTGAATCTGCCGTTTCAAACAGGAATATCGATGCGTTGTTGAACCACAGATTACACTGATTGAACACAGATGGCACGTAACTATTCAGCCGTATCAACAATTTCGATATTTAAATTGTCAATCCGATTCCGCCAGCTGGCGGACGTGTCCGACTAATGGCGGAGACCGCAATCTCTTTCCCGGGAAAAATTAAGGATATGAGATTCCGGCATTTCAGCGTCTCCCTTTCGGGCGCCGCTGAAAGCCTGAATGACAAATAACGGCGCATGCTGAATAGTTGCGATAGCACTGATTTGGACATGAATGGAAACAAGCATTTGCAAATGTCCTCCAAAACAATACCAGATTTTTTTCTTCGTGTGCTTTGAGCCTATGTGGTGCCCCCCATTTCCTTCGATTTTTCGATTGTGATTTATGGCCAGATTGTTAAATTCCATCGGTTGTATTTCCATTGCATTTTCCTCCCGGATGACCCATGAGAAGGAGAAGACCATGCAGGTACCTTTTCTAAATTTGCCACAGCAAACCGAAGCCTTGCGCACTGAAATCGACGCGGCATTTGACGCCATTTTGAAACGCTGCGATTTTGTCGGCGGGGAGGCGGTGCGCCAATTCGAGGCGGCCTTCGCCGAATTTTGCGGCACTCAATTTGCCGTGGGTGTCTCTAACGGCACCGACGCCATTTACCTCGCGTTACGAGCTCTGGGCATCGGCCCGGGCGATGAGGTCATCACCGTGCCGAACACGTTTATCGGCACCACCGCGCCCATCACGCGCACCGGCGCACGCCTGCGTTTCGTGGATGTGAATCCGCACACCCTGAATATCGATGTGCAAAAAATCGAAAAGGCGATCACCCCGAAAACGCGCGCTATTGTGCCAGTGCATCTCTATGGCCAGCCCGCGGACATGGAAGCCATTCTGCACATTGCCAGAGAACATGATTTGCTGGTGATTGAAGATGCCGCCCAGGCGCACGGGGCGCTGTACCGCAGCAAAGTCGTGGGCGGATTCGGCCAAATGGCCTGTTTTAGTTTTTATCCCGGCAAAAATCTGGGCGCCTTCGGCGATGCCGGTGCGGTGGTCACCAACGATGAAGCTCTGGCCGAAAAGGTCCGCATTCTTCGCGACTCCGGCCGCATCAGCAAATACGAACACGTGGAGGAGGGCTTCAATCACCGGCTGGACACGCTGCAGGCTGCGGTGCTGAGCATCAAGCTCAAGCACCTGCCCCGGTGGAATCAGCGCCGGCGCGACATCGCCGCACGCTATCGGAAACATTTCGCGGAACACGAAGCTATTCAACCGGTCACTGAGCCGGAAGGTTTCGAAGGCGTGTACCATCTATTTGTCGTACAGGTGCTCGAGCGCGACCGTGTGCAAACGCGACTGGCCGATGCCGGTATCCAGACCGGCATTCATTATCCGATTCCGCTGCATTTGCAGCCGGCCTATCGCTATCTTGGCTACCGGCAGGGCGATTTTCCGGTCTCTGAAACGGCGGCGGAGCGGTTGCTCAGCCTGCCGATCTTCCCGGAAATGACCGACGCCATGGTCGATTATGTGGCGGAACAGCTCATCCGCGCCGTGTCCTGAGCCGGAATTTGTACGGAAAAAATTTCCGGTTCCGCTCGATTTTGCAGGTATTAGTGTAAAAAATGGGGTGAATTATGACTCGCTGCTGGATCGATGGTTTGCACCGCTTATTATGCATGCGGCTGTTCTGAGCCTGGGACCGACAAGGAAACCATGATGTATCAAACAAGGACGTCATTATGCCCAGGGTATTGATTATCGATGAAATTGCCTACCGGCCGCCGGTTGTTGCACAGGATTTCCGCCTGAATCAATTCATTCGCTTCCTGCCAGATGCCGGCTGGGAACCGGTCTGCCTTTCCGATGAGCTGCGACGCGGCGGCGAGGCGGCGGCCGCACCGGACGAACGTTCGGCCCGGGACAATGGGCTGGCGGTACAGGATATGAACGGACTGGCGAAAATGCCGGCCACGTCGCAAGTGCAACTGATCTGGCGGTTCCCGGGCATCTACTGGGCGGCCAGCCGCCTGGCCAAAACCGGCGAATTTGATTTAATATTCTCCTTTGGCCATTCACTGGAAACGCACTGGTTGGCCGGGCACCTTGCGCGAAAATTCGATCTGCCCTGGATTCCGGATCTGAGCCGCCTGGCCATGCCCAAACAGGTAGACCTGACGCTGTGGCAGCAAAACGTGCTGTCGGGAGTGCTGGACATGCTCATGGAGTCCGCCTCGCTGATCGTCATCAGCAGTGAGGATCGCCGGGACCTCTGGCTGAGCCGGCTGTCCCAGATGCCCCGGGCCAAAATGCGCTATCTGCCCGAAGGCTTCGACCCCGGCGATGAAGGAGAAGAACGGCCCAGGACCAAAAAGTCCGCACCGTTTCGCATCCTGTTTTCGCAGCCTGTGCTGCATCTGCGCGCTCTGCGCGCGTTTCTACTGGCGCTGGAGGCCATTTTCAAAAAACATCCTGCCTGGATGCGCGATTTCTTGCTGCTGTGGGAAGGTCCGGTCAACGACGAAATCAAGGGATTTCTGACGCGTGTGGCTGGTGAAAAACAGTTCGTCTGGCTCATCGGACAGGAAAACGGCAATGCTGTACAGCATCCACGGGCTGAGGTCATCCTGACGTTTCTTCCGGAACACCCGGCAACCGATTTTTGGGTGTACGCCAGTTTCTATTGGCTGCTGCCGGAAAAACGGCCGTACCTCGCCATCGGTCCGGATTGCAGCCTGCGGCGGTTCATCCGGCGCGAAAAGCTGGGGCGCGAATTCGATCCGGAAGAAATCAATGGAATCGTCGCCGCACTAACCTACTGGTTTGTCGAGTTCAAAAATGGCACGCTGCAGTCGTGGCAAAAAGATGTACGCGACTTCGGCTATGATCGCCTGACGCGACAACTGGCGCGCCATTTCAATGCCTGCCTGCAATCCACATTGCCTTCTTGATTCCCTTTGCAAATCCGTCGATACATTTTGTACATTTCTCAATGCCGCCAGTAATTGGAAGCTTGTGCGCCTCATGGTTATATCGAAAGGAATTCGTTTGCCACGCTTGAAACCGTTGATGACATTGCTTTGCGCGATCGCCTGTACTGCGCTGATCCTGGTTCTGTGGAGCCAGACAGTATGGGCTGGTGAACGATCCGGCGTGCAAATCCTCGAAAACTCGCCGCAACGCCTGCAATTCCAGGTTTCACTGGAGGGCATCCGGGCCGCGAAGGCGTTGCGAAAATCGTCCGGTGCTCCAAACAACTCCATCCCACCATTGGCGCAATGGACGCGCTCGTTTCTCGTCATCCTGCCACCGGACGGCGACGTGCGGCTGGAGCATTCGGTCACCGGGCTCACTCCCGTTCCGGCGGATTCCCTGCTATCGGTGCAGCTGCCTGACCGGTTTGTCCGGTTTTCTGAAATCGGCATCTGGCGCGGATTCCGGCTCGGTCGGATGGAGGTCAATTCCATCGCTCGTCGGCCGGACGGCCGGCTTCAGGCCATCACCAGCGCAACCGTTCGCCTGCAATTTCCACCGACCGGTAACCGGAAATCGTCCTCATTGCTGCCCGAAGAACGGCGATTTCTGAAATTGGCTCTCAATGCGGCTCAGGCGCCATACTGGCGGAGATCCTCTGACCGCACCGCCGGGCCCGGGGAACGGAGCCAGGCAGCATCCGATCCCGCGTTAAAAATTTACGTCAGCCGCGATGGCATGGTTCGGCTGCGCGTTGAGGACCTGCTGGCCGCCGGGATGCCGACGGAGCGTTTGCTGCGCCAGCGCATCCGCATGACCAATCGAGGCGAGCCGGTGCCAGTGTTTTTCGCCGATGATGGCGATAGCCTGCTAGAAGCCGGGGAGGCGATCTGGTTCTGGGGAGAGCGCCCGCCCGGTGAGGATGCCTGGGAAAATGAGGAAACGGCGGCCAATGTTTACTGGCTGACGCTGTCCGACAATCCTTCCCCGGTCTATCAGTCGCCCCCCGCCGGGAATCAGCCGGCTGCCGCTGTTACCGATTCAGCCTGGCAGTGGCTGCACGTGGAGCGCAATCTCGGCTACTACCACGGCGATGACGATGCCGATATATTCACCACCGACCGCATTCCCGGCGAAGGCTGGATCTGGGAGCGGCTGTTTGGCGGCAGCCAGCTCGAGCATGCATTCGACCTGCCCGCGCCCGCTCAAAATGCGCCACCGGGCAGTTTGCGCGTACGCGTGCGCGGCATCACCCGCACATCCGTCAAGCCCA
Source organism: Candidatus Zhuqueibacterota bacterium (assembly GCA_030950365.1). GTDB lineage: Bacteria > Zhuqueibacterota > Zhuqueibacteria > Zhuqueibacterales > Geothermadaptataceae > Hydrothermovivens. Next base: position 32,317 of record JAUZRQ010000049.1, on the reverse strand, counting down.
ACCACCATGTGCAGGTCTGGCTGAATGGACAGCGCGTGGCCGATACCCTGTTCTCGGACAATGCCGAGGTGTTGATGCAAACCGCGGTTCCGGCTTCTCTGTTCAAAACAGGGGAGAACCGGATTCAAATCAAAAACGTCGGCGATACCGGCGCGCCCATCGATCAGATTTATGTAGATTGGTTTGAGGTCGGTTTCTGGCAGCGGTTGTCCATGCATGGCGGTTCGCTGCGGTTTCGCGCCCGGCCGCGATCCGACCAGTGGCGCCAGCAATTCCACATTCGCGGCATTGCCGATCAACCGTTCTGGATATTCGATCTATCCCACGGCCGGCTGCTGTCGCCGGACTCCGCCTGGCAGCGAGCTGATGATTTATGGAATGCGCTGTTTTCGGATACCCTCAGCGCCCCGCGTGAATATCTGGTGATCACCCCGGCGGGCCTGCATCCGCCGGATTCGCTGCGGCTGGACGCGCCGAGCCATTGGCGCGATCACCGGCAGCAGGTGGACATGATCATCGTGGCGCATGCCGATTTTTTGCCGGCGGCGCAACGGTTGGCCGGATTCAAACAGCAGCATGCCGGCCTGCGCGTTGCCGTGGTGAATGTCGAAGACGTGTACGACGAATTCAACCACGGTATCGTGTCTGTGCAGGCGCTGCGTCGGTTTTTTGCCTATGCGTATCGGCAGTGGCAACCGCCAGCGCCGCGGTTCGTGCTGCTCATCGGCGATGGCACCTGGGATCCGCGCCGGTTCTCTCCGTTCAGCCGCAAAGCCAACTTCATCCCGGTGTACGGCAATCCAGTCAGCGATAGCCGTCTGGTGTGCGTGGACGGGCCGGAGGATTTTTTGCCAGACCTGTTCATCGGCCGGCTGCCGGTGGAGACGCCGGCGGAGGCCGAGGCGATGGTGGATAAGATCATCCACTACGAAACCCAGCCACTTCCCGATTGGAGCAAGCAGTTCGTGTTTTTGAACGGCGGCATCAACGCGTACGAACAGGGGTTGTTTTTTCAGCAAAGCGAGCAACTAATTGAACAATTCGTGCAGCCGCCACCGGTGGCGGGCCGGGCAACTCGCATTTACAAAACCACCGAAGGCCGGCAGCGCGGCGAGCTGTTGCCGGAGATTTTGCGGGCCATCGATGTGGGCTGTATGTTGTTTACCTTCTCCGGGCACGCCGGCAGCCGCACCTGGGAATTGATGATGGTCAACGAAGACATCCCGCGGCTACAGAACAGCGGCCGGTTACCGTTCATCGCCAGCATGACCTGCCATACGGCAAGATTTGCCAATCCAGAGCAGAACAGCTTTGGTGAGGATTTCGTACGGCTGCCGGAGCGCGGCGCCGTGGCTTTCTGGAGCACCAGCGGCTGGGGGTTCGTGTATCAGGATGGCATATTGCTGGACGGCCTGTTTCAGGCAATTGCGCGCGATTCCGTGCGCGAGGTGGGCGTGGCCACCACCCTGGCCAAATTGCATCTGTGGCTGCAACTGGGCAGCCTGCCGGTCAATCGCAATTTGATCGATCAATACACTCTGCTGGGTGATCCGAGCTTGCGGCTGGCGCTGCCGACGAAACCGGATCTGACCGTGGCTGCCGGAGATATTGCCGTGCAACCGGACCCGCCCACCGATCGCGATTCGCTGCTGTATGTGCAGGTGCGCGTGCGCAACCGCGGACTGATGCCGGTGGATTCCGTGACCGTACGTTTGCAGGGAACCGATGCCGCCGGACATCGCCAGATGTGGCAGTCGGCGCTCCCGCCGGTGGGCTGGCAGGATTCGTTGCGAGTGCTGTGGCCGGTATCATCCCGCCGGGGACCGGCACAACTGGCGGTCGAAGTCGATCCTGAGAATCGCATTGACGAAGCGGTGGAATCCAACAACCGCGCTCAGCGGGACATCGCGTTCCGCCGGCTGACATTGACCCTGGCCGAGCCGTTCCCATGGGCGGTGGTGCCGGAGCCGCAGCCGATGCTGCGGGTTTATAATCCTGCTACGACGACGCCATCGCCACGGGCCTTCGTGTTTGAAGTCGACACCACCGACCGCTTCGACAGTCCGCGGCTGATGCGTTCGCCACCGGTGGCGGAACAGCCGCTGCGCACGGAGTGGCAGGTGCCCCTGCCGTTGCCGCCCGGAGTGTATTTCTGGCGCGTGCGAGCAACGGCCCGGGACGACAGCCTGTGGCAAAGCGCGGCCTTTTTTGTCGATCCAGAGCAAACATCGCCCGGGTTCCGGCAGCAGGCGGAAAACTGGCACCTGGCGGAAGGCGTCTTCGCAGCGTTCGCGCAGGGGGTGGGACTACCCGCGGATTCCGCACGCCGCGTTGATTTCCGCGTGGTGTCCGCAGGCACCGACGATGGCGACCGGTGTATCATCGAGATTCAGGGCCAGCAGGTGAATGGCGCCGGCGAGGGGCTGCATCTGGCGGCCTACGATCCCATTGCGCATAGCCTGATCGGACCGGCACGCTGGTTTCCGGCCGCGGATTCCAGCGCGGCTTCGGCGGCCGCGGCGTTTCTAAAATCGCTGCCGCAGCGCGCCATTCTGCTCGCCGGCGTACGGGGTGACGCCGTGAAGCTGGTCACCCCGGCGCTGGTGCTGGCGTTTCGCGAATGGGGCAGCCGGGAATTCGAACAGGCGCAGGCGCAGAGTTCGTGGGCGTTTATCGGTGCGCGCGGCCGCGGTACGGCGTTCGCAGAAATACGCAGGCCGGCCGGAACCGGCGAGGCCCGGGCCGAATGGACCTTTCTGCCGTTCAAAACGGCCGGCGTGGCGTGGTCGCCCGTCATCGGGCCGGCGGCGCGCTGGCAACGCTGCCAGTGGCAGGAAGGAGCGCCGCAAAAGGCGCTGGCCGGATCAAAGCCGGGCACGGTGAAAATTTCGCTGTGGGGCAGCTCCCGTCGCACGGGACCCTGGAAACCGCTTCTGAGCGAATTGCCCGCCGAACAGGCGCTTGCGGCGATCGATCCGCAAGCCTATCCGTATGTGCGCCTGTGTGCGGAATTTGCCGATGACGATGGGCTGGATTCGCCGGTACTGGCCTCCTGGCAGGTGCTTTTTGAACCCGCTGGCGATCTTGTGCTGGCGGCATCGCAGGTGAGCGTGAGCGCCGATTCGGTCTTTCCCGGGCAACCTGTGCATTTCCGCCTGCCGGTGGCCAATTTTGGCCAGCAACCGGTGGATTCGGTGCAACTGGCGCTGCAGAACCTGTCCTCAAATACGACCGACGCGGCAACCTATTTTTCGCTGCAGCCGGGTGACATTCGCATGGGGAATCTGGCCTGGGCGGCAGCGCAGCCTGGCATTTATCGCCTGGCGTTGAAATTGGATCCCGACGATGCGTTTGCCGAGCCCTTTGAGAATAACAACCAGGCATGGCTGACGGTGGCCGTAGTGGAAGATACCCTGGCGCCGGAGATCCGCGTGCAGTTCGATGGCCGGGACGCCGCGGATGGCGAATTTGTGGCGCCGCAACCGCTGGTGGTTTGCGAAATTTACGACGACAGCCCGTTGGCGGTGCAGGATACGGCGGACATCACCCTGAAGCTCGACGGCGCAGTCATCGCCTTTGCCGATCCGCGCTGGCAGGCGCAATTTGTCACCTTTTCAGATTCGGCGAAAAAGCGGGCCGAAGTGCGGTTCCGGCCGCAGCTCTCGCCCGGAGAGCACGTGCTCGAGATCACCGTACACGACCGGTTTGGCTACATGGCCGAAAAACGCGTCGAATTTGTGGTGTCCGACCGGCTGGCCCTGCGTAACGTGATGAATTATCCCAATCCCTTTGTCAAAGAAACCGTGTTCACCTTCGAGCTCACCGCTCCCGCCGAACAGGGCACGATCAAGATTTTCACCCTGGCCGGCCGCTTGATTCATACCCTCGAGTTCGTGCCGCAGGTTGGCTTCAATCAAATTCGCTGGGATGGCCGCGATAGGATGGGCGACCGGCTCGCTAACGGCGTGTATCTGTACAAAATCGTGGTGCGTCGCGGTCCGCAGCAGGTGGAGCATATCCAGAAGCTCGCCATCGCGCGGTAGCCTGCCATTGGTGCCGCATTTTTGTGGGGGGCCGTCCGTTGCAAACTGCATACTGGGGAAACGCTCCCCATGTCCCGTCCTCGGATGAATCCATTTGATTTTTTGCAAATGCCATTTAATTTTACCGGATGCAGCGCGCTTATGCCATTTGGTCAGAAAATCGGTACTAAGTCAGTTCGCTAATAAACAATTTCCCATCTCTTCAGCGATGATTGAAATTCTTAATTTCTCTTTTGCGCGCTCCCAAAAGTCAATGCGCTGGTGAAAAATAGTATTGACAGGATGATTCTTATTCATGGTGATTCGCCTATTTTTGCCATGCATTTTTCCTGTTTATCCTGTACATCCTGGCTAAAAAAGGATGAACAGGGAACCCATGCCGTTCAACATGGAGCATTCGGCTTACCGAGAGCAGAAAAGCATCGTTGAATCTGGCATAAGAGGATCGGTTCGCTGAGCGACAACGGTATCCACCCTGGGATGAGATTTCAAACAAAAAGTCAGATGTTAGACTCTAAGCAATCACAAACGGTCAATTTGAGGAGGAAGGCCATGAACAGACGTACGTATTTTGCCGGGGTCATTTTACTACTGGCCTGGGTTGGCTTTATCGCCCGGCCGCTTTATTCGCAGACCGGCGATGTGCAAAAGCTCCTGGCGGCGCTATTGCAGGACACGCCGCTGGAAGAAGACCTGCAGGAGCTGACCGATCAATTCGGCGGGCGGCCCACCGGCTCGGAAGCCAATCTCAAGGCCGTGGAATGGGGGGTGCAGAAATTCCAGGACATTGGCGTGAAGGTCTGGAAAGAGCCGTTTGAAATGCCGGCGCTATGGTTGGAAGAGTCGTCCGAGCTGCGCATCCACGGCGATGTGTCGTTTACGCCGCGGGTGGTGGCCATGCCGTTTTCCGTGGGCACGCCGCCGAAGGGTCTCACCGCGCCGCTGGTGGATGGCGGTTTCGGCACGGAAGATGATTTCGCCCGGCTGGGCGAGAAGGCCCGCGGCGCGTTCGTGCTGGTGGAAACACACGAACTCCGAAATCTGGACGATCTGTTCCGCGAGTACGGCGAGGCCGTGGAGATCGAAAAACGGGCGTTTGCCGCGGGCGTGAAGGGGCTGATTTACATGGCGTCGCGGCCGCGCAATTTGCTGTACCGCCACAACGCGTCCCTGGGACCGGACAACAAGCATCCGCTGCTGGTCATGGAGCGCGAGGGCGCCAAACGGGCGCTGCGGCTGCTGCGCGCCGGCAAACAGCTTCAAGCCACGGCCATCATCCGAGTGAAACGTGGCGGACCGTACACCAGCTACAACGTGGTCGCCGAAATCAAGGGCCGCGAAAAGCCGGAGGAAATCGTCATCGTTGGTGCGCACCTGGACTCGTGGGATCTGGGCACCGGCGCGCTGGACGACGGCTGCAATGTGGCCATGCTGATCGATATCGCACGGCAGATCAAGAAGCTGGGCCTGCAGCCGCGGCGGACGATCCGTTTCGCGCTGTGGAACGGCGAGGAGCAGGGCATCATCGGCTCGTGGAAATACACGGAGCAGCACGAAAAGGAGTTGGACAACTACGTGATGGCGGCGTCGTTCGACATTGGCAGCGGGCGCATTACCGGATTTTTCACCAATGGGCGCAGCGAGCTGCTGACCGCGGTGGAAAAGGCGCTGAAACCGGTGGCCGGTCTCGGGCCGTTCACGCACATCAACGAGCCGCTGGTGGGCACGGACAATCTGGATTTCATGCTGCAGGGCGTGGGCAATCTGGTGGCGAATCAGGAATCGGCCAATTACGGGCCGAATTATCACGCGCGCTCGGACACGTACGACAAGGTGGATTTGCGGCAACTGCGGCTGAACATGCTCATCGCCGCGGCGGTGACGTACGGCTTCGCCGAGATGGATGTGACCTGGGGCCGGCAGTCGTACGACGAGGTGAAAAAGCTGGTGGAGACCACCTCGCTGGCGGATCAGCTCAAAGGCATGGGCATGTGGGAGTCGTGGGCTAAGGGGTTGCGTGGCCGCCGCCCGGGGAAATGAATGATTGCACCACAAAGGGGCAAAGATTATAAAGGCTGTAGCACAGGCATTCTTGTCTGTAAAAGTCGGTCGGGAATCCGGCCGTCAAAGCGGAATGCGGTAGCCGCAAGCTTCAGCTTGCGTGACGCCAGAGGGCGTGATAATAGCGGCATCGCGGGCTGCCAATGGCCGCAGGCATAAAGCCTGCGGCTACCGGGGGGCTAAAGAGATGAAAAGGTTTCGTTATTTAAGGGAAGGGGGCCGCAAAAGTCCCTTCCGCCGGGGGAGCCAAAAGTCCCCTCCCGGGAGGGGATTTAGGGGTGGGTCGCAAACTTTGCTTTTTGCACCGAACTCTGGAATTGTCCTCCGGTCCCAGCGGCTATGGCACAAAGCTTTGGCCGCTGCTTTTGGCATGGCAAACGGCGGAACGGCACCCACCCCCGCCCCCTCCCAGGAGGGGAGAAAAGCGAAGTCCCCTCCTGGGAGGGGAGATAAAACCGTGCCTTTAACGCAGAGAGGAACGAATGCTAGCTCTGGTGGAGGAAAACCCATGCCCAGGCGCAAAATCATTCCGTACCATCCCAAACTCAAGCCATTAGCAAAACAGCTTCGCAAAAACAGCACTCAGGCAGAAGTTATGCTCTGGCAGTCCCTGAAAGGCAAGCAGATTCTGGGAAATGATTTTGATCGCCAAAGACGCATTGATAACTATATCGTCGATTTTTATTGCAAAGATTTGTTGCTGGCGATTGAAATCGATGGCGAAAGCCACAATGAGAAAACAGAGTATGACAGGCAAAGACAGGCCAGCCTTGAAAATTGGGGAGGCACGGTACTGCAATTTTATGATTGGGGAGTAAAAGAAGATGCGTATGCGGTGGCCAAACGGATCGAAAATGGGATTCGGCAAAATAGGAAGAAATGAGTTCTCTACCAATCATTGGCGTATGGATTCGGATGTGGAGATGATCATATCATAAGCCACTTGGCATATTCGCTCGCAGCATGTGAATAGCATATGGATGAAACGGGCAAAACACAAGAGGTCGCTCCCCACCGTCCCGTGCTTTTTATGGGCGCCGCGTTCAACAATGCATCATGGCGCCAGGTGGTTGTTCATGTTGGCATATTAACTGGACCACGAATTTTGAACGCAGCGGCAGGGGCGGCTGTCCTTCACAGCGGGGCGTGTTTTAAAAGGGCAATGCGTTGAAGAACCAAATGACAGGATGGCTCATGAAACGGTACTTTGGCTGGATTGGGGTTGTTTTGTTGTTGCTTCCGGTCGTGGCGGCTGGGCAGAAAAAGCGCGCCATGACCTTCGAGGATGTGATGAAATTCAAAGCCATCAAATCGCCGGTGATTTCGGCGAAGGGCGGCTGGCTGGCCTACGAGGCCGCGCCGGATCGCGGCGACGGCGAGGCGGTGTTCCAGCAGATCAACGGCAAAAAACGGCACGTGCTGCCGCACGGCTCAAAGCCGGCAATCGCTTCCACCGAGGAATGGGGCGCGGCGCTGTGGTTGGCGCCGTTTCTGGAGCGAGAGAAAAAGAAAAAGGACAAACCCAGGTCGGGGGTGCTGCTCATCCGCCTGCGCACCGGCCGGATCGACACGTTTCATAACGTGCAGCGGTTTCGGTTTTCGAACGATGGCCGCTGGTTTGCCGTGCACTTCGCGGCGGAAAAGGCAAAGAAAAAGAAAAACGGCGGCAAAGATAAAAAATCCGGCAAGCGCGTCTCCGGCACCAAGCTGCTGCTGCGCGATCTGACCGCCGGCCGGGATTACGAGATGACCGGCGTGCGGTCGTTTGCCTTCGACAGCACCTCGAGTTACCTGGCCTTTTCCGTGGCCGACACCGCGGCGAAGCGGCATGGCGTGTTCGTGCGCCGTCTGCGCGAGGCCGACGCGCCGGTGGACACGCTCATCGGAAAGGCGTATCACCGCTACACGAATCTGCGCTGGAGCACGCGCGCGCCGCGGCTCGCCTTCGTGGAAGCCGAAGAAAAGGACGACGGCCAAACCGGTCCGGGCACGCTGTGGATGTGGAACGCGGCCGACGGGCAGTTGCTAAAGGCGGCGGATTCCGAAAGCGTCCCCGCCGGCTGGATGATCCCGTCGAAAAATTACCTGAGCTGGAGCATGGACGGCCAGCGACTGTTTTTCGGCCTGCGGCCTCAAAAGCCGGAAACCGGTGCGGTGGAAAAGAAAGAGGACGAAAACGATCTGTACGACCTGGACAAAATCCTCGAAAAACGCGAGGTGGATGTCTGGCACTGGAACGACCCGTACATCAATCCGCACCAGAAGAAAATCTGGAAGGCCATGCAGGACACCACCTACACGGCGGTGTTTCACCTGGCCGACCGCCGCGTGGTGCAGCTCGGCGATACCGCGCTGACGCGCATTTTTCGCCCCGAAAACCCAGACTATGCGCTGGGCATCACCGATGTGCCGTACCGCAAATACATGACCTGGATAGGCCGGCTGTACGACGCTTACGTGGTCGATCTGAAAACCGGCGAGCGGCGGCGCATTTCGCAGCGGCTGCGCGGCCGACCGGTGTACCTGTCGCCACAGGGACGGTTTGCGGTGTACTACCAGAACCAGCACTGGCACCTGGTGAACACACGCACCGGCGAAACGCGCAACCTGACGCAAAAGCTGCGCGTGGTGTTTTTCAACGAGGATCACGATTATCCGTATCCGCCGCCAGGCTACGGCATCGCCGGCTGGGTGGAAAACGACGCCGCGGTGCTAATTTACGACAAATACGACCTCTGGCAATTCCCCACCAATGGCGGCGAGCCCATCTGTTTGACCGACGGCTACGGCCGCCGCAGCCAGTGGATTTTCCGCGTGCACCAATTCGATCGCAAAAAGCTGGCGTTCAAGGCGGGCGAGAAACTCCTGCTGCTGGGCTATCACGATCGGAAGAAGCACAACGGCATATTCACCTGCCGGGTGGGGCGGAAGGGCGTGAAAAAATTGCTCGAAGAGCCGAAACGGTTCCGGCTGATTGCCCGGGCGAAAGAGGTCGACCGCCTCCTGTACACGCGCGAAAGCTACACCGAATTCCCGGACCTGTGGATCACCGACAGCGCGTTCCGCAAACGCCGAAAACAGACCCACGTCAATCCGCAGATCAAAAATTTTGCCTGGGGCAGCGCCGAGCTGGTGGAGTGGCGCAGTCTCGACGGCCGGCCGCTGCAGGGCGTACTGATCAAGCCGGGCAATTACCAGCCCGGCAAGCGCTATCCGGTGATCGTGTATTTCTACCGCTTTTTCTCGCAGCGGCTGCATCAGTTCAATCAGCCGGTGGTTAATCACCGGCCGTGCTTTCCGCTGTACGCCAGCAACGGCTACGCCATCTTCCTGCCGGACATCCGGTTCGAAGTCGGCCGGCCCGGGTTCGCGGCCACCAAGTCGCTGGTGCCCGGCGTGCAGAAGCTCATCGACATGGGCATTGCGGATCCCAACCGCATCGGCTTGCACGGGCATTCGTGGAGCGGCTACCAGACCGCATTTATCATCACGCAGACGAATATTTTTGCCTGCGCCATCGCCGGCGCGCCTGTGTCGAACATGACCAGCGCGTACAGCGGCATCCGCTGGGGATCGGGACTGGCGCGGCAGTTTCAGTATGAGCAGACCCAGAGCCGCATCGGCGGCAGCCTGTGGGAATACCCCGAGCGGTACATTGCCAACTCGCCGGTGTTTTTCGCCGACCGCATCAACACGCCGCTGCTGATCATGTTCGGTGATGAGGACGGCGCGGTGCCGTGGTATCAGGGCATCGAGCTGTATCTGGCCATGCGCCGGCTGGGCAAAGACTGCGTGTTCCTGCAGTACCGCGGCGAGCCGCACCATTTGCGCAAATATCCCAATAAGCTGGATTACGCCATGAAAATGAAGCAGTATTTCGATCACTATCTCAAAGGCCTGCCGGCGCCGGACTGGATCAAACAGGGGGTGCCATATAGGGGCAAGTGATTTTATATAAAAAGGCCTGTCCATGTAGCTATGGTGGAAAGAAGCCATCCAATCCCAAAAGGATATTAGAATTTGCAATCCAAATTATCTGGGAACAATCTGGTTAGTCGCCCACTACCAGCTGATTTTTCTTTTCAGGCGCTATTCTCGCCGAACCTCGAATATGTCTATTTCGACCAGGCGGAGGCCGTGCCGTTCGTCGCCGCCGCCGATGTGTTCCGAATCGAGAACGCGTGGTGGTGCGCTGAGGCGTCGTATCTGGCCTATGTGCGCGATGAAGCGTTTGTGTCCAATGTGCTGGCTAAAGCCGGCTTTACCGAAGTGCAAATGTTCGATCGTGGCGGTACGCAGGGCTATTTGACCGCAAACGATGATTGGGCGTTGGTGGCGTTTCGCGGCACAGAGCGCCACGAACTCAGCGATATCATCGCCGATTTGAAGATTGGCATGGTGCCTATCAATGGCCGCGGAAAAGTGCATCAAGGATTCAAGGAAGCCCTTGATGAGGTATGGGGCGATCTGCATCAGACGCTGCTGAGCCTGTTGCGCGAACGGCCATCGCGGCCGGTGTGGTTCACCGGCCACAGTCTTGGAGGCGCGCTGGCGGTGCTGGCGGGCGCACGTTTTCCGGCGGCTCGCGGGGTTTTTACCTTCGGCTGTCCGCGGATCGGCAACTGGACGTTCCGGCAATTCTATCCGGTCTCCTGTTACCGGGTGGTGAATAATAACGATTTTATCGCGCTGCTGCCGCCGCCGCTGTTTTATCGCCATGTGGGCGAACTGCACTACATCAACGCGCTTGGGCGGTTAACACGCAAACCGGGCTGGCGGCGCAAGCTAACCGATGGCCTGCGCGGTGCGTACTGGCATTTGCAGTGGATCCTGCGCGAAAAGGGCTTGCGGCTGTATGATCAGGTTATTCTCGATCACGTGGCCGATCACGCGCCGGTCTTTTACGCCACGCATCTGTGGAACGAACTGGTGCGTAGGTATGACCGTGAGTAGCCCGGTATCCCACATCCGCTTCGACCGCGGCATCACCGAGGGGCCGATCCTGAAGGCGGTGTGGAAATTGGCCTGGCCCACTATGCTGCAAAATATGCTTGCCGGTCTGCAGGGGATCATCGACCACACCATGGTCGGCCACTACGTGGGATATGTGGGCAACGCCGCCATCGGGGTGAGCTGGCAGATATTTCTGGTGGTGGTTGTGTTCATCACCTCGCTGTACACGGGCATGGGCGTGATGGTGGCCCGATTCGCCGGCGCCAACGATGTGGAAAAGGTGAAGCGGGTGGTCTATCAGGCGTTGCTCACGTCGTTTTTTCTGGCCTGTGTCATCCTGGCGCCGCTGGGCTATTTTCTCGGCCCTGCGCTGCTGGATGTGGTCAACGCCGCGCCTGAAGTCAAAGCCGAGGCTCTGCCGTATTTGCGCATCATGTTCGTGTTCAGCCTGGGCAAATTGTTGTTTTTCATGCTCGGTGGTGCGTTACGATCCGCCGGCGATGCGCGCACGCCGCTGCGACTGGGCGTGGCCCTCACGCTGATGAATCTAGCGCTGAACGTGATCCTGATCCCGGGTCTGGGCCCGGTGCCGGCCCTGGGCACTCGCGGCGCGGCCATTGGTACGGTGACGGCCGCGCTCGTCACGGGCGTTTACGGGGTGATCTGGCTCTTTCGGGGGCGGTTCGTGGTGCGGCTGTTGCTACGGGATATCCGCCGGCCGGACCTGCAGGTGATCCGTACGCTGTTCCGTTTCGGCCTGCCCACCGGATTTCAGGGCGTGGCCGTCAACGCCGCCGGCATGATCATGCTGCGGTTCATCGGCGCGCTGCCGCAAAGCGCCGAGGCTCAGGCGGCCTATACGGTGGGCTATACCGAGCTTTTTTCGCTGATTACCTGGACGTCGGTTGGGCTGATGGGCGCCACCGCCGCGGTGGCGGGACAGAATCTTGGTGCCGGCAAACCCGAGCGCAGCATCGAGGCCGTGCGCACGGCGGCGCGTATCGGACTGCTGCTGGCCGCGTTCATCGGCTTCTGGTATTTCTGGCAGCCGGTGGCGTTTTACGCGTTTTTCGGTCTCGATGACGATCCGGTGGTGCTGGCCTTCGGCGTGAGCCTGCTGCGGTTTCTGTCCGTTTCGGCGCTGTTTATCACCCTGGCGCTGGTTTATACCGGCGGGCTGCAGGGCACGGGCGACACCCGCGGTCCGATGGTCATTTCCATTGTGTCGCAGATCGTTGTGCCGGTGGGCCTGTGCTTGATCATTGAAGCTGTCCGCGATTTACACGCCACGGATATCTGGCTGGCCATTGTTTCCGGCCATTTCACGCGGGCCGTGCTGTCCGTGTGGCGCTTCCGGCAGGGAAAATGGGCGACAATTAAAATTGAGTTGCATTGAGGTGGACGGGTGCCAAAAAATGAATTTCTCGCAGAGACGCCGGGAACGCAGAGAGAATGTTTAAGTGGAGCTACGGATGGACACGGATGAGACGGGGATGGAGGAATGATTATCGTTCTTTTAACGGCTGTCAACGGCACCTTTTTTGTTCGTTCGGTATTCGAAAGGTTTGGTTTTTTTCCTTACTTTGTTCTTCTCTAACGAAATCACAAGCTGGAAGCTTGTGCCACATGCGCTGATCTGTTTGATTGGCCTACAATGCCATTTATATATTATCCTTGTTCAATCCGTGTAAATCCGTGGCTAACAAAAATAAACGATATTCATGGAAAAACGAAATCAGCATAGATTTTGGAAATTCGAGATGACAATCGATTCAGAATGGTTATCCAATTCATGGGTCGTCCTGTCACACAACCAAAATCGGTGAACATCCGCGTCATCCGTTTTATCTGTGTTCTATTCTCCAAGATGCCAGACAAAATGTTTCGCTGATACCAGCAAAATCCCCCAGCGCTCTCGGCGCCTCGGCGAGAGTGTCCCCATCTGCCTATTCCAGCCCGTGATCTCATTGCCATCAGCATACTCATCAAACAATCGCCAGCATGCGATCGATGGCGCGGCGGGCTTTGCTGGCGATGGCCTCATCCACGCGCACCTCGAACACCTCCTCCCGCAGCGATCGCAACACCTTTTCCGGCGTGATCATTTTCATGTACTGGCAAATTGCCTCACGGTTGATGGGATAAAACGTCTTGCCCGGCGCTTCTTTTTGCATGCGGTGCAAAATGCCGACCTCGGTTGCGATCAGGAATTCATCGCGTGGGGAGCGGTTCACGTGTTTGATCATGCCTTCGGTCGAATAAATATAGGTTTCGCCGAGGCCCACGCTGTCATCCGTGGTCAAATACATGCACGAGGTGACGCAGCCGCATTCGGGATGAATCAGCATGTCGGCTGTGGGATGCGCCCGGCGCATTTCCACGATCTCTTCTGGCCGAATTGCCGCATGCACATGGCACTCGCCTGGCCAGATGTAAAGCTTGCGTCCGGTGACTTCGGAAATGTACGCGCCGAGAAACATGTCCGGCAAAAACAGGATCTCGCGGTCTTCCGGGATTGCCTGCACCACCTTCACCGCGTTGGTCGAGGTGCAGCAGTAATCGCTTTCCGCCTTGATGGCCGCCGTGGTGTTGACATACGAGACCACCACCGCATCGGGGTGCTGCCGCTTCCATTCGCGCAGTTGCTCGACCGTGATCGAATCGGCCAGCGAACAACCGGCCTCGGGATCTGGGATGAGCACCTTTTTATCCGGACTGATGATGGCGGCGGTTTCGGCCATGAAATGCACGCCGCAAAACACGATCATTTCGGCTTCGGTCCTGCCGGCAATTTGCGAGAGCCCCAGCGAATCGCCCACATAATCGGCGAGGTCCTGGACTTCGGGAATTTGATAATTGTGCGCCAGAATGACCGCGTTTTTTTCGGCCTTCAGCCGTTGAATCTCTTCGGTGATCTCCGTGTAGGTTGCCATGAAATCCACTCCTGTATCCTTAGTTTGCCGTATAATACTTTTTGAAGTTTTAACAAAAAATTTATCCAGCTACAAAAAGGGCCATTTTGTAGCGGAGGCGCCGGGTACGCAAAAATTGTTTTTGTTTCCATGCAGAGTCGGGCCATGGCGGCAATCGCCTCGTGCTATTCTTTCGCAAAAGGAGCGTCATCGTCAATTTCCCCATCCAGGTACATAGCCAGATCCAGCGCTGGCGCGGAGTGTGTCAGCGCGCCGACGGAGATGTAATCCACACCGGTTTCGGCAATGGCGCGTACGGTGTCGAGCCGCACGCCGCCCGAGGCTTCGGTTTTGGCCTGGCCGGCCGCCAGCTTCACCGCCTCACGCAGGGTCGGCAGATCCATGTTATCCAGCAACAGCATATCCGCGCCGGCGGCCAGCGCCTCGCGCACCTCATCCGAAGTAGTCACTTCCACTTCGATAAACCGATCCTGCGCGCCGCCGCGGCGCACCCGGGCCACCGCCTCGGCAATGCCGCCGGCCATGGCAATGTGGTTCTCCTTGATCAAAATACCATCGAACAGGCCGATGCGGTGGTTGTGGCCGCCGCCCATGCGCACGGCGTATTTATCCAGCAGCCGCCAGCCGGGCAGGGTTTTACGGGTATCGAGAATCTGTGTCGGCAAACCGGTGATGGCTTCCACGAACCGCGCGGTGATGGTGGCCACTCCCGACAGGCGCTGTAGAAAATTGAGCAGGGTGCGTTCCGCAGTGAGGAGGCTGCGCGCCGCGCCCAGCATCGTAGCCACGGTCTCGCCGGCACGCACACGCTGACCGTCACGCATGCGGGGGCGCCACTGGGTGGATGCATCCACGGCATGCAATACCCGTTCCGCCACCGGCAGGCCGGTGATCACGCCATCGGCCCTGGCCACGATGCGGGCGCGCGACTCGCGTTCCGGCGGCACGATCCGTTCAGTGGTGATGTCGCCCGCGCCGATGTCTTCATCCAGCGCCATCCGGATCAGTGGATCAATCCGCTGCCAGTCCAGTTCGATCGGTTGCTTCTGCATAATCCATCGATTCCCGAAGATTGGGTGGGTTGATGATGCTATGCCGCTGAAACTCCGCGACCGATGCCGGAAAATCCTCCCGGAAATGCACGCCGCGCGATTCTTCACGCCGCCGCGCCGCCTGCACGATCAACCGGCATAGTTGGATATTGGGCCGCAGGGGATGCTCCGCGCCAGAGGCCGCCAGCAGCGATTCCAGCTCGGCTTCAGCCTCACGCAAACCGTCCGCATGCCGAAGAATACCCACATGCTTATCCATGATCTGCGCCAGTCGCGCGCGAAGGTCGGGAAACGTGACTGCCGCATCGGATGGGGGAGAGGCGTCGGCTTCGGCGGGCCAATCTGTGATGGGCGCTGCTCCATCGATCGCATCAGCGGCAGCCAGCGCCGCGCGGCGACCGAATACCAGACATTCCAGCAACGAGTTGCTGGCCAGCCGGTTGGCGCCGTGCACACCGGTGCAGGCCACCTCGCCGCAGGCAAACAGCCCGCGCACGCGCGTTTCGCCGTGCAAACCGGTTTTGACCCCGCCAATGAAGTAATGTGCTGCCGGCGCAACCGGAATGCAATCGCGGGCCAGATCGAGCCCGTATTCCCGCAGCCGGCGATCAATGGATCGGAACCGGCGACGGATAGTGGTCGCGTCCAGATGGCGCAGGGAGAGGGACACGCCGTTGGCGCCGGAACACTGCTGCTCGCGCACGATGGCGCGCGCTACCACATCGCGCGGGGCGAGCTCGGCCTGCGAATGCACATCCAGCATGAACCGCTCGCCGTTGGCGTTCAGCAGGTGCGCGCCTTCGCCGCGCACGGCTTCGCTGATGAGAAACGGCGGTGCGCCTGGCAGGGCCAGCGCAGTTGGATGAAACTGAATGAATTCGAGATCGGCCAGCTCGGCGCCGGCGTTGTACGCCAGCATCATGCCGTCGCCGGTGGCACCGCGGGGATTGGTGCTGCGGGCCCACAGCGCGCAGGCGCCGCCGGTTGCGAGGATGGTCGCTGGCGCCAGAATCCGCAGAAGGCTGGCAGAATCCGGGTGGTAGGCCAGCGCGCCAGAACAGCGCTCGCCATCGGAAAGCAGCCCCAGCGCCCGGGTGTGTTCGAGCAACCGAATGCGATCGTGGCGGCGTACTCGATCCGCCAAAAATTGCACCAGCCAGCGGCCGGTGGCGTCGCCGCCGGCGTGCAAAATCCGCCGGTGGCGGTGACCGCCCTCCAATCCCAGCGCCACGTCCACTCCCTGGCGATCGAACGGCATGCCCAGATCTATGAGCTCTCGGACGCACTCCGGTCCCTCGTTGACCAGCACCCTCACGGCCTCGGGATGGCAAAGGCCGGCACCGGTGCGCAGCGTGTCCTCGAAATGCTGCTCCGGCGGGTCATCCGCGTCAATGGCTGCTGCCACGCCGCCCTGGGCGTGAAACGAGTTGCTTTCAGGCAGCGGGGCTTTGGCCAGCAGCAGGACGCGACCAAACCGCGTCGCATGCAGCGCGGCATATAGACCGGCCACCCCCGCGCCGATGATCAGAAAATCCGTGCGAAGGCTCTCGCGATGCAATGGTGTTGTCATGCGGATCTATAATAATAAGCGGGTTTGGCAATGAAAGGCTTGCACGCTACATTAATTCACCATCTTTCCGGAGCTGTCAATCCGGTCTTCCGAAATGAATATAAAATGTACCGAATTCCGGCATTGTAAGCAAGAATAATTTGGATACCTCAGCCGCAGCAGCGCATCGGTTCGCTGGATTTTGTTTGGAGTTTTGCGTCTGGTTAAATAGACTATGGTTGATTGCTGGCGTCTTTAGCGCGGCGATCGCCCAAAACCATAACACCGAGCACGCGGAGAACCTTCCTGCCCCGGCATGAAGCGTTGTGAAATCAAACACAAGGAGGGAGTATGGCCACGGAAAACCGTTCCATAAGCTGGAAAAGCGTTGTGGGCTGGCTATCCATCGTGTTTTTTGTCGCGATGTACAGCGTGGAGCTGCTACCGCACCACGGCCCGCCGATCACCATCAGTTGGTTGCGCGAAACCTTTGGCCGGAACGGCCTGATTTTGTTTAACGTGCTGGTAGTGCTGGGCTTCCTGGCGCTGTTTCCGTTTCGCTGGCCCACCAAACACGTGTGGAAAACCAAAGGCGTGTTCATCGCCTTCATCATCGCGCTGATGACCGAGATGTTCGGCGTGCCACTGGTGCTGTTTTTGCTTTCGCCGCTGGTGGATGTGCCGAGCCTGGTCTCGGGGTATTTCCAGGCCCTCGGCCACTGGCCGGCCATTGTGGGCACGCTGCTCAGCCTGGCGGGGGTGGTGCTGATTGCCGCCGGCTGGCGCAAGATTCACCGTTTCGAAGGGCTTGTGACCGACGGCGTTTACCGCTGGATGCGCCATCCGCAATATACCGGCATGTTTCTATTCACGTTTGGTTGGCTGGTGCACTGGCCCACTCTGTTGACGCTGAGTCTGTGGCCGATTCTGGTGGTGTTTTACGTATGGCTGGCGAAGCATGAAGAATCACAGGTGGCGAAGGAGTTCGGCCAGGCGTATGCGGAATATGCACGGCGCACAAAGCGGTTTATTCCGTTTGTGATGTGAGTCATAGGCTGCCGGTGGAGATACCTGGCACCTACAAGGTGCCAGGTATCTGGCACTAAGCTATTGACTGCGCATGCTGACCTTCGGCGTGCGGTTGATGTCGGTCGTGCCGGCGAACGTGCCGGAAACCGCCGAACTGTCGCGGGCGTCGATGGTGATAATGCCGGCGGTGAGCACAAACGCATTTTCCGCAATATCGATGAAATTTTTCTCGCCCGCCCAGAATTCGTCGATATCCAGTCCGAGCAGGAATAGGCCATTGAATGGCTGTAGGGGCCCGATGCCATAACTGTACCCGGTCTGGACGGAATCCAGCGAGACTCCGACCTTGGTGCCCAGCACGAAAATATCCGCCGTGCCGTCGCCGCGCGGCCGGAAGCCCACCAGGCTCAGGCCTTCGCGGTACACTTCAAAATCAATGTTGAACAATTTGGCGATGATGGCTGCCACACCCTGGCTATCCTTCTGCGCCACAAACAGCGCGCCGGATGCCGAAAAACTGCCTTTCAAATCGCCGTCGTAATCGAAAGCGATGGTACCCGAGCCCATGGGCATGCCGGTATAGGACGTGTCGTTGTACAGAATGACCGCCTGCACATCGAAGCGGCCATTGGTGATTTGCAAAAACGGCTCGTTCTGCCGGTCGCTTTCCGCGCTGTTGCGACAGGCAGAACCTACAAGCAACAGGACAAACAACAGGCCGCTGAAAATGAAATTCCGCAAGTGCATGCTTTTTCCTCTATGATGAAAACGATTTTGTAACTATTCAGTTATTCCCATTTGATGAAATCTTGTCCGTTATCGCGAGCAGCCGCCGTAAGGCGGGTGCGCCTGTCCGACTGCTGGCGGACGGTGATCTCTTTGTAAATATAGCTATGAGATCGCGTCGTCTCTGCCAGCTGGCGGATCCTCGCGATGACGGATAGGAGACTGAGATTGAACAGTTACACGATTTTTATTCATCGGTCGAACCGGACGGTTCTTTTTTCGCTCCGCTGCTGCCGGCCTTGTTGCTACCAAACACCAGGATGCTAACGAGCAGCAGTCCGGCAATGGCCAGCGCCGACCTTAAATTCAGGTCCGATTTGGTTTTCGTGACCGGATCGACGTATTTCGATTTGAAGGCCACCAGCTCATTACCAATGCGCTCGTAGCTGGTTTGAAAATTGTACTGATGCAGCTTTTCGGTAAGCGCGTCGTAGCGGTACATGGTTCCATGGATGTGCAGGCTTCGCTTCTGGTTGCCTTCGAGCCGCGCCCAGAACAAATGATCGATGTCGTTTTTCAGGGCCAGCCGGCGAAGCTCCGGCAGGTTCATATCGGCAAGAATCTGGTTCACCTGGCCAAACAGCGGTTCACCTGCCAGCTCGGCGGTTTCCACGACGTCCAGCGACCGGTTGCCACGGAACATTTGCAGAAACCGGCTTCGAATGTCGTTGTGGACGCTTTCAGGCAGGTTTTTGCTGAGCAGGCCAAGAAAGACCATACGGCGCCCGGATGAATCGGTCGAGGCGGGTTGCGGAAAAACATAGGTAACGCAAAACGTCAGGATGAGAACCGGGCACAGCAGCGTTTTGAGCAGATTCATGCGTCGCATGATTTCATCTCAAGTTTAATACAACAATTCAGCCACACCTGCAATTTTGGATTTTTGCCATTCCCTGAATCATCGCTTCTTTTTCGAGTGACTGAAAGGATACGGTTTAATTTGCCAAACGCCTCGCTGAAATGGTGCCAAAATTTAACCCAATCGTCAATGGATTGCAAAAGGATTTTTACAAAACGCCAGCCGGGCGGTGGGCAAAAAGGGTTTTGATTTTGCAAGATTTTATTGCATTCTCGCGCTCGATTCAATATTTTCCATCCATATTGACCGGATAAGGAGACACTTTATGGAAAAGAAGATAAAAGCGCTCAAACAGCGTATCCGTTCGCGCATAGCCAACCTGACCGACTCGCAGAAGCTCATTGCCAACTTCATCGTGGAAAATCCGCAAAAGTTTGCCCTCAGTTCGGTGCGCGAGCTGGAGCAGGAGCTGAACGTCAGCAAGTCCACTATCGTGCGGCTGGCGCAGGCCCTGGGCTACAACGGCTTTCTGGAAATGAAAACCGAATTTCTCGCCACCATCCGCTCCGAACTTGACCCGCTCCGTCGTTTCAAATCCCTCTATTCCGGTCCCATACCGGACACCGATTACCTGCAATTGATTTTCGAGGAATCCGCCAGCAACCTGCAGGCGACGCTGTGCCTGGTCGATAAAGACCAGTTCAAAAAGGCAGTTACGCTGCTGGAGAATGCCGGCCAGGTGTACACCATCGGCCTGGGGATATCCTATTACATGGCGGATATCGCGGCTTACCTGCTCAACCGGGTGTCCATCCGCGCCACGGCCATGCGCGTGGGCGGCTACACCTTCGCCGAGCAGTTGGTGAACCTGTCGCCTAACGATGTGATCGTGGCGTTCGCGTTTTTGCCGTACTCATCCGAGACCATCGAAGCGGCCAGCTTTGCCAGCGAACGGGGCATGCCGGTGATCGCCTTTACCGATAAGGCTACCAGCAAGATTGTACCCTATAGCGAAGTGGTGTTGCAGGTGGTGGTGGATAGCCTGACCATCTCCAATTCCATGGTATCGGTGATGGCGCTGCTGTATGCCCTGATCGGGCAAATCGGGCACGAGATGAAGGACAAAACCCTGCAAACTATTGAGAAAATTGAATATGTCCGCCGGGAACATTCTGCGCAAAAAAATAACAAATTGTCAAAATTTTCTTGACAAGCGTTCTTTTTTTTAGCACTATTTTGAAACAAATGTTTGATGATGACCTGCTTTGGAAACATTTTGTTTCACGAGTATTGCTGAATCGTCACAATTGCAAGTCGTCCTTCAAACAAATCAACCCACTCAAAGATCGTTGCTGTAAGCCATCGCGAATGATCCGGAAGCCAGAATAGCAAAATCCAGCTTATGGTTGAATAGCGACTCGCAAAAGCAAGGGTTTTGCATAATTAAGCAGGACGGCTGGATTTTTGATTTTCTGTGCGGGAGGAGTGTCTCTGCGTGAACTGTTGACGGGGCTCTATGGGATTTGAATTTTGATACCGTTTTTCTGTCCCGCCGAACAGGTAGATGCATTCTGCGAACGCCCTTCAGGATGGAGAAAGCCTTTCCAGCATGAGAGAAATTGGACCTACCCGCCGGTTTCCTCCTCTGGGAAGGAAAATTTCCTCTTGAAATCGCGGATGCGGATGGAAAATCAGAGAGGGAGGCAACTTTTGGCAGGGGGGATTTTGCATGCGCAACAAGTCAGTATTGCGATGAACAGGGGTGAAAAAAGCACAGGAAGGAGGTGAGAGTACAGCGAATCCTGTCTTGGACCATGTTTGAGGTGAACCCGTCTCAAAATCCTGGAGGTGGCGCTAATGAGTAAAAAATCGTTTTGGGCGATTGGCCTCGTCTTGCTGTTGTTGCCAGCTCTGGTCCTGGCACAGACCGGAGTACGGATCAAGGGCGTCGTCAAGGATGACCTTGGCGAGCCGCTGGTGGGCGCGAATGTGATCGTGAAAGGCACTTATTATGGCTCGGCAACCGCCAGCGATGGCTCCTATTTGATCCGGATCCCTCCGGAAATGGCGTTGGGGCAGGAGGTTGAGCTCACTGCACAGTTCATTGGTTACAAATCCAAAACCGTGAAGATTAAGCTGGTTCCGGGCACCATCGAGCAGAATTTCGAGTTGACGCAGGACGTCCTGGAACTCGAGTCCATTGTGGTGACGGGCGCCGGTGGCACGCAGATCAAGGAAAAGCTCGGCGTGACCATTGCCAAGGTACGTGCGGAGGAAGTGGTCAATGCCGGCGATGCGAATATCGTTTCGGCACTGAGCGGCAAGGTGGCCAATCTCGAGATCACCAAGACCAGCGGCGACGCCGGTACCAACACCTATATCCGCATCCGTGGCGCGGCGACCATCGACCGCCCGACCCAACCGCTGTTTGTGGTTGATGGCACTCCCATCAGCAATGTGACGCTTTACACCAACGGCTTCAATGGCGGTACCGAAGCGCAAAACCGTGCGGCCGATTTGAACCTCGAGGATATCGAATCGATCGAAATCCTGAAAGGGGCTGCGGCTTCGGCCATTTACGGATCGCGTGCTTCCAACGGCGTGGTGCTGATTACCACCAAGAGCGGCAAGCCCGGCAAAACGCGCATCAGCTACAAGCAGGTGCTCGGCATGACCAAGCAGTCGAAATTCTATCCGCTGCAGACCTGGTTTGGTCAGGGAACCAAGGGCAAGTTCCGCAAGAACTACTCGCGAAGCTGGGGCCGTCCGCTGAACGTTCCCGGCGCGCCGCACTACGATCCCGGTGCTCCCATCGACACGATTTACGACCACGCCCGCGAACTGACCGACATGGGCTGGACCAACGAAAACAACATCACCATTTCCGGCGGCAATGAACTGACGACCTTCTACATTTCGCTCGGCCATCTGTACGAAAAAGGCCACTGGAAGGCCGGTTCGGATTACCGGCGATATTCCGCGCGGCTGAAGGCCAGTCAGGTGCTATCGTCCAAGTTCAAACTGACCGGCAACCTGGCCTACGCCAACACCAAGGCCCATTACCTGCAGCGCGGTGACAACGCCATCGGCGTGGGCATTGCTTCATTGCGGACACCACCGGAATTCAATAACTGGCCGTATTTGCACCCGGTGACCGGCTACCACCGCTCGTACCGCTATTCCGATGCCAAAGAGCTCCGCGCCAGCCGAAAGTTCGATAACCCGTTTTTCATTCTATACGAGCACGACAATCCGGCGACCATGAACCGCGTGTACGGCAACGTGAAGCTGGAATACAACCTGCTCGACTGGGTGAAGCTGGATTACACGCTCGGCTCCGATTATTGGACCGACGCACGCGCCGAAATCGTGCCGATCAGCAGCTCGCGCGAAGACGGCGTCGGCCGCATCAAAAAGGTGGATTTCCTCTATCATGAGCTCGACGGCAACCTGGTGCTGACGGTGCAGGGCGACAAGTTGCTGAAGAACTACAAAAACATCAACGCCACCCTGATGCTCGGCCACAACCTGAACAGCCGCAGCTTCCGGCGCTTCGATGTTACCGGCATCGATATGGGCATCCCGGGCTTCAATCAACTGGATAACACCATTTCCACCAACCTGCGTGCGGACGAGTACGAATATCTCATTCACACGGAATCGTTCTTCGGCCAGTTGACCGTGGACCTGTTCGATCAGTTGTACCTGACTGGCGCGTTCCGGAACGAAGGCTCGTCCACGTTCGGCAAGAGCCAGAAACGGCACTGGTATCCCAAGGCCAGCGCGGCGTGGGAATTCACCAAGTTCAAAAAATTGCCGTACATCGATTACGGTAAACTGCGCGTGGCCTATGGCGAAGCCGGTGTGCAGCCCGGCGTGTACACCACCATTTCCGGTTTCAATTCCGGCGTCAAGAGCACCGGCTGGTCGGGCATTTTGAACATGACCTATCAGGGCCTGAAGGGCTATTACACCAGCGGCAACCTCGGCAACGATAACGTGAAGCCCGAGCGTACCAAAGAGTTCGAAATCGGCACGTTTCTGGGGTTTTACAACAACCGCATCGGCCTGGACATCACGTACTACTATGACAAATCCACCGATGTGCTGTTCGATCTCAATGTGGTGCCGTCCACCGGATTCTTTTCACAGACGGCCAACGCGGCAGTGATCGAAAACAAGGGTCTGGAAATTACCCTGGACCTGAATCCGATCCGTACGCGGAATTTCAACTGGGATATTTCGATCAACTATGCCCGCAACCGAAACATGGTGCTGGAAATGGCCGGCATCACGGCGGAGGATATCAAAAAGGATCCCAGCAAGGAAATCTGGGAACAGGTGGGGCGCTGGGCCTATGCGTCTCCCGGTCATCCGCTGGGCGAAATGCGCCTGCAGTCCTGGGTGCGGTTTGGCTACGGATTGAAGGTCGAAGAGAACGGCCAGCTCGTCGATATCGACGAGAAATACAAAGGTCAGTGGAAAAAAGGCGATGTGTACATTGCGGAAGACGGCTATCCAATCATGCACACCGACCGGCTGTGGTCCGGTTTCGATCCGAATCCGGATTGGACGGGCGGTATCCGCAATGAATTTCGCCTGTTCCGCAACCTCACCATCACCACCTTGCTGGATTTCAAGCAGGGATTCGAAATCATGAACCACACCAAAGGCGCGCTGTATTCCTACGGCACGCACAAGGACACCGAGGTGCGCGGCCAGGTAGGACCGATCAATCGCTGGTTCAAACATGGCGAAAAGGCCATCGGCCCGGGCGCGACCAATGGCGTGGGCAAGGATATTGTGTATGACGAGAAATTCTTCCGCGGCATTGCTTCCGGTTTTTCCGGTGATGGCTGGCTGTTCACCGAAGACGCCAGCTATGTGAAGTTGCGTGAAATTTCCGTTTCGTACACCTTCCGGAATCAGTTCCTGAGAAACTTTGGCCTGAGTGATGTGCGGGTGATTTTGAGCGGCCGCAATCTGTACACCTGGACCGACTATACCGGCTATGACCCCGAGTCGAACCGGCGTCAGGCCACCAATCAGCGTGACAGCGATTACTTCAACCAGCCGCAAACCCGCTCCTTCTTCATGACCATTTACTTTAACTATTGATGACCGGGAGGAAAGCGATGCTTAGAAAACTCGTTTCCATAATTACTATCAGCGTCATGATGATGTGGCTCGGGGCGTGCAAGAATTTTCTCTCGGGGCCGAATCTGGATAACGATCCGAACCGGGCCACGGACGTGCCCCTGGAAAATCTGTTCCTGGGGGTGCAGGTTTCCATGTATGGCGTCATGGAAGCCCATTTGAACCGCACCGTCATGATGTGGATGCAACAAATGGCCGGTGTGGCGCAGCACTATTCCGGCTACGACATCTACAACCAAACCCCGGCACAGTTTTCCTCGCAGTGGTTTGATATTTATGGCGGAGGCGGACTGGTGGATATGCGACTCATCGAGGAAAAAGGCGCGGCCGAGGGCAAGCGCACCCTGGTGGGCATCACCAAGATGTGGGAGGCGCTGGTGATGAGCACGGCCGCCGATTTGTGGGGCGATATTCCGTACTCGGAGGCCGCCAATCCAGAAATCCCGTTTCCGAAGTACGACAAACAATCCGAAGTGCACAACGCGATCCTGAACCTGATCGACAGTGCGATCGAAGACCTGAACGCCGGACAACCGTTTTTTGACGGCAAGTGGGACCTGACGTATGGCGGCGACAAGGACAAATGGATCGCCGCGGCGCATACGCTGAAAGCGCGCATCCTACTCAACTGGGCCGAGGTCGATCCGGCCAATTATCAAAAGGCGCTGACCGAGGCGCAGATGGGCATCGCCAGCGATGCCGACAACTGGCGTACGCGCCACTCGGATGTGGCCGGTGAAGAAGCCATCTGGTGGCAGTTCGAAACCAGGCGCTTCGGATATGTGCGCGCCGGCAACTATCTGGTGGAGCTGCTGAAGGCGCATAACGATCCCCGGCTGGAGGTATACTTCGCTAAAAACGAGGACGGCGAATACGTTGGCTCTAAACCCGGCGAGTTCTTCGGCGATGCCAGCCCGCTGAATCCGGAAACGTTCGGCGCCAAGGACTGGGACATGGATCTGGTATCGTGGTTCGAAAACCAGTTCATCATTGCCGAGTGCCAGTACAAGCTCGGCGATGAAGCCGGGGCGCTGGCCACGCTGAACGATGTGATTCAGCCCGGACTCGAGGCCAAATGGGGATTGCCGGCCAATTCGTTGCCACGCTATGCTAACCTCAGCGGCGTGGACTTGCTGGAGGCCATCATGCTGGAAAAATACAAGGCCATGTTCCTGAACATGCAGATATGGAGCGACTGGCGTCGGACCGCGTTTCCGATTTTCCAGTATGTGCCCGAAGGCAAACGCATTCCGCGGCGGCTCCTGTATTCCGATGATGAGCTTAACACCAATCCGAACACGCCCAAATACGATGAGCCGCTGTACCATCGCGTGGAAAATGATCCAGGAAATCCGACTTATCCGGGCCGTACCATAAATCCGTAATCCTTCCGTCCAGACAAGAGGCCCTGCTTCAGGCTGGAGAGGCGGGGCCTCGCTATTTTATTGGCTCCCAAAGCGAATCAGGACTTGACTTGTATTGTTCGCACCGCAGGGATACCTCGAATGGCTGAAAACTGATGTTTTTTAACCGCGGTTCGAGCGGTTGACACAAGGATACCCGGTTGCGAAGTTTTTTTCGCTTTCCTGTGCTTACGGTTTTGAGCAGGCTGGATGAAGCGGTGCCGGAGCGGTAGCGCGGCTGCGCGGTACGGGGCAGGGGTTCGGGACAATCAGTAGAACATGGTAACCAGTATGGCGCCGCTGGGATGATTGGCGCCGAAACGCACGGTGGCATCGCCCGGATCGAGAAACTGGATTTCAGTAATGTTGTCCGTGGTGAGATTGTACAGCGACTGCACGCTGCCATGGCGGTTGCCGTTGACATACACCACTGGATAGGCCACACTGGCAAATTTGATGGACTTCTGGCCGCGACCACGCAGCCAGTGCGGGCGCAGTTCGCGGATCAGGTCGTAGGCATTGGACGCATGGCTGGATTGTATCTCTGCCAGGCTGATCAAATTGCGATCACGGCCACCGGTTGCCTGCTCGCCGTTGCGCGGTGCGGCGCAGGCGCAAAGCGCCAGCAGCACGAAAATCAGGCTGAGTTTGAAAAATGACATGGGACACCTGTGCATTTTGATCGGCGGGTTTTGCCGGTTTTGCGGGTGCACACGCGCCGGGCAGGTGAGCATGATCGGACATCGAATTCGGTTGTGCATCCACAACCAGTTTACGACGGGCGCCCAAAAAATGCAATGAAAAAGTGCGGAGAGGCGGTGGGGTGCGGTTCAAACATATATGCAATTGGCGGTAGGCCCCTTTGTTTTTTCGGTTTTTTAAAGCGGCAGCGCTGATTCGTTATCGATCATTTCCTGAAATGTCGTGTAACAAGATAAACAAAAGATAGCCTGTCATGCAGTTTCAATCATTGCAAAACCGGAACACATTCTTTGCCCTGCTATGCCTCCTGTCGCTCGCCCATGGGGCCTGCTCTTCCAACCCGCAGCCTGCGAACGAAACCTTTGCCGGCGTGGTGGCGGCGGCCACGCCCGAGGCCGCCGATGCGGGGCGCACCACTTTGGAGGCCGGCGGCAATGCCGTGGATGCCGCCGTGGCCGTGGCATTTGCGCTGGCCGTGACCGAGCCGGCCATGTCCGGTCTTGGCGGGCAAACGCAAGTGTTGATCTATCCGGCAAGCGGCCAGCCGGTGATGATCAACGGAACATCCTACGCGCCGCGAAAGCTACCGCCAAACATGACGGCCTCGGATATTGCCGGGCACCGCGCCACCACCGTACCGTCCAGCGTCAAGGTGCTGCAGTACGCTCTACAAAACTACGGCAGCAGCCGGGTGAGCTGGGCCGATGTGCTGGCGCCGGCCATTCGATATGCGGAAAGTGGATTTCGGGTCGGGCCGTTTCGCCAGCGTGTCTGGCAGCGGCATGCCGAACGTCTGCGCGAGCATGCATCCACCCGGCTGCTGTTTCTCAATCCGGATGGCAGCGTGCCATCGGAAGGCCAGATCTGGAAGCAGCCGCGCCTCGCGAAGACTCTGAAACGGCTGGCGCAGATCGGGGGTGAGGATTTTTACCGCGGCGCTATTGCGCAAATCATGGCCGAGGACATGCAGCGTCACAGCGGCTGGATCAGCCTCGATGATTTGCGCCAGTTCCCGGAGCCGCGTGAAATCCCCCCGATTCGGGTTTCGTTCCGGAATTGCACGGTGTATTCTATGCCGCCGCCCGGCGGAGGCTGGGTGGTGCTGCAGATTCTCAATTTTTTGAATCAACTGCCGGCGGAGCAATTGCAGCCGTCAAGTCCCGAGCGGCCGCTTTTATTGGCCCGGGCCTTATGGTTGGGGCACCGTAACCGGAAACAGCAGCCAATCCCGGACCTGAGCCGGTATGAGGATGAAATCCGAAAACGGCTGGACAAAGCGGCGGCCCGCCGGCAGTGGCAGGACATGGAAAGAGGAGGCGAAACCACCCACTTTTCGGTCGTGGATGCGAACGGCATGGTGGTCAGCGTGACGGCCAGCATCAACAGCTATTTCGGCGCGCGAGTGGCCAATGCCGAGCTGGGATTCCTGTACAACAGCTACATGCACGAATTCGTGCTCGATGACCCAGCGCATCCGTTTGCTCTGCGCCCGGGGGGCATGCCGTATTCGTCCATGAGCCCCACCGTAGTGGCCCGCGATGGGAGACCGGTCCTCGGACTGGGCAGCCCGGGCAGTGCGCGCATCATTTCGGCGGTGACGCAGGTGGTGCAACTCTGGATCGATGCCGGGCTATCCATCCAGCAAGCCGTGGCATTTCCGCGCCTGCATGTGCGTCCGGATCGGCGCGTGTACATCGAAGATGCGAAATTGAAATCTCTCATTGAGAAAGCCCTCGCCGGAGCGGGATACCAGCTTGCCGAGCCGAAAAAGGACCTCATGCTGCGAGGACTCAATGCCTATTTCGGCGGTGTGCATGCGGTGGCCTTCGAGCGGGGTCGGTGGACCGGTGCGGCCGATCCGCGCCGCGATGGCGTGGTGCGTACGGCGCGGCGACCTGCGGGAAAGTCAGCCGAAGAATCAAAGCAAACCTTATTATTTCTGGCAAGCCGGGAGAACCGCCCCATACTGGAATCGCGCCGTTAAAAAATCTCGATCACAATGGCGCCGCTGGGATGGTTCATGCCGAACAGGATGGTTGCCTCACCGGCGTTCAAAAATCGCATGTCGGTGATGTTATCCGCCGGAAGCGTGGCCAGCGTGTGAATACTGCCAAGCCGGTTGCCGTTGACATACACATACGGATACGATACTTCGGCAAAGCGGATCGATTTGGTGCCCCGGCCGCGCAGCCAGTGCGGCCGCAGGTTTTCGATCAGCTCCAACGCTGTGGATGCGTGGGTATTTTCAATTTCTTCCTGAACGATATGATCGCGATCATAGTGGCGCGGATTTTCGAGCTGCAGCGAAGGGCCGCAGGCCATCATCAGAGCCGCGCCCGCCAGCAAAAATCCGTATTTCAGACGCATCATCGTCTCCTTGAACAAAGATTGGATAAAACGTGTCCTTTATCCAGGGTATCGATCATCGAGTCAAAGTGATAAGCCGGATGACTGAAATATTCTTGAAGCACCTGGCATCTCGAAGGGGTCAGGTGCTTGGATGATTGCGAAGCGAAGGGAGGCATTCATGTCATCTCACAAGAAATTCTTTTCCGGGCTGATTTCTGTTCTGCTACTGACATTTGTGGCTGCCGGGATTCTGGCGCAGCCTTCGGTGAATGCTTTGCTGCGCGAAATGAAGTGGCGCAATATCGGGCCGGGCAATTTCGCCGGCCGCATCGTGGACGTGGAAGCGCTGGAATCCGACCACACCCACGTGATCGTGGCCTCAGCCTCTGGCGGCGTGTGGAAATCCACCAACGCCGGCATCACCTGGCAGCCCATTTTCGATCACTACGGCAGCGCCTCCATCGGCGACATCGCTCTGTTTCAAAAGAATCCGGATATCATCTGGGTGGGCACCGGCGAGGCCAACAACCGCAACAGCGTGGCCTGGGGAGACGGCATCTATAAATCCACCGATGGCGGCAAGACCTTCCAAAACATGGGGCTGCGCGACACCTACCAAATCGCCCGCATCGTGCTGCATCCAGACGATCCGAATATCGTGTATGTGGCGGCCATCGGCTATCTGTGGGGCTATATCGGCGATCGCGGCCTGTTCAAAACCACCGATGGCGGCAAAACCTGGACGAAGCTCACCAACGGGCTGCCCAACGACGGCAAAACCGGCGCCATCGATCTGGTGATGGACCCGACCGATCCCAACACTTTGTATGTGGCGTTTTACCAGCGGTTGCGTCGGCCGTACCGGTTCGACAGTGGCGGCCCCAACGGCGGCATTTTCAAAACCACCGACGGCGGCAACACATGGCGCAAGCTGACCAACGGCCTGCCCGAGGGGCCGACCGGACGTATCGGTCTGGCGATTTACCGGCAAAATCCAAAGATTCTCATGGCAATCATCGAGCACGGCTTTCAGCCGCGCGAAGATGATCCGGATTATTACGACATGAGCAAGTTGGGCACCGGCATCTACCGCTCTGAAGACGGCGGCGAAACCTGGACCTACGTCAACCGCTACAACAACCGGCCGTTTTATTACAGCCAGATTCGCATCAATCCGCTGGACGATCAGCGCGTGTACGTGCTGACCACCACCTTCCGCTACTCCTTCGACGGCGGCCGCACCCTGCACGTCGGTGGCTTGGAGTTCGAGGGCGGGCTGGATTTTCACGCCATGTGGCTCGATCCCACCAACAAAGATCGCTACTATCTCGGCAAAGACAAAGGGCTGACTCTGACCCACGACCATGGCAGGACCTTCGTGCTGTTCGACAACATGCCTGTCGGGCAGTTTTACGCTATTGGCGTGGACATGCGCGATCCGTACTACGTGTACGGAGGCACCCAGGACAACGGCACCTGGGGCGGGCCCAGCTTCAGCAAGGACGTGCGCGGCATTCTCAATGATAGCTGGTGGAAGCTGCACTGGGGCGACGGCATGTTCATCCAGATTGATCCGACGGACTGGCGCAAGGGCTACACCGAGGCGGAAAATGGAAGCTTCCGTCGTTACAACATCGCCACGCGCGAGGTGGAATTCACCAGGCCGAGTCCGAAAAATATCATCAATTACCGCGATTACGTGACCGAAAAAGACACGGTTTCCGGCAACCGGTTGCCGCCGAAGTTCCGGTTCAACTGGCGCGCGCCGCTGGTGATGTCGAAGCACAATCCGAAGGTGCTGTATCTGGGAGGCAATTATCTGTTCAAATCGGTGGATGAGGGCTACCACTGGCGGATCATCAGCCCGGATTTGTCCACCAACGATCCGGAAAAGACCCGCCGCGACACCGGCGGCCTGACCCGCGATGTGACCGGCGCCGAAACTCACTGCAGCATCACCGCGTTTTCCGAATCGCCTCGGAACCCGGCGGTGCTGTGGGTGGGCACGGATGACGGCAATGTGCAGCTTACACGCAACGGCGGCGTCACGTGGAAGAATGTGCGCAAGCGCATCCGCGGCGTGCCGGAGGGCCTGTGGGTGAGCCACGTGGAGGCATCGCATTTCGATGAGGGCACTTGCTACGTGACCTTCGACGGTCACCGCAGCGCCGACTTGCGGCCCTGGATTTTCAAAACCACCGATTACGGCAATACCTGGTCGCGGATCACCCGCGGCATCCCGGACGGGCAGCCGGTTTATGTGCTGCGGGAGGATGCAAAGAATCCAAAGCTACTGTTCGCCGGCACGGAATTCGCGATATACGTCACCCTCGACGGCGGCAAAAGCTGGCACCGGCTGATGCACAACCTGCCCACGGTGGCGGTGCACGATCTGGTCATCCATCCCCGCGACGGGGATCTCATCGCCGGCACCCATGGCCGCGGCCTGTGGATTCTCGATGACATCACCCCGCTGCAGCAGCTCAGCGATGAGGTGCTCAACGCCGGGGCGCATCTTTTCGAGCAGCGCCCGGCGACGATCTGGAACGACCATACCCGCGGCGGCGTGCGCGGGCATTTCTTCTTCGCCGGTGAGAATCCGCCGTACATTCCGAAGCGCAAAAACATCGTCCGCGCCAAACTGGTCAGCGGAGGGCTGATCAATTATTATCTCAAAAACGATGCAGGTGGGATGGTGCAATTGGAGATTAGCGATCTGCTCGGCGAAAACAAACGCATACTGTATGGACCGGGTGAGGCGGGCATCCACCGCGTGCTATGGGATTTGCGCTTCGATCCCACGCCGGAGCAGACGCGGCAGTTCGTCAGCAGGTTTCGCAAGCTCATCCAGCGCATCGAGAGGTTGCCGAGGTTGACGCCGAAGCAGAAGGCGCTGGTGCAACAGGCCCGGAGCACGCTGGATACCTTCCACTACGATAGCGAGCTCAACCGCATGTGGGATGAAATGGCCGAGGAATTCACCGCCATGAACCTGTTCCGCCGCGCCTTCCGCGGACGGTTGCAGGGCAAACCGGCCCCGCCCGGCGAGTACCGCATCACCCTGACGGTGAATGGAACATCGTATTTCGGCAAAATCCGCGTGCGTCGAGATCCAATGAAGGGGTGGTGAGCGGGAAGATGAACCACAGATTTCACAGATTGTCATTGATTTTTAGATGGACGGGGAAGAGCCGAGTGGCCGGACAACCTGCGGGCTTTCCTCTCCGTCCCAAGTTGTACTTGGGACGGAAGTAAAGAAGCTTAGCTTCTTCTGTGACATTATGAAAAGCCTTCCCCCCCCTCCATCCCAAATTGCACTTGGGGAGGAAGAAAACCAAAGACTGTCACTGATTTTCTAGATGGACGGGGAACAGGCGAGGGGCTGGATAAACCGTGCGCTTTGCATTGCGACTTTGCGTGTGAGCCACCTTACCCTGCGCTCTCCGCGCCCCGGCGAGAGAATGTACCCTTACCCCCTCCGTCCCAAGTTGCACTTGGGAC
>JAUZRQ010000048.1 GCA_030950365.1 Candidatus Zhuqueibacterota bacterium | reverse complement strand
GCGCCTCAGGGCCACCAACGGCGCCGAGCGCTGGATCGGCATCGCCGACATCCGCAACATCTGGTGGCAGCGCTTTTTCGATTTTTACAGCCTGTACCTGGCGGCGTCCGGCGGCGTGACCCTGGTGCGCGGGGACAGCGTGCTGTTTGAAAACGAGGCCGCGGTGGGGGTGATGGCCTTTTTGCAGGAGGTGTACAGACAGGGCCTGTTTCCCAAACAGAAATCCTCGGCCGTGGGCGATCTCTTTTTGTTGGAGCGCATCGCCACGCGGTTTACCGGCCCGTGGACGATTTCGCACCTGGAGCGATTCAAACCAGAAGGCTTCGAGTACGCGTTTTCGCCACTGCCGGTGCCGGAAAAGACCAACGGCCCCATTTACACCTATGGCGATCCCAAGAACATTGTGATTTTCTCCACCTGCAAGCGGCCGCAGGATGCCTGGGAATTCATCCGGTTCATGCTGTCGCGGGAAAATGACCGGCGTTTTTTAGAAATCACCAGCCAGTTGCCGCGGCGCGTGGGCATGACCACCGATTCGCTGTTTGCGGATTACTTTCGCCGACACCCGATGATGGCGCAATTTGCCCGGCAGGCGCATTATGTGCGCGGCGTGGATCAGGCGCCGGTAATGAAAGAGGTATTCGATGCCATTTCGCAGGAATACGAGGCCGCCGTGGTGTATCAGGTCAAATCGGCGGAGCAGGCCATCCACGATGCGGCGGCCCGCGTGCGGCTGATTTTGCGATAAAACGGAGGTTTGGAAATCATGATGCCGCAATTCGGCAAAGCGGCCCGGCAATTGGGGTGGTTATGGCCGCTGGTGCTCTTTGCCTGCGCGAAAAATGACGCCGACCGGGAGCCGATTCTGGCGCGCGTGGGCGACCGGGCCATTACGCAAAAAGAATTTCTGTTTCGCGTCGAATTCATGCCGCCGCCAGTGTTCGAAAGCGTGAATGGCCGATCGGGCAAGGCCGGGCTGCTTGAACTGCTGGTGGCGGAAAAGCTGATGGCGACCGCCGCTGAGGAAGCCGGCATGGATAGCGCCCGGTTCCTGCGCGAGCAGCTCGAGCTGGTGCGGCAGTATGCGGCGCTGCGCGAGCTGTACAAAGACGAGGTGCAAAGCAAGATCAGCCTCAGCGAGGCCGAAGTGGCCGCGGCGCTGAAGCAATCGCAAACACGGTTTGTGATAGAATATTTCCAGAGTCGCAGCAAAACCCGGGCGCAGCGCGAGCGGCAGCGCTGGCAATCGCAGTTATCGCGGCCGCCGGACGCCGATCGCGGCGACGATGTCCGTGGCGTGGAGCAGGAGGTGTCGTGGGGCGATATGGAACCGGCGCTGGAGCAGTGGCTGTACCGGCTGCAGGAGGGCGAAATCTCGCCGCTGATCCGCTTCTCGCAGGGATATGCCTTTTTTCATGTGCGCAAGGTGTATCACCAGCCGCTGGTAACGCAGAGTGAGATTGCGCAGCGCATGCGGCGCATCCGCAAGGTGATGCGGTTCCGAAAAATGGATAGCCTGTCGGCGCGGTTTGTGGCGGATTTCATGAACGCGAAAAAGTTGGTGCTCAAGCACGACACCTTCAATGCGCTGGCGGCCTGGTTGGATTTGATGCTACAGTATAATGATGAGCCGGACATCGGGCCAGGCGCGCCGCCAAACCGCGAAGTGATTCTGGATAGCATGAAAACCGCCCTCGGCCGCTATCTCGACCGACCGCTGATTACGTACGATGGCGGCGAATTTAGCCTGCGTGACATGATCCGCTCCCTGCGCATTCGCAACATGCCGTTTGAAACCGCGTCGCCGCGGGCTATGCGAAAGCAGCTCATGGCCGATTTGAAGCTGATCGCCCGCGACGAGCTGCTGGCCCGGGAAGCGCTGCGCCGCGGCCTGGACCGGCGTCCTGCGGTGCAATTTGATGTGCGCCTGTGGCGGGATTATTACCTCTCGCGGTTGTATGCCGACCGGCGCCAGTTGCGCCTTTTCCCGGAGGCGAGCGGTGGGCCACAGCGGCGGGTGGTGTTTCCGGAGCCGCTGCAGCGACTGCGCAACGAAGCCGACGTGTGGATCAACCAACCGCTTCTTGAAAAATTGGATATCACCGGTTTGCCCATGATGGCCGTCCGTCCTGGCCGGATCGTGACCCTGGTGGCGCCGCCATGGCCGAATTGATGCAGAACCTGAGGCCCGCGTCCGCCGGAAACGCGCTATCCAGCTGATCACAACAACGGTTGAATGGTATAATTGTCCTTATTTCATAGGAGTAAAGTCAGCCATTTGTGACGATTCAGCATGTTCGGTTATTTGTCGGGGTTTGGCCTTTTGGGCTCCCCTCCCGGGAGAGGGCGAAGGCAGGTTAAAAAAAGCTTCTGGCCCGGATTGATGTTGGTTTTGCAAATTATGATCACTTGCAGAAGAACGAAATTGCCGCTGCTGTAGCAAAACGGGTGATTGAACCCACCCCTGAAGCCCATCCGGGGAGGGGACTTTAAAGGCCCACTGCTGTCTCCATGCCTCAGCGAGACAATTGTGACGCAACCGGCTCAAGGGAAATCTCAAATGACGGATAAAAACAACTGAAGCATTACCGACATTCGAATATTAACCGCATTCGCCCAAAAACGAAACATCAAGACGCAGCATGAAACATAACCGTCCGGCCTATTTGCTGATTGCGCCATATCTATTGCATTTTTCGGTATTCATCGGCTTTCCGCTGGTGTTTTCCTTTGTGCTGATTTTTCACCGCTGGGACATCATTTCACCGATGGAGTGGGTCGGGCTGAAGAACGTTCACCGGCTGATTCACGACCGGCTGTTCTGGCAGGCGCTGTG
This sequence comes from Candidatus Zhuqueibacterota bacterium, assembly GCA_030950365.1. Classification (GTDB taxonomy): domain Bacteria; phylum Zhuqueibacterota; class Zhuqueibacteria; order Zhuqueibacterales; family Geothermadaptataceae; genus Hydrothermovivens. The sequence goes on along the minus strand of JAUZRQ010000048.1, from coordinate 42,987 downwards.
GAACACCGCGGTATTCCTGTTCCTGCACATCCCGCTGCAGATTGTCGTGGCGTTGTTTCTGGCCGTGCAATTGAACCAGCGCATTGCGCTGCGCGGCTTTTTCCGGGCGGCGTTTTTTGTGCCGGTGATTGTCAGCGGGGTGGTGATCGCCATTTTATGGGACAAGCTCATGGCCTACGACAGCGGCCTGATCAATCATTTTCTGGCTTCCATCGGGCTGCCGAAAATCGGCTGGCTCATTGACCACCGGCTGGCCATGCCCAGCATTGCGCTGGTGGCCACCTGGAAGAACGTTGGCCTGTACATCGTGTTGTTTCTGGTCGGGCTACAGGGCGTGCCGCGCCATCTGTACGAAGCGGCGGACATTGAAGGCGCCAGCGGCTGGCAGAAATTCTGGAACATCACTCTGCCGATGATCAATCCGACGGTGTATCTGGTGGTCATCCTATCCACCATCGGCGGCTTTTCGCTGTTCATCGAGCCGTATATCATGACCGGCGGCGGCCCGCTCAACCGCACGCTGTCGGCGCTGCTATACATTTACAAACAGGGATTTTTCTTCTACCACATGGGCTATGCCGCCACCCTGGGGTTCGCGTTCGCCATGTTGGTGATGCTGGTGGTGCTCATTCAGCGCAAACTCATCGAACAGGAGGTGGGCTACTGAGATGAAATCGTTCTGGCGCTACGCAGTACTGGTTCTGGCCACCCTGATTTTCGTCTATCCGTTTATGTGGATGATTTCGGTCACCCTTCGGCCAGAGGAGGAAATCGGCGGCTTTGGCCTGTGGCCGAAAACCTGGACGCTGCAAAACTACGCCACGGTGTTCACCAAAATTCCCATTCTGCGCGCGTTCGGCAACAGCCTGCTGGTTTCCCTGAGCGTGGTGGTGAGCGTCATTCTGTTCTGTTCGCTGGTGGGCTATGCGCTGTCGCGGTTGCAGTTCCGCGGCCGGGAAGCCATCTCCAATCTGGTCATCTTCACCATGGTGCTGCCGTTTCAATTGACGCTGATCCCGCTGTACCTGCTGGTGGTGAAACTGGGCTGGGCTGATACCTATCTGGCCCTGATCGTGCCGTTCATGATGAGCAGTTTTGCGATCCTGCTGTTCCGGCAGTTTTTTAAAAGCATCCCGCAGGATTTGATCGACGCCGCCCGCATCGACGGCTGCAGCGACCTGGGCATCGTTTTTCGCATTTTCTGGCCGCTGTCCATTCCGGCCATCATCACCGTGGGCATTATCAGTTTCATGGGCATCTGGAACGAGGTGCTCTGGCCGCTGATGGTGATCCACAAACAGGAGCTCATGGTGATGCCGCAACTGGTGACCCTGTTCGCACTCGGCGGCGCCTCGGAAGGCCAACTGGGCGTGCAACTGGCCGCGGCCACTCTGCTGGCTCTGCCGATTTTGATCGCGTATCTGTTCTTCCAGCGGTACTTCATTGAAAGTCTGGCAACCACGGGATTGAAAGAATGAACCGCAAGCTCATACACTGGAGTTGGCTGGCGCTCCTTCTGCTACTGGCTCTGGCGGGATGTTACGCCGACCGGGAGCAAGACCGGTTGCCGGTGCTGACCAATCTGGCGCATTTGAATCACCTGTTCGAAGAGATCACCCTGCAGGGCGAGCCGGTCGGCATCGTGCACATTTATTCTGAAGCGCCGGATTACCAGTGGGTGGCGGATGCCGACGAGGGCATCGCCTGCGTGGATGACGCGGCGCGCGCCGCAGTGGTGTACCTGCGCCATTTTGAGGTGTTTCGTGTCCCGGAAAGCCTGCGCCGGGCGCGTCTGCTGTTGCGGTTCATCCTGCGCATGCAGGCCACAAACGGGCTGTTCTACAACTTCATCTGGGCGGATTATTCGATCCATAAAGACGGACCTACCACGCATAACCGGCTGAGCTGGTGGACGGCCCGGGCGGTATGGGCGTTGGGCCGGGGCATGGAAGCCTTCCGCCACCGCGATGCGGCCTTTGCCGGGCAATTGCAAACATCGATAGAACGGATTTTTCCACATCTGGACACCTTGCTACAGCACTATCCGCAGATGCAGGTAGTGAATGGATTTGAAGTGCCTACCTGGCTGCTGCACGGCAGCGCCGCGGATGCCACATCGGAATTGCTGCTCGGCCTTTCTGCGTATTTGCGGGTCAATGATTCACAAAGGGCGCGGGCGTATGCGGCGCATCTGGCGCACGGCATTCGAATGATGCAGCTCGGCGACGCGGATACGTTTCCTTATGGTGCGTTGCTTTCCTGGCAACATATCTGGCATGCGTGGGGCAACAGCCAGGCCTGGGCCCTGCTGCAACTCTCGGATGTTCTTGAAAACAGTGGGCTGCTTGAACCGGCCCTGCTCGAAATTCACCATTTTTATCCATACGTGGTGGAAAAAGGATTTCCGCGCGAGCTGGTGTTTTCGCAACCGGTGCGTGAGGACAACACCGAATTACGGTATTACGAGCAAATTGCCTATAATATCCGTCCGATGTTTATGGCCGCGGTGGCGGCTTATCGACGGACCCAGAATGCGGAGCTGGCGCGCATGGCGGTGGACGTGGCCCGATGGTTCTGGGGCCGAAATCCAGCAAAGGCGCGCATGTACGACCCGGAAACCGGACGCGGTTTTGATGGTATTATTGGAAAGAAGCGCATCAATACCAATGCCGGGGCTGAATCGACCATTGAAGCTCTGATGGTGATGCTGGAGCTGGATGCGGATGCAGGGCTCAAGCAGATATTTTTACAGCAGTTGGATAAGCCGAACTGAACCAAGGGTGATAAGGAGGAGATGCGCAATGAAGTACCGTGGCTATGGTGATCGAAACTATCCGGAACTGTTTCAACGGTACGAGGGCAATCCCATTTTAACGGCGGACATGTGGCCGTATCAGGCCAATTCCGTGTTCAATGCAGCCGCGGCCGAAGTGAATGGCGAGACGTACCTGTTGGTGCGCGTTGAAGATATGCGCGGCATGTCGCACCTGACCCTGGCGCGTAGTAAGGATGGCTTCACCAACTGGATCATCGACGAAAAGCCCACGCTCCTGCCGGATGTGGAAAATCACCCTGAGGAACTGTGGGGCATCGAGGACCCGCGCGTGGTGTACATCGATGAGCTGGAAAAGTTTGCTGTGGTGTACACCTCATATTCGGAAGGCGGTCCGCTGGTTTCGCTGGCCATGACGCGTGATTTTCGAGTGTTCGAACGCAAAGGGCCTATCATGCCGCCGGATGACAAAGACGCGTCGCTATTTCCGCGGCGGTTCAACGGCCGCTGGATTTTGATCCACCGGCCGATGCCGGCCATGCGCGCCGGCAAAGCGCACATCTGGATCTCCTATTCGCCCGACATGATTCACTGGGGCGAACACCGGATTTTGTTCAAGGCGCGGCGCGGCGGCTGGTGGGATGCTCATAAGATCGGGCTGAGCGCGCAGCCCATCGAAACCAATGAAGGCTGGCTAATTATTTATCACGGCGTGCGGGAAACCGCCGCCGGCAACCTGTACCGCATCGGGCTCGCGCTGCTCGATCTCGAGAACCCGGCCAGAGTCATCTATCGGAGCCATCAGTGGGTGTTTGGCCCGAAAGAGCCCTACGAACGCACCGGTGACGTGGCCGATGTGACTTTCCCATGCGGCGCCATTTACGATCGCGATCAGGACCGGCTGCGGTTGTACTATGGCGCCGCCGATACCTGCATGGCGGTGGCCACCGCTAAAATGAGCGATTTGCTGGAATTCCTGAAATCCGGTGGATGAGATGCCAGAAGACAACCGACAGCAAGGGCGGGGCGGTTCGCGACTCCGGCGCGGAGGGCGGATCGCCCTTTTTTTCGGGCTGTGGCCGCTACTGATGGCGCAGGCACAGCAAATTCGCATCCCGCGCGTTGAGCTCATGCCCAATCAACCGCAGCCGTATGCCATGCGCGATTGGAAACGCGTGGCCGTACAATACGATTCGCTGGTCTTCGATGTGAACCGCGAGGGGAAATACCTGCCGCTGATCTGGAAAATTCCCAATCCCATCAACTACCCCGAGCATGAAAGTTTTGGCCTGCCGGCGGTGGTGGGGCCGCGCGGACAGCCGCTTGCCGAGGCCATCACTGTGCTGCCGGCGGTCATCGGCGCCTCTCTGATAGGCATTGATAAGAGCCAGCAGCATGGCGAGAACTGGGTGCTGATGTGTGAAGAGTTTTTCAATCGCCGGCCGCAGGAGAACATTTACCTCAACCTCGCCGCGACGCAAAGCGGGCAGGACTGGTGGTACGAAACCATGCCCAATGTGTTTTTCTATCAGCTTTATGATCTGTATCCAACCACGGGCGATTTCAAACGGCAATTTCATACAGTGGCGGAGCGCTGGCTGCAAGCGGTTCGTGCCATGGGCGGCAGCGATACGCCCTGGCAGGTGCCGTACATGAATTACCGCGCCTGGGCCTTCGCCACCATGCAACCGCGCACCGACGGCGTGCCCGAGCCCGAGGCCGCCGGCGCCATCGCCTGGATTCTGTACCACGCTTATGTCGAAACCGGCGAGGAGCAGTACCGCCTCGGCGCGGAATGGGCCATGGAGTTTCTGAATCAGTGGCCGCAAAATCCGGCTTATGAGCTGCAACTGGCCTACGGCGCTTACACGGCGGCGCGTATGAACGCGGAGCTGGGCACGCAATATAATGTGGAAAAGCTGGTCAATTGGTGCTTCGAGGTCGGGCCGCTGCGGAGCTGGGGCGCGATCATCGGCAACTGGGGAGGATACGATGTTTCAGGACTTATTGGCGAGGTGTCGGGAAACGACTATGCCTTTTTGATGAATGGCTTTCAGCAGGCGGCGGCCCTGGTGCCGCTTACGCGCTATGATGACCGGTTTTCGCGGACTATTGCCAAATGGGTGCTGAATCTCGCCAATGCCTCGCGGTTGTTTTATCCCAGATTCTTGCCGGCCGAAAACCAGGACAGCGAGGACTGGTCCTATCAGTACGATCCGCAATCGGTCATCGGTCATGAGGCGATGCGTAAGGAGCAATTCGGTCGGAGTCCCTTTGCCACCGGCGATGCCGTCCGCGGCGGCTGGGGCAACACCAATCTGGCCCTGTACGCGTCGTCGCATGTGGGCTATCTCGGCGCCCTGGTCGATACCACCAACGTGCCGATGATTCTGCGATTGGATGTGCTGAAAACCGACTTCTTTCGCCGACCGGCCTATCCGACGTATCTTTACTTCAATCCTTACGATCAACCGCGAACCGTTCTGGTGGAAACCGGTGAGGGCCTGCATGATCTCTATGATGCTGTGGCCAATGCGTTCATCGCGAAGGGGGTTGCCGGGATGTATGCGCTGAGCATTCCCGGCGATGACGTGGTTCAGCTCGTGATCGTGCCCGCTGGCGGAGAGGTGACCTATGAGCTCGACCGGATGCGGGTCAACGGCGTGGTGGTGGATTACCGCGCCGGGCGTCCGGTGGCCAATTATCCGCCGCGGATCAAAAGCCTGGCGGCAGGTAAACATGAAATCGCGCGCGGGGATTCGGTGCGACTTTTTTGCACGGCCGAGGACCGGGATGGCGATGCGCTGACGTATTTGTGGCAGGCGGCGACGGGCCAAATCATGGGCGACGGACCGCAGGTGGTCTGGATCGCGCCGGCACAGGCAGGCATTCGGGTTGTACAGTGCATCGTTCGGGATGCGAAGGGCGCAAGCGACAGCGCTTCGGTGCCCCTTCGCGTGCTGGCCAACCAGCCGCCACGCATCGTGAGTCTTGTGGCTGAAAAGGAGATTCTCGCGCCGGGAGAGCAAACGCGCCTTGTGTGCCGGGCCACCGATCCGGATGGTGAAGCGCTGGTTTTTCAGTGGTATGCCGAAGCCGGCGAACTCCAGACGAGCGATTCCGTGGCCGTGTGGCATGCGCCGCAACAGGTGGGCTATTATGGCATTCGAGTCCGCGTGAGCGATGATGCCGACGCCACATCGGAAGATAGCCTGGCGATCACCGTCGGCCATCTCATCGCGCATTGGCCGCTGGACGGCGATGCGCGGGATGTCAGCGGTTTTGGGCATTATGGTGCAGTGGTGGAAGCGGTGCCCACGCCGGATCGAAACGGACGCCCGGGGGCTGCGCTCGCATTCGATGGCGTGGACGATGCCGTGCAGGTTCCGTCCACGCCGGTGCTTAATGTGCAGGATGCCATAACCGTGTCGTTCTGGATGCGCATCGATGGTTTTTTTGCGCGTGAGAGCTTTCCCATTTCGCATGGAAGCTGGCAAAACCGCTGGAAAATTTCCATCACTCCGGAGAAAAAGCTGCGCTGGACGGTGAAAACCGATCAGGGGATCGCCGATCTGGATTCGCCAGCGCCCTTGCAGGCCAGTCGGTTCTACCATGTGGCCGCCACGTACGACGGCCAGCGGCTGCGGTTGTTTCTCGACGGCCAGCCTCAGGCCGAGGCCGCCTGGAAGGGCGCTTTGCTCACCACGCCGCTGGCGCTCACCCTCGGGCAGATGCTGCCCGGCGATACGCATTACAATTTCAAGGGCGTGCTGGATGAGGTGCGCCTGTACAACCGGGCGCTGAGCGAAGACGACATCCGCGCGCTGGCGGGACAAACTACGTCCATTCGTGACCAATCGGAATCTTTGCCAGAAGGTTTTCAGTTGTGGCCGGTCGCGCCCAATCCCGTGCGGAACTGCGCTGTGATTCGGTTCGCGTTGCCACAGGAAGCGCGGGTGGAGCTGGCCGTGTACGATGTTCTGGGCCGGCGCGTGGCGCTGTTGGCCTCGCAGCCGTTCCCGGCTGGCGTTCACCGTTTAAGCTGGCCGGCGGCTGGCCCGGTTGGCGCCGTGCTTTCGCCGGGCGTATATTTTCTGCGCATGCAAACCCGGGATCGGGTCCTTATTCGCAAATTGCTCGTTTTGCCGTGATGGGGTAATGCAAGGAAAAAAACTCTCGCAGAGAGACCGGGCTCGCAGAAGTACTCATCTTGGCATTTTTGACTTCCGCGAAGTTTTCTTCGTTGGTTATTGGGATATCAGTCCCAGATCACACACTGTCTCCGACTGTTTATTGGTCCAAACTTTTACTAAAATAATCATCTCTATAACCTCGGCCTTTGTGGGCCGGAGAGGTTGGCCTGAAATTGTGGCTTTGGGGGAACCGCGGAGTGCGTAAAGGACGTAGAGGGAAGAATTGTAGGATAAATGCGGTGCTATTGTACTGGCATACATTTAGCAGCCATGCGGAGCTGATTTTTGGGGATACATGCCACCGCTACGCGGTTTTGTGAATGGGGAGTGGCCTGGGGGCTACAAACATGGCACCGCTACGCGGTTTTTTTGTTGCGGCACCCGATTCTACACGGTCTGAGACCGTGTATTAACCTGAACTCTTGCCTTGCAAACACCGTCAGGGACGGTAGTAGATCCAAGATGGCCTTTAAATGGATTAACGCCGTAGGCGTCGCATGTATCTCCACTAATTAGGAGGCCTTTGCGGGTTTTCAACCGTCGATACGCTGATAGCGGAGAGGTGATTCTCCTCGCGTTTTGGACCACGATGTAGTTTACTCATTGGCGAATTGGAGGGGAAGTCGCAGAGTATAACATAGGAGTGTATTGAGGGCAGAGAGGTAAGCATCCTGCTTCCTTTGCGCACTCGGCGGTTTCAAAAAACAATTCAGCTTTATCTTCAGCCCTACATCCGCATTCATCCACGGCGAAAAAACAGTAGCAATAGGCCTGTCGGGACAGCAACGGGGCCATGAAATTTTATTGCATTTTGCGTCGCCACGATGTAACTTGCATCGAAACATAATCCGCTCGGGAGGTTGTCATGGCTAAGAAAAAAAATATTTTAAAGATTGAGCTTGAGCCGAAATGGATGGAACGGCTTGAAGAAATGGCCAGAAAAAAGAATACGACACCGGAAGAGCTGGCCAAATTTTATATCAAATTGCAATTGGTTAGTTTCACCATTTCCAGCGTGGAAAAAGATCCGCTTCTCAATTTCAAACCAGTAGATATTGAGGGTGTCCCCCGGAATTTTTCTGAGCTTGTAGATAAATATATCTATGGCGATGAAAAATAAAAAAGCTGCTTTTGTTGATACCAGCGGATGGGTGGCTTTCTTGCATAAAAAGGATTTGTGGCACCGGGAAGTGAAAGCGGTCATCGAAGCCTATATTCGCAGCGAGCATGTTCTAGTGACCAGCAATTTTATTCTCGACGAAACCATTACCATGCTTCGAAAGCGCATCCCATTGGATACCTTGATCAAATTTGTTGAAAATCTGGCAAGGTCAAGCTACTGCAATTTTGTCGAAGTTGACCGCGAACTATGGAACCTGGCCTGGGGAATTTTCAAGCAATACCGCGATAAACAATTCTCGTTTACCGATTGCACCTCGTTTGCCATCATGCGGGAAATGGGCATTGATGAAGCGATTTCTCTGGATCGGCATTTCGATCAGATGGGGTTTATGCGAATTTTTTAAGCGGTCTTCATTTCATTGCATGCACTCCCGCCTTTTTCCTCATCCGTAAAAATTCTCTTGTTTCTTGTCCGATGATATGCTTTCTTACAGTTGTTTGCTAAGAAAAAATGGAGCGTTCATGAAACTGGGATTCATCGGGGCCGGTGCCATTGCGGCCGTGCATGCCGAAGCGCTGAAATCGCTGCACCGCGTCGATATCGTGGCCTGGAGTTCCCGCCGGGCGGAAAGCGCGCAGAAACGGGCGCAGCAGTTCGGCGGCGAGCCGATGCCACTCGATGCTATGCTGGCGCGGCGGGACATCGACGCCGTGGTGATTTGCTCGCCGACGCACTTGCATCTCGAGCATGTCCGGGCCGCAGTGCAAGCAGGCAAAAAGGTGTTCTGCGAAAAACCGCTAGCGCGCACTCTGGAAGAATGTGAGCAGATCCGGCGCTTGGGCGAGGGTCGGGTGTATGTGGGGCACGTGCTGCGGTTCTTTCATGCGTATCAACAGTCGCACGAAATTGTCCGGCGCGGCGACCTCGGGCAAGTGCAGCGCATTGCCTGTCATCGGCTCAACAGCATCCCGGAAGGCAGTCAGAACTGGTTTCTGGACTTTGAAAAAAGCGGCGGCGTCATCCTCGATTTGATTATTCATGATTTTGATTGGTTGTTATGGACCTTCGGCGAGCCGGATGACATCCGCGTGGAAGTTGATGCACACAAAGACCCGCATGGCGTCCGGCATGCGTTGGTTCACTGGCATTGGAACGACGGCAAGCAGGCCACCGTCGAGGGGAGCTGGCTGCATGACGGCTTCGAGCAGCGGTTCCGCATCGAGGCAACGGAGGGATACATCGAAAACCGGCCGGGCGAACGGCCAGAGCTGTTGATTGCCCGCGGCGAATCGGAGAAACATGTGCCCCTGCGCGGGCTACCGGATCCGTACGCGCTGCAAATGCTGCATTTTCTCGACTGGCTGGCTGGACGGCACCGGCCGCGCGTTTCCCTTGAAGAAGCTACGCGCGCCGTGGCGGTGGCGCTGAAAGCGATCGAGCACCTACCAAACGCATAAACCAAATTTCCATGGCGAACACAACCATCAAACAGGCGATTCTTCTCGCCGCCGGCGAAGGACGAAAGGCCTGGCCCTACGGCGTGACCCAGAACAAGGCGGCTTTCCCGGTCGCCGGTCAGCCGCTGATCCGCTGGACAGTGAATCTGCTGCGGGAAGCGGGCATCGACGCGATCACGGTTGTTTGCGGCTACCGGCAGGAACAGTTGCGCTATGCCCTGCGCGATCTCGCGCCGGTGCAGTGGATCGAGCAGGCAAATCCGATTGGTACGGCGCATGCGCTGTTGACCGCGCTGCAGGCGCAGAACTGGCAGGCCGGCGATGAAATACTGGTACTCTATGGCGATGTCGTGCTGACGCCGGAGCATCTAAAGGCGCTCGTCCGCGTGGAAGCGGGCCCGGTGGCGCTGATGTACCCGGTGAGCGCAGGCGAGTCGCGACACTGGCTGTGTGCGCGCGTGGAAAAGAGGCGGATCGTGCAGGTGCTCGGTCATCCCCGCGAGGACGTGACCCACCGGTTTGCCGGCGGTTTTCGCTTTCGTCCAGCCGAACTGATGCCGTTTCTTGAAGCCAATCCCGGCCGGATGCAGTCCATCGAGGTGGGGCAGATGCCGCCGGACGAATGGCATTTCGAAGAGAGCCTGCAGATGAGCATCGAAGCCGGGATGGAGTGGCAGGCGGTTGAAATCGGCGCTCCATTTGTGGACATCGACAAACCGTGGCACCTTATGCGCGCCAATTACGAACTGGCGCACTATCGTACCGAGCGGTTGACCCGCGACGAAATCGCGCCGACGGCCAGAGTGCATGACAGCGCTATCATTGAAGGTCATATACGGCTGGGAGAAAGCAGCGAAATCGGGCCGCGGTGTATCATCAAAGGCAATCTGATTGTGGGCGACAACACCATCATCACCGATGGCGCAATTATCGAAGCCAATTGCATCATCGGGAATCATACGCGCATTCAGCGGTACTGCCAGATTGAAAAGGGCTCGGTGATCGGCAATCATTGCGTCATCGGCCATGCGGCTGAATTTAGCGGCGTCATGATGGATCGCACCTATAATTATCACTATGGCGAGTACTGGGGCGTGCTGGGCACTGCTTGCGATCTCGGCGCAGCCACCGTGTGCGGCAATTTGCGCTTTGATGACGATCAGACCGAACACCGCATCCGCGGCCATAAGGAGAAACCGGACTGGGGTGCCAATGCGGCCTATCTCGGCGATTATGTGCGCACCGGCGTCAACTGCATTATTATGCCGGGGGTGAAAGTGGGGCCGTGGAGCGTGCTCGGCGCCGGCACCATCATTTCCGAGGATGTGCCGGAGCGCATGCGCGTGTGGGTGGAGCAGCAGATTCAAAAGAAATCCTGGGGCCCGGAACGTTACGGCTGGTAACGGCGTTTGACGGAAGCGGGAACGTTGCAATTCGGGCGTTTTTAAGAATAAATGAATTTTGATGATTCGCTGTTGGCCAGGACCGAATAGAATACGAATGATACAAATGGTCACGGATTTTAGCGCGCCTTAAACCTCCTTCTCAAGTTAATTTGGGAAGGTATTCCTGGCGTAAATTTTAATGATGATCAAGGAATGGAAAATGGTTTTAAAACGCTTTCATTATATAATGCTTCTGATGCTGGCGTCACTGGCACTGAGCCAGTGTGGCAAAAAGAAAGATCCGCTTGATGAGCCGCTCGCGCGCGTGGACGGCATCGAAATCTCGCAGCGGGAATTTTTGTACCGCACGCAATTTTTCCCACCGCCGCGGTTCGAAACGGTCAATGGCAAAAAAGAGCGTGAGGGGTTGCTGGAGCTGCTCATCGCCGAAAAGCTCATGGCCGTGGCCGCCCGACGCGCGCATCTTGACACCAACGCTTCCTATCAGGAAATGCGCCGTTATGCCGAAACCCGCGCTGCTTTAAAAGAATTTTATGACGATATGGTGCGGCGAAAGATTAGAATCAGCAAAAGTGAAATTCGCGATGTGTTGGAGAAAAAAAAGAAACGGTTTAGGGTGCAGGTCTTCGCGGCGCGCAAAAAAGAGCTGGCCGACCAGTTCCGCCGCACACTAGAAAATGGCACCTCGTTCGATGAGGCCATGGGCCAATTCTACGGTGACGAGCTGAAATCGCAAGATTACACGCGCGAGGTCACCTGGGGCGACTGGATCGATGAGCTGGAGATCCCGCTGTATCAAATGCAAAAAGGCGACATTTCACCGGTTATCAAAACGCCAGACGGTTTTGTGGTGATGCGCGTGGTATCCATTGAGGAACAGGAGCTGCCCCAGGACCGTGCTATGATGGAGCGATTGCGTATCAAAATCGAAAAAACGCTACGGAAGCGCAAGTCCGACACGCTCACCGGGAAGTTCATCGAATCCTACATGAACGACAAAAACGTGGTGGTCAAGGGCGAGGTGTTCTCGGCGCTGGCCAACTGGCTAGACCAGATTTTGGAATACCGGGAAGGAGCTGAAAAGCTGGTCAATGGCAAAAAAACGGGCGAACTGGGCGCGGATAGTGTGAAAGCCGTGTTCGAAAGCAAATTGGATGAGCCGCTGGTCACCTTCAAAGGCGGGCATTTCACCCTGCGGGAGATGCTGAACAAATTGCGCGTGCGCCGCATCGATTTCAATAAAACTTCGCCGCTGGTGATGCGCTCACAGTTGCTGGCGGACATCAAAAACATCGTGCGCGATGAGCTGATTGCTGAAGAGGCCCGGCGGCAGGGATTTCACAAGCGCGGCAAAGTACAGCGGCAGGTAGAAATGTGGAGCAGTTACTACCTTTCGCGCGTGTTTGCCAGTACCGTTGGCCTGAAGCCGCAAAACAATCCCAACATTGTTTTCCCCGACACTCTGAAGCGGTTGCGCGATGAAGTCGAAATATGGATCAATCAGGCCATGCTGGATACCCTATATATCAGTCCGAATCCGATGTTTGCCATAGAGCCCGGGAGAGTAACGCACCTGATTGTGCCGCCCTGGCCAGTACTGTAAAAGAGCTGGAGGGAACGATGAAAAAATGGTTGCTGCGAATCGGGGGGGTGTTTCTGCTGTTGCTGGTGGCCGTCTTGTTCTGGATTGGTTACAATGTCCGCGATCGGCATCCGGGATACAGCAAAAATCTGAGCATCGATCCGCCGCAAACGCCGGCGCCGATCAAAGCCGGCTTCGCCGCGCGCAAAATCACACCGCAAGTACCCGATACCTGGACCGATGCGGATGGCGACGCGAAATTCCATCCCGAAAAAGGCGACACCTGGCAGGATGGCAATCGCAACGGGAAGTTTGACGGCGTGTGGATCGCCGGGTTTCATAACAATCGGCCAGCCGCCGGCATTCACGACGATCTGTGGGCGCGCGCCATGGTGCTGGATGACGGCCAGACCCGCATCGCACTGGTCGTCCTCGATGCCATTGGTTTTTTGCATGATGATGTGATCGAGGTGCGCAACCGCATCCCGGCGGAACTGCAGGTGGATTACACCATCGTTTGCAGCACCCACGATCATGAAGCGCCGGACCTGATCGGCATCTGGGGACCGAAGATTCTCAAAAGCGGCGTCGATCCGGCGTATCGGGAGATGGTGATCGAGCAGGCCGCTGGCGCGGTTGTTGATGCGGTGCAGCGCTTGCGGCCCGCAAAGCTGCGATTCGCCCAGGACCTCGAGTCCGGCAAGGCCTGGGTGCAGGATTCCCGGCGACCGTATGTGCTGGATCCAGGCATACGCGTAATGCACGCCGTGGATGCCGAAGCTGACACCACCCTTGGCGTGCTCATCAACTGGGCCAACCACCCGGAAACCCTGTGGTCCGACAATCTATACATCACTTCGGATTTCCCACATTACATCCGCAAATTTGTGGAAGAAGGCATCAAAAAGGATGGCAAAACCGTGCTGGAAGGGCTCGGCGGCGTGGCGGTTTACGTCAACGGCGCCATCGGCGGCCTGATGACCACCAAGCCCGAATTTGGCATCCGTGATCCGTTTGCAGACACAACGTATGCCGGCGCCACGTTTGAAAAAGCGCGGGCGCAGGGGGCACAGGTGGCCAGAGTGGTGTTCAATTTACTGAAGCGAACCGATCTGCCGACCATCCACGAGGGCGGCATTCGCTTGCAGGCGCGCACCATTTTCATTCCCATGAAAAATCCCAACTTCCGGCTGGCCGCCGCGCTGGGGGTGCTGGATCGCGGCTTTAGTGGCTGGATCAAACTGCGTTCGGAGGTCTCCGCCTGGACTATCGGGCCGGCGAGTTTCGTCACCATTCCTGGAGAAATCTATCCGGAGATCGTCAATGGCGGTATTGAAGCGCCGCCCGGCCAGGATTTCGAGATCGAGCCGCTGGAAGTACCGCCGATTCGCGAGATGATGCCCGGGGAATTCCGCTTTGTTTTCGGACTGGCCAACGATGAGATCGGCTACATTATTCCGCGGAGCGAGTGGGACGAGAAGCCACCCTATCTTTACAATGCTTCCAGCTCTCCGTACGGTGAGGTCAATTCGCTCGGTGCGGATGCGGCTCCGGTGATCCATTCGGCAGTGAAAGCTTTATTGCGGGAGTTGTCATCGGAGGGAGAAGCCATAACGGCCAAAGGGAAGGACGAATAGCATTAGGAATTTTTTCGATCGCCAAGGGACAGAATCCGGGCCTGCTTGCCCGCGCCGGCAGCAGGCTCCTCGGCGTCGTCATGACTGGATTGCATTTCACCCTCCGGGTCGCCAGCGGCTTCCTGCGGCACTTTGACTTTCTCGATGCGGATCGGCGTGCCCTGCATGGTGAACGGTTCGCCATTGATTTGTTCGCGGCGCAAAATCCATGTGATGAGCTGGGGCGGAAACAGCAGCGCCAGCAGCTTTATATGCCACCAGTTGGGCTTATGATCCGGCTCAAAGCCTTCCACGCGGGCATAAAATGCCGGCTGATCATTGATGTGAATCAGAACCAGATCCTTTTCAACCACCGGATCGTCGAATTTGGCGTGATCCATGCTATCATCCTCCGGTTGCCTGCCATTCATTGCTGCACCAAATATAGCGCAAATTTCCTGAAGCCACAAGCAATTTCTCCGTCCCACGGGCGCTGACGATCATTGCCATCGCGCTGTTCGACACCATTCATCAATGTTTTGCATAGCGGTAATACACTCTGTATCATTGTGAAAAGCTTTTGGCGCATGAGGATGAAATGTGTGCAAAAATGGACCTTGTAAAATATGGAGTTATTAGCAAAATTAATTTTAAGCCCGGGTGGCATGCGATTTGCGCCGGTTTAAAGTTCGAAGGGAGTTGCAGGAGCGTGCAACTTTGGAGCATTCACCAACGACGGAACTTATGAGCGGAAAACATGTGGCTATCCATTTATTACCTTTACTGCCTCGCCAGATCGACGCCATCGCCGGCTGAGGCAGCCATACAGCAGCAGGAAGCCAATCAGGAGCATCAGCACCGCGAGGTGGAGAAGAAGCCGTTTCACCGGTATGACGTGGATATGGATATCGCCCTGGAGCCGGATGTTTGTGATGAATAGTTTCACGCGTCAGCGGAGCCGGGCCGGACCTCTGGACAAGGACCCGATGTCCAATTACGAAAGCAACTGGCGAAATTTTGCGCGAATTTCGGTAAATTCGCTATCCACCAGTTCGGAAAGCACCAAAAAAAATTGCCGGCCGTGCGGGGCAATGTTCGGTCCGTAGCGTTTATAAGCAATAGCATGCGACACCTCGTGACAGACGAGCATGGCCAGCCGGCCGGGAATATCGGCGGGCAATTTAAAACGCCGTAAATTGGCTCCAACATTATCTGTAGCGCGGATGGGAGTGAGTTGGTAAGCCAGGCAGCGTTCGCCGTATTGAATGTGTCGGTTTGGCCGAAAATGCGTGGACCACACCTGTCGTTTGTAGCGTACGGGCAGACTCAGGCCGCTGTCCCCTAACAGGCGCTCGCTTTCCGATAACACCAACGGCAGCACTTTTTCCACCTGGGTGATCGGCCGCAGGCGCGCTTTAACGGGCGTGGTGGTTTCTTTTTTGACGAATGCGCGGGGTACCCGATAAATGGTGCCGTTTTCCGCCAGCACCTTCAAATTTTTCCTGCCCCATCCTTCAATAATGCCGCGAATCATTTTACCATCCGAAAGCGAAAACGACACAATATCGCCTACCGAAAGCGCCTGAGATTGGTGTAATGGGTTATTGATGATTTGAACATAGCGGTCGTGGGCGGCTTTGGCAATGACACTCAAAGAAAGCGGATCATCTATATTGCGAATCCATTGAATGATGGAACGGAGTTTCATACGCAAGCGGTCTCCTATCGGTTCAAAACGGGGCCTTCATAGATACCTTTGGCCACCGGGGCGCAGGTCGCTAGCCAATTCCATTACACGGTGCATAATAATCAAAAAATTGTATGCAAACAAGAAAAATAGGACAAAGTATTTGACTTGTCTGTAAATTTTTCTTAAATTTTGCTGTTTCCAAATTCCATGGCCATGGGCAGAAATCGATTTCTGCTTTTTTTTGAGTCTAATTGTTTTAATATTAAAACATAAGAATTGTAATTATGCGAATAGAATTAAAGTAAATCAAAAGCATAACCAAAATGCGGTGACGCCGCAATGGCCAGGACAGGGGGCACTGTGCTTGAGGGGCCGCTTTGCAGTACGGTTGCATCACGCAACCAGAACCTGAAATTGCCAGGCATACCGCCGTATTCGTGGAATAGTAATTCATATGCATAATTAGTTAAGTAAGGAGGAAAATACATGTATAAATGGCTTGCAGGTTTGACTGTGCTGCTGATTTTCATGTCGGTTGGAGAGCACCGGGGGTATTCGCAGACAGCGCGTCAGGATACGTTGCGGGAATTGATGCGCCGGATAGAAATTTTAACGGAAGAAATCGAAAAGTCCAAACTGCAGGAAGTAGCCGACAGGCCCTATAAAAGTTATCGTGGTTTGGGGCCGGCTGCCTCTCAGGTGTATTTTGTGGAGAAGAGCGGTGTTTCTCTGGCAGGGTATGGCGAGGTGGTTTATGAATCTTTCGCCAACAGCTATGAAGATGGTACTCCTGCCAATAAGTCTGATAAAATTGATTTCCTGCGAAATATCATCTACCTTGGCTATAAATTCAATGATCGCATTTATTTTAATTCAGAGATTGAAATTGAGCATGGGATCGCCGGGGGTGGGGGGCCTGGCGAAGTAGCCATGGAGTTTGGCTATGTCGATTTTGAGATTTCACCTCATTTCATTGCGAGAGCTGGCATGATTCTCGTCCCAATGGGGATTGTGAATGAATGGCATGAACCGCCAACGTTTTATACAGCACTCCGGCCAGAGACAGAGAGGGCAATACTACCTACAACCTGGCGAGCCAATGGCTTTGGCGCATTAGGAAACATCACGGATGATTTGACTTACCGTATTTATTTGCTTGAGGGGTTCGATGCTCGGAAATTTTCTGCCGCCGGGGTCCGCAAAGGCCGGCAAAGCGGGGCTCAGGCCAAGGCTGAAAATTTCTCTCTAACTGGCCGTTTAGATTATTCCGGGCTTTCCGGGTTCATTGTTGGAGGCTCGTTCTACTATGGTAAGAGTGGCCAGGGATTGACCAATGCTCTGGGAGAAGCACTGGATGCCCCCGTATCTATTTTATCATTTCATGCGATTTACCGCCATAGAGGGATTGAGGCGCGTGCTTTGTATGCTCGTACTCAGATTGGTGATGTGGCCGATTTGAATCAAGTGCTGAATTTAAACGGACAGGCCAGTATTGGTGAGCAACAATATGGGTATTACCTTTTATTGGCTTACAATGTTCTACCCCATTTCATGGCCAATTCCTCTGCCATATTTTCACCTTTCGTACAATATGAAAGAGTCAATACTCAAGCTAAGGTTCCTTCAGGATATACCATTAATTCGGCGAATGATCGGACTCATTTAGTCTGGGGGATTCAATATAAACCGATTTCCAACGTTTCTTTCAAAATCGATTATATGAAGCGAACGACTGCGGCAAGATCGGGTCTTAGTCAGCTTAATGTGAGCGTAAGCTATATGTTTTGATCTAAAGTGGAAGCATGGAAACAGGAGAAGAAACGGAGTGAGTTAGCCAGTTGGGCTACTCAAGCAGGCGAGAATGGCGCGGCGGATTTTGGGGCCCTGGGGCTCGCCGGACAGGGCATCGATGACCGCCATGCGGATAGTCTCGCCGCGGCGAAAATAGCCGATCCAGTACGGAAGGTAGAACCGGCCGAGCGGAGTGATACGTTTGATTTCCCACGGCCGGCCGCCTCGTCGCATGCTGGCATGGAGCAGCGCCCGGCGGTACTCGGCCAGTGCCTGTTCGCGTGCCTGCTGCCAGTCCAGGCGCGGCAGGGGCAATGCTGCAGCGTCTTTCACCGGATCGGCCTGCACCCCCGTCGGATCAAAGTACAAAAAGGTGCCGTGGATGCCATCCACGGCACCGTATTCTTTCATCTCGGGTTCCAACTGCATTTCGAAGACATAAAATGGCAGGTGGGTCAGTTCTACCGCATCCGGCCATTGGCGGCCGCGCAGAAACCGCTTGCGGCTGAGACGGTCGCGCGCCTGGCTTTGCGAAAGCCCGGCACGCACGATATGGATAGCCTCCATCATGGTTGCGCCGAAGCCGATCCGCGCGAGTTGCGATGCTGATCGAGGACGCGCTGGCCGTGCCGCACCAGTAGTCCGCCAATCAGCACCAGCAATGCCCCCGATGCCAGATTCAGCACCTTGCCGATGGAGTCGGGCGTGAAGAAAATGGCGACCAGCAGCACAGCACCGAAAAACAGCAAAAACAGGCCCAGCGCGCGCTTGGTCTCAGCTTCTCCCACCCGGATGCTCTCTTCAGAACGTGTCGACATGATCGTCTCCTTTTAAAAATACAGGTAAATGGCAATGATCAGCGTCAGCACGCCGGTGGTCCACCATTTCAAATTATGCCACGGCCGCGGCGATTCCACGTCCAGCACGATGTATTCCCGTTTCAAAAACCACACGGCCACGCCAATGAGCACATACAATGAAATGATGATGCCCTTGGCCATGCCGATGGACACGGAGTGCAACCAGTCAAAATTCAGCATATGGCCTCCTGAGACTCATGTGATGTCAGTTATTTCGATCCAGGCGATTTCGTAATTTGGCCTGCAGCGCGACGTCTCGTTCCTCCAGCCGGAACACGAGCCCGTACAGCTCTTCGCGGGCTTTGGGTTGGGTGAACAGACTCACCGTCACGGTGATGATGCAAGCCCCGACAAATGACCACCATGAAATATACAAGAACGGATCCTCAATGGTAAAAAAGACCGCTTTTTTCCAGTACAAAAAGGCGGACAGCGCAATCCCGCCGATAAGACCAGTCAGCCCGCCCGCCGGCGTGGTGCGCGACCAGAACATGCCGAACAGCAGAATGGCCAGGGTTGGTCCCTGGAAAAACGACAGCAGCGTTTGCACATACACATACATACCCGGGAATTTCTCACTGAGTGGAGCGGTGAGCACGCCTAGAATAAGTATTATCAGCGTGACCAGCCGGCCCATGATCAGATAATGCCGGTCCGATGCGCCCCTGCGTATGTAGCGCTCGTAGATGTCCTTGGTCCACAAAGTGGCGGTGGAGTTGAGGCTGGAATCCACTGATGACATGAGGCCGGCAAAAAACGCCGCGAACAGCAGGCCGGTGAGGCCCGGGGGGAGCATGTCGCGGATCATCCGCGGCACCGCTTCATCGCCATTTTCCAGCCCGGGATGGATCACCACCGCAATAAGCCCCGGAAACATAACCAGCACAGGGATGAAGAGCTTGAGAAATGCGCCCCAAAGCATGCTCGCTTTGGCGTGCCATTCGTTTTTTGCGCCCAGGCAGCGCTGCACGATGGTCTGGTTACCGATCCAGTAGGCGTTGGCCAGCACAAAGGTGAGCCCGAACAGAATGCCGGTCCAGGGATAGGGGGTGGGCGTGTCGGCCGGGAGAATCAGCTCGAAATGGTTCTGGTATTCCGGCCCCATGGCCAGGACTTTATCCACCAGTCCGTTCCAGCCGCCCACCGAGATCAGTCCCATAATGAGGATGGCGGCGGCGCCGATGTACATGATGATCATCTGCACCACGTCGGTCATCACCACGGCGGCGAGCCCGCCGAACACGGTGTACAGGCCGGTAATGGTGGCGGTGATGATGATGGACACGCCCTTGGGCCAGCCCATGAGCGTGTTGAGCAGAATGGCGCTAGCCCAGAAGATGATGCCCAGTCCAAAGGCCTGAAACACGATCCAGATGAGGGCCTCGGCGGCGCGCACGTAATCATTATAACGCCGGCCCAGGTATTCCGGAATGGTGTACACGCCGGCGCGCCAGTAGTACGGCACAAACACGAATGCTGCCAGGATCATCGCTGGCACGCAGCCGATCCAGTCGAAATTGGCGACCACGACCCCGTAGCGGTAAGCCTGTCCGGCGGCGCCCACGAAATCCACCGCCCCGATGTCCGAAACCACCAGAGACATGCCGATGGCCCAGAAGGGCATGAGCCTGCCGCCGAGGAAGTAATCGCGCGACGTTTGCACGAATTTGCGAAAGTAGATGCCCAGTAACAGAACGCCCAGCAGATAGGCAATCACGATGGCATAATCGATTCCCGAAAGCATGGATCGCCACTCCTTTTGCCGTTGCGAATTTCAGATTGAGTGTGTAATTTCAAAGTTTGCATACATCTCTGCAGAATCCAAACGTGCTCTGGAACCCTATGGCGAATCATAAAGGAGACCAAGATCATGAACATTCAGTACCGACCGGCCGAATCCCCGGATGAGGTGATGCAGTCGCTCGATGTTACGCAAAAGGCTTTTGACCGTACCCCCGCCGACTATTTCCGGAAGCGGCTGGAGTTGGACCCGACGCTGAATCCCGGAGATACCTTCCTGGCGCTAATGGACGGCCGCATTGCGGCCGTGGTGCAGCGGTTTCCACGGGATATGTACGTGCGCGGCAACCCTGTTCGCATGGCCGGCATCGGCAATGTAGGCACGCATCCGGATTTCCGTGGCGAGGGCCTGGCCTCCGGCCTGATGCGCCAGGTGCTGCAAACGTCGCTGCAGCAGGAGTTCGAACTGGCCATGCTTTTCACGCGCATCCCCGATTTTTTTGCCGAATTCGGTTTCCGGCCGGTGGAGCGCAATGAATTTTATGTCGAGCCAGTGCCGGAAGCGCCGCGTGGCGAAGTCGGTTTATTTTCGCGCAAAACCGACCTGGCGGACGTCATGGCGCTTTATGAAACCTTCACCCCGCCGCGGACCGGCACGATTCGGCGCAGTGAAGCCTACTGGAATGGCCAGATTGACTTCGCGCGCGATGAGCAGGGGCTGTTTTACGTGCTTCGCCGGCAGGGCCGCCTGGTGGCTTACATCCGCGGCGCCAGACTCGGTGAAACGCTACGCCTCATGGAATATGCCTACCGCGATTCGCTGGTCGACGTTTTGCAATTGGCCAGTCATGTTGCCAGAGAACAGGGTTGCAACCGCCTGCGGTTGCCGCTGACGCCGGAGGAGCTGTTCCAGGCGCCGGCTCCCGTACCCATTGGCGCGGATGAAGAAGACCGCATCATGCTACACATCCTCAATTCTGAATCGCTGACCGAGCGCTTTTCGCTGTGGGACGATGATCCGGACAGCATCATGGAAAACCTGTTTGGTCCCGGAGAATTTACCTTCTGGCAAACCGATTTTTTTTAACAACGTCGGGGATGGGGGCCTTTAGCGAATCCCCGCGAATCCTCGCATACCGAACAACCATTCCGGCAGCGGCCTGAAATTGAGCTGCAACGCGGAATGGGCTTTTAAAAACCCCGGATTTCATTGATTGGCACTGATTTTCTTCCTCTTCTCCTTCCCAAGTTTAACCTGGGAATGAGATAAAACAATTACCTTTCCAAATTGGTTACTGCGGCAGTAAAAAGGGTTTATCTTCCGGCCGCAGCCGCCGGGTTTTGATTTTTCCGTTCAGCGAAAACAGGTAATACGTTGGCCAGACGTTGAGCGCGTTGGCCAGTTTGCGCCCTTGCAGCGGCTGGCCCTGCAGCAGATAAAACCGCATCTTGAGTGCTGGCTCGTTCTCGTTCATTTCCTCGCGAAACACCAGTCGCTGTTGCTCCCGCTTCCAGGTGGCAGCCAGGTGCTCCACATACGTATCCTTGATCAAATTCATGCCATTGCCCAGATAGATCCAGCCGCTGGCCAGCGCCAGAATCGGATCCCGTTTGGTATCGGTGGGAATTTCGACTTGCGCTTCCTCACCGCCGGGCGGGGAGTAAATGAGCCCGGATTCGGCCGTGGGAAAGGCGATTTCCACGGCACCATCGTCGGGCCGCTGCGCCTCGATGTCCAGCACCCAAAGGCCTTTGGCGATGCGCTTGCAGGTGATGCGGGCGCTTTCGGCGCGCACGAACACTGGCACGGGCGGTGCATCCGGCTGAAGCCGGCGTGACTTAATTTGGCCGACCGGCTGCAATCGGCCATCACGGGTGGTGACGATATAGCCGGTTTGATGCAATTTCAACGCATCGGCCAGATTTTGCAACATGGTATCGACAATCAAGTCGGCCTTATGCGCTTCGTCCTCGGTGTAGCGCACTTCGATGAGCAGCGGTGTCCAGCCCGAAGAATCGGAGACTTCGGACAGCAGCAGGTGCTTCCACGCCTTGAGCAACCACTCGCGCAATTCCTGAATGCGCTGGCCGAGCTTTTCGATGTATTCCACCACCCGCTCCGCCAGCAGCACCCGCCCGCGCGTGCGGTAGCAAATGGCGCGAGTGAAACCATCGGTCTCCACGCCGCTGCGCTGCCTGCCCATCCACATGTAAGGTCCGCCCTGGTTCATGTTCCAGGTGCCTTCCGGCACATACGGATAATCTGGAATACGGTAATCAGGATCGTTTTTCAAAATGTCCACAAATTCGCTGATGGTAATGAAACGATAGCTTTCGGCTTCCAGCTTTTGATAGCGCGCAATGTTCTTCTTTTCCTGCTCCGGCACACGGAAAAAATCGCTGCGGTAGTCGGTGGTATTGAACACTTCCCCGTCATCAAAAAACGCCCAGGTCCATCGCAAATTTTTGAGGTCTTTTTTGCCACCGCCGATCAGCACCAGCATATCCTTGCCGGCATAACGTGCTCGAACCAGCGGAGGGGTGGGAGGACGGTAATAGCTGTGCGGCCCGGAGCTGGTGACAATGACATCGTAGTTTCCCTTCAGCACCGATGGCAACGCCGGCGACCACTGAATTTCCTGCGCGACAAATACGCGCGAACGCGAAATCCCCAGGTCCTGCAAAATTTGATCGGAAATGGCGATGGAGCGGCGCATGTCGAGAGCGGGATAGGCAAGGAAAAATTGATCGGAATAGTGCGCCACCGTCAGTTCAATCTGCTGACGCTCGATGAGTTTTTTGAACAGGGCCAGCGCCTCGGGGTGGTTTTCCTGCATTACTTCGAAAGCCCATCCCTGGATTTCCAGGTTGATGCGCCAGTTGGGATGTTGATCCAGCAATTTCATCAGCGGCAAAAACGATTGCCGGATAATTCGATTTTCAATGCGAAAGTCACCGGCCACATACTGCAGATTGAAGTGGAAAAGGCTCAGCGCATATTTGGGCTTTTCCGCCGCGGACAGGGACACGCTGGTCAGCAGCAAAACGATGGTGGTGTGGATCCATTTCATCAATAGCGACCTCATGAGCTGAAAAGTTATGGTCGTGGGCATCCGGTTCCTGCGGTTGCGGTTTTGGGCTTTTGTCTGTCGGTACGATTCAGTTGCACGGAAGCCAATTGTGGCTATCGCGGCTTTCAGCGGCGATCAGAGGAGAGTCGCTGAAAGCCGGAATTTCATCCCCCGCCCCCGATCCGTTCAATGACCGGGCGAAGGTCCTTGTTTGCAAATAGGCCTGGTAAGCTACCTTATGGTCAATCAACGCGTTTTAATCGAGCAACCGGACAAAATAAAAGTGGAGCAGCGCAAAGGCTGCCCCACTTTTCCATGAAGGGGGTTTTCCGTATCCGTTTCCATCTCCGGCTCCAGTTCCGCTCGTCTCCGAATCCATCCCGTAAGCGCTATTTTGACACATTACTTCATCAGCAGCATTTTCTTTGTGGCCACCTGGTTGCCGCTGGTGAGGCGGTAGAAGTACACGCCACTGGGCAGCGGTGCGCCGAAATCATCGCGGCCATCGAAGACGATCTTGTACGTGCCGGCTTGCTGCATGCCCCAGATCAGAGTGCGGACCCTCCGGCCCATCAGGGTGTACACTTCGAGGGAGGTAAACGCCGGCCTGGTGATGCTGAAGCGAATCACGGTTTCCGGGTTGAACGGATTGGGATAGTTCTGTCCCAGCTCGAATTCATCGGGCACGGCGGGTGAAACGGTCTCCACCGGGGTGAGATCGCCAAAGCCCTGCACAACCACATCATCGATTAGCACCTCATCACCGCCCGGAGGCGCACCGAGAATGGCGAACATGCAGAATTTGCCAGAAACGCGTGCAGCCGTATCCACCGCGGCGATCATCCAATCCTGCGGCTCGTCAATGGGATCGCCTTCCCAGATTTTGGCTTTCAGCTTGTCTTCGTGCAGATAAAATTTCGCCCGGTACCAGATTTCCGGCTCGAAGTCAAACTGAGCGGAACCGAGGTAGGTCCATTTGCTCGGATCCAGCACGGCATAAGAGCCTTCGTATTTGGCGATGTGCATCATGCTATTGTTGGGATCAAACATCAGCACGT
Organism: Candidatus Zhuqueibacterota bacterium; assembly: GCA_030950365.1. Classification (GTDB taxonomy): domain Bacteria; phylum Zhuqueibacterota; class Zhuqueibacteria; order Zhuqueibacterales; family Geothermadaptataceae; genus Hydrothermovivens. The sequence goes on along the minus strand of JAUZRQ010000048.1, from coordinate 18,627 downwards.
AGGCCGGCTGTTCTGTCGGGTCGGACACCGGGAAGGGATCGCCGGTGGTATCGTTCTGGGTCATGCGGGTGGCAAACACGAAAATCGATCCCGGCCGCATATTGAGCATGTTGAACTGAAACGAAACCACCTGGTTCGGATGATTGAAATTATTTTGTTTCAAAAGCTGGCCGGTTTTGACCAGATCGGTGGGATCAAGAACCGGTAGGCCGTTGGTTTCGGCAACCACCGCGCCAACCACCGAATAACTACCGGCGAGCAGGTAGAAATGGCCCTCCGGCGTTTGTTTGACCGCAGAGCCTGTGAGGCCGTCATCCGGTCCAAACCGGATCCATCCTACATTGACAAATCCCAGCGAATCGGTTGCGGTATCGTCAAAATTATCGGTCCACATGGTATCGACCGGCGCAGGGTCCTGGGCCAGCGCCTGGCCAGCGCCAATCAGCGCCAATAGCAACAGGGCTAATAACCATTTTCTCATCGTAACCCTCCTTGTAATGTTTGTGGATTGAATGATTTAAAATGAAAACTTCAGGCTAAAACGGCTAACATCTTTGAAGTAATTGGTGCTGCCGTAGGCGTAATCAAGAGTGTAGTTCATGCCAGCATAACTGAAGTTAATGCCCATGCCGAAGGAATAGGATTCCACATCGTGGTTGAATTTGTAGCCGCCGCGAATGGCGAACTTTTTCATCAGAATCACCTCCGTGCCCACATAGACCCGCTCCAGATTGTCGTTGGGATGCAGGGCATCGACGGCGAAATTGATCTGCAGATTATCGTTGTCCGGCGTCAGCCAATCGGCCAGGTCGGCCGACAGTCCCATGCGAAGCACCAGCGGCATCTGAAATTCTTCGGCATAGAACTTGATATCGGTGGAAAAATTCTGAAAAGCGAACGCAAATGCAAGCGATTTGTAACCGGTGTAATACAGTCCGCCAAAATCAAATCCCAGATGCGTGACCTTCCAGCGTTTGGTCTCGTACACCAGCTTTTCCTGTCCGGTTTCCGGATCGACGTAGATGTCGGTGGCGTAGGCCGCTTCACCCAGGTCCTCATGGGCAATTTTCACTTTGCCGCCGAAGGCGAAGCGATCGCTGATTCGGTAGGCGTAGCTGATGCCGACGGCGTAATCCTGAATAGCAAGGTCTCCGGTCAGCTCAAAGCCGCGCTCGTCGATGCTTTTATCCACCCGGCGCGTGCCCTGAATGACGCCATAATCCATGTACACCAGGTCAAGGCCGATGGTGCCCCAATCGCCCAGGCTATAGGCCGCACCGATGCCATACAGTTTGGTATCCACCAGCCAGTTGACCTGGTTGGCCACCAGCGCAAATCCCTCGATATCGGCCAGGGTGGCCTGGTTGTAAAACAGCCCCTGAATGCCGCGCACACTGGCCACCGTTGCGTCGCCAAGGGCGCTTTCACGCGCGCCCAGGCTAATGGACAGGTAGGTCATGCCGGCCTGGGCCACTTTTTTCTTATAGGCGAACAGGCTGGTCGGCAAAGCCAACATCAGAAGCAACAGCAATGGCCATTGAATCCGTTGATTTTTCATGATTGATCTCCGGAAAAAATATGCTTTTGACCTTCAGCCATATTTTTTTCTAAGTCCAGAATCGATTTCCGCCGGGGTCAGCGGATGATGACAAACTTGCCGGATGTGGTGCCGAGGTAATTGCCCTCCAGGTCCCACCCCTCGACCACGTAAAAATATACGCCACTTTTGATGATCTGATAGCTATCGGTGATTTGAAACCACGCTTCATCCGCCGAGTCCGGGATCGATTGCGGATTGGTGGGATCGGGGTGGTGAATGGTGGCCACCAGATCGCCATGCACGGTGAAAATGCGGATGATGGCTTTTGTGGGCAGCCCGACGAAGGCAATCTGATCGCGCACCTCGCGGTCCTCAATGTAGTACTGATCCCGCGGGCGGCCGCCATAGGCGAATCCGGCCACATGATACGGATTGGGCACCACGTAAACCGAGTCGAGGTCTTTGCGGGCGCCCAGAAACGGCGAGGCGCCGAACTGATAATTGCGGTTATAGAACGGACTCGATTCCAGCTTCTGACCGGGGAACAGGCCGGTGGTGTTTTGCGTGCCATCGTCGTAGGCGGTCACGTAATAAAAATACGATTTGCCGCGTTCCACGTCGCGATCGACATACATGGTGGTGTCGGGTTTGCCACTCTCGGCCGAATCCCAGATGAGCTGGTATTCGTTCAGGAAGCTGCCCTCAGCGCGATACACGCGATAGCCGGCGAAATCGAGCGCGCCGGTGTCCGGGTCCTTTTCCTGCGAAACGTCATCCCAGGTCAGCACAATTTTTCCCGGGCCGGAGTCGATACGTAGCTCCGGCGACGGCGGCGGATCGGGGATAGTCTTCAGGCCATTGCGCCAGGCCCATTCGGCATGGGAGGCGATCATCAGAAGAGAATCGCGGCCGGTGGCAATCAGCGCGTTTTTCGCCGCATCGCCGCTCAATCCGTTGAAGGTGAGCTTGCCATCTTTCCAATCCTGCCCGGCCTGGATGGCCAGCGGTCGTGAAATGGAGCCAATGGCCTCGTACAGCACAATTTTGATTTCCTCGCCGAAGGGCAGATCATACGGTCCGAAAGCGAACATCACCACCGGCGCCTGGATTTCCGGATTGGTTGGCCGGGCATACTGGCCGGTGTCCGATCCCTGGCTCTGCTCACCGGAAGCCAGGTCCTGGTACATGTCTTCTTCCGTGTAGCTGCCATGCGTTTTTAGATTGGACATGGGGAAAAAGTTGACCGTGTAAGGCTGGCTGCGGTCGTCCTGGGGATCATTGTAAGCGCGGTCGGCATGCAGAATGCCAATACCGATATATTGCGTGGCCAGAAATTCGCCGGTTTTTTCATCCGGATCGCCGGTGTCATCGATGATTTTGGTCTGGGCGTCGCCGTCGTACACGTACCACAGGCCGCGCAGGGTGTCGCCGGGCTGGTTGCCGTAATAGTGGCACCATTCATCTCGCTGGCCCACCTGCAGGTGACCTCGATCGCCGCTAGGGATAAGGCTGTAGTAGAAGCCGAAAAAGACGCCGGTCAGGTCCTGCTGCGTCAGCTCCACCGTGCTCGGGTTTTCATCAATGCTGCCGTTGTTTTTAAACGTGTACTCCATGATGATGTAGCTGTTGTGATTCTGATTGGCAAACGCGTAGGTGCGGCGGGTCACCTGTATGCCGACGTCCATGGCCCAGATGGTTTCGATCTGTTCGTCGGAAAGCAGGCTGCGTCTGCGCAGGATGCCCGAGCCGCTGCGGGGATCGAGCACTCGCAACTCGCTGGCGCCGTTGACCAGCACCCGCGGCCGCCGGGAGCGGAAGAATTTGCGGTTGCGGATTTTGGTGGTGTAAATGGGTGAGTCGTAATTCAATATGCCATTCTCGGAAACATATTTTCCCCAGAACCGGCCATTTTTGTCGGTGAAATTGGCCACGCCGATCCACAGGCCGCGGCCTTCTAAATTTTTGTTGCGTTGCGAAGAAAAGTCGCCGGCCGGATAGGTCATCTGGTTTTGTACCGGGGCATATTCCGGCAGCGCCTCGGTGGGGAAAAAGGAATCCCACAACCGGCCGATTTCATGCGACCGGATTTGCGCTTGCCCGGTCTGCCAGACCATCAGGCTGATTAGACCTATGAGGGGCAAAGCTAAATGCCATCGACGCATAGCAAGTACTCCTTTTTTTCATAGATTGGCAACGTTAGAATCGATAGCGGACGCCTAACACCCATAGTCGTAGCTGACCGCGATAGACTACCTTGGCTTCGGTTCGCAAGAGCAGCGGATCGCTGACCTCTTCGCTGCCAACGCGGTCGGTCTTGCCATTTTCATACAAATCGTTGAAATAATCCTCTCGAGCTGGACCGTAGCCAGGTGGGTTCCGGTACTTGCTGACCAGAAAGTTGCTGATATCCAGATACACTTCCATGTTCATGGTTTTGAAATCGAAACGGCGCGAAATGCGCAGATTGCTGCTGAAGAACGGGATGGTTTTGAACACCACGTCGGGATGCTCCAGGCGGAATTTGCGGTTCGGGTGATCAATCCGCTGCGGTCCCTGATAGAACACCTGCAGGCTGGCTTTGGTGCCGCCGAGAATCGAAATGCCTCCGAGTTTGGGGCCAAAGCCTTCCGGCGCATGCAAGGTGATGACGCCACGGCCATAAGGCGCGATCTCGGTGATGTCCGGACGCGGAATGCCCTTGAGCTCGCCATCGATGCCCACCTGCGGATCATCCGTGACGATCGGGCAGCAGCTACCGAACCGTGGCACCCGGAAGTCCGCCTGACTTTTTTTGGTGATATTGAAATTGAGAAAGCCGGTGATCCAACGGCCATACGGTTTGCGAATCTCAAATTCGATCCCCCGAATTTCTTTATAGGCCCGCTGCGCCGGCCATTCGAGAATCAGCGACTGGTTGGAATGGGCGTACACCATGCCGTTGATCACATCATGATAGTCTTTGTAATAAGCCCCAACGTGAATCTGGAACTGGTTGTTCAGGCTGTGATCATAGCCAAGTTCGTAAGCAATGGTTTTTTCGAAATCGAGATGGATGTTGCCCAGCCACTGCAGTCGCGGCCGGCCGCCGTCCAGGGTGCTGGAGTATAACCCTTCGTTGGGCGGCATTTGCACAAAGTGGCCGTAGTTGAAATAAATTTTGCTAGATTCGGTGAGCGGAAAACTCACGCCGATGCGCGGACTGATGTAGGTTTTGGCGCGCACGCGTACTTTCGGATAGGTGCCGTTCAGCATGGCCTCATAAATGGCCTTGTCCGTGGGTTGATCCAGCGCCTGTGAGATATCCGGATACTCGCCATTGGGGTTGTAATAATCCCAGCGCACGCCTATGTTGGCGATCATTCCCTTGAATTCGATTTTATCCTGAAGAAACATGGACATTTCAATGGGCTTGACGTGATACCGCCAGATGAAGCTCTGCGCCGGATCATCGTTTTTATAGTGCACGCGATCTTCTTTGAGATTGTTATAGCGGAGTTCGAAGCCGGCTTTGAGCTCGTGGCTGGGGTGGAACTGATCGGTGTAGCTGATGCGAAAATCGGCGCGGCGGCCAAAGGAATTGTCCCAAGTGCTGGCTCCACCGTACATGCGATAACTGGATGCCAGATCATCCACGCCTTTTTCCTTCGGGATCCAGCCGGCATGCGGATCAAGAAAGAGGCGTCCGCCGAAAACCCGGCCTTTGTCTTCCGGAGATTCGTTTGGCGTGCCCAGATGATATTTGGTGTTGAAAAAGCTGCTGTTGATTTCCAGAAAGCGCGTGGGGCTCATGGTATATACAAATCGGGCACCGATCAGGGTGGAATATCGATCGATGATCGGCTTGCGGAAGGGATAGAAAATTTCGCTCGAACCGCCGTCATAGGAAATGCGGTCCTCGCCGGACCAGCTCGAGGAGGAGAATCCCTGCGGAACGGTCCGCACTTCCGAATAAAACGCGGACAGGGTCAACTTGGCGTTTGGCCCGAATTGATTGACGAGTTTTAAGGTTCCGGAACGGTCATCGAAAAAATCGCGGGGTTGGGGGAGTACAAATGGCCGACGTTCATAGCGGAGGCCCAATAAAAAACTCGTTTTCCACGGCGTGATTTTCAATGGCCCATTTAAAGTAAAATCGATGTTATGACCAATTCTATCGCCGTAAGTGATGGGGCGGTGACGCCAGCGCCACAGTTCGCGCGCTTCTTCCGCGGTGAGATCGTTGTTGGGGTTCGAGTCATTTAAAAGCTGTTCGGCGCGCTTTTTCCAACCGATCCACTCGCGCACAATGCGGTGACGGCCTTCGTACAAAATGAGTGAGTCGCCTTCCATGGCATTGGGACCGTCGTACAATCGGTATTCCCATCGCACGTCGGGATCGTATATATCAGGGCCGGCATGTCGGCGCCCTGCTGGCAGAAGCTGGTAGTCGAACGTGCCATGAAATTTTTCCCCTGGATCTTTGGTAATGATATTGATGATGCCGGAACGCGAAATGCCGTACTCCGCGTTGAAGCCATTGCGCATGATTTTGACTTCCTGCACTACCCCCGGACTCACGTTGAAGATCGGCCGGTTGAATTTCGCATCCACGGTGGAGAAACCATCCACCAGCACGCCGACTTCGTAGGCCTCGCCTTCGCGAATTTTGATCTCGCCCTCTATCAGGTTGCCGGTTACGCCGGATTGCAGGCCGATCACATCTTCGAGCCGGTTGGCAAAGGGCGTGGCTTCGTATTCTTCTTTGGTGATGTAGTTTTCCGTTCCCGATACATCCACCTGTACGAGATCGCGTTTAGCTTCCACTACAATCTCGCCGACTTCGATGGCCGTTTGTTCCAATTCGAAATCCAGCACCGCCGTGCGGTCCACCTCCACTCTTACATTGGTGCGCACTTCGGTTCGGTAGCCGATCATTTTGGCTTCCACGGTGTATTTGCCCGGTGGCACGTACAGGATCACAAAGTTCCCGTTCGCATCGGAAGCCGCACCCAGCGATGTGCCGCGGATGATTACATTGGCGCCGGGCAGCGGTTCCCCGGTTTGTTTGTCCTTCACCGTACCGCGAATTTTGCCGGTGGTACCGGCGGTCGCTATCTGCAATGGCAGCAGGCCTGCGAGCAGCAGGCAGAGAAAAATCGATCTGGGCTTCATAGGAAATCTCCCATGAAAATGAACATTCATTGATTTTAATCTGCGGTTTGCTTTGCAAGCAAAGTTAGGATGAATGACGAAATGTCCATAGGATTCCCGGAAAACAGTTCAGGCCACGAAACCACAAGCCGCGCCGAAGTGAAGACAGTGATCCCCATACGGCATGATTCGGATGCTCTGGATCGCCCCATCCGCAGAAGGGAAGGCAAACGCAAATTGTGGCTTTCTGCTAAATGACCAATCCGAACAGACTAATGAAAATCAGGTGTTGACTCGTTGAGGACAAGAGGTTGCGACATGATCATCTCCTCAGGCTGAGCATGCATTTCGGTTCTCTACTCGACAAGCGCAACGTTTCTAGTATCACGTGGAAAGGTGTTAAAGGCGGAAGGTCAGTACGCGATGGTGCCGCGCGTGCTGTAATGTATTCCCTGTGGCCCGCAGTATTTTTTCTGTGCTCTGATGAATTCCCGTCCTCTTTACAAGGTCGGAGGCGCGCATAAGCGCTCGGGTCTGCAATTCGCGCGCGTTATTCAATCGGCTCGCAATAGTTAATTGCGAAAACCAACAAATTTACAGTGACAGTCAATTGTTGAATTTTTGAAAAATATGTTAACGAATCGACGCTTTGTCAAGAAAAAAAAGGTCTAATGCATGATTTTATTGAAAAATATGCACGGGATTGGCATAAATCCAGGGCAGCCAGCGGCCGTTAAACCAGATGGCTACCTCGGCTCGATACACTCCCGGTTGCTGCACATCGAGCCCGGCGGAGTAAGTCTTATCGTGCTGACTGATTTGTTGGCCGTTGCGCAAAAAGCGGATGCGTCCGGGCAGGGGAGATGTCACATGCAAGGTCAATCCGTCTCTGAAACGCAGCGAATCGCCCATGATGGCGGCAACCTGGTCGTCAGCGGTGGCGTAAAACTGAAATCCGTCCGCCGGGGCCAGCGACTCGAAGGCGATGAAGGCATGGCCACCCTTGAGATGATGCGCCAGCGAGGCGGGCGAAAGCGTGTCGGCCAGGATGTGGGTATTCACAAATCGGAACGATTCGAAATAGGGATCGATCTCCCATTTGAAGATCCAGCCGGAGGTATCCGGCTCTGAAAACAGCCACTGTTGCCACCAGGCCGGTTTGCCAATTCGCCAGGTATCCGCGTTCGGCCCGACCCATTCCACCAGACCGTCGCTCAGCCGACGCGCACGAATGTTTTGGTTATTGTGAGCATCGTTGGCGGAAATCCCCACCACCCGGCGGTGTGTGTTCAGCGAATCCCACAGCGCCAGGATGGTACGCTGTTCATCGAAAATCCGGCGGTAAATCCAGCGGTGGAAACGACCCTTGTTGACAATAAGATCGGGCAGCAGCTTCCACATGACTTCATCCTTGATGTCGGTGTGAATGTTGTAGATTTCCATCCCCTGAAAATCCGAATTTCCCCAGTCGTGCGCTTTTTCGGAGTGGGCGTAAAACACCAGGCCGCCGCGCTGCACCAGTCCCCGGATGAGTGTGTCCCGATTGGCGCGCCAGTTGATGCACAGCGTGTCCAGCGGCCAGACCAGCAGGCGCAGCTTTTCTGCGCCAGGAATGATGAGCACGCCGTCATACATGCCGTTGTAGCTACGCGGAAAGCAATCCACATCCGAGCGCGGATGATCGGTAAAAAAAATGAAATCGATATCGGCGCGCTGAGCGGCGGGTATGATTTCCGCCAACACGCCGCGACTGTCGTGCGACCAGTAGCTATGCGCATGCAGCACGCCTTTATAATCCTGCAACGGGATCACTCGCCTCGCTTGCCGCCGTTGCAGTTGCAATTCCCGAAGCTCGCGTTCGAGCTGCGGGAAGGTTACAAAGTGGCGAAAAAAAGCTGGCAATAGTACCGTCAGCATGAGTATGAGCAGCCCCAATAACAGCCATGCGAGTCCTTTAAGAAAGCTTCGCAATAGTTTTCCTGCTATAGATGGTGTTTTCATGGGCATCCACTTCATCCCACCTATTTACGATTTATTATGCGATCTGCGTGGGCTATGTTTTTCTTTTTTTTACAGACAACAGCCTATTCCATGAATTCCGTTCAAAATCGTACAAGAAAATGTCAATATAACCTTTTTGGGGACGATTAAAATAATGCACGTTTTGTCCATCACCAAAAGAAATCATCCGGGTGAAATTTCCTTCTAAAACAATTAATCCGAAGAGTAAATGCCATATGCGATTAGTAACTCAGGACAATGGTCTAAGAGCTTACATGCTGCTTGGCAAAAAAGATATGGGCAAGGAAATTGACACACAAACAGTAAAGACTATTTTACAACGGAGTGGTATTACCTACGGTATTTCGTTGGAAAACTGGGAGCCCATGTTTAAACGCTTTGCCAAAGGTCAGTTACCTCGAAATTCGATTCTTGTTGCCAGGGGACGTGAACCCGTTCCCGGAGCACCTGGACGTGTTGAATACCTTTTTCCATTGAAGCGCAAATTTCCAATACAAAATCACGAGCAGGATTTTCTGGATGCGATTTTGTTACGTGTAAAGAAAGGGCAACCGGTTTTGCGAGTGCATCCACCAGGCAAAGGGAAACCCGGGATAACCGTAAAGGGAGAACCTATTCCTGCTCCGAGAATGGAGAGCCCACCATTACCTGAATTGAAAAATGTCATTCGCCATGCTCAGGATCCTTTTTTATACGTGGCCGGATTAAATGGAGCAATCACATTCTCCAATGAGAAAGAGTTAGCGATTTGGCCGTTGGAGGAAATACCTCGATCGATCTCTTCCGCAATGGGGGAAATCAAAGTTGAACATTCGTTGCTGGTTCACGGAGATATAAAGAGCGGTTCCAGTGTTCATGCCAAAGGCAGTGTATTCGTTATGGGAGTAGTTGAAGATGCGAAGATTATCGCCGGCGGTGATGTATATGTACTAAAGGGATTCATTGGGCGCGGCAAAGGCATAATTCAAGCAGGAAACGACGTCTATGTGCACTATGTCGATAACCAGACCATTCAGGCCAGTAATAATATTTACATCCATGACGAAGCCATGAAATGCAATCTGGTGGCTGGAAGAGCGGTGGTTTTTGCTGGTAAAAAGTCCTGTCTCATTGGAGGGACCGTATGTATAGGCCAAAGCATACGTGTTTATCGGGCAGGAAATGAAAAAAACATACGCACGGTTATTAACATCGACCCAAATCAGGAATTGGTACAACGATTGAGCACCAAACAAAAGGAACTAGCCCGGCTTGAAGAGCAGCTAAATGCGGTCAAAGATCGAATTTTTCAGTTTGTTCGTTCAAAAGCAAATTATCAGTCCCGTTCTCTAAAATACGATGAACTATTGAAAAATTTGTTGAAGACCAAAGAAAATTACATTCGGACGATAGAACAATTTCGACAAGAAATTACGAGCCTGAATGAGCGCCTATCCCGGTTGCGAGCCGGTATTCGTGTGGAAATTAGTGGTCCAATTTATCCCGGTGTGATCATTCGGTATGGGGGACGTACATACCAGGTTTTCCGACCTACTTACAATGTGGTGCTTACGTATGATGATTTTTGATAATCCGACCACCCAATCCAATAAACACTTTTGGGGCTTCACCGTCTAACTAAGTGCGGATACAAGCAGTTGGCAAGGTTCCCAAATCGTTTTATCTCCCCGCATTTATTCGGTGTTTTGAGACTATATTAATGAGCAGGGTGGTAAAAGCCGCTTGATTAAATCCATCTAGTCCAAACAGGAGGGAGTCATGAAACAACACCGCAGTATGCGGCAGGGGGCCGTGGCCGCGTTGCTTCTGCTTTTGTTCCTGGCCACCGCTGTCTTTGCTCAGTTCGATGCCGAGCTGTTTAAAGGCATGAAAGCCCGTTCCATCGGGCCGGCGGGCATGAGCGGCCGCGTGGCGGCTGTGGAAGGGGTGGTGAGCAATCCGGATATCATCTATATCGGCGCCGCAACCGGCGGCCTGTGGAAATCCACCAACGGCGGGGTCACTTGGAAGCCGCTGTTCGACGACCAGCCGGTGGCGTCCATCGGCGCGGTGGCGGTGTTTCAGGCCAACCCGGACATTGTCTGGGTGGGCACCGGTGAGGGTAACCCGCGCAACAGCAGCAGCGTGGGCAACGGCCTGTACAAAAGCCTGGATGGCGGCCAGGCCTGGCAGTACTTGGGGTTGGCCGGCACCGAGAAAATCCATCGCATTATCCTGCATCCCACCAATCCGAACGTTGCGTACGTGGCAGCGCTCGGTCCGACCTGGGGCGAAAGCGCGCAACGGGGCGTGTTCAAAACCACCGACGGCGGAAAAACGTGGAAAAAAGTACTGTACGTGAACGAAACCACCGGCGCCGCCGATCTGGTGATGGATCCGCGCAATCCCAACAAACTATTTGCCGCCATGTGGCAGCACCGGCGCTGGCCGTGGTTCTTCCAGTCCGGCGGACCGGGCAGCGGCCTGTATGTGACTTACGACGGCGGCGAAACATGGAAAAAACTCACCGACAAAGACGGTCTGCCCAAAGGCGAGCTCGGCCGCATCGGCCTGGCCATTGCGCGTAGCAATCCCGATGTGGTGTATGCGCTGATCGAAGCGAAAAAGAACGTGCTGTGCCGCTCCGACGACGGCGGTCGCACCTGGAAGATCGTCAACAAATCCAACAACGTGGCGCCGAGGCCGTTCTATTTTGCCGATATCCGGGTCGATCCGCAGAACGAAAATCGGGTGTACAATTTGCACAACTCCATCACCGTGAGCGAGGACGGAGGCAAGACCTTCAAGCCGCTCACCCGGGCGCGCATCCACCCGGACCACCATGCGCTATGGATTCACCCGGAGGACGGCAGCTTTATGGTCAATGGAAACGATGGCGGCGTGTACATCAGCCACGACCGCGGCAAGACCTGGCGGTTTGTGGAAAACCTGCCGCTGGCGCAGTTTTATCATATCAATATCGATCATCAGATTCCGTTCAATGTGTACGGCGGCATGCAGGACAACGGCTCCTGGCGCGGTCCCAGCGATGTGTGGGAGAACGGCGGCATCCGCAACTACCACTGGATGGAAGTCGGCTTCGGTGACGGCTTCGCCACCCTGGCCGATCCGGACGATCCCACCATCGGCTACTCTATGTCGCAGGGTGGCTACCTGCGCCGGTTCAACACTAAAACCGGCGAGCGCAAGGACATCCGTCCGTGGGGGCCGGACACGGTGAAACTGCGTTTCAACTGGAACGCGGCCATCGCCATCGACCCGTTCGACTCGAAGGTAATCTACTACGGCAGCCAGTTTGTACACATGAGCCCGGACCGCGGCGATACCTGGAAAATTATTAGCCCGGATCTGACCACCAACGATCCGAGCAAGCAAAAACAGGATGAGAGCGGCGGCCTGACTCGCGACGTGACCGCAGCGGAAAATTACACCTCGATCCTGACCATCGCGCCGAGCCCGGTGAAAAAGGGCGTGATCTGGGTGGGCACGGACGACGGCCTGGTGCATGTCACCACCGATGGCGGCAAGACCTGGAAAAAGATTTCCAACAAGATTCCCGGCCTGCCGCCCAACACCTGGTGCCCGCACATCGAGGCGTCCAAATTCGAACCGGATGCGGCGTACGTGGTGTTCGATAATCACCGTCGCAACGATTGGACGACCTACGTGTACAAGGTGGTCGGCTACGGCAAGAAATGGATCAGCCTGACCAAAAATGATCCCACCAGAAACAAAACGAACGAAATTTGGGGCTATGCGCACGTGATCGAGCAGGATCCGGTGAAAAAGGAGCTGCTCTATCTGGGCACCGAATTCGGTCTGTGGATTAGCTTCGACGAGGGCCAGCACTGGATGAAGTGGACGCATGGCCTGCCCACGGTGGCGGTGCGCGCGCTGGTGGTGCATCCGCGGGACCATGATCTGGTGATCGGCACGCACGGCCGCGCAGCCTATATTCTGGATGACGTGCGCCCGCTGCGCGAAATCAGCGCGGCGCTGACGAAAAAGCCGCTGCACCTGTTCGAAATCCCCAGGACCTACCAGCATAAGATCAAGCAGGTCGATGGCTACCGGTTTCCGGCCAGCGGCATGTTCATGGGAAAAAGCCGTCCGTACGGCGCGCTGATCACGTATTACATCGAGCCGTCGCAGGTGAAACAGCAGTCCGAAAAGGCCGACCGGCCGATGCGTGACCGAAACAGGCATGCGCCGGACCGGAACAAGAAAAAGCCGAAGGTGAAGATTGAAATTCTCGACAGTTCCGGCAAGGTGGTGCGGAAAATGGACGGCCCGATGGAAAGGGGTATCAACCGCGTGGCCTGGAACCTGCGCACCGACGGCTTCAAATTTCCCTCCCTGGGCGAACGCCAGCGCCGGCGGTTCACGCCGCAGGGCCCGGAAGTCTTACCCGGCGTGTACGCGGTGAAAATCAAAATGGGCGAGCACGAAGTGAGTGGCCAGGTGCAGGTACTGCCCGATCCGCGCGTGGACATCCCGCTGGCCGATCGCAAGGAAAAGTTTGACACCATCCGCCGCGTGGGCCAGAAAATCGAGATCATCACCGAGGTGGTGAACCGCGTCAAAACCTTGCGTAAGCGCATCGATCAGGTGTTGGAGCAGGTCAAAGACCGTGACGACGATGCGGCCAAAGATTTGAAAAAGGCGGCGCGCCGCCTGAAAAAGCGGCTCATGAAGGTGGTCACGCAGTTCGTGGATCCGCCCGACCGCGAGGGCATCTATCCGCGCGACCGCACGGTCATCGCCAAACTCGGCTACGTGGCGCGCAGCCTGAGCACTTCGTATGATAAGCCCACGCAGGCGCAACTGACTTACCTGCGCCAGGCCGAGGCGTTGCTCGAAAAGCGGCTCGCAGATGTCAACCAGGTGCTGACCACCGATGTGGCGGCCTTCCGCGAGAAAGTGCAGGCGGCCAACCTCGAATTGGTGCCGGAATACCAGCCGCTGGATCTTAACTGGACGCCGAAGAAAAAATAGGCCCGCGTCGGTTTCCCGAGCCGAAGCGGCTGATACGGATGAATGCTGCAAGAAAGGATCGCCCCGCGCCGGTGGTGCAGGGCGATCTTTTCATATGCACCGCCGCCGGCAGGTGGCGGTTTTTTTGAAGGTAACTGTTCAGGCTTCTACCCGTCATCACGAGGAGCGGAGCGACGACGCGATCTCATTGCTATATTTGAGATCGCCGTCCGCCAGCAGTCGGACAGGCGCATCCGCCTTTTGGCGGCTGCTCGCGATGACCGGCAAGATTTCATCAAACGGGAATAACTGAATAGTTCCGGAAAATGAAAGGGCGAACGAAATTTGAAATAACCCAAAATAGCGGCAAAGCCGCAACTGACTGGAGATCCATGCGCGATAGATTTTGGAGCTTGTGTCTGTGGCTGGCTACCGCGCCGCTTCTGGCGCAACAACCGGGCGAGGGCGTCATCACCGGCAGGGTGACCGATGCCCGCACCCACAAACCGATACCCTTTGCAGAGATCATCGTTATCGGCCATGAACGCGGCGACGCTTCGGACGCTCGCGGCGTTTTTCTCATCCGCGGACTGCCCGGTGGCGAATATGACTTGCAGGTGCGGCGGCAGGGGTATTCGCCGCGCACGCTTGCCGGAGTGCGTATTACCCCGGACGACACCTTGCGGCTGGATATCGCCCTCGAACCGGCGGTCATCGCTATGGATGAGCTGGTGGTCACCGCGTCCCGTGTGGAAGAATTCGAGTACGATATTCCGCAGCTCATTTCCATGGTGACGCAGCAGCACCTGCGCGACCGCATGGCCAATCAGACGCCCGAGGCGCTGCGCGAGGCCATGGGCGTGTTCATGCAAAAAACCAACCACGGCGGCGGTTCGCCCATTTTGCGCGGCCTGAAGGCCAACAAGGTGCTGCTGCTCATCGATGGCATCCGTATGAACAACGCCACCTACCGCGGCGGCAATCTGCAGTATCTTAACACCGTCGATCCGTTTTCGCTGCAGCGCATCGAAGTGGTGCACGGCCCGGTGTCGGTATTGTACGGCAGCGACGCCCTCGGAGGCGCGATCCATCTGGTGACGCGCAAGCCGGCGCTGTCGTCAAACGGCCTGCGCTGGCAAGCAGCGTTGCGCGGACTGGTCTCCAGCGCCGATGAGAGTCGCATGGCGCACGGGCAGGTGATGGTGGCCGGACGCCGGCTGGGACTGCTGGCGTCCGGCGGTTGGCGTTCGTACGGCGACGTAACCCGCGGTAGCCGCGGCGGCGAGGTGCTCATGCAGCGGCTGCGCAACGACAGCCGCGCCGATCGCCGGCTGGAACGCACGCAATCGCCCAACGGCTATCAGGCGCATGATTTGTTTGTCAAAGCGCTGTGGCAGCCCGCGGCCGACGCCGAAATCGTGCTGGCGTATCAAAACAGTCGCCAGCCGGAGGTGCCGCGGTACGACGTGTACGAGGTGCAGAAATACCTGCTCTGGCAGTACCGGCCGCAGGAGCGCGACCTGGCCTATGCGGTGCTGCGCTGGAAACGGCCGAACTGCTTTTTCCAGCAGGCCGCGCTCACGATGTCCTGGCACCGGCAGTACGAACAGCGCGTGCGCCAGAAACGTGCCAGCTCGTGGCGCACCTACGATGCGTTTCGCACGGTAACCCTGGGCGCGCAACTGCAGTTCACGCGCATCGTGGCCGACAATCATTTGCTGATTTACGGCATGGACTATTACCGGGATCGTGTGGCCGCGCGCTCGTTCCGCGAAAGCCCGGATACCGAGGTAGTGCAAACGCGCGCGCCGCTGTTCCCGGATGGCTCGCGCTACAGCGGCCTGGGCCTGTATGCCTGGTTTGAATGGCGGCCCGCGCCGCGGTTCAAGCTGGATTTCGGCGGGCGGTACAGCGCGTTCCGGCTTACCGCACCGTTTTCGGTCTCGCATCCAGCCACGGAACCGTTTGGCACCGTGCAGCAGTCGCCATCGGCAGTGACCTTCAGTCTGGGGATGAAGGTGGATGTCGCGGCCAATCTTGCCTGGGTGGCCAATCTGGCGCAGGGCTTCCGCGCGCCCAATCTCGATGACGTGAGCAAGCTGGGGCCGGGCAAAGGCGGCCGCTTTTACGATGTACCCAATCTACAACTTCGGCCGGAGAAAAACTGGAGCGTAGATACCGGTTTCAAGTGGCTCAGCGAGAAGTTGAAGGGCGAGGCGGTGGTGTATTACAACGTCCTGCGCGATATGATGGTACGCCGGCCGGCGGCATTCACCGGGAAATCGTACGTGCTGGAAGGCGGCGACACTCTGTGGGTGTATCACAAGGCCAATGCCGGGCGCGCGTTTACCACGGGCTTTGCGGCCGGCTTCGAATGGCGGCCCACGGACGGCTGGTTGGGCTTTGGCAACCTGAGCTACACCTACGGGCAGGATCTGACGCACGATGAGCCGCTCTCAGGAATCCCGCCGCTGTCGAGCATCTTTGGCGTGCGCCACGAGCGCGGGCATTTCTGGTGGGAGCTGAACCTGCGGTTTGCCGGCGCGCAACAGAGGCTGTCTGCAGAAGACCGGCAGGACCTGCGCATTCCCGAAGGCGGCACCCCGGGCTGGACGACCCTGAACCTGCGCGTGGGCTACGAACTCACGCCGCGGCTGCGTCTGCGCGCATCGGTGATGAACCTGCTAGATGAAAATTACCGCGAGCATCTGAGCGGCTTCAATGCGCCGGGCCGCAACATCATCGTGCAGGTGGACTACCAGGCGGGCGCCCTGTCCACCGAGCCGTAAATCAGATCGGATGTATATCGCCAGTTTGTATGTTCACACAAAGGCACAAAGTCACAAAGAAAAAACACGGCAGTCTCTGCGTCCCTGCGAGAGGCTGAAACAGCCGCGGTCCAATACCGTTGGCAACGGTGTTTTGATTTTTAATAAAACGGGGATAGAGGCCGTCCCTGACGGCCGGACCATCTGGCTAGCCACAAATCATCCTTTCATTGAATCAATATGCACAAAAACCGCCGAGGGTGCAAAAAGCGCAGAGATAAACGCTCGGCGCTCTCAGCGGTGGGGCCTACCGATGACGATACCCGATACCGCTATTGAAGAACTCTGTTGTCCGCCTTTTGAATTTTAGACTCTTGCATAAGGCTGCTTTCACTCCCCACAATATCGTTTGAATTTATGGAAGTTTTGCGTTTTTTTACTTGCCGCTTCGGGGATTTTTTTATAAAATGAAAAATCTTTCAAGCTCACTTTCGGAGAAGGGAACGATGACTGAACGCCATGCCGCCAATGAACCGGCCCAGATTGCCATTAGCCTGCGCGTGAACGGCCAGCCATATCACGCTACGGTTGAGCCCCGCCTGCTGCTCAGCGATTTCCTGCGACATCAATTGGAATTGATCGGCACGCACATCGGCTGCGAGCACGGCGTGTGCGGCGCCTGCACCGTGCTTCTTGACGGCGAACCGGTGCGTTCCTGCCTGATGTTCGCCATCCAGGCGCACGGGCAGGAGATTACCACTATCGAGGGATTGGCCGCCCGCGGCGAAACCTGGCATCCTCTGCAGGAGGCCTTTCACCGCGCCCATGCGCTGCAGTGCGGTTTCTGCACGCCCGGCATTTTGCTGTCGCTACTGCCGTTTTTAAAAGAAAATCCCAATCCGAGCGAAGAGGTCATCCGTGAGGCGCTGAGCGGCAACCTGTGCCGTTGCACCGGCTACCAGAACATCGTGAAAGCCGTGCAACTGGCAGCAGAGCTGATGCGAAAGCAGAAAGTGTAACCACTACAGAGGCACAAAGAGCACAAAGATAAATGTAGCCCCCGCCCCTTGTGGGCGGCAGGTCGTGGCAAGAAGTAGCACAAGCATCCATGCTTGTACCATCTGAAATGGATGCATAAAACCAAAGATTTCACTGATTGGCACAGATTTTTAAAACGGCAATTTTTTGAGCCGCGGATGGACGCGGATGGAACACTGATGAGGAATCGATATTATCTCATAACGTTCGCGGCCTCGCAGGATGGCGCGGATTGAAGAACTGGGTCCCCCGCCCACAGGGGCGGGAGACCCATGGCAAAAAACATGTCTCACGGCGCCCCACAAAGCGGTGCGACGAACAGTTTTACCATGATTTCTCTCTTCGAGCCCCGCGCCTCTGCGAGGGATTAATTTCCTTTGTATGATTCTGACACAAAATCGCATCATTCATATAAGTTGAATTCAGGAGAAAGCTGTGGCGACGCGTTATTTTGGCCAGTCGATTCCCCGCAATGAAGACCGGCGGCTGCTCACTGGGCAGGCGCTGTTTGTGGACGACGTGCACCTGCCCGGCATGCAGCACGTGGCCTTCCTGCGTAGCGATTATGCGCATGCCCGCATCCAGCGCATCGATGTGAGCGCGGCGAAGGCCGTGCCCGGCGTGGTGGCCGTGTACACCGCCGCTGATCTCGGCGACTACTGGCAGACCGGACCGCTGCTGGTGCCGCCCCCGCCCATCGACGGCATCGTATTCAACAAACGCACGCAGGTCATCCTGGCGAAAGACAAGGTGCGCCACGTCGGCGAGCCCATTGCGGCGGTGGTGGCCGAAAGCCGCTACATCGCCGAAGACGCCCTGCAGCGCATCCGCGTGGCGTTCGAGCCGCTGGATGCCGTGGTGGACATGGAACAGGCGCTGTCCCCGGATGCGCCGCGTGTGCACGATGATCTCGACTCCAACCTGGCAGCGCACGTAATCCAGCGCAAGGGAAAGCACGATGCGGCGCGGCAAAAGGCCGACCTGATCATCAAAAAGCGTTTTGTTTACGACCGCGGCACTGCGGCGGCGCTGGAAAACCGTGGTGTGGTGGCGCACTGGGACGCGCGCAGCCAGCAGCTCACCGTGTGGGACACCACCCAGGCGCCGATTCCCATCCGCAACGGCCTCGCCGCCATGCTCGGCCTGTCGGAATCG
>JAUZRQ010000047.1 GCA_030950365.1 Candidatus Zhuqueibacterota bacterium | reverse complement strand
CGCCGGTCATCAAAACGGTGCGGTTTCTGCTTGGGCCAACCGGGCAGGAATTCACCGGCCGCCGCATCAGCGGGCCGGTGGAAATCACCTTCCGCGTGCGCGAGGCCAACGGACCGCCCGGCACGCTCGAATCAAGGCTGAACAACGGCGCGTACATTATGGGATATCAGGTCCTGACCGCCTCACGCGATTCGGTGGTGTACTCGCCTTCGGACGACGGGGTGCAGTTTCGCTTCGACCTCAAGCCCAGCAACAGCTACGTTCACAACGTGTTCGATCCGAACCAGTCCACCACCAGCAGCCATGTGTACCGCATTACAAGCCGGGTGAACCGGCGCACCTTCTGGGATACCCGCGAGCTGCCACCGGGCGATTACACGGTGATGCTGTTTGCCGGCGACACGCGCGATAATTTCGACACTGTGTATGTGGATGTCACCATCACGCAGCAGGATTTGCTGCCGCCGGCGCAGCCGGTGTTTTTGGCCGCACTGACCCGCCATCCGCTGGAATTTCTGTGGCAGGCTGGCGGCAACGATCCGGACCTGGCCGGATTCCGCATCTACATTTCGCCGGACAATGCTTCGTGGTCTATCTGGCGCGATGAAACCCGCCTCGGGCCATCGCTCACCCGCACTACGACCACCTCGGTACTGCCATCGCCGCGCTATTTTTATATTACCGCGGCGGATTCGGCCAGTCCGCCAAACGAGAGCGGGCGCAGTGATGTGTACGGCATCGCGCCGGATCATCACGGCAAGCGCATTCTCATTGTGGACGGCTTCGATCGCACGCAAAGTTCGGGAAGCTGGCACCAGCCCTGGCATGATTTTGCTTATGTCCACGGCGAGGCCATTGCCGCGGGCAATTTCGGCTTCTCCACCTGCGCCAATGAAATGGTGGCCGCCGGGCAGATCGATCTGCGCGATTATGACGCCGTGATCTGGATTCTGGGCGATGAATCTACCGCGGATGAGACCTTTTCCGCAGCGGAACAGTCCAAAGTGCGGACATACCTCGAGGCCGGCGGCCGGCTGTTCGTCACCGGTTCCGAAATTGCCTGGGATCTGGGCGCCAAAGGCTCCAGCGCCGACCGGCAGTTTTTGCGGCAATACCTCAAGGTGGATTATAGCGGCGATGATTCGGAGAGCTACACGGTTACCGGCACCGCGGATGGCATTTTTGCGGGGTTGCAATTTGCCTACGGTAATGCGCCCTACCCGGAAGACTGGCCCGATTATTTCACCCCGGCCGGAGGCGGCGTCGTGGCGCTGCGGTATGGCAACGGCCGCGTGGCCGGGATTCAATATGCCGGCCCGTTCGGCAGCGGCTCCGCAACCGGCAAGCTGGTGGTGATCGGATTTCCGTTTGAGACCATTGCCGGGGCGGAAACCCGGGCCGAGATCATGCAGCGCGTGTTGCAGTTTTTCTTTCCGGGAGTGACCGGAATCGTTGCGCCTGAGCCGGCTTCGGAAACGCCGAAAACGTTCCGGCTGGATGCCAACTATCCGAATCCGCTGCGGCTGTCCGGCTCAGCCGTATCCCGCGGCACGACGTTTCCGATGTTTTTGGCCGAGCCGGCGCGTGTGGAATTGGCCGTTTATGATGTGCTCGGCCGGCGGGTGCGTACGTGGTCCGCGCGCGAATTGCCCGTTGGCAAACAGGCCATTCTCTGGGATGGCCGGAACGATCGCGGCATACCGGTGGCACCGGGCGTGTATTTTTTCCGCATGCAAGCCCGGCCGATTCACAAGCCGGCAAAGGTTCACATCCTGCAGCATAAATTGTTAGTTAAGTAGCAATTCTGAAAAAACGCCAGGTGCCTTAATGGTGTCCGGTGTTTGAGACGAATCGACGTCACCCTGGCACGGCCGGGAGCGCTGCCTGGGGGCCAAACCTTGAACAGAATCTTGCTTTTTCGCATGGAAATATGTATTTTTGAATCTTTAATGAACATTCTTTAATTTTTAACCCTGCCCGGAACACAAACCCTGGCCGGGCGCCGGTCAAACGTTCGATTCTTCACTCGAAACGCGAATTCGCCCATGATAAACAATCCCGAGCTGCATACGGAAAATCAGCAAGCGCCTGTCGCAAAGGCTTCCGGCCTCGGCACGGCGATCCGACTTTTGAGCCAGTCCATCCGATCGTATTTCGAAAATCTTCGTAAATATCATGCCGACCGCACCTTTCCACTATTGCATCGGCTGGAAGTGCGCATTCCGGAAATTGATCCACTGCTGTGGCTCCAGCAGCAGGAGGCGGAGACCAAAATTTACTGGGAAGACCGCGAGCACACCTACGCCATGGCCAGCATCGGTGTGGCGGATGTGGTGACCGATGAGGCAGGCCTGCCGATTGCGGCCCTGTTTGCGCGGTTGCATCGCCGCTTGCGGCTGGCGGACCACCGGGCGGTGCGCTATTTCGGCGGCTTGCGTTTCTATGCGCCGCGCGAACGCGATACCACCTGGCAGCACTTCGGACGCTACCAGTTTATTCTGCCACAATTCCTGCTGGAACGGCAGTGGGGACAAACCTATTTCGCCTGCAACATTTTCATCGATCGACCTTCGAACCTGCGCGAAGCCGAGACGGCCTTGTTGCGGCAGCTCGACCGTCTGACGTTTCACAAGTCCGCCGAGCGCGTGACGGTGCCGGAGCGCGAGACCCGGCACGATCTGCCCGATCGCGTCCACTGGGCTCGCGCCATTGAAACGGCGCTGGCGCAATTTTCACGCGGCAACTTGCACAAGGTGGTGCTGGCGCGCAAATCAGTCTTTTCCTTCGCCCGGCCTCTCAATCCGCAATTTCTGCTCAGGCGGTTGAAAGCCTCCAATCCGCAACTGTTCTTTTTCTGTTTCCAGCCGGATGCGGAAAACGCGTTTATCGGCGGGTCGCCGGAGCGGTTGTATCGCCGTGAGGGGCATCAGATCAAAAGCGAGGCCATTGCCGGCACCCGGCCGCGTGGCCTCACCGTGACCGAAGACGAGCGGCTGGGCAAAGCGCTGTTGCAGTCCGAAAAAGACATCCGTGAGCACCGGTTCGTGGTCGATACGATTTTGCAAACCCTGACCCGGCTGTGCCAGACCGTGGATATGGATGACGAGATTTCGCTGTTGAAGCTGGCCCGGGTGCAGCATCTCTGCTGCCGTCTGCAGGGCGTGCTGGCGGACGGTGTGACCGACGCCGATTTGATCCAGGCGCTGCATCCGACCCCGGCCGTCGGCGGCTCCCCGACCGCCGAAGCGATCCGGCTCATCCGCGAGCTGGAGCCGTTCGACCGCGGCTGGTATGCTGCACCCATCGGCTGGATTGGCCAGGACGCCGCCGAATTCGTGGTAGGCATTCGATCGGGCCTGGTGCAGGGGCAGCGGCTGTCGCTATTTTCTGGCGCCGGCATCGTGCGTGGCTCCACGCCCGAGGCCGAGTGGAAAGAAATCGAAAACAAAATCGCCAATTTCATGAAAATTCTGCATACCCCATGCTGAGCCAGCCGCTCACTCTGAACAGCCTGTGGGCTGATCTCCTCGTCGAAGAACTGGTGCGCCAGGGCTGTTCTTTTTTTTGCATCTCTCCCGGTTCGCGTTCCACCCCGCTCACTCTGGCCGTGGCTCGCAACGGCCGCGCGCAGTCCGAATTGTTTTACGATGAACGCGCCGCCGCCTATTTTGCGCTGGGCTATGCCCGCGCCACTGGCAAACCGGCGGCGCTCATCTGCACATCCGGCACGGCGGCAGCCAACTATCTGCCGGCCATCATCGAGGCCAGCGTGGATTTTGTGCCGATGCTTGTGCTCACCGCCGACCGTCCGCCCGAGCTGCGGCAAACCGGCGCCAATCAAACCATCGATCAAATCAAATTGTATGGCAATCACGTGCGCTGGTTTTTCGATATGCCCTGCCCCGATGAACGCATCGCTCCCGAAGTGGTGCTCACCACGGTGGATCAGGCCGTGTTCCGCAGCCAGTCGCCCACGCCTGGGCCGGTGCATCTCAATTGTCCATTTCGCGAGCCGTTGACGCCGTTGCAGCCGGAAGAGCGCGATTGGGATGCCTATCTAAGTTCGATTGTTTCCTGGCAAAATCATCTGCAGCCCTACACCACCCATTTCACCGCACCGCTATCGCCGTCCGAAGTCATGATCGATGAACTTGCGGAGCGGTTCCACCAGGCGCAAAAAGGGCTCATTATGGTCGGGCAGCTCGATTCGCCGGAAACCGCCGATGCCGTCGTCCGGATGGCGGATGAACTGCGCTGGCCGCTGGCGGCGGATGTCGGCTCCGGGCTGCGGCTCGAACGCCGCACGGACAGACTGATTCCCTACTTTGATCTGTTGCTGCTGTCCGAAACCCTCCGGCAGGAGGTGGCGCCGGATGTGATTTTGCTGCTGGGCAAGCGCGTGGTGTCGAAGCGGTTTTTGCAGATGCTTGCCCGCCACCACGGCATCGAGCTCATCCACGTGGCGCCGTTTTCCGCGCGGCTGGATCCCGAGCACCGGGTGAACCATCGCATTCTGGCGGATGTGGCCGAATTTTGCCGCGCCCTGACCGGGGCCGTCAAACCCACGCGGAATGAGGCGTATTGGGCCGAACTGCAGTTGCGGTCCGACCGGATCGCGCGGGCGCTGCAGCAAGAATTTCGGGATGAACAGCCGGTCAGCGAGCAGGGTGTTTTGCGGCGGCTGTCGCAGGCGCTGCCGGAGAGCGCCGGCCTGTTTCTGGCCAACAGCATGCCCATCCGCGACATGGACATGTTCGGCGATGCGGCGGCCCGCGACGTGCGTATTGCGGTGAACCGCGGCGCCAGCGGTATCGACGGCAACCTGGCCACAGCCTGTGGTTTTGCGCATGGCCTCGGCCGGCTTACCACCGCCGTGCTCGGCGATCTCGCCCTGATCCACGATTTGAATTCCCTGTGGCTGTTGAAAAACAGCCCGGTGCCGCTGGTGCTGATCGTGCTCAACAACCAGGGCGGCGGCATTTTTTCGTTCCTGCCGGTGCATGCCGTCCGCGAGCACTTCGAGCGTTTTTTCGGCACCCCGCACGATCTCACCTTCGGGCGCATCGCGGAGGCTTTCGGTCTGACATATGCTCAGCCTGCCACCCTGGGCGAATTTACGGCCGCGTATGCCCGGGCGGTGGCCACAGCGCGTTCTGCCTTGATTGAAATCCGTACAAACCGCGAAGCCAACCATGAGCTGCACGAGCAGGTGCAGCAGCGCATCATCGCAGCCCTGGAGGAGGCGGCTTGACGGTC
This sequence comes from Candidatus Zhuqueibacterota bacterium, assembly GCA_030950365.1. Taxonomy (GTDB): domain Bacteria; phylum Zhuqueibacterota; class Zhuqueibacteria; order Zhuqueibacterales; family Geothermadaptataceae; genus Hydrothermovivens. The sequence goes on along the minus strand of JAUZRQ010000047.1, from coordinate 39,132 downwards.
GGCAAGCCGGACATTCGCTTTCACGCGCACCGCTACGGCCGCCGGGGCGCGCCGCGGGCGCTTTTGCTACACGGCTTTCTGGGCAACTGTGCGGACTGGCAATCCGTGGCCGCACACCCGGATTTTGATCTCGATGCGCTGGCGCCGGATCTGCCCGGCCACGGTCTCACCGAAGCGCCGTCCGGCGCCGAAGGCCATGGCATGACCGCCACCGCGCGCGCTCTGATTGACCTGCTGGAACGCGAGGCATTTTCTCCCTGCGGGCTTATCGGCTATTCCATGGGCGGCCGGCTGGCGCTGTATCTGGCTCTGCAGTATCCGGAGCATTTCGACTGGCTGGTGCTGGAGTCGGCTTCGCCGGGACTGGATTCCAAAGACGCGCGCGCGGCGCGCCGTCAGCACGATGCCCGATGGATCGAGCGGCTGCAAACGCGGTCCCTGCCAGAATTTCTGCGCGAATGGTACGCGCAGCCGATTTTTGCCAGTCTGCGGGAGCATCCCGATTTTCCGCACCTGTTGCAGCGGCGTTTGCGCAACCGCGCCGAAGGGCTGATCCAATCGCTGCGGCACATGGGCACCGGCGTGATGCCTTCCCTGTGGCCGAAACTGGCCGAATTGTCCGTTCCCACCCTGCTGCTTGCCGGCGAACGCGATCCGAAGTTCGTCACGATTTTATCCGACATGCATTCCCGGTGCAAAAATGCGCGTTTCGTTGTTGCAAAAGATACCGGTCATACCATACATTTTGAGCATCCTGACTTGTTTGTGAAAACCATCCATGAATTCATACAAAATAGAAGGAGAGGGAAAACATGAGCACCATCAACTGGGTTGAGGCTGGCCAGTTTACCGACATCAAGTATCACAAGGCGGAAGGCATTGCCAAAATCACCATCAATCGGCCGGAAGTGCGCAATGCGTTCCGGCCCCTGACGGTGGAAGAAATGAAGGTCGCGCTGGAAGACGCCCGCAACGATCTCGACATCGGCGTGATCATTTTGACCGGCGAGGGCAAAGAGGCGTTTTGCTCCGGCGGCGATCAGCGTGTGCGTGGGGATTCCGGCTATAAAGACGATCGCGGCGTGCACCGCCTGAACGTGCTTGAATTTCAGCGCATGATCCGCACCTGCCCGAAGCCGGTGATCGCCATGGTGGCGGGATATGCCATTGGCGGCGGCCACGTGCTGCACGTGATGTGCGATTTGACCATTGCGGCGGACAATGCCATTTTCGGGCAAACCGGGCCGAAGGTGGGCTCCTTCGATGGCGGCTACGGCGCGAGCTACCTGGCGCGCATCGTCGGGCAGAAAAAAGCGCGGGAAATCTGGTATCTGTGCCGGCAATACAATGCGCAGCAGGCTCTGGAAATGGGACTGGTCAACGCCGTGGTGCCGTATGAAAAACTGGAAGAAGAGACGGTGAAATGGGCAAAAGAGATTCTGCAACATTCGCCCATCGCCATTCGCTGCCTCAAGGCCGCGTTCAATGCCGATTGCGACGGGCAGGCGGGCCTGCAAGAGCTGGCCGGCAACGCAACGATGCTGTTTTACATGACCGAAGAGGGACAGGAAGGCCGAAACGCGTTTCTGGAAAAGCGCAAGCCCAACTTCGCCAAATTCCCCCGGCGCCCGTAATCGGTTGACCGAAAGCAACTCATCCCCCGTCGGGCGTTTGCCTGCCGGGGTTTTTTATATTTTACGCTGGCAGGGTCCCAATCCCGGCCAGCGTTCTTTATTGGTGCCTTTCGCAGCGAGAGGTCAGCCGATCCCACACCGTCTCCGACGGTGTGTTTTTGCTGAAATGGCAACAGCTTTAAGAAATTTTGTTTAACCACAAAGCGCGCGAAGCGGAAAGCCTTAATGCAGAAAGATTTTCATAAAAATTCGTGATAATCTGTGAAATCTGTGGTTTGCAATAGGCCATCTCGGGGACTACCAAAGCGTTGCGATTTACCCCCTGACAGGGCGTGGCGCCCTGCCAGGATGGCGGAAAACCGGGCCGGGATCGCCAGGAAAACGTGGTTTTGCGGCCTGCTCACCGGCGGGGGCGGCGCAATTCCGAACCGGTTGCGCGCAATATGGATTTCACATCCCAATTGGGCAAAATGTCCAGCCCCCAGACATCGTGAAATTTCCTGGCCAATTTTGCATCCCCGCCATAAATAATCACCTGGCCACGGATGGGATCGTAAAACGCCTGATGATCAATGCGCGGTTGCGGCCCGGGCGTGATATTGATCCACACATCATAGGTCAGATCGAAGGCCCATACGTCGTTCAGAAAACCGCGTTCGCCGTATCCGCCGTGGATGATGAACCAGTTGCGTGGTGGGAAATAAATCCCCACCGCATGCCGACGCGCCGGCGGATGCGACTTTTTTGTTTTAATGCGTCGCCATTTCCGCCTGCGGAAGGAGTAGGCCCAGGTATCATCCAGCAGCATGCGGTCGTCCTTGCGCCACCCCCCGAAAATAACCATGCGGTTGCGGAGGCTATCGAATACGGCAACGTGATCCGAACGTGGTTTGGGCGCAACGCCCCTGGACGGTAGTTTCATCCACTTGAGAAAGGTGACCGATTCCGGGTCCAAATCCAGCGACCAGATTTCATTGGAGTGAATTCCGTAGGTCTCCCCGCCAAAGAGGATCATGCCTTTGTTGATGCTATTATACACGGCCGTATGATTTTCCAGATACGGCGAAATAGGAGAAGTTAAATCATGCCATTCAAATGTGAAAAGATCGAGGCTCCAGAGAATGTTGCGCGTATCGCCATCCTCGCCACCGTGCAGCAACATCTGCTGGTTCACCGGATCATACACGCAAACATGATCTTCGGAAGACGGAGGAATAGCTCCTTGCGTTACAACGCGACGCCATGTGTAATGATTCAGATCAAGAATCCAGACCTGATTCAGATTCTCATCGGCATCATTTTTACCGCCAAACAAAATGACGCGTTTTTCGGCGGAATCGTAGATGAGCGTTGCATCTTCAGCCGCTGGCGGGAAGGTGTCACGGTTGGCCACGGCCGTCAAATCAACCCACTGGCTAAGTTGTTCGCCGGCTGGCTGAGCGATCGGCTCGATGTCTGTTCCCACACTGCCGCTATTGGTGTGTTTGGTTCCGGCGCAGGCCTGGGCCATCAGGGCCGTGGCAATGAGAAGGCGGCTCAGTGCACGCACAGAAATGCCTTGCGCATGGCCAGGCATTTGAAACCAGCTTTGAAAATACGCTGTCATATATCATTACCTAATTTTTTCGCATTACTCTGACCGTCCTGGTGACAAATTTCTCGTCCTATTCCGCCTTAATATCTATTAAGGTTCATCATACCACGTTGGCGAAAAAAAAAGCGAACTTTCGTAATAAATGTCAAAATTATTGCACTGGTGTAAATAACCATTGACCGCTATCACACGAAAATCGTATATTTAGCATACCGGTAACCGACACTCTTACGAGAAATTGCGGCCGGTCATCGCGAGCATTTCCTTAGGCCAATATTCCTGACCGTCGGTTAATGGCGGGGCGTCATGGCAGGAAATAGCCCGAACTGCGATTGGAAAAACGAAGCAAACCGCGAAAACCGATGAACGATTCCAGCATACGTGTGTGGATTCTGGCGGCGCGGCCCAAAACCCTGTGGGCTTCAATTGCGCCGGTGATCATGGGCACGGCCATGGCCATCGCCGATGGCCGCTTTCACCTGCCCGCGACGCTGGCGGCCTTTTTCGGCGCCATTCTGATCCAGATCGGCACCAACTTCGCCAACGATTATTTCGATTTCCTCAAAGGCGCGGATACGCAGGAACGCCTTGGACCGACCCGCGCCACCCAGGCCGGACTCGTCCGCCCCGAAGCCATGAAAAAGGCGTTCATCGTCGCGTTCGGTCTGGCCTTTTTGCTGGGCATTTATCTCGTATGGCGCGGCGGCTGGCCCATCGTTATCATTGGTCTGGTATCGATCTTTCTCGGTATTATTTATACGGCGACGCCGTTTGCGCTGGGCTACACCGGCCTGGCCGATCTGTTTGTGCTGCTCTTTTTCGGACCGGTGGCCGTGGCCGGCACCTATTACGTGCAGGCGCTCACGGTCACGCGAGAAGCCATCATCGCGGGGCTGGCTCCTGGCCTGATTTCTGTGGCGCTGCTAACCGTCAACAATCTGCGGGACATCGAGCAAGACCGCAAGGCGGGTAAAAAAACCATGGCCGTGCGCTTCGGCAAAACGTTTGCGCAAATGGAATATGTGCTGACTCTGCTATCGGCCCTGTTCATTGCCACCTATCTTTACCGTGCAGCGGAGAAAAGCATCGCGCTGTTATTGGTATGGAGCCTGTTGCTCCTGGCCTATCCGGCCATCAAGACCGTTTTCCGGTTTGAAGATGCCCGGATGCTGAACGGCGTGCTTGCGTCCACGGGACAGCTTCTGCTGTTTTATAGCCTCATCTTTGCTATCGGCTGGTTGCTTTGACGCCATGACATCAGTGGCACCGGCGGTTGTGTTTGAACGACGGTTTTGAATGATGATACACAAGGGCGCTACCATGAACATCACCTCCCCAAACACCGGTTTGTGTCGGTTTTGCAAACGTGAATTTTCGTCTCGGAGTATTGGCCGGCACCTGTTGGCCTGCCCCGAGAAAAAAGCTCGGGATACCCAGGAGTTGGAACAGGCTGCAACCGTGGGTTCGATCTATCACCTCCGGCTCAATTCGTGGAGGTCTTTCTATTGGGTACATATCGAAATGGCCGGCCAGAAAACCCTCTATGATCTGGATGCTTTCATCCGCAACCTTTGGGTGGAGTGCTGCTCGCACCTCAGTGAATTTGAAATCAATGATCAGATCTACCGAGTCAACCTTTTTGCAGAATGGTCAGAAGAAAATAGCGAAATCGATGATTTTGAGATTGAAATTGAACATACCGCGTCTAACGATGATGCTTTTGAATTTTTCAGCATGGATATTGAATCGCTCTTCATCAAACCAAGCAAGGTCAATATCCCCATCCAGCACGTCTTAAAACAAGGCACTGAGTTTGAATATGTTTATGATTTCGGCTCATCAACGGATCTGACCGGGAAAGTCATCAACGTCCGACAGGGACCGGCCGATACCGGTATCCGCATTCTGGCGCGAAATGCGCCTTATAATGTCCTCTGTGAGAAATGTCAGAAATCCCGTGCCGATGCGGTTTGCATGTATTGCTTCGATGCCCTTTGCCCGCGCTGTCAGCGCCGGCATGAATGTGAACAAAGCGGAGAGACGTTTTTACCCCTGGTCAATTCGCCCCGCGTCGGCGTCTGCGGCTACACGGGGGACAACCAACCGTACGCCGATCCCGACGAATCCAAATTTATCCCCTCAGCCTGATGCATTCTCCAGTGGAATTGCCATCGTTGTTGGTGCGGGCCGCACGCACCGCCCCGAACCGGCCCGCTCTCATTTTACCCGATCAAACATTAACTTATGCTGAATTACGGCAACTGGCGGCCGGCATCGCCTCGCGATGGCAGGCCGGTGGAGTTCCCGCTGGTGCCCGACTGGCGATGTGGGTGCACGATCCGCAATCGCTGGTTTTGCTGCTGCAGGCCTGCATCGCGGCTGGCTACGTAGCCTGCCCGATCAGCACCCGGCTGCCTGCTACCGAAGCCCTGCGGCTAGTTCAACGCATTTCCGCCGCTGGGCTGATAACCGATCGGTCCGTTGAAACCGACACCAGCCCATCTCTGACGATTTTCTCCGCGAACACTTTGCTGAAAGGTCCTGTCACCGGCACCATTGAGTTCCCCGAATCCATTTCAGAATCGCAGCCGGTCAGCATCATCTTCACCTCAGGCAGCACGGGCGAGCCCAAGGCGGCGCTGCACAGTTACGGCAATCACTATTATAGTGCGCTCGGCGCGGGCGAAAACATTCCTTTCGGTGCCGGTGATCGCTGGCTGCTGTCGCTGCCGCTGTACCACGTTGGCGGACTGGCGATTCTGTTCCGCGCCATGCTGGGCGACGGCGCGGTCGTGGTGCCGCAAGACCGCCACAATCTCGCTGCGGCCATTCGCGCGCACCGCATTACCCATGTGTCGATGGTTTCGACCCAGCTCTACCGGATGCTGCAGGATCCGCAAAGCGTGGAAACGTTGCGCGGACTGAAAGCCATACTGCTCGGCGGTAGCGGCATGCCGCGTTCGCTGATCGAAGCAGCGCATGAGCAGGGCCTGGCCATTCACACCAGTTACGGCCTGACCGAAATGGCCTCGCAGGTGACCGCCACGCCGCCCGGCGCAGCGCTGGCAACGTTGTTCACGGCCGGACGGTTGCTGCCGTACCGCGAGCTAAAAATCCATGCGCATGGCGAAATCCTCGTCAAAGGCCGGACGCGCTTTCTTGGCTATGTCCATGACGACCGGCTGCACGAGCCTTTTGATGCCGAAGGCTGGTTTGCCACCGGCGACCTCGGCCACTGGAACGCGCAGGGCCTGCTGGAAGTCACGGGCCGCAAGGACAACCTGTTCATCTCCGGCGGTGAAAACATTCAGCCGGAAGAGATCGAGCAGGCGCTGCTGCCATTTCCGGGGGTGCTGCAGGCCATCGTGGTGCCCGTGCCGGATGCCGAGTTCGGACAGCGGCCGGTGGCGTTTGTGGAGATGGAGGATGATGAAGGTTTGGATGAGGCATCCATGCGGGTGTTTTTGGCCGGGCGGCTGGCGCGGTTCAAAATCCCCATTGCGTTTTTCCCGTTGCCGCGCGAGTTGGCGCAGACTGGTATCAAACCGGGCCGCCGTCAACTGGCCGCACTGGCCGAAGAACGGATGTCGAAACGCCGGTGATTTCCTGGCAGTAAGCCAACCCGAAAATGTTGAGTGTATTAATTTTCTTGCGGCAACTTTTCGGCCATTCATGAAAATCTCGTAATCAAGAAAAGCGAATCTCTCGCAGGGATGTGGAGGCCGCCGAGGCTTATTAGCCCTCCTTCCCAAAGTTCAACCTGGGAAGAAGGAGTAAGCTCGGGAATGAGGGCTTACTGAGAAATAATCCGCTAAAACGCAAAAGCCCCCGCCATGGTTCATCATGGCTGGGGCTTCATAGTGGAGACGGCGGGAATCGAACCCGCGTCCGGAGGATAAGCCCCGTAGACTTCTACATGCTTAGTTCGTTGGTTGGGTCTCGCCGCCTCGGGCCCAACGAACAAAGCCCTTTGGCAGCCAGCCTGGAAGCATCTCGTCCGCTACAGCCAGGCACCGCAGCGGACCAGCCACCCATACCGTCGTCCTATCCAACCATGGTGGCGCTGGTTAGTAGGACGTGGCTGCGTTTAATTAGGCAGCCATGGCATATGCATAATCATCTGCATTTACTTTTTTGCCCGGCTATTTTACGAGGCGCCAGACAACCTCGGCATGCCGTCTACGATACTCTGTCCTCCGTCGAAACCATGTCGTCCCCAGCTTCCACGTACACGTACGCCTGTACCGGGACTCCGGTTCCCGAAAAGGATCGGAATAAAATATAATACTTTTAGCTGAAAATGCAAGGCTTCGTTTTACAGGATTTTGTTTGCATTTTTTAGCAATTCGGCTAAATTAACGCATCCATCGTTTGCGATTGGTTGACCAGCGCTTGCCGAAATCCAATTCGATAGCGCCTACGATAAATACAAAGGACCTTTGGCTAATGATCGATTCCAACCTGTTTCGTAATATTCTCAGTCAGTTTGCCAGCGGCGTGACGGTGGTGACCACCCGCAACGGAGACACGCTCCACGGTCTAACGGTCAGCTCGTTTTGCTCGGTATCGCTGGAGCCGCCCCTCATTCTCGTTTGCATTGATAAAAAGGCATCCAGTCACGATGTGCTGCAGGCCTCGAAACGGTTTGCAGTGAATGTTTTAACCGCTGCACAGCAGGACCTCTCCAACCGCTTCGCCGATCCCAGACGGTCTCCGAAAGAACGGTTTCAGGGGCTGGCCGTTCGCACGGCGGTGACGCAAAGTCCAATTTTGCCCGACGTGCTTGCCTATCTGGATTGCGAAGTGTATGCCGAATACGACGGCGGGGATCATACCATTTTCGTGGGAAAAGTCGTGGCCGGCGACGTCGGCGAAGGGATGCCGCTGCTGTACTGGAATCGCGGATACAGGGAAATGAAGCTAGATTGAACCGGGCAGGAGGATCAGCCGAAAAACGTTTGATCGGTGAAGCGCACCCCGGCCACGCGAATCGGCGGCACCACCATGACCCATTCTGACTCTTCTTCGAGGATGCGCACCGGCTTGCCCAGGTCGATGATGTTGCGGAACAGGTGGAATAGACTTTCATTGAGGCGCATATTGTTCACCGCCCCAACGATCACACCATCCTCCACCAGAAACGTGCCATCGCGGGTCATGCCGGTGACGGTCAGCGAGTTCGAATCCACCAACCGGTTGTACCAGAACCGGGTGACCAGCAGCCCGCGGTCGGTCTTGCGAATCATCTCTTCCAGATGGCTATCACCGCCTTCCATGATCAGACGGTCCGGAATGGCGCCGTACGAATTGGGCAGCTCCAGCCCGTGACCGGTAGGCTCGGCGCCCATTTTCAGCGCCGAGGAACGCGAATGCACCAGGTCTTTTAACATGCCGTTTTCCACCAGGGTCACCGGCTTGCGCGGCATACCCTCGCCGTCGAATGGAATGCCCTGCTGCAATGGATGAAACACATCATCGTGCAGAGTGAAGCGCTCGCTGAAAAATGTTTCGCCGCGGTGCCGCGCCACGAAGCCTACATCTTTCAGCACCGCTGTGCCGCTGAAGGGGGAAATCTGAGCCACGTAATCCAGCACCAGAAACGACAGCAAATTGGCCACCGCCTGCGGCTCAAGGATCACCGTATATTCACCGGGTTCAATGGTCACCCGTTTCGTGCTTAGCTTCGCTTTTTCGATGGCCGTTTGCGCCAGCGCGAGATGGTCAATCTGCCGAATATCTGGATCATCAATGATCGCCCAGCCGGTGGCTTCGCTGTAGGTGGCGGTCACACTGGCAATGGCCTGAGTGCTGCGATGCACCGCCAGCAGCCCCTGCGAATTGCCAATGGCCTTGATGTGCGTGCGGATCTGGTTGATCCCGGACAAACTGATCTCGTCTTCTTCGCCCTCGGCGATCATTTCTTCCACTTGATTGGCCATCTGATAGGCGGACGCGTAGCGGGTGGCGTCGAAATCGGCATTCACCGGCTGATAGGCCTGGGCGCCGGGCAAGGGCAGTGCATCCGGGTCGGGCTGGGCATTCTTGGCCAGCTCCAGCGCTTTTTCGCAGCATTGCGACAGCGACTTCTCGTCGAATTTGTTGGTGGCCGCGCGCCCCATACGGTCATCGTGCAAAATGCGGATGGAAACGGTGGCGTTTTCCTCGGCGACCGTCTGCACAATCTGATTATTCGCAAAACGTAGGGTCGTCTGTTCGGTCACCCACAGGATCACTTCAGTGGCTCGGGATGGCGAAAGCTTGTAGATCCGGTTCATCAGGGTTTTGATTTCATCTTCGTCAAACATGAGCCACTCCTACATGCACATTGCGAAAACGCGCCGGCGCCGCCCCGTGCGAGGTGGCAATCACTTGCATGGGCTGCCCCTTGCCGCAACTCGGGATGCCCCACAGCACCCATTCGTTTTTGCCGCAAATGGCGTCACACGCTTGCCAGAATTCCGGCGTGACGCCAGCGTAGGTGGGATTTTTCAGGATGCGCGTCTTCTTGCCGTTTTTGATTTCCCACGCGATTTCAGTGCCGAACTGAAACTGATAGCGGCGGTCGTCGATGCTCCAGCTCCGGTTGGTTTCCATGTAGATGCCGTCTTTGGTGTCGGCGATGAGATCGTCCAGCGTGCCGGTACCAGGGTGCAGACTGATGTTGGTCATGCGGATGATCGGCGGCCGGTCCCAGTTAGAGGTGCGCATGCAGCCGTTGCTGCGCGAGGCACCGATGATCGATGCCGTATCGCGCGAATACAGGTAGCCCACCAGAATGCCGTTTTTCACCAGATCGGTTTCCTGCGCCTGCACGCCCTCGTCATCGAAAGCGAACGTGCCGGCGCCGGCGGTGTGATCCGGCCGCGCATCGGCGTATAAATTAACGATATCGCTGCCGTAGCGGTAATGATTGAGCCTGTCCCGGGTCAAAAAGCTGGTGCCGGCGAAATTGGCCTCGTAGCCGAGCACACGGTCCAGTTCGGTGGCGTGGCCGCACGATTCGTGAATCTGCAACGCCAGTTGCGAGCCATCCAGGATGAGGTCGGTGACTCTGTTCGGACAGTCTGGCGCCTTGAGCAACGCCACGGCCTCTTCGCCAATGCGTTCGGCATTTTCCACCAGCGGCCATTCATAGACTAATTCATAGCCCATGCCGGCCCACTGCCCGCCGAACGAATTCGGATACGAGCGAATCTGCACATCGTCGCCGTCACTGGCGATGACCGCGTAGCCCACCCCGCTCAGGTAAAGCGTCTGCTCGATGCGGCTGCCCTCGGTGTTAGCAAAAACCTGGTGCCGTCGGACAAAGCCCATCTGGCCCAGTACGGTTTTCACTCCGGTGATGCGATGGCAAATCTGGTAGATCTTATCGAGGAGCTCGAGTTTCTCTTCCAGCGGCACCTGAAATGGATCGTGATGGATCGGCGTGGTCCAGTTTTCGATGTGCACCGGTTCTGGGGCCAATTGCAGCTCAGCCTGGTTGAGGCGTCGCGACGCTTCGGCCAGGTCAAATGCTTTTTTAACCGTATTTTCGATGGCCTCCCGCGTCAGTTCGGCGCTGGCAGCGAATCCCCAGCAGCCATTCACCAGCACGCGGATGCCCAGTCCCAGACTTTCATCAAACTGCAGTTTCGTCGGGATCTGGTTCTGCATTTCGATGGCCTCATATTTCCGCTCAATGATGCGGATATCGGCATACTCGGCGCCACGCGCCCTGGCCATCTCCACGGCCAGTTCAGCCAGCTCCTTCACGCCTCCCCCTCGATTTCAAAGGATGCCGTCAGTTTAAAAGCTCGGCAAATCATTATCAATGGTTTTATCGCTGTAATCCAATCGATTGTTGACATTGAAAGCAGCATGATTTATCAGACTATCGTTTGGGAGTCGTGGGCCGCCCGGAAATGGCAGACCCTGCAAAACAAGCAAAAAGCTAAAAAATTTCGTGGTAAAATGCAAATTGTTCCTTGGATATCTTTGTGCTTAAATGAATTTGAGTTTTGCGAAATAGGGGATTAACGCAGGAAAAGCTGCTTTCATTGAGGATGGATCAATGCCATTTTTTCCAAATATCAGCCCCCTTTAAGGGGCCTGATGGATATTACTGAACCATTTATGATTGTGGTGGACGAAGCATTTCGGAAATTTTGACGAACTCGTACCCGCGCGCCCGCATAGCGGTAATAAACTCGGGCAGGATCACAAACACCGGATCCTCTTTCCGCTGCGAGCCAAGATGCATGAGAATCACGCCGCCGGCGGCCCCCCAGCCGTTGTCGCTATCGGCAATGGCCAATAGGTGCTGCAAGATTTCCGAGCTAGACTGATACGCACGGGAGTTCGGATCAGACACCCAATCCATGGTATCCATATTTTCGGCCTGGTTCGGCCCGTTGGTCCAACCGATGTGCCGATAGCCCAGCTCCGCGGCCCAGCGGCGCAGTGTGGCATTTTGCTCGCCATAGGGCGCGCGCCAGAATGGCGCCATTTCCTGCCCCGTGACCTGCTGGAACAATTCTGCTGTCCGGCGCAGTTGCTCCTGAAACCGCTCGCGCGTCATCCCTGGAAGCAAATTGTGTCGACGATTTTGCGCAAACGTGGTGAGGTGTGGATGGCTCCAGGTGTGATTGCCGACCTCGTGGCCCTCGGCTACGATGCGCTGCGTGAGAGCGGGGTACTGGCGGATAAATCGTCCGGTGAGAAAAAACGTGCTCTTGATGCCGAACTGCCGCAGGATATCGAGGATCGGAGCGGCGGAGTTGTCCATCGAACCGCCGTCGAAGGTCAGCGCCAGCCGCTTTTGATCGCGCGGTCCGCGATGGAAATCGCGGCTCAGATAGGCCATATTCGCATCCATGTAATAAAACCGCACCGTTTCCATCAGCCGCAACCCGCCTTCGGGGTCGATCGCCTTAACGACCCACTCGTTGTCTCCCGTCTCCGGATGCCGCAGCTCGAACTGGAAAATCTGACCATGCGGCACCGTGGCCTGTACCGGCCGGTCGTCTTTCATCAGCACAATCACATACCGGTCCGGCGCCTCTCCGACGATGGCCACCGGCGCCTTGCGCACAAAGGCGTTTTCAGCCGGCGAAATGATATTGAGGTTGGAGATCATCGGCGCCAACTGCGGTTTGGTGGCTGGTGTTTCGGCTACAGCACGGCGTTCAAGGTTCTGTACGTATTGCCATTGCCGCTGCAGATCGCGCACGCTGCGATCCAGCCTGCGCATTTGCACAAACTGGAACAGCATGAAAGCCAGCAGGAGCAGCAGGGGCAGGGCGCGGGTGGTCAAGCGGGATTGGGCGGCCACTTCGACGAAGCGCTGCAGGTGCCGGACATATTGCTGCGTGGCCTTGCGGAAGCGAAGCATGGTTCGCCGGCTCAGATATAGATAATGGCACCGACGGCTGCAAAAGAGGTGATGGCTCGCCTTGAAGGTGCAGTCCTTGCAAATCGGCCGGCCGCAGTGAAAACATTTTCGGCGCGCCGGGGCGGTAGGATGTCGGAAACAGGTTTGTGCGGTCATGCTCGGCTCTTTGGTCTCAATAATGGTCCGGGGGTTGACGTTTTGCTTGAAGGGCATTTAAGCGTCCTGGCATCAATTAAGTTTAGACGATATTCCCGAAAAAAGCAAGCCTCAATTGCATAGTCCGATTGAGCCGGTGAATCAATTTTACTTAATCCGACTTTTCAGCAGCCTTCGCCCAAAAAGCCACCCGTTCCACGATGATACACTATTTCATTTCGAAACAATTTTTAGAAGTATTTGCAATGAAACTGTGTTGCTCACCGCCAGTAGATTTAGCACTTATTTATTGGTTATCAAAAAGTTACATAATTACAGCATTATAACATTTCTTGTCCAGCTATGGCACAATAGTTGTCATTGAAAAAACGAGACATGCTTAGGTTTTTATGCAACACGCTTTTCATCATCGAGAAAAACCTGAGTTAGACCCTGTTACCCTATTCCATCCACCCCTCCTTTCCTGGAACGGCGGAGAACGACGGCTCCGCCGTTTTTTTATTTATCCCAGATTTTATTTTTCATTTCGTGGTGGCTGTAGGAACGCATGAAGAAAGGCCAGGGAGCGCGAATAGCGTCCGATCGGCCATAGCTTATTTCTTTACCTCCTTCCCAAGTTAAACTTGGGAAGGAGGTAAATGGAGATAAAAAGGCAGGCCGACGTCATTTCTGGTAGCCTTATTCGCGGGTGGATCTGACAGCGTGGGGACGTGGAGCCTTGCCAGCGTGGTGCTGCTACCGGAAGAATCGAAAAAAATGCGGTACCCACAATCCGGATACCGCGTTTGCTCAACCGCAAAACCGCCATTCATTCGATTTGCAGAATCTTGACCGAGCCGTTCGTGGTGGCAATATCGCACAGCACATCGCCGCCTTCCCCGATACGGCCTTCAAGCCGCCGGCGGTTGAGCTGACCCATGACCTCGATCGGGAAGTCTGTGGTGATAGAACCGTTGGTGGTTCTGGCTTTGATTTCACCGGCAAAATCTTTTGGCAAATACAGCTTCACGCTGCCGTTGGTCGTGCGCATACGAATTTCCGAACCCGGCTCCACCTCCACCAGCTCCACATTCACCGAGCCGTTGGTGGTGTTGGCTTTCACGCTGCCACTGGCACTTTCTACGCGGATTCGGCCATTGGTGGTGCGTACGTTGATATCGCCGCGAAGCTCATTGATGAAAATGGAGCCGTTCACGGTGCGCACCTCAGAAAGTACATCATTCGGCAGCCAGATGGTATACTTCACCTCCACACCATGCGAACTGAAACCATCGAAGAGCCAGCTCAAAAAGCCGTGTCTGAGGCTGATCGGCACGATCGTATCCACAAAGATGCCCGCATCCGTGCGTTCAATCTGAATCTCCAGTTGTTGCATAATGCGCTCGGCCTGGCTGCGGCTAGCGGCTTTCACCCTTTTGATGGCCTCAATGCGCACCTCCTGGCGATCCCATCCGTAAAGCCGGACCGAGCCATTGGTGTTTTTCAAAGAAAAATGCTGCCCCTTTTCCAGCGGAAAGGTTTTATCAAACGTTTCCTCCAGCTCCCCGCCATACATCCCGTTCGCCATCAGAAAGGCAAACAGAAAGAACAGCAATGTCGTTTTTTGGGCTCTCATGCCATCACCTCCCTTTGATATACTCGAGCGGAAGCGATTCCCGCCGTTGTATGCTCACCGATACCGAATGCTCAACTCACCAATTCCCGGTCTGACATGCAACTCAAACTTCTTGCGAGCCATATCGTAGTTTTCACTCAAATAAATTTTGCCATAGCGCTCAAATCCCAGCAGGTCTGTGCCGGACAGAAATAAAAATTTGCGAATATACAACTTGGTGCCCACATCATCGGGCAGATAAATGCTGGTTTCGCCGATGTCCAGATCGACTTTGGCGGTGGCTTCGTTCTCCATCCGACCGGAAAAATCGATCTCCAGCTCACCGATACCGCTATTGATTTCGGCGAACCGGAAGCGGGCATTGCCCAGCCGTCTCAAAGTGGTGCTGCCCACTTTGGTGCGCAATTCAAACCACTTCATCGGGATTCGGTTGGGCTCATCGAAGTCGATACTCACCTCGCCCGCCCAGATGCTGGTCTCGAAGCGCGACAGCGCAAGATCTCCCAGTTGCATGCCGACCTCACCCGCTTTGATTTTACCATAAAAATCCAGCACCGCCTCAGCGGGCAGCAATATTTCAATTTTGGCCTTGAGATGGCGCGAATCGCTTTTGATCCAGTTGACTTTGCTAAATTCCACGGTCAGGATGTTTCGACGGGCGTGGTAATCGAAATCGTATTCAAACGCATCTTCGGTAAACAACAGATACACCGAGATTTCATTTTCGATCTCGTTGCGGGCGATTTCCACATCGGCGGCGTCGATATCCATTTCGAAGCGGAATTTCTGATTCGGCTCCACCTCGAAGATGCGCCGGTACTTGATCACATCCGTCTGTGCATACGCCATTTGTACGCCGACGAACAGCGCCATTGTCACCCACATCCATTTCAGGACCGATCCGGTCTTTCTGGTCATGGTCATCGCTTTGCGTTGGTTCAACTAAAATGGCCGATTGAGTCGAAAGGTAATCACGATATTTTTTCTGCCGCCATCGATGCGCCGGGCGAAATTCAACCGTACCCGACCCTCTTCATCCGTGAGTCCAATGCCAAAATCCGCGCGCAGGTTCTTGAGCGTCAACTCATCAAAGCCGGAAAAGAAATCCGGCGTATCAGTCGCCGTCCAAGCCCTGCCAAGGTCCACGAAAAACACCAGGTCGAGACCGCCGAGGAGATCGTGCTCGCGGAATCGGTCGCTCCAAGAATGAAGACGGTACTCGATATTGGCCAGCAGCATGCGGTTGCCGGCGAACTCCTTATATCGGAACGCCCGCAGCGTGGATACGCCGCCCAGAAAAAATTGGTAATGGTACGGCAACATCCCGCGACTGCTGCCCACTCGCAATCGAATATCCAGATTTTCGCCCGGATTCAATTGCCAGTAATACCGCACATCGATTTCAATGCGCTGGTAATCGAATTCGCTGCCAAGATCGGGGCGGCTGAATTCGGCTTCGGCTTGTAAATACCATCCGGTACGCGGCGCTTCATGGCGGTCGCGGGTGTCCATAATCAGCATGGCCTTCACGGCCCTGGAAAGCCCGGCCTCGATGGCCGGATTCGGCCGAAAACGTTTGTCTCCCCCAAACAGCGACCAGTTCGTCGCCAGGGGCATCGATTCGAATTCGTCGTGATACATTCCAAATCGGGCCCGGAATACATTGAACAGGTGATGCGCCGCATAAACACCATAGCCGTGGCGGCGGTAGTAATCCTGAAAATCTTCACGGATGAGCCCGGCCGCCAGCGAATTCTCGTCCGTCGGGATGCGCCACTCATCGCGGGTGTCAGTCAGATCGTACACCGTGCCCCCGACGAGGAACCGGGTGTTGCGGAACAGCCACAGCTCGGCCGAGGCACGATAGCGCCAGGTTTTGCTGGCAAAGCCATAACCGAGAAACCCGTGCACATCGAAATTGATGATGTCATGGCGATAGCTATAGCCCGGCGGCACGTTCATGCCCAGAAACAGCCCCTCCACACGGTTGTAGCGCCACAGAATGGCATCCTGACGGTCTTCCCAGCGTTCCACGATGGGTTCGCGGGTGCGCCGCTTCCAGCGGTAGCGGGGCTGGTGCGGCTTTTCGCGCCACTCACGGTAACCATGCCGGGGTCCCGGTTTCGCTTCGGCGTAAGTTTTGCGCTTGTAGCGAGTGCGCCTCGATGGCGGCGTCGAGGTGCGCATGGTTGCCTCGATGATTTCACCAACGATGATCGCTCCTTTCGTCCGGTGCACTTCGCCGTTGACGCTGACCACATTGCCACTCACACGCGCCGAGCGCCGCAAAAACACATCGCCGTTGATCACCACCACCGTGCCCTCCACCTCACCCGCAATGCGCAAATCGCCATCGATCACCAGAATATCCCGCTCGAAATAATCATCAGCGGAAATGATCATGCTGCCGCGCACCTCTTTGATTCGCGCGTTCTCGTCGAAATAGCGACGCTTGATTTTCCGGATCAGCGCGCGGTCGCCGGAAGGCCTCTGGCTGGCCGAACGGAAAAAGGCAAAATTTTCACGGCTGGCAACCTGGCTTTGCGAAAAACTCGGCAAGAAAAACATGACTAGCAATAAAGATACGGCCTTTGCTCTGGTCCACATGGTCTTCCCTCGTCTGAAATCTGCACAGACATCGAATAAAGGTTCTATACGCAATTGCCATTTACGGAATCACCGACGTGCAGGTTTCAAAAAAATGTCAGGGCGCCCGGTTTTTTGGGCGGGTTTGCTAAGAGAGACGATATGCGAATTGGTCATATTTTCCTGCGACAACACTTGCTTCAATCGGCAGGCAGCAGGCAAGCGCCAATGCCGTTGATCATGTGCAATCGTGCTTGCGCAGCACCGCCAGCAATTTTTGCATATCCTCCGGCAACGGCGCCTCGAATATCATGTCTTTGCCCTGCAGCGGATGAATGAGTTGCAGCTCATAGGCATGCAAGGCCTGGCGGGGCATGAAACGCAGCAACTGCACGGCGAATGCGGTTTTATCCTGACTCAGGCCGGTGATAGCGTGCCGGCGGCCACCATAGATCGGATCGCCCAGCACCGGATGGCCGATGTAGGCCATATGCACACGGATCTGGTGCGTGCGTCCCGTTTCCAGCCGGGCTTCCACTAATGCGGCCAGAGAGAACTGCTCGATCACGCGAATATGCGTCACGGCCCATTTGCCGCCCTCCTGCACCACTGTCATTTTGAGGCGGTTTTTCGGACTGCGCGCTAGATAGTTGCTAACAGTCTGTTCCCGATGCGGCAGTTTGCCCCACACCACGGCCAGGTATTTCCGCGAGGCGGTTTTTTCGGAAAACTGGCGCGCCAGCTCGGCGTGCACTTTGTCGTTCTTGGCCACCACCATCAGACCGGAGGTGTCTTTATCCAACCGATGGACGATGCCCGGGCGGTCGCTGCCGCCCAGCGATGACAGATTTTGCTGATAGTGATAGAGCAAAGCGTTGACCAGCGTGCCGGTGTAATTGGCGAAAGCCGGATGCACCACCATGCCGGCCGGCTTGTTCACCACAAGTAGCGCCTCGTCTTCATACACGATATCCAGCGGAATGTCTTCCGGCAGGACTTCCGGGCCAGGCTTGCTGGTGAGGTACACGTCAATCCGTTCAGAGGGGACCACTTTGTGGCTCGGCTTGACCGGTTTTCCGTTGACCAGAATCGATTGGGTTTGAATGAGGTATTGAATATATGCGCGGCTGATATCGGGTAAATGTTGGGCGAGATATTTATCGATGCGTTGCGGCGATTGGTGCCTGGGGATCTTGATTTGCAGGTGTTTTTTGATTTCTTCCGTCATAGAGCGGTCATGATTCCGGCGTTTGCCAGATGTCGCGTTCTTCGCTCTCCGGCAGCTCCTTGTTTTTCATCTCCAGGCCGGATGACTCGTCCTCTTTGTGCTCCTTCTCAAAAATCATGATCGCGATCAATAGGATCATGCCCACGGTGACGCCGCTATCGGCCAGATTGAAGACCGGCCAGCGCGTCGTGCCGATGCCGATATCGATAAAATCGACCACCCGGCCATAAAGAAATCGATCGATGAGATTGCCGATGGCCCCGCCCAGAATTAGCGACAGCGCAATGCGACCTGCAAGCCCCTCATGCCGCATGCGATACAAAAATACAAATAGAACCACACTGGCTATGGTTGAAAAAACGGTAAGAAACCACGGACCGGCGAAACGAATGCCAAACGCCATCCCGGGGTTCTCAATGTAAGTCAACTTTAAAACATCACCAATGATGTCAATGCTCTCTCCTAGGTAAAACCGGGTTTTCACCCAGAATTTGGTCAACTGATCCAGAGCAACGACGGCCGCGGTGATCCACAGGACTTTCAAATAGACTACCTTCCTGTACGCTAAGGACGTGACTGGCTATTGACGTTTTTTTTCTTCATTGGATTTGCACTCAATGCACATGGAGGCGTGCGGCACGGCTTCTAATCTGGCCTCGCTGATCGGTTGACCGCACTCACGGCAGATGCCGTATGTGCCTTTTTCGATGCGCTCCAGCGCCTGATCCAGATGATACAGCAACCGGCCTTCGCGACGGGCGAAGAAAAACGCCTTTTCGCGTTCCATGTAATCCGTTCCCAGGTCCGCCATATGGTAGGTGTAGGACGTATTTTCCCCCGAAGCTTCCTTGGGCGTCACCGACATCCCATCTTCCAGATAGCCTAATTCCTGCAGCAGTTCAGCCCGCTTCTCCAGAATAAGCTGTTTGAAATATTCCAATTTTTCTTTGGTCATATGACTGGACTGTGCCATCTGATTCGCCTCCTTTCGCATGTTTTCCTCCACTCCTGGAGTATCAATGCTCAGGCCTCCTGAATTCGATTTAGTAGCCCCTAACCGCGTTCCTCAATCATTCCATGAAATATCTACTTATATGATCCTGGTCATGCCATCCCGCCCCCCCGGCAGCCGAACTATCGATCAACTTGCGATCGTGTCCGTCATCTGGACGAAGGTGGAAAAACCTCTCGAAGCGAATCTAAAAGATCCACGTCAGTGAACAATTTAGGGATTATGCGTTCCGGTTTTCGGTTTTATTTTCGAATTTAATGAATATGCAAAAATTCAAATTAATTTGCAATCTTTTTAATCGTCAGATGCACCTTTTCGCCATCGATATTCCATTCACGTGACATATCGCCAGCGCCATTCTGTTCAGGCGAAAGCTTTTCTGCCAGGGTTTCGCGCATGATGTAATCTTTTTGCTTCTGAATGGCATGGGCAAGCTTTTCGCTGGCTTCATACAGGATTTCGATGCGATCGACCACATCCAAACCGGCTTCTTTGCGCATGTTCTGAATCCGGTTCACTACCTCACGCGCCAGGCCTTCGGCGATAAGTTCATCGGTTAGCGTTGTATCGAGCGCCACGGGCAGCAGCCCTTCGAGGCTGGCCACCAGGCCCTCGCCACCCTCGGCCACGATCTTCACATCCTCCAGTTCAATGCTGAACTCCTGACCGTCGGCCGAAAGCGTGACGCTCCCCTTGCGCTCCAATTCAGAAATCTGTTCCGAATTCATGCTGCGGACCAGATCGGCTACCTGATTGACCGATTTGCCGAATTTCGGTCCCAATTTTTTAAACACCGGATCGGCCTGTTTTTTCATCAAATCTTCGGCGCGCTCCGCGAAAACGATTTCTTTGACGTTCAGTTCCTCACGGATCAGATCGGCCATTTGCAGGATGTTTTCGCGATCTTGCGCCGTGCGCGCCACCAGCAGCAGCCTCGGCAGTGGCTGACGCACTTTCACCCCGGCCGCGTTGCGCAACGCCCGGCCGGTAACCACCACATCGCGCACCAGTTCCATTTTTTCTTCCAGATCGGGATCGCGGTAATCGAAGGCCGGCTCCTGCGGTCGCGGATAACTGCTGAGATGAACGCTTTCCGGCAAACCTTTCTGGCCGGCGGTCAAATTGCGGTACAGCACCTCGGCCGAATACGGAGCGATCGGCGCCATAAGACGCGCCACGGCCACCAGAACCTCGTACAGCGTCTGATAAGCCGCCAGCTTATCTGGCCCGGCTTCGGATTTCCAAAAGCGCCGGCGGTTGCGGCGGACATACCAGTTGGACACGTCATCGAGCACGAATTCGGCAATGCTGCGCCCCACTTTGGTGATATCGTATCGCCGCCAATATACCTGCGCCTGTTCCACCAGCCGGTTTTTCAAGGAAATGATCCAGCGGTCGATCTCGGGCCGCTGTTCGATGGGGATCACCGGCTGCGCCGCATAATCGAATCGATCGATATTGGCATACATCGCAAAAAAATTGTAGGTATTCAATAGCGTGCCGAAAAACTTGCGCACCGTTTCGGCCACGCCCTCCTCATCGAAGCGGGTGGGCACCCACGGCGGGCTGACGGTCATCAGATACCAGCGCACGGCATCGGCGCCGTATTTGGCGATGATATCAAATGGATCGACCGTGTTGCCCTTGGATTTGGACATCTTCTGGCCGTCTTTGTCCAACACCAGTTCCAGCGAAACGCAGGTTTTATAGCAGGGCTTATCAAACAGCAATACCGCGATGGCCAGCAGCGAATAAAACCAGCCCCGGGTCTGATCCACACCCTCGCTAATGAAATCCGCCGGGAAGCTCTTTTCGAAAATGTCTTTATTTTCAAACGGATAGTGCCACTGCGCATAAGGCATGCTGCCCGAGTCGAACCAGACATCGATTACCTCGGGCACGCGCCGCATCTGGCCGCCGCATTTTTCGCAGGTAAGGAATAGCTCATCCACATACGGTTTGTGCAGATCAGGAATGTCGCTGACGCCCGAGCGTTCTTTCAATTCGGCCACCGATCCCACGCATACCTTGTGGTCGCAGCTCTGGCACTCCCAGATCGGCAGCGGAGTGCCCCAGAACCGGTCGCGCGACAGCGCCCAGTCAACGTTATTTTTCAGCCACTCACCGAACCGGCCCTCGCCCACTTCTCTGGGATACCAGTCCACGGACTCGTTATGTTTGATCAACCGGTCCCGGATGGCGGTGGTGCGGATGTACCACGAAGCGCGGGCATAATACAGCAGCGGCGAGGAGCACCGCCAGCAATGCGGATAGCTGTGCAGATAAGTTTCGGCTTTATACAGCTTACCCGCGGCGCGCAAATCGCGAATGATTTGCTTATCGGCTTCTTTCACAAACATGCCGGCATACGGCTTCACCACTTCCACGAAGCTGCCGGATTCATCCACCGGCTGCAGAAACGGCAAATCGTACTGCTTGCCGATCTGATAGTCATCTTCACCGAAAGCCGGCGCAATGTGCACGATACCGGTACCGTCTTCGGTGGTCACGAAATCGGCGGTAACCGCAAAGAAGCCGTCTTTATCCACAGGCAGAAAATCGAACAGGCGCTGATATTTTTTCCCGGCGAGATCGCGGCCCTTGTAGGTTTCCAGAATCGTGTATTGGCCTTCCAGCACCGAAAGCCGTGGCTCGGCGAGAATAAGCTTTTCGCCATTGTGTTCGACTTTGACATAATCCACATCGGGATGCAGCGCCAGCGCCACGTTGGAAATCAGGGTCCAGGGGGTGGTGGTCCAGACCAGAAAGGCAGTATCTGGCTCATCCGCGAGGGGCATTTTCACATACACCGATGGGTCCTGCACGTCCTTGTAGCCAAGCGCCACTTCATGGCTGGACAGCGGGGTTTCGCAGCGCGGGCAATAAGGCAAAATTTTGTGCCCGCGGTACATCAAATCCTTTTTCCACAGCTCAGAAAGAATCCACCAGACCGTTTCGATGTAGTCGTTTTCGTAGGTAATGTACGGATGCTCAAGATCGATCCAGAAGGCGATGCGGCGGGTGAGCTCATCCCATTCGGTTTTGTATTTCCACACCGATTCGCGGCATTTCTGGTTAAATTTGGCCACGCCATATTCGATAATCTCTTCTTTGGTCTCGATGCCCAGCTCTTTTTCCACCTCGATTTCAACGGGCAGGCCGTGCGTGTCCCAGCCGGCCTTTCGCTCCACGCGGTAGCCTTCCATGGTTTTCAGCCGACAGACGATGTCTTTGACGGTGCGCGCCAGCACATGGTGGATGCCAGGCCGACCGTTGGCCGTGGGCGGCCCCTCGTAAAACACATATCGCTTGTTTTCGTCACGCGTTTCGATGGATTTGAGGAAGATGTCGTTGTCTTCCCAGTATTTCAGAATCTCCTCTTCGAGCGCCGGTAAATTCAACCGGTTGCCAAGTTCTTTGTACATGGTTCCTTAAGGGGTGGTTTGCGGTTAATGTCTTATTCTGCCATGAATTTGAATCAGCTCAAAGGTAAAGTCGGCTGCATTGCGGCACCACTTTCTATGTCAATATTTGATGGTAACTATTCAGCCTTATCATCCATTTCGAAATTTAAATGGTCATTCCGGTTATTTCGCCATTCCGCGAAAAAGGAATGGCGAAAAATACCGGAATCTCTTTCCTTGGAACAAAATGATACGAGATTCCGGCATTTCAGCGGCTCCCTCCCTAATGGTCGCCGCTGAAAGCCGGAATGATAAACAGCTACATATGCTGAATTGCCACCACCGGTGGATGCCAATATTGGCCTTTACAAAACCCTGGCGTACGTCCTTGCGGCCATCACCTTTTGTGAGCAGCCACACAACCCAACATCCGGCTCCGTGCGTTTCCCGGCGGGAGCACGCACCGCCTCGGCGCATTGCCGTCTTCGCAGGTTTTGCTCCGCACGCGTTGCGGACCACCCCGCCGTGACGGGCGATTGGCTGAATTGGGTTCTGGAACTGAATTAAGTGCCTGAGCGAATCATTTTTTGCCAGTATGAATCGCTTAGCGAGGCAAGAAGAATCACCGCCGCTCACGCCTCCTCGGGCATCAATTCGACCACGCGTTTCATGAGCAGCGTGAGTTTCGGCTCGGCTTCGGCGGCAATGCGCAGTATTTCCTGGATATTGACCGGCTCAAGCGCATCCGGAAGGCACGCATCGGTAATGACCGACAATCCCAGCACTTTCATGCCGCCGTGCACGGCCACAATCACCTCCGGCACGGTGGACATGCCCACCACGTCCGCGCCGATGGTGCGCAAAAACCGGTATTCTGCGCGCGTTTCCAGATTGGGGCCGGCCACTGCCACATACACACCCTTTTGAATCTTGATCTTTTCCTCCAGCGCCACTTTCTCCGCCAGCTCGATGAGCGATTTCGTGTACGGCTCGCTCATATCCGGGAAACGCGGGCCGAGCGCATCATCGTTGGGCCCGATCAGCGGGTTGTCGCCCAGCAGATTGATGTGATCGGCGATGATCATGATGTCGCCCGGGGTGAAGTTCGGATTCATGCCACCACAGGCGTTGGACACGATCAGTGTGTGGCAGCCCATCGCCTTCATCACGCGCACCGGGAAGGTGATCTGCTGCATGGTGTAGCCTTCGTAGTAGTGAAACCGGCCCTGCATGGCCATCACCGGTTTGCCGCTGAGGTGCCCGAGAATCAAACGGCCCGCATGGCTTTCCACCGTGGATAGCGGAAAATGCGGGATATTTTCGTAGGGGATCACGGCCTCACGCTCAATTTCTTCGGCCAGTCCCCCAAGCCCGGTGCCCAGAATGATGCCGATCTTCGGCCTGACAGCGGTTTTATTTTTCAACACATCGACGGCTTCTTGAATCTGTTTCCTGAGTTCGGTCATCCTCTCCACCCGGTTAATCCTTGGTCATTGATCTTTTTCTTTTTGCTTGCGCTTTTTCAGTGCCTCCAGCAGCTTCCGCCGCTCTTCTTCCTGGCGCTGCCGCTCTTCTAACAGGCGACGCTTCTCCGCTTCGATTTGCTCGCGGCGGCGTTTTTCCTCGGTCAGCTTTTTCGACAGGCCCTGTACTCGTTCACGCCGAATCTGTTCCACGGCCAGATTGAAATCCCGCACCCGCCCCTGATGCACAAAATAGGCCAGACCGGCCGCCGTGCCAAGGCCGGTGGTCACCCATAGAGCCGTATGATTGGGATCATCGGTCATACGATCCACCAGCGAACCGATAAAAAAACTGGCGCCAAAGCTCAACGCGCCGCCGCCAATCGTAAACAGCAGAAAATTGGAATTGCCTTTACGAGCGTTCACCTCCTCTTCGCTGATAGGACGCCCGGCATCGTCTTGTAAAAGAGCCCGGTTTGCACAGGAATTGAGTGCGAACAGAGCAACAATCAAAAAAATGGCGGATCGTTTCTGCTTCATGGTGCAGCCCTCAGATGATGATTCAATACTTGATTTTTATCTCTATTTGTACCGATTCAGGCAGGTGCAATTCTTAAAAGTTTTTCTGGTCAAGCCAGCGTACCAGTGGCTTTCATCGACTTGCCACTGAAGGCCGGGAACCGAATGGCTGAATCGTTACTTAAAATTTTACGCGCGCCGACCGCGATTTGAAGACGCATCCGGTTCATCAACTTCAGGTAATGAACTGATCCGAGATCCGCGGCACCGATTTGTCGTCTTTTTTCTGGTCGTTCTTTTTGGCCTCGGTCTCATCGTTCGCCGATTTCTCTTCGCTGTTTTCTCGGGCCAGGCGGTTGCTGGCATCACGCACCAGTGGGGAACCGCTGCGCTGAAAGGGGATGTCTATTTTGCGCCTCTGGAACGAGCCTTCGCGCTTTTCCTCGCTTTTGCCAGGCTTTTGGGCTATTTTTTCGTCTTTCTTGCTGATATCATCATAGCCGACGTCATCCATTTCTAAAACATGGATCAGCTCAATCTGGCTTTCCAGCAAGTGGCGCAGCCGTCGGGCAAAGCTCTCTTTCTGGGCCTTAATGAGCATGATGTCATTTTTCAGCCTTTCCAGTTTCATTCGGGCATTTTCGATGATCTTCTCGGCGCGCAGCTCGGCTTCGCGCAAAATCATGTCGGCTTCCCGCTGGCTGGTCTGTCTGGAGGCCGTGATATTTTCCTGGGCATTGACCAGCGTTTCTTTGAGCGTTTTCTCGACCTGCTGGTAGTCCTGCAATTGCGTACGCAGCTTCAACACCTCATCGGCGAGCTGATTCTTCTCCTTGATGAGCGCCTCAAACTCATCGGCGACCATCTCTAGAAAGGCGTCCACCTCCACCGGGTCATAGCCGCGTAGTGATTTTTTAAACTCTTGTTTTTTGATGTCGAGCGGTGTAAGTTTCACGACAGGCCTCCATAAAGTAAAAATACAAAAGAATCAGGCCAAACATCTCAGCATAGGCTTTCGATCCACAGCATCTTGCAAAAGCCCGGTTCCCCACAGAACTAACGCATTACGCTGGCCAGATCGTGCAGTGTGCGCACAAGGAACGATTGCAGGAAATACAGCACCAGAATCAGCACCAGCGGTGACAGATCGATACCACCCATGGGCGGCAGGTACTGCCGGATGCGGTACAATGCCGGCTCGGTAATCGTCACCAGAAACCGCACGATAGGATTGTATGGATCGGCATTCACCCAGGACAGGATTGCCCGAATGATGATGGCCCAGATGTACAGGGTGATGACCAGATTCAGAATACTGGCAATGGCTTCAATCAGATTCGCAAAGATAAACATGTCCCTCCCTATTAACGTTCTCCGAAAATCGCCCGTCCAATGCGCACCATGTTGCTGCCTTCCTCGATTGCGATCTCGAAATCGTCGGTCATGCCCATCGACAGATGGCGCATTTCCACACGCGGTTGGTTGGTCGATTTCAGCGACTCGAACAGCTCACGCAGCATTCGAAAACTCCGCCGGATACGCTGCTCATCATCGGTCAGCGGCCCAATGGTCATGAGTCCTTTGACAACAATCCGCGGAAAACGCTCGAGTTCGCGGATGAATGCCTGCGTTTCCTGCGGTTGAATACCGAATTTGCTGACTTCGCCCGAGGTGTTGACCTCAATGAGCGCCTCAACCGGACGACCGAGTTTTTCGGCCTGTTTGTCCAGTTCCTCAGCCAGACGCAGCGAATCTAGCGATTGCACCATATCAAAAATCTGCAGCGCCTTGCGAACCTTGTTGGTCTGCAAATGGCCAATCATGTGCCACTGTGCCTGTACTGGCACCTGTGGCTTTTTACGCAGCGCCTCCTGCACGCGGTTTTCGCCCACAATCCGGACGCCGGCGCGAATCGCGGCAGTGATTCTGCCCGCGTCGACCGTTTTGGTCACTGCCACCAGCTTGATTTCCGAAGGGTCGCGTTGGCTTCGTTCGCAGGCCCGGGCCATGCGCTCGCGGACAGTCTGTAAATTTTGAACAATATCCTCCATAAGAGCTTAAATTATAAGAATTAAATATAATTTCATCCACAACAAAATGCAATAAAAAACTCAGATATGCCTTTTCTTTAGCATTTTGATCAGCGCCATAGTCTTGCCACTGCGGCCTCGGCGAACATGTCGCGGCCGCAATCAGCGATTCCGCGCCATAGCCGGTCCTCCATTGATTCGCTTCACCGAACAATGAGCAAAAAATTGGGAACAAATTGGAAATTAAAAAGTACGTTTTCTGGACACACGAAGCAGGACGAGGGCATCGTTAGTTTCGTGGGATATTAGGACCATACTCCAGGGAAGGGTAGCAGGATATCCCGGCCTCTTGAAGGCGGCTAACGATGCCCAATTTTTATGTACTCGGCTTGCCACGCCTTCTAAAATCGAGCATCCCGCCTTTGCCATGGCATCCCCCTCATATCAGGATGGCTCACCGGACCGGTTGTCCGGCAGGCTCATCGAATCCATATCCGCAGACACAACGGCATTGCGAGCCAAAACCCGCGCCTCATACTCCTTTTTTGGCATACGGCACGGCAATCCGCCTTCCTGAAAGTGGCAATGGCCCCACAGCGGGCAATGAATCGAGCAAATGCGCGATTCGCGCTCCAGAACATTAGGATGCGCTCTGGCCGTCGCCTGCACATCCGTAATCGGCACGATGGGCCGTGCTCCGGGCGCACTGTATGCTACCGGTCGATGCAAAATGAATTTCTGTACTATTTTAACCACATGCCGGCGCAATTGCGTATCCGCACGCAAAATCTGGTCCGGCCGGCGCTCGCGCACGGCCTGCGGTACATGCGGACTGTAAGGCAAATACCCCCAGTATTCCACTTTAATTCGCAATAGCTCCTGCGCGGCCACCTGTAGCGATAAGCCGTCCTGATATTCCTGATAGGTATGCAGCTTGTTTAAAATCAGTTTTGGACTGGTGTGGTTCAGTAGCTTGTAGAACCGGATGCCTGCGCGCAGGTTTCGGCTACGGATATCCTCAGCAATCTGCGACATCAGCCGGCGGTCGTGTAAATGCATGGGATCGGCGCTGCGCTGCAAAACTTCCAGGACGTCGGGATAATCCATAAACGCCCGGTGCAGCTTGCGAAACAGCGTCATTTTAATGAAATTGTAACACTCGTGAATCGACGTCGGCTCGGGACTGGCCACCACGATGCCAATATCCGCGCTGTTGAAAAAATCGATCTCGTTGAACGACATGCCCGCGCCCAGATCGACAATCACGTAATCGGCATTGAGATAGTTCAAATGACGCAGGGTTTTCAGCTTTTCCCAATACCGGATGTTTGCCATGCCCGGTGTGCCTGGAGCGCCGCAAATCACCCGTACACCGGGAATCGGTGTGTCCAGGATCAAATCGGAAAGGCGGGAAACTTTGCGGGTATAAAAATCGTACAGCGTGCGTCGCGGCAGGTAGATTCCGAAAATGGCATGCAGGTTGGCTCCGCCCAGATCTCCATCGATCACCACAACGTCTTTCTTCGCCTCAGCAAGGGCCATAGCTATAGACGCACTGACCACGGTCTTGCCGATACCGCCTTTGCCACCGCCCACGGCGATGATTTTGCTTTCACGATGCTGCCGGGAATTCATAGCTGCCGGATATCCTTTAGCAATCGAAGGCTTCTGACAGGTCAGGGCCGGTCTGGTACCCATTGGCTCGAAGTCTATTCAATTTACCATTTCGACCTAATAATTGCAATAAAAATTATTCGATGAACTTCCTTTCTTGACAAGCCCACTCAAAGTTCGTATATTTTTTTAAATTCTTTTAATTTAAGGGCACCTGTCCCGATTGAACCACAAAAGCACAAATCGGATGAACCCTTCGAAATGACGTATATTGCCACGATCATGGACGATGTGTGGTCAATCCCCCAGGATCGGCAGCATTTGCAGGATGCTCGAAAGGGTTTGGAATGAAACTATTGCATTTTTCTGATCTGCACCTCGATTCCCCATTTGCTAGCAGCACCTTACCGCCCAAAATTGCGCAGGGATGCCGACTGCGCTTGCGACGAACGCTTGCCAAAATTCTCGACCTGGCCGTTGAATACGAAGTCGATGCCGTGACTATTGGGGGTGATTTGTTCGAAGGTGACCGCGTTAGCAAGGATACGATTCACTTCCTTCTTGAAAGTTTTTCACAAGTGGCCCCCATTCCGATTCTGATCGCCCCCGGCAATCACGATTACTACAATCCGGTTTCACCATATGCCCGTTACGAATGGCCCGATAACGTGTACATCTTCACCGAATACAGGCCGCGGCCGGTGACGCTGATGAACGACGTATTGATCTGGGGCGTGGCCAATACCCTGCCAAATTGCAGGGACAATCCCCTGACCGACTTCCGCGCCCATCCGGAGGGCACGCAACATGTGCTGCTGCTGCACGGTTCGGAAATGGGCCATTTCGATGCCTCACGAGGCGAATACGCGCCGTTCCATCTAAAAGACCTGGAACAGGCCGGGATTCAGGTTGCCCTGCTCGGTCACTATCACGGCGGCCGCGTTATCGAAAACAATGGGACGGTGGCGGTATATCCGGGCAGTCCACAGCCCCTTTCCTTCGGCGAAAGCGGCAAACACACGGCCGTTTTGCTGGACTGGCAGGAGACGAAGCCCAACATCACCATGATTCCGCTGGCAACGCAAGCCTTCATCACGCTCGATTTCAAACCCGAGCCCATCACCAATACGCATTCGCTGGCCGAGAGCATCATCTCGACAATTTCAACCAGGGCCACCGAGGCCAACTTTTTGCGCGTAAACCTCATCGGCGAAGAACCCGAGAGTCTGAACCTGCAACTCGGCCTGCTGGAAACGCATCTGAGCCAGTATTTCGATTACGTGACCATCCACAACCGTATGCGCAAAGCCGACATCAAACTGGCGCAGCTCGATAAAAAAACCGTTCGCGGTCGCTTTGCCAGCCGCCTGAAGCACATGCTCGAAGAGGAACCCGAGGATTCAGCACTCATTGAAATGGCCCTGAAATTTGGTCTAGCCGCCTTCGAGGAGGAAACCATCTTAAACCCATGATCCTTGCCAAATTACATATTCACGGATTCGGTTGCTTAGCACAGCAGGAATTTGAATTCCATCCGGGGCTGAATGTGATCTTTGGCCCCAATGAATCCGGCAAATCCACCCTGCAACAAGCGATTTTATCATTGCTCTTCGGCATTTACTCCCGTTCCCGTCCCACCTCCTCTGAAAAACAGTACCATGAGCGGTTCAGGCCCTGGCATTTTGACCAGTATGGCGGCGAGCTAGCCATTCGCATGGACGACGGCCGAGAATACCTCATCACCCGCCGGTTTGACGGACGCGAGCCCCAGACCCGCATCTTTGAGACCAGCACCGGCCAGGAAGTCACCCAGAATTATTTTTCCGGACGGCGCGGATATGTGGAATTCCTCGAGGCGCTCGTCGGCCTGTCCCGCCGGGTGTTTGAGGCCACGGCTTGCTTCAAGCAGGGCGAGCTGGCTGTGCTGCGTGACGACGATGCTAAAGAAATCAACGATTACCTGATGCGGTTTATCGACAGCGGCGCCTCAGACGCATCCGCGCGGTTGGCACTGGATCGGCTGTCCAAAGCCATCCGCAGTCTGGGTACCGACCGCAGTCGTAGCGGTCCGATTTATGAATTGCGACAGGATATTCAGCGAACTGAAGCCCTGCTGGAGGAGCGAAAATCACTGGCCAAGCAACTGGAAAGCGATTATCTGAAAATTCAGCATTTAAAAGGGCAAATCGAGAGCCTGCAACAGCGCGAGACAGAGATCGAACGCGACGTTCGGCTGTGCGATTATCAGGAATTGCAGAACCTGATTCAGCGACATGAGAAGTTGGCGGTGCGCAAGCAGGAACTGGAGCAGCAGCTCAACCAGATTCAGCGACAGCCACACATCCCGGTGACCAACCGCGATGTCGTCCTAAAATTGATGCAAGAACGCAAGCTACTGCGTGAGGAACGCCAGCACATGCACGAAGAGCTGCGTCATTTGCAAAGCGAACTCAAAAAAGCACGCTACGATCTGGACGCATTACCACCGGATCAGGATTTCTGGACCCGCGACGACCTGAATCAATTCTTCGAATTGCAACGCCGCTGGGAGCGGATGCAGCAGTTTGTGGATCAGATCGAGGCTGAACGCAAAGCGTTGCATAAGCGCCTGAACGAAATGGGCATCGCACCGGAGATCGAAAGCAAGCTGAATGCCATTGGATTTGAGGCGCTGGAGGCATTACAGGATCGTGAGAACGAACTGAAAGAAAAGCAGGCCGATCTCGATGGCCAACGCCAGGAGATCGAGCAGCGGCGACGCTATTTTATGTTCGGCCGCATAGCGGTGGTATTGGTGCTGTTTATTTCGTTCTTTCTGGCCATTTCGTCGATGCTGCCCAATCATATAATTTCGTTTCAGGATTCCATGTCCGACGCCCAGAAGCTGATGAGCTTCCTGGCCACGCCGCTGGCCATCATGTGGCTCATTTTCGAATTGCTGTTCAAAAAGTCCATCCGAACCTGGGAAGGAAACATCGACTACGAACAGCAGCTCCTGCAAATGGAACAGAACGAGCTGCGCGAGGTATTGAGCCAGTTTGGCGTGGATCGGGCCGAGGAGCTGCTCAAAATATCGAATCGGTACAGCAAATTCCGCGAACTGAATGCAGAAGCCCTCCAGCATGTACAGGCACAGCAAGAGCTGGTGGAAGCAATCAAGCCATGGCTCAAGACATTCCAATTCCGCACGCTATCGCTCGAAACCCTGGCTCGCATTGCCGAGATGCTGCGACACGGGCAGCAACTCCGACGTTACATTGATGAGCTGAACCAAAAGATCAGTGAAATTGAAAAAAAACTGGCAGACAAGGATCAGCGGCTGCAAGACATTCACGAACGGCTGCGCACTCTGTTTCTGGCGGCCAATTGCTGGACCGGTAATCTCGAGCAGGACGCGGAGTCGTTCTTTCAGGCCGTGGCCCGTGGACAAAAATACGATGCGCTGATGAAGGAATGGGATCAGATCAGCGCGCTGGAGCAGGAGATGCTCGGCGGCCAGACCATCGAACAGGTGCATGAAAAGGTGCAGGCGCTGGAATCGGCGGTGAGCGAGCGGCAGTCGGTGACCAACCTGCCGCCGAAGAAAGAGCTCGAGCAGTTGCTCGATGAAGTGCGCGGCCAACGCCAGCAATTGCAGATCGAGCTGGCGGCGCTGCAGGAGCGCGTAAACGAGCGCGAATCGAAGCTGCCCGATCTTTCCGAGCTGGAGGAAAAGCTGGCCATATTTCAGCAGGAGATGGACGAACTGCTGCGCAAACGCCAGGCCCTGCAACTGGCCTACGAAACCCTGTCGGAAGTGGCGCAGGAGACGCACCAGAGTCTGGCCCCGGAACTGGCGGACATTATCGGCCGATATCTGGCACAGCTTACCGATCACCGCTACGAGCAGGTTTTTATCGATCCCGCCAGCTTCGATATCAAAATCTCACACGCTGTGGCACGAACCCTGGTACCATTGTATCAATTGAGTTTTGGCACGCAAGAACAGATGTTTTTGTTGTTACGCACGGCGCTCACTCAGTTTTTTTCGCGCAGCACCGATACCATCCCACTATTTTTGGATGATCCGCTGGTGCATGCCGATGCGCAGCGTCAGGAAAACATGTTAAAAATATTGTTGCGGCTTGCGCGCACGCACCAACTGTTCTATTTCACCAAAGATCAGAGCGTCATCGACATGCTGGCGGGGCTAGGTGCGGATTTTCAACTGATCTCCCTACAACCCATGCAAACCCAGCAGCCAATGCGTTGGGCAGCAGGTACGGTCACCCTACCCCCCGACGAAGAAAACACCTCCCGGCAATAGCTTACTATCGATCCAGGGAAGGCATAATTCTGCCAAATAGTTCCCAAACATCAGGATGATTTTATTGCTTTCTTCATGCAGGCGTCGGAATGGAGGGATATTTATACCAACGGGATTGGCCTTAAATAGGCATTAGTTCGGAAGCAGAACAAAAAAAAAGCACGGCTTTGAGGGGCCGTGCTGGGTTGGAATTCAAACTTTACGAAAAATCACCGGAACATGGCTTTAATCATACCCCAGGTTTGTCGGGCGCTGGATACCGTCGGAGTGACATGCTCGACTTTCGAATAGCTGAAGCTACCATCCTGATTGACAATTTTCAGACGGTAGAAGAACGTGCGCCCGCCCGTGCTGGTTTTGAACACCGTCTTATCAACATATCGATATTTTTTGATCGGCTCGGTAGTGGTTTTCGCTTTGACAAAATCCAGCTTCGAAAAGTCGTTGTTGTTGAAACTACGCTGAATTTCGTAGCCCTTCACGCCGGTTTCGTTTTGCACTTCCCATTTGATAATCACCCGATTGAATCCGGGTTCGAGGTTGAATTTGGTGATTTTCCCTCCGGCATAGGCCCAGATCCAACCCAAAAGCATGATGCCGATAGCCAGGCTGAATGTGCGACGCTTCATCATGGTTTGCCCCATAAAAACCGTTTTCCTTCCCGCAAAGAGTCAACCAGCTAAATCTCGAAAACTGGCAGGTTTATCGCCCCGTTGCCGTCTGTTTGCCATTGAAACTTCTTGTCGTCTCAAAATTAATCAAATCCATAAAAATGTCAAGTTTTTTCTCAGATTAACTCATTAAAAAACAGTTAAAGGGTTTTGCAGCCAATTGAAATTTGCTTTGATAGGCCTTCAATTTTGTTTCAATAACACGGCCACGCTATGTAACCGCTATGACTTCATTTAGTTCCATGTTATTTATTTTGGTACGAAGTCACTCGTGTGAAGCTTTTTTAATGAAATGTGGAACTTATTGCAGTTGCTAATTTTGTAATATCGGCAGCACCGGCTGAGAATTGAGTGGCACCACGGCGAGATATGAGGTTTTCTCTTGACTGCCAGCCATTCGATTTGTACCCTTTGCTATAACGGACAATTTTCATAATGCCATTGTTTGAAGGCGGACTGCAAATTCATATGTCGAGGTATTTTCATTTCAAATCGCTGGAGGCGCTGCGCCGGGAAGTGCGGCGTTTGAATCTATCGGTCGAATTTGAAGCATCATTACGGATGCTGCTCGAGCCGGTGGCTGTGTTGGACCGTCGCGTCGGCAACGCCCTGGTGATTCATCCCATGGAAGGTTGCGACGGCACGCCGGACGGCCTGCCCGACGAGCTCACCTTTCGCCGCTACCACCGCTTCGCCACCGGCGGCGCTAAACTCATCTGGTGCGAAGCCACCGCCGTCACCGAAGACGGCCGCGCCAATCCGCGGCAATTGTGGCTGCACGACAGGGCGACCGATACGTTTGCCCGTTTGGTGGACGACATGCGCCGGTTGCACCGTGAGCGCTTTGGCAACGCCGATGACCTGCTGATCGGACTGCAGCTTACGCATAGCGGCCGGTGGAGTCACCCACGGCCGGTACTCGCCGTGCACGATCCTCTCATCGATCGCGTGACCTTCCTACGCAAAAACAACCAGAAAGCGCCTCTCCCCGCGGACTATCCGCTGATTTCGGATGACGACCTCAAGCGGCTTGAGGACCGGTTTGTCGCGGCGGCCGCACGCGCATACCGGGCCGGTTTCGATTTTGTGGATATCAAACAGTGCCATACTTACTTATTGAACGAACTGCTCGGTGCGCGCACCCGCCCGGGCATTTACGGCGGGCCCTGGGAGAACCGCATCCGGTTTATCACCAACGTGGTGCGCAAAATCCGCGACCGGGTACCCGGCCTGCACGTCGCCACGCGCGTGAATTTGTATGACGGCGTGTCGCCGGATGCCGCGGCAAACGGGACGCCCGACATCCGCAACGGCTTCGGCATCGATCCGGCGCACCCGCACCAACCGGACCTGCGCGAGCCGATCGCGCTCATCCGGACGCTGGTGGAGCACGGCGTCACCCTGTTCAATTTGACGCTGGGCAGCCCGTATTACAATCCGCACCTCGGCCGGCCGTTCGAGAAACCGGCACCGGACATGCGCCCCACTCCGGAGCACCCGCTCATCGGTGTGGACCGGCATTTCCGGCTGGCGGCTGCGGTTAAACAGGCTGTGCCGAACGCGACGTTCGTGGGCACGGGATACAGCTACCTGCGGCAATTTTTCCCGCATGCGGCCGAGGCCAATCTTCGCCGGCGGCGCATCGACCTGGTCGGCGTGGGCCGCATGGCGCTGGCCTATCCCGATTTTGCCGCCGATCTGCTGGAAAACGGCCGGCTCGATCCGCGGCGAGTGTGCCTCACGGTGTCGTTTTGCACCGCGCTGATGCGCCGCAAGGACAACCAGCTGGGGCAATTTCCCACCGGCTGTGTGCCCCGCGACGCGCTATATGCGCAAATCTACCGCTCGCTGCCGCGTCGGTCATAAGTCGTTCCGCCAATCTGAGTTCCGGAGGAGATCATGAAATCAAAAATGCTTTTTTTGATTTGCCTGTTGTTGGCCGTATCCCGGATGGCGTTTTCACAAAATGATGTTCAGGTGCTGATCGCCTATTACAGCCAGAAAGGGCACACCCGCGCCCTGGCCGAGGCGGTGTACCGGGGGGCCAGCAGCGTGCCCGGCGTGCAGGTTAAATTGCGTACGGTGGACAGCGTGGCGACCGCGGATGTGCTGGCCGCGGATGCGATCATCGTGGGATCGCCGGTGTACAACGCCAACGTGGCGCCGGCGGTGCAGCATTTCATCAACCGCTGGCCGTTTCAGGGCGCGCCGCTCAAAGACAAACTCGGTGCGGCGTTTGTCACCGGCGGCGGACTTTCTGCCGGAGAAGAGCTGGTGCAGGTGAATTTGCTGCACTCCATGCTCATTTTCGGCATGATCGTGGTGGGCGGGCCCAATTGGCAGCAGCCCTTCGGCGCTTCGGCCGTGACCGAGGAACCGCCATTTCAACAGAAACAGGCCGGTCCCCTCGTGCGCCAGCGCTTTTTACAAAAAGGCGAAGCCCTGGGGCGGCGCGTTGCCATGTTGGCCCGGCGGTGGAAACGCTCAAAGTAGCCGTAGCGGCAGGATGCCACATGGTAGCAAGTCGGCGGAGAGCAGTGGGTGCCCCTGCCCGCCAACCAATTTTCCACTGCGATCCCGGCGCCCTGCCGAGAATTTGGTTTAATTTGATTTATCCCTTCATGTTTCATCGCCATGTAGTCGCGCCCCCCTCGTGGGGCGCCGGGCGGGCCGGTTTTTGGGCCCCCGGTGCGGTCATTTCCACCAAAGCCGGAAAAATGGCAGAGCCGTCCGGAAATCAGGTATGTGTCTCCCGCCCACAAGGGGCGGGGTCTACGGGGTTTTGTTCTACAATCATTTAGCAATCAATTGAGACAATCAAAAAATCTTTAAAACGCAATAACTCCTCTGCGAACTCAGCGCCTCTGCGAGAGAATGACCATAACCAACTTTCAAAACCAATAGAGGCAAACCATGCACATCGATCACTCGATTCGCCTGACCTCTCTCAAACCTGCACTGGAACGGGCCTTCGACTTCGGGCTGCGCCAGCTCGAGCGCATGGTGCAGGCCTGGCCGCCGGATCGGCCGGCGCCCATCCACACCCGAAACGGCCGCTGGTACCGGCCCCCATCCCTGTGGACGGACTGGTGTCCCGGATTTTTTGCCGGCATGATGTGGCTGGCCTATGAGCGCACGCACGATCCGCGCTGGCGGGAACGCGCCGAAAGATATACCCGCGCCCTCGAGCCGCGCAAGTTCGACCGCAGCGTGCACGATCTGGGCTTTATTTTCCTGCCGACGGTCAACCGCTGGTACGAACTGCTCGAAAAAGACGATCCCATGCGCGACCGCCTCGCGGACTGGCTCATTACCGCGGCCACGGTACAGTCGTTCCGCTGGCAGGATGCTGGCCCGGATCCGTACATCTATTCATTCAACGGGCCGCATTCCCTGTTCATCGACATCATGATGAACATCCGGCTGCTGTTTCGGGCGCATCAGCTCGGCGGCGACGAGTCGCTGTACCAAAAGGCCGTGCGGCATGCCTTCACCACCGAGGAATACCTGATCATGAAGGACGGGCCGCGGATCATGGACCAGGACGGGGCGGCGATCCATGAGGCCATTTTCAACCCGGAAACCGGCGAATTTCGCAATCTCTCCACCCAGCAGGGGTACTCGCCGTTCACGTGCTGGTCGCGAGGCCTGGCCTGGGCGATTTACGGCTTTGCCGAAGCGTATCGGTACACCGGCGAACCCCTGTTTTTACAAACCGCCGAGCGCTGCGCCGGTTTTTATCTGCGCCACACGCCCGATTCCGGCGTGCCGTACTGGGATTACGGCGCGCCGGACATTCCCAACGAGCCGGCGGACAGCTCGGCCGCGGCAGTGGCTGCGGGCGGTCTCTGGCGCCTGAGTTGCATCCCCGAAGCCGAACGGCGGCAGGATTACCGCGCTGCCGCGCTGCAAATCCTGGCCACCCTCTGCAGCGATGATTACCTGGGAGCGCACGATCCAAATTACGAGGGCATTTTGCGCCATGGCGTGTACCACCGCCCCAACAACTGGGGCGTGGACGAGTCGGTGATGTGGGGCGAGTACTTTTTCATGGAGGTGGTGGCGAGCCTTTTAACCGAAAAATAAAAAAGTCCTTTTCTTTAGACATTTTTATACCTCTTCATCCGCATATGTGTCGTTTTCAAAAGAAAATCGTCCGGATGGAGATGTGGGCTTTATGCGCCCGGTGCGCCGGAAAGAGATTGTTTCGTTTCGTCGATGCAATCTATCTTTTCAATGAAACCGGCGGTGCGCAGCGCCAGCCGTCAGGATATATGCCACCGCTACGCGGTTGGCAATGTGGGGGGCCTGCCGGCAGATACAAACAGGACACCGCTAACGCGGTTTTTTTGAAGTGGGTGAACCTAATTTTGGATTATGAATTGGATTTACAAAAAAGGCTATTAAGCAGATGGAGGAATGGCAAAGAAAAAAATAGCAGCAGACATTTTAAGGTGCCTGCTGCTATCTTGGCAAAGGAAGATTCCATCAATAGAATTCAAAATGTTTTATTCTGTGGTCGGATCCTCGTATCCGCATGTACAACGATTGCATGAACTTTTTGTGGATGGATTCGTTTGGGGTTCGCATCGATCTGGAAAAATCCAATTATCATCACAAAATTCGTTCTCATACCAACAGCCACCTGCATTCAATACCGAGGAAGAATTAAAATTTAAGGTAATGGCTATCATCAAAACAGCCAGTATTAGTGAAAACGATTTTAAAAGCAAGTCCAAATTTTTCATAATATCCTCCTTTGAATTTAATCAGCAATTCTTTTGATTATTTTAAATTTTCCTATGATCCTGTTGCCAGGAGTATCTTCTAAAAGAAAATATATATTTTCATCATGATCTATTGTTATTGGCCCGGGAACCTGTAAAGAATGCCCTCCTATTAAAAAATTCCCCTTCGAATCAATTACGGTCAGATAAAAATGAATAATCTCGTTTCCTCTCGTTGATTTTTCATAGTCTTTCCAACCGTGATGAATGAAAAGATTGCCTGTAATTTTGCCAATTTCCATACCCAAAACGCGCGAATGGGCAATTTGAGGATTCGTATAATCAAAAGGGTTAGATTCACTAAAAGGGAGCTTCCAATACTCGTTATAAAAATTTATCCTTTTGAGTCTTTCGAAACGAGGCGAGTACACTGTAACTCTTGGAACCATGTATGGAAGCACATAAATATTTCCGGAAGAATCCACCCGTACAAATGACTTCTTGTTATGTTGATGACAGAATTTTCTTGCAAATGGATCAAATTCTCCACCACGGGTAACCGGCCTTAACCTGCTATTATAAGCCACAAGAATAAATGACTTATCACAAATTTCATCCGGCTCTACTTTTTTTGAAATTCCCTCAACATAGATTCTTCTTTCGTTTGGAGAAAAATCAAACCTACCCATAATGAACAGAGTTTCCGGGTCTTCGGCCAAATTGATCAGATTAAGGTATTTCCCATCCATTGTAAAAAAGCTAATCCTTTTCAGCCCTACATCCAAAACTCCTAATTTGTTGGATGATAATCTTATCTCTACATTTCTTTCAAATTCTCCTGGCCCTTGACCAAACGAACCTATACTACGCAAGAATTTTCCACTTTGAGAATAAACATGTATTTTAGCAGAAGAAACATCGTTTATAAAAATTTCACCCTTGGATGAAATTTGCATGGAAGTAATAATCCCAATTATGTTATTTTTATTTTCCTGTAATCGGATTTCATCGATTTTTAACAATGCGTGTGTATTTTCATACCCAGCCCTTCGTATTAAACGATCTTCTAAATTTTGATCATTGCGGCAACCTGCAAATAATGAAAATACATAAATAGAGATCAATATCTGCTTCACGTGGGCTCCTCTTGAATTTTAAATTTCGCTAATCAATCCAATTTAAGAAACGCAAAACCTTATTTTG